>JANRJO010000044.1:0-128826 GCA_033763935.1 Bryobacteraceae bacterium
CGCGTAAAATGGGCCTTCCGTCGGATTCTCGCGCAGAGCCGAAATTTGTCGAAGACGATCCGGCACTGTGGCGCCCACGTCAAAATGCTCGCCGTGAACGGCTCCCACATGTCCACGCAGGCAGCGCGGATGTGCTTACGCTGGAACGCACTCAACTGCGTCTGGAAGAATTCATCCAGCGTTTCCTGTTTACGGTCATGGCCGAACCACAGCGGCTCGCCGGTCTCCAGGTTACTCGCCACGGTCAGGAACTTCTGCGCCTTGCCGAGATAAATCTCATCCACGCCGAGCTCGCGCAACGCCGGCTTTCTGCGGCTCTTCGCCCACCGTTCCAGGTAGCGCATATCGATCGCCCGCACCGTGGACGCCGCCAGTCCGAACTGTCGCGCCACCTGCCGTGCCGCCGCCGACTCACAAGCCAGCCCCACTGCATCCTCGAAGTCGCAAGCCACCGAGTGTAGCTCAGCCGTTCACATTCCTGCGCAGAGCCGGAAAAGTCATCACATACAGACAGAATTGAAAATTGAGTTCTGCTGTGTTGCCACAACCGGCGTAGATCTTTTCCGCATCGATGTTGCATTCGACATACCTCTGGGTCACGTCAGCAAAACAGTTGTTACTTCCGAGCGCGCATCGGTTTAGGCATTCCGTCCTCGTCTCGGCTGATGCTGCGAAACCAATAAGGAGAAGTAGTGACAGCGATCTAAGCAAGTGGTTGCAGTAACCGAAGTGCATGTTGACAATTCCCTTTTCTGTGGGTTAATCTTCCTGAGTCTTACTGTATTCTCGAACTTCTGAAGTTGTATGCCGTTCTTGCTGTTAATTCCGAAAACAGCAACACGAGTTTATTGCTGTTCAATTTCTAGGAGGTTCACGAGATGAGTCGGTACCCCGGATCCCCCCCAGCAGAAACCCGCGATAAATTTCATCGGCTCCCGTGCTGGATACTGGAGAACGGCGGAAGTGGCGAATCTACTTCGTATCTCGCCGCGCACAGTCTGTTTGTGGGCTGAATGTGGTGTTTTGCCGGCCATCCGTGTGGGACGTCAGTGGCGATTCGAACGCGCGATCGTGACGCAATGGTTACGGGAGCATGAGTCGAGCGGTGGCCAAAAGTCAGAAGATTCGGAGGTGCAGCTGTGATGCTCAGAACCACCTCAATGCTTGCATTGGCCGCCAGTTGTTTTGCTCAAGCCCCTACTCCCGAGCCCTCCTTGGCCGGCACCGTTCGGGACCGTGTATCGGGACAGGGTCTGGCCGGGGTAACGGTAACGGTGAAGAAGCTGGTAGGGCCGGATGATGCTGTAGCCTCGACGAGCACTGCCGGCAATGGCACGTACCATGCGGCAGTCCGCCCGGGCATCTGCCGGCTCACATTTGAACGCAAGGGGTATCGGACTCGAGCATTCGGCGGGAAGACCGGCGCCGTACCGGAGCCCGTCGTGATTGCCGAGGGGAGTCATGCGAAGGGCTTGGATGTGGCAATGGCTCCACTCTCTTCGATGGCCGGCAGAGTGACTGATGAGGATGGGGAGCCAGTGGGTGAGGCAGCGGTCCACTTGCTTGCGCGGAGGACCCTTCTCGGCGGGCACATGGTGCTGTCGGAACGCACCGTCAAGACTAGTGCGACTGGCGAGTACAGGATCGAGGATGTCCCGGACGGCTCCTATTACCTTGGAGTTGTACCACCAAAGCGTCGACGGCCCAGTGGCGGCAGGCCGACCGCGGACGAGCAAGGATACGTAGTCACGTACTATCCCAGGATCACCCATCTTGACGCGGCTCCGCCGATCCGAGTCGATGCTGGGGAGGATCGAGCCGGAATCGACGTTCGCCTCAAGCGTTCGCGGGATTACGAGGTGCGCGGCACCGTAGCCGGGCACGAAATGGAAGCCCGGGATCTCATACTCAGCCTGCAAGCGGCCCAAGGGGAAAGTCTGACGGCAGTCTTGCTGCCCAGTGTCCCACTCACCCCGGACTTGCGTTTCGAATTCTGGGATGTACCCCCCGGCCGGTATGTTCTCGTAGCGCGTTCGAAGAGGAGCATCGCCGCGCCGTGGGCGAAGGTTCTGATCGAAGTGGCCGCACAAGACGTTACAGATGTGCAGGTGCAACTCGTACCGCCGTTTACAGCATCAGGCCGGATCACCGCCGTGCCGGAGAGTTTCGCAGACAGCGTCAAGATGGAATGGTTGCGGGTTAGCTTACGAGCGGTAGAGGGTCTGCACGTCGGCCCGCCGCTTGAGGGTCGCGTTAGTGCCGACGGCTCATTCACGGTGGGCGACGTTTCCGCAGGCCGTTATCATGTGACCGTTCGAGGGCTTCCTGAAGGGGGGTGATTGCAATCGGTCCGCTTGGGTGGGGAGGAGACGCGAGAGACAGGATTCGACTTGAGGGGGCCAGGTATGCCCCCGATCGAGATCCTGGTCGGCTTAGGGCAGGGGCGTATTGAAGGCACCGTTGTAGACGCCAAGCGACAGCGAGTCGGGGGGTGCCTGGTTCGGCTTACTCCCGATCCCCTGACGGCTCTCACTTTCGAGGCCCGGCGCGCCACGGGAGCGGACAGATTCGGCCGGTTCGTGTTGCGGAACGTGGCGCCGGGCAACTACGTACTGCATTGCACTCGAGGCGACCTGATGGCGCAGGGCACCGACCGAGAGTTCTTGAGCAAACACGAGGGTGTAAGGGTAAGCATTAGAGGGGATGAGAGCGTACGAATCGCGGTGTGCGAGACGTTCGCTGAGAGCGAAGAGCGGTAGGACCGGCAGGGGCAGGGCAGCGAAGCAAGCGCAGCAGAGCGGGCGCAGGCGACGGTCACGGATCTGGTGACGGACCGCGACCGCTGGACGAGCTTCTAAAGATTGTGACGGGGGCGTCCGAACTTCGTATATAATCGGACCTTCCGGAGTATCCATGATTGCTGTCCGCTTTGCGCGACAGTTGTGTCTCGTCGCGTTCCTTCTCCCGGCTTTGTGTCTTGGCGGCTCGCTTGACACCAAAGCCATTGATTCTCTGGTTGCCGAAACGCTGCGGGCGTGGAACGTCCCGGGCGCGGCAGTCGCCATCACACGCGGCGACGAAGTGGTCTACCTGAAAGGCGCCGGCGTTCGCGAGTGGGGCAGGCCGGAACCGGTAACACCGGACACGCGGTTCGCCATCGGGTCCACCACGAAAGCATTCACAACGGCGGCAATCGCGATGCTGGTGGACGAGGGCAAGATGTCGTGGGACGAGCCGGTGCGCAAGCACCTTGACTTCTTCCACCTGTCGGACCCGCTCGCGGACGAGCAATGCACGCTGCGGGATCTGTTGAGTCATCGCACCGGGCTGAGCCGCCACGACATGCTGTGGTACGGCTCGAATTGGGACCGCGAAGAAGTGATCAAGCGGGTGGGGCGGGTGCGGTTGACGATGCCCTTCCGGTCAGGTTTTCAGTATCAGAACATCATGTTCCTGGCGGCGGGGGAGGCGCTGGCCCGCGCATCGGGGACGACGTGGGAGAGCTTCGTGCGTGCGCGGTTGCTTGAGCCGCTGGGCATGCGGGACACGGATTTCAGCGTGACGGAGACGGTAGCGGCGCCGAACCGGGCCACCCCGCACCGGAAGGACGGCGCGGGGGCGGCCATCCCCGTGGAGTGGCGGAAAATCGACAACATCGGGCCCGCCGGCGCGATGAATTCGACGGCCAGGGACTTGACGAAGTGGCTGCGGCTGCAGGTAAACGGCGGGGTGTTCGACGGTAAGCAACTGATCACCGCGAAGAACCTGGGCGAGACGCACACGCCCCAAACGGTCATCCGCCTGGATCAGCCGATGCGGATGCTCACCGACGAGATGACCCAGCTGAGCTACGGCATGGGCTGGTTCGTGAACGACTACCGCGGACACCTGGTGGTCTCGCACGGGGGCGCCATTGACGGCTTTCGTGCGAACATCACGTTGCTGCCGAAGCAGAAGGTCGGCATCGCGGTGCTTTCAAACATGAACCAGGTGAACATGCCCGAAGCGCTCCGCGACGCCATCGTGGACGTCGTGCTGGGGCTCCCGCGCGTCGACTGGAACACCCGGTACCTCGCGAAAGCGAAGCAGGAGGAGGCGGAGCAGCGGGCGCGCGAAGAGCGGCTGTTGAAGGCGGACCCGACGGGCAACCGGCCGTCGCGGGAGGTGTTGGCCTACGCGGGAGACTACAGCGATCCGGCGTACGGGACGGTCCACGTGCGAGTAGACGACGGCGAGTTAATCGTCGAGTGGAACGCCCTGAAAGGCCGGTTAGCGCATCGGTATTTCGACACCTTCGTCACTCATGGGGGGAGCTTCGGGCGCATGCCGGCGGTATTCCGCCTGGGCACGGACGGACGTGTGGAGAGCCTGGTGGTGATGGATGTGGAATTCCGGCGCGCGCCCGCGCGCATGGTGGCCGGAAATTAGGAGGCTGGTAGTTTGAGCGCCGCAGTCCTGGGAGGCAAGGTTGCGATCGGGCTGTTGTGCTGGCTGGTCGTAGCGCTTGCCTGGAGGAGCCGGTGGTGGCAGGGCCTGCCGGTCACCGCTGCCAAACGGTGGGGAGCGGCGGCCGTGGTTGTAAGCCGCGTAGGGCTGTTCGTGCTGCTGTACCTCATCATGGGATTCGAGGCGCCCTCCGATGTGGGCGCGGCTTACTACCCCGAGGCGCTGGCGGCGTTGGAAGGCAAGGTGGTGTACCGGGAGATCGCCACCACGTATGCCCCGCTGTTTCCTTACATCGCGGCGCTCCCGGTGTTGCTCTGGAATTCCGGAAAGGCGATCGTCCTGCTCGCCATCGCCTTTGAGATCGCGGGGTACCTGCTTTGGACGTCCTTCTTGGAGCGCCGGGTGAAGCCGGAGCAGTTTCGGGCCATCGTCCTGCTCTATGCGTGCAGCCCGCTGTTGTTCGGCTCGGTCGTGATGGGCGGCCAGAACCATGTATGGATCAGTCCGTTTCTCGCTCTCAGCCTCAAACTGACCATGCGCGGGCGGCGCTTCCTGAGCGGGTTGGTCTCCGGAGCGGCGTTTGTGGCCACGAAGTTCTTCGTTGCACTGCTTTACCCGGGGCTGCTGTTCAGCGGGGGCCGATGGGTCCGCTTCATCGCCGGAGTGGCCGTGCTGCCCGCGCTCGTTTACGGCGTCTTGCTCGCGGCAGGCGTGAACATCCTCTATCCACTCCAGTTTCAGCGCATGCCGGGTCAGGAGAGCAGCGGGAATCTGCCGTATCTGCTCAGCGGACTGGGCGTGGCGATGACATCGCCCGTGTACGTCGGCGCCGCGCTGGTGCTGCTAGCCCTGCTGAGTCTGATTTTGCTCAAGGAGCGGGCCGGCGAGGAAAAGCCGGACAGCCGGCTCACCACCATATCGGCGGTGGCCGCCTTCGCCATCGCGCTGCTGTTGAGCAAGAAGTCCTACACCACGTATTGGGCGTCCGTATACGTCCCGCTCCTGATGCTCTGGACCGCAGCCTTCCTGAACCGCAACCGAGCCTGGGTGCACATCTTCCAATTCTGGGGACTCGTCGCTTGCGTGGAGCCCTCGCTGTTCTTCCGTTGGTTTCGTGCGGGGGACCTCTCCGCGGAATCGCTCCAGCTCGTGCAGGTGGAGCAATGGCAGCTGGCGGTATTTCTGGCCTGCCAAGCGGTGTTAATCTCTTTTAACGCCGGCCTTCTTTGGCTTTCGGCGACGCGGTTGCTCCGGCTGCGGGCGCCGGCTGCGGGCGATGGCCTACCCTAGCGGTCTCCGATGGGACTAGGGCCCGGAGAGTACCAACTCCGGTTAGTCGACGGATTGATGAATTTCCGATTCCAGGCGATAATGGGCCTATGGGAATCTCCAGACGGACGGTCGCGAGGGGTCTACCCTCGCGCGGGAGATAACAGGTGAAACGAGCCGGCACCGACGAATCTCTCCGCTGTTCGTTCTGTCATAAGAGCCAAGATGTCGTAGGGAAGCTGATCTCCTCCCCTTCGGACTATCCCAGGGCATACATCTGCGATGAGTGCATCGCGGTCTGCAATTCCATCCTTGAGGACGACCGTCAGGATCAGCCTTACGCCAGCCCCCATAAGCTCCCTAAGCCATTGGAACTGAAAGAGTACCTCGATCAGTACGTAATCGGCCAGGAAGCGACCAAGAAGAAGCTGGCGGTAGCGGTCTACAACCACTACAAGCGGATCCAGATGAACAAGCAGCGGGGGTCGGAGGTCGAGCTTTCGAAATCCAACATCCTGCTGATCGGCCCGACCGGAACAGGCAAGACGCTGCTGGCGCAAACGCTCGCCCGTATCCTTGACGTTCCCTTCGCCATCGTGGACGCTACCACCCTGACGGAAGCGGGATACGTCGGCGAAGATGTAGAAAACATCATCCTCCGGCTGTTGCAGAACGCCGACTGGGACGTGCAGCGCTGCCAGCAGGGCATCATCTACATCGACGAGATCGACAAGATCGGCCGCAAGGACGAGAACCCGTCCATCACCCGGGACGTCTCCGGCGAGGGCGTCCAGCAGGCGCTGTTGAAGATTCTGGAGGGGACGATCGCCAACGTACCGCCGCAGGGCGGCCGTAAGCACCCGCATCAGGAATTCACGCCCGTGGACACGACGAACATCCTGTTCATCTGCGGCGGAGCGTTCGTGGGCATGGAGAAGATCGTCGCGAAGCGCGTCGGGCGGAAGACGATGGGTTTCGTTGCAGGTGAGGAGAAGGAGGGTCCGGAGACCATCCGGCGCCCCCACCCGAGCGTGCAGCGCGACCATTCGCTGCTCGAGCAGATCCAGCCGATCGATCTGATCAAGTTCGGGTTCATCCCCGAGTTCATCGGGCGTATGCCGGTGGTGGGAGTGTTGGAGGATCTGAGTAAGGAAGCCCTGGTCCAGATCCTGACCAAACCCAAGAACGCCATCATCCGGCAGTACCAGAAACTATTCGAGTTCGAGAATGTTAGACTGAAGTTTAGCGACGACGCGTTGGAAGCCATTGCGGCTTTGGCGATGGAACGCAAGGTCGGGGCCCGGGGATTGCGAATGATCCTCGAGGAACTGATGCTCGACCTGATGTATTATCTGCCTTCGTTTAAGAAAGTCCGAGAGTTCCTGGTGACGAAGGAGATGGTGTTGTCGCAGAAGATAAATTTGGCTCTCCTGGAGAAGGCGGGCTGACCGTCCCGCCTCCCGGTACTCCACCCTCCAGGTCAATCCCCTTCAGGGCGCTGGGTCCGTCGAAGCCCGCCAACCGCCTGCTCCGGCGAATCCCATACAGGGGTAGAATCAGGATCAAATGATCAGCTCAAAGGAAAAGTCGGATACGAAGCGGCTTCCGATGATGCCCATCCGGGACGTCGTCATTTTTCCGTACATGATGACGCCCTTCGTGGTGGGCCGCGAGTCGAGCGTTCGCGCGCTCGAGGAAGCGCTGGCTGGGGACAAAAAGATCTTCCTGGCCACGCAACACGACGCTTCGATCGACGAACCCCGGCCGGACGAGATTTACCAGGTCGGAACAGTTGCAAACATCGTCCAAAGCCTGCGCTTGCCCGACGGCAACATCAAGGTGCTCGTCGAGGGAGTGGAGCGGGCGAAGATCGTCTCGGTGGGCGACGAAGAGGGCTACTTCCGCGCAGTCATTCGCAGCTTCAACTATAAGGTGGAGGGCGGCCCGCAACTGGATGCCCTGCTCAGCCGGGTGACCTCGCTGTTCGAGCAGTACGTCAAGCTCAGCCAGAACCTCAACTACGAGACGATGATCGCGGCGATCCGGGTGGACGACCCGGGCAAGCTCGCGGACACCGTCGGCGCGAACCTGCAGTTGACCATCGAAGAGAAGCAGGAACTGCTCGAGATCTTCGATCCCATCGACAGGCTGACGCGCGTGGCGGAGATGCTCGACATCGAGATCGAGAAGCTCAATGTCGACCGCACCATCCAGGGGCGCGTGAAGCGCCAGATGGAAAAGGCGCAAAAAGAGTATTACCTAAACGAGAAAATCAAGGCCATCCAGAAGGAACTGGGGCGCGGCGAAAAGAGCGAGATTGACGAGCTGAAGAAGAAGATCGACGCGGCCGGGATGACCAAGGACGCGCACGAAAAGGCCATCGCCGAACTGCGGCGGCTGGAGCAGATGCCGCCCATGTCCGCCGAGTCCACCGTGTCGCGCAACTACCTCGACTGGCTGCTCGCCGTACCGTGGAAGAAGAAGTCCAAAGAGATTCGCGACCTGGTCTTCGCCAAGCAGGTTCTCGAGAGCGACCACTATGGTCTCGAGAAGATCAAGGAGCGCATCCTCGAGTTTCTTGCCGTACGCCGGCTGGTGCAGAATCCGAAGGGTTCGATCCTGTGCTTCGTCGGACCTCCCGGCGTGGGGAAGACCTCGCTCGGTATGTCGATCGCCAAGGCGACCGGCCGTAAGTTCGTACGCATGTCGCTCGGCGGCGTGCGCGATGAGGCGGAGATTCGCGGGCACCGGCGCACCTACATCGGCGCGCTGCCCGGGCAGATGATTCAGATGATGAAGAAGGCGGGGACGAAGAACCCGGTCTTCATGCTCGACGAGATCGATAAAATGTCGACCGACTTCCGCGGCGACCCATCGGCGGCGCTGCTCGAGGTGCTCGACCCCGAACAGAACTACATGTTCGTCGACCACTACCTCGATGTCGAGTACGACCTCAGCCAGGTCTTCTTCATCGCCACGGCGAACGTGCTGCACACCATTCCGCCGGCGCTGCAGGACCGCATGGAGGTCATCCGGCTGTCGGGCTATACGGAGCTCGAGAAACTCGAGATCGCCAAGCGCTTCCTGGTTCCCAAGCAGATGAAGGGCACCGGCGTGAAGGAAGACCATCTGCGGTTCACCGACGAGGGTCTGCTCAACCTGATCCAGGGGTACACGCGCGAAGCGGGCG
The DNA here is from genome assembly GCA_033763935.1 of Bryobacteraceae bacterium. GTDB lineage: Bacteria > Acidobacteriota > Terriglobia > Bryobacterales > Bryobacteraceae > DALYJJ01. Next base: position 8,906 of record JANRJO010000044.1, read on the forward strand.
TACGCAACCTGGAGCGGGAAGTCGGCAACGTCTGCCGGAAGATTGCGCGGATGGTGGTGGACGCAGATTCGGCAACCGAAAAGAAGGATCTGCCGTCCATCGACCTGAAGGCGACCAACGTGGCCGATCTTCTCGGGCCGCAGAAGTTCCGCGATCTGTCGGCGGAGAAGAAGAACGAGATCGGTGCGGTGACGGGCCTGGCGTGGACGGAAGTGGGCGGGCAGATCCTGACCACCGAGGTCACCATCATGGAAGGCCGCGGCAAGCTGACGATGACGGGCAAGCTGGGCGACGTGATGCAGGAGTCCGCGCAGGCGGCGATGAGCTATCTGCGGTCGCGAGCGGCCTCCATCGGCCTGCCGAAGGATTTCTACCGCCACCTGGACATCCACATTCACGTGCCGGAGGGCGCCATCCCGAAGGACGGGCCCTCGGCCGGGATCACCATCGCGACTTCCATTGCCAGCGCGCTCACGGGGATTCCCGCGCGTTCGGACGTCGCCATGACGGGCGAGATCACTTTGCGAGGCAAAGTGCTGGCCATCGGCGGCCTCAAAGAGAAGCTGCTCGCGGCGCATCGCCACGGCATTCGCGAGGCGGTTCTTCCCATCGATAACGAGAAGGACCTGCCGGACATCCCGGAATATATCCGGAAGGACATGAAGCTGCAATTCGTGCAGTCAATGGACGAGGTACTCAAGATTGCGTTGGAGCGGGAGATCGGCGCCCTGCCGCTGACCGCCGGCTCTTCCCCGGCGATGGAAATCATCGCCGAACGCAGCAAAGAAGACAAAGAGAAAGTCACTCACTAGAACAGAAGAGCGTTACCGCGAGGGAGTGAACGGTGACGGTGCGGGCGGAGCTGATCAAAAGCGCGGCCAAACCGGAACACTTTCCGCCGGCTCACATGCCGGAGATCGCGTTTCTGGGACGAAGTAACGTAGGGAAGTCGACGCTGCTGAACACGCTGACCGGAAACGGAAAGCTGGCGTTTACGAGCAGCACTCCCGGACGGACCCAGGTGATTAACTTCTACCGGGTGGATGGACGATATGTGTTCGTCGACCTTCCGGGCTATGGATATGCCCGTGCGCCGCGCGCCGTGAGCGAGGGATGGAAGCGGACCATTGACGCTTACCTGACCGAACGCCCGACGCTGGCGCTGTCCGTCATCCTGCTCGACGCACGGCGCGGCTGGATGGAGACGGATCTCGAGTTGAAGCGGTGGCTGGAAGCCCACCAGCGGCGTTACCTGGTGGTGGCGACGAAGGTGGACAAGTTGAACCGTAAGGAAGAAGTACAAGGACTGGCAGCCATCCGCAAGGAATTGGCGGGCGGCGAGCCGGTTGCATTCTCGGCCAAGACTGGCCGGGGAGTGAGGGAACTGTGGCAAGTGATATCGAAAACACAGAACAGCTAAACCCTTCGGGCGCGACAGAGGCGCCGAAGGCTCCCGCCGAGACGGCTCCCCCCGCCCCCAAATCTGAGGGCAAAGCCGAATCAAAGGCCTCCAAGAAAGAAACGCCGGCCGCGGCGCCTTCCGCAACGGCGGTAGACGCCCCGCCGCCCGCCGCCGAGGGCGCGAAGCCCGAAACGGCCAAGGCTGACGGGGCGGCTGCCAAGGGCGACGGCGCCAAAGCCGCCGAAGGAAAGCCGGCTGCTGCCGCTGCTCCGAAGCCCCCGAAGCCCATAGGGCCCGCCGCGACGGCTGCGCAGCGGCACGAACAGGCGGCGCAGGCGAAGAACGGCGCCATGACGCTCGACCTCGTCGAGCTTAAGGAGATGAGCATCCAGAAGCTCAGCCAGATCGCCAAGGACCTTGGCGTGATCGGCGCGGCAGGCATGCGCAAGCAGGATCTGATCTTCAATATCCTCAAGGCGCAGGCCGAAAAGAGCGGCCTCATCTTCTCGGAGGGCGTGCTGGAATGCCTGCCGGACGGCTTCGGCTTCCTGCGCGCTCCGGAGTACAACTACCTGCCCGGGCCGGACGACGTCTACGTATCGCCCTCGCAGATTCGCCGCTTCGATCTGCGCACCGGCGATACCATCTCGGGCCAGATTCGCCCCCCCAAAGAGGGCGAGCGTTACTTCGCGCTGATCAAGGTGGACGCGATCAACTTCGAGCCACCCGAGGAAGCGCGCAACAAGATCTTCTTCGACAACCTCACGCCGCTCTATCCGAACCAGCGCCTGAAACTGGAAACGGTGAAGGACAACTACTCGGGGCGCGTGATGGACATGTTGACGCCTATCGGCAAGGGGCAGCGCGGTCTGATCGTCGCTCCCCCGCGCACCGGTAAGACGATGCTGCTGCAGAGCATCGCCAACTCCATCACCACCAACCATCCCGAAGTCAGCCTCATCGTGCTGCTCATCGATGAGCGCCCCGAAGAAGTCACCGACATGCAGCGTTCGGTGAAGGGCGAGGTGATCAGTTCCACCTTCGACGAACCCGCCTCGCGCCACGTGCAGGTGGCGGAGATGGTCATCGAGAAGGCGAAGCGCCTCGTCGAGCACAAGCGCGACGTCGTCATTCTGCTCGATTCCATCACCCGTCTGGCGCGCGCCTACAACACCGTGGTCCCGCCCTCCGGCAAAGTGCTCTCGGGTGGTGTCGACTCTAACGCCCTGCAGCGCCCGAAGCGGTTCTTCGGCGCGGCGCGCAACATCGAGGAGGGCGGATCTCTCACCATCGTGGCCACCGCGCTCATCGATACCGGCAGCCGCATGGATGATGTCATCTTCGAAGAGTTCAAGGGCACCGGCAACATGGAAATCCACCTTGACCGGAAGCTCGTCGACAAGCGCGTCTTCCCCGCCATCGACATCAACAAGAGCGGCACCCGCAAGGACGAGTTGCTCCTGGCCAAGGAAGAGCTCAACCGCGTGTGGGTGCTGCGCAAGGTGATGAGCCCGCTGTCGCCCGTGGAATCGATCGAACTGCTGCTCGACAAGCTGTCGAAGACCCGTTCGAACGCCGAGTTCCTGGCGTCGATGAGCGCCTAGTCGCGTGAGGGGACGGCGCGCAAGCGTCGCCCCCTCTCTATCCCTTCAGTGCCTGCTTCGCCCCGGCCTGGCCGCTTGCCTAGAAGCCAATCCGGACTCCGAACCGGAACACCCGTTCGTCAATGCCTTCCCGGCCGACTCCATTCACGCCGGTTACCTCAAACACCCCTCCCCGGAACGAGCCGTCCGGGAAAAACTGCACGTTGGAAATGTTGTTGCTTGGGTTGTTGAAATGAGGCGTGTTGGTGGCATTGAATGCCTCGGCGCGAAACTGGATCGTGACCCGCTCGGTCACGCTGAACCGGCGGAACACACCCAGATCGAGATTGATCAGTTCCGGTCCACGAAGGATGTTGAAGCCCGCTGTGCCGAATCGCGGCTCGGTCACTTGCTGGAATGAAGTCCAGTCATAGTACGCTTCGCCGCGGCCCACGCCGCCGAGCTTGCGAACCTTACCAACCAGGTCGGCCCGCTGCGAACTGCCCGGCAAATTGAGCGCGCCCCCGTTGGAGCTGACCGTGAAAGGAGTTCCGCTGTAGGCGCTGAGCAGGCCGTTGATCTGCCAGCCGCCCAGGAGTTTCGAAGCCAACCCCTGCTGCGCCCAACGCTTCCCCCGGCCGAACGGCAACTCGGCCAGGAAATCCGTCTGGAAGTTGTGGGTCCGGTCGAAGCTCTGGACTGACCGGTTCAACTCGAGCGCGGGAAGGTACTGGATGCAGGGGTTGTTGTCGCTGTTGGTGATTCCGCAGACCCCTAGCGCCTTCGAGAAGGTGTAGGAGGAACGGAATTGGAGGCCGTTCGCCCAGCGGCGCCGCACTTCCACCTGCAGCGAGTCATACTTGCTGCTGCCCACCGGCTCCACGGCAGCGGTCCGCGCAAACCTCCCGAACTGCTGGAAATACGGCTGCCCGTTGCGGCCGGCCCCGATCACCTGGCCCGCGTTCCAGTCAAAGTAGCCCAACTGCTTGGTCTGGCGTGTGGCCACGTAGCCTGCCTGGCCAACGAAACCCGCGCCCAGTTGTTTCTCGAGAGTGAAGTTCCACGACTGAATGTAGCCGCGCTTCACCTCGTTACGAACGGAGTTGAAGCCGACAGAGTCGGGAATGTCGATGATCCCGTTCCCGAGGTCCGGCGCCGGCAGCGGGGGAATCCCCTCCGCCAGCGTTCCCGCCCACCCAAGCCCGTCCGCGGCGCCGATGTTCTGCGCCAGTAGCACCGGATGGTTTGTCCGGTGAGGCCGCGCCAGATTGTAGGGATCGTTGGTTATGCCGTATCCTCCGCGAATCACAAACGTGTCGCTGGCGCGGTAGGCGAAACCGAACCGCGGGGCAAATGAGGCCTTGCTGATCTTCACCCCGCAATCCTCCGCCACGTTGCCCACGCCGCACACCAACACCTTGTTGTTGGCGAAGTCATACACCTCCATGCCGCGGTCGGCGCGCGTCGGCATCGGGAAGTACTCCCATCGTGTCCCGTAGGACAGGCTCAGCTTGCGCGTTATGTTCCACTGGTCGCGGATGTAGAGGCTATATTGGCCGGTGCGGGTGGTGTAGGTGTCCGGCACCTGCAGAATGCGCCCTACGTTATTGGCGTATCCGAGGAGGAACGAAGCGTAGCTGTTGTACTGGTTCGATCCGGTGGTTGTCCCATTCGGCCTTCGCAATTGCGTCGGTCCGCCTCCGAAAGAGAACCCGCCCTGAGCGCCGTGGCTGGCGCCCGGAAACTCCGGCTGAGTGTGGTTCATGTCCTGCCGGGCAATATCAAAACCGAATCGGAGGTTATGCGTTCCCTTGGTCCAGTTCGCGTTGGCGACGTAGTGGTACTGGGGGTCATTCCGGTAGTACGGCATGAAGTTGTTGTCGATACCGAGATTCGCGTAGCTGCTGACTGAGAATCGAGGAACGCCTCCTTCGAACCGCCGGGGCCCGTTGGTGCCCGGGATGCCGAGGAAGTCGAGACCGACGTTCTCATCCAGCCGCCCTTGCTCGACGTTGGTGTCCATCAGCGTGTATCCAAAGTTGCCATCGAGAATGAAACTTGGGGAAATCACCCAGGTCGCCGCCACCGTCGTGCTGTACGTACCTCCGAAGCCCGCTCCGGGATTGCCGCCCGCGTTGCTGATGCCCGGGCCGCCGATGGCGCCGAAGGCTTCCGGGTTGAACATGTCGTAGTTCAGAATGCTGACCCGCGCGTAGGCGGTAAGGTTGTCCGTAATATTCCAGTTCACCTTTCCATCGCCGGTGTGGCGGTCAAACTGGTAGGGAGCGCCGGCGAAGTAGTTATTGGTGAGACCAGGCAGGTTCGGAAGGGGCGTAAGGTCAGCCAGCTTGCGAGCGATGGGACTGATGCGACTCTGTGGAATCACGTTGCCGGCGAACTGCTCGCGCCCCAACCCGGTGGGGCCGCCGGTGGCCGGATCGTAGATCGGGTTGGCGGACGCCGCCATGTTCCCCGCCTTAATCTCCGCTGTCGGCACGGTCAGGATGCGGAACGCGAATTGGCGATCGGTCGTACCTTCATAGCTGCCGAAGTAGAACAGCTTGTTCTTGATGATAGGGCCGCCCAGCGTTCCGCCGAACTGGTTGAACACCCACTTCGGCTTGTCACGATCGAGCGGGAGAGCCCAGGGTCTGGCCTTCGTGTTGTTGTTGTTGTGGAACTCAAACAGCGAACCGTGTAGATCGTTCGTGCCGCTCTTGATCTGAACGTTTACCGCGGAACCACCTGCTAACCCCTGCTCGGCGTCGAAGTTGTTGGTGACTACGTTGACCGTCTCAATCCCCTCCAGAGACGGAACGTAAGCCGTGACATGCGGAAGCCAGACATTGAACTGGCTTGCACCGTCAACGCGGACATCGTTCGAACTCGAGCTTGCGCCATTGACGTTATACTGCAGCGACCGCGAGGGATTGGACGGCACCGAGTGGGCATTGGCGGGAGGGGTAAAACCGGGTATCGTCCGGAACAGGCTCTGATAATTGCGCCCGGGAGGCACCGGCAGTTCCCGGAGAGCCTTGCTACCGATCTCCGTCCTGACCTCTGCTCGGTCCGTCTGTAAGTCGGGCGCCTGTGCATTGATCGAGATGGTTTCGGTCACCGAGCCGACCTGTAGCCTCAAGTCAGCGCGGGCGACACTATTGATGGTGACAACGACGTTCTCGCGGGTCGCCGCGTGAAAGCCTTCCATCGCCACGTGTACACGATACGTGCCGCTGGGTACGGTGGGAAACTGGTAGGCTCCGTCCTGGTTTGACTTAATGGTGCGAACCTGTCCCGTCTCCAAGTTCGTGATCGTGACGGTCGCTTGAGGGACTGGTGCGTCGCTAGGATCCGTGACGGTGCCAGTGATAGAGCCGTACAAGACCTGTGCGACGGCGGGCTCAGGCGCCGTTGCCAGCACCAGCAGCAGGACAGGCATCGCCAAAATAAAACCAAGGGCGCTCCCAGCACACGTTCTCATTGAAGAACTCCTCCCCGTTACGTTGCAGCGCCACGCGATTCCGCGCAGGCGCGAGTGGGAACGAGTATAGAGCCTGAAGGATGAGAATGAGTGCGCCACCCGAGTTTTTTATGCGCTCCTGGTATATGGTCATGACAGATTTCTAGTGTGTTGACGGGACATCAGCCCAACTCCGGCTTCTATGATCCGGGCGGCGCCGCGCCAGCGCCCTTTCGTGCCTCGAAGACGCGGAGCGTGGCAGACCAGCACGGCCTCTCCTACGGCATTTTAGGGATAGCATTGCCGCAGGAACTAGGACACCGTAGTTTCAGATGACTGTGTTCGACTACGAATTGTTTTACATCGTAGCGCTGGCCGTCGGTGTTTTCTGCCTCCTGCAGTTAGGCCGAAAGGCGAAAAGGCGTCTGATCCATTCTGCGGTGCTTCCCCTTGTGGCACAGTTGCTGGTTCCGCACGGCGATTGGAGTCACCGCCGTCCAGGAGCAGAACGCATGAAACCGGCCCGTTAGTGCTCACGATGTCTGCGGCTGTACGGACCGCGACCGTCTCTGCCGCCGTGTTTCTATGCTCGTGCGGACCGCGGCCACACCTTGCCGACATTCCAGCCGCTGAGCTGCAGGGCGCTTCACCGTCCGTCGCCGCTTCTCTGACCGCTGCATTCTCCGACGCGCGTGCATACCCCCACAACGCGGAAGTCGTGGGCAAGTATTGCATGCTTCTGCACGCGCATCAGCAGTTCGGGGCAGCCAGGCACTGCTACGCGCGACTTGTGGGCCTCGCTCCCTCCACCTTCAAGTGGTCGTACTACAGCGCGTTGGTCGCAGCGGAGTCGGGCTCCCCCGCGCAGGCTCGGGAGGCGTTTGACCGGGCGTTGCAACTGGAGCCGAATTATCTTCCCGGCCGGGTGAGGCGCGCGGCGTCACTTCTCGAGGAAGGCTCGCCGGATCGCAGTGCCGAGGAATACGCGGCGGTCGTCGCCGATAGCCCGGAGAATGCTGAGGCGCATTACGGCTTGGGCCGGGCGCTGGCGGTTCAAGGACGACTGAAGGAAGCGCTCATCCACTACGAGCGGGCCTGCCTGCTCTTTCCCTCGTACTCCGCGGCCCATTACGCCGCCGCGCAACTGTACGGCCGTTTGGGAGATGTCGCGCGCGCCCGCAATCACCTTCGCGCCTACGAGAGATCCTCCAGGACTGCTCCGCCGCCACACGACCCATACCTTGAGGAACTGCAGCGCCTTGGTCAGGGGGCTCAGGCACATCTCCAGCGGAGCGTGGCGCTGGCTGCGGCGGGGAAACTCGAAGAGGCGGCAACCGCGAACCTCGAAGCGATCAGGCTGGACCCATCCTCGGTTCAGGGCCACGTGAACCTCATCTCGCTGTACGGACGCCTGCGCCGCTTCTCCGAAGCCGAGAGCCAGTATCAGGCCGCCGTGGCCCTCAACCCGAGCCACTCCGAAGCGCACTACAACTATGGCGTCATGCTCTTCGACGCGGAACGGTTCGCGGAAGCGCGCCGTGCCTTTCGGAAGACGATTGAAGCGAATCCGATGCACGCCGACGCACACAATAACTATGCCTTCCTCGTGGAGCGCGAAGGGAAGCCGGGGGAAGCTTTGAAACACTACCGGGAGGCCGTGCGGCTTGCCCCCGCTCATCGCACCGCGCGGTTCCACCTGGCGCGTCTGTTCACGGCGGCCGGCCAACTGCAGGATGCGATCGGCCAGTTCGAGCAACTGCGGGAGCCCGAGGATGAGCGGACGGCAGACGTCGAGTACGGGCTGGCGACGGCATGTTACCGGCTCGGCGACTTAGATCGCGCGCTCAAGCACACGCGGCGAGCTCATGACCTTGCCGTAAAGTACGGTCGGAGGGATTTGACGGGCAGGCTGGAGCACGACTTGCGCGTTCTCGCGAGGAGGAGATCACGGTGAGGATTGGTCTGGCGGCGATGCTCGTCATTGCTGCTACTGCGTGCTCGCGCCGGCCAGATCCCGAGTCTACCCCCGCGCCTCTTTTCCGGGAGGCGGCAGAGGAAGCGGGCCTCGTATTTCGCCATCAGAATGGGGCCAGCGGCGCCTTTCATCTACCCGAGATCATGGGCTCCGGTGTCGCACTTATTGATTACGATGGGGATGGAGACCTCGACGTCTACTTCGTGCAGGGAGACACCCGGGCTAAGGGTAACCGCCTGTATCGCAATCTCCTGATCCCATCGGGCAAGCTGCGTTTTGAAGACAGAACCGCCGAGGCGCGGGCGGGGCACGCGGGCGCGGGCATGGGTGTGGCGACCGGAGACTACGACGGCGACGGAGACCCGGACCTCCTTGTGACCAACCTTGGCCCCATCGTTCTCTATAGGAACGATGGCGGCAGTTTCACGGACGTCACCAGTGCCGCTCGGCTCGCCAGCGAAGGCTGGCACACCAGCGCGAGCTTTGTTGATTACGACCGGGACGGCGACCTGGATCTCTTTGTCGCCCGCTATGTCGACTTCGGCCCGGGAAACGCACGATCCTGCAAAGGGGCCACCGGCGAACTGGACTATTGCACCCCGAAGGCCTACCGCCCCGTGGTCGACCGCCTCTTCCGGAATGACGGTACCGGCCATTTCACCGATGTGACCGGGAGCGCGGGTATCGGCTCAGCCACCGGGCCGGGTCTCGGCGTCGTCGCCGCTGATTTCAACCGTGACGGATGGCCTGAGATCTACGTCGCGAACGACGGTGAGGCCAATCATCTTTGGGTGAATCAGCGCGATGGCACCTTCCGGGAGGCAGCATTAGAGTCCGGTGTCGCCTTCGGCGAAGACGGCCTGCCGCAGGCGGGCATGGGCCTGGCCGTCGCGGACTACGATCACAACGGAGCAGAGGACATCCTGGTGACCAACCTGACCCGGGAGGGTGCGACTCTCTACCGCAATGAGGGCGACGGCTTCTTCACCGATGTCTCCGCCCTGACGGCTGTCCGCCGGCTGACTTACGATCACACGGGTTTCGGCGCCGCCTGGATTGACGTCGACTCCGATGAGCGCCTCGATCTCATGATCGTCAACGGCGCGGTCACCGTCATGGAGTCTCAGCGTGGCCATCCGCAGCCGTTCCGCCAGCCTTCCCTGTTGCTCATGAATCGGGGCGCGGCCTTTGAAAGCGTCCAACTTCCCGCGGCGGAAGCCGTAAGCCGGGGCGCAGCGGTTGGGGACATCGACAACGACGGCGACTTGGATGTCGTCATTTCAAACAATGGCGGTCCGGCGCGACTGCTCCTGAACCAGGCCGCGCCCGGCGCCAACTGGCTTCGCGTGCGACTGGAGGGCCGCCAGCCGGTAGGCGCCTTGGTATCCCTTGAGGGCCGGACGAAACAGACGAAGCGCCTGAGAACGGATGGCAGCTACCTGAGCGCAAACGAAGGCTACGTCCACTTCACGCTCGCGACTGAGACTCCGCCGGCGCGCATTGTCGTCACCTGGCCACTCGGCAGGAAGGAAGTCTGGCCTTCCCCACAACCCAGAACCGTCCTTACCTTGAAGGAGGGGACCGGACAGGCAATCCGTTGAACGCCGTCCTAACCAACGCTAGCCCACGCCGATCGGGCCTTCGCCTTTCGACAGCGTCTCGATGATCTGCTCGCACCTTCGATTGGCCGCCTCCACCGCGGAATCGAGCGCCACGAAATAGATCACCAGCCCGATCATCGCGCCGACTGCCAGCGTGGCGTAGAAGGCCCACTCCGCTTCCAGCGCCCAGCGCGCCAAATAGGCGAGTCCCACCGGAATGGAGATGACCGGATAGACGAGCAGCAGCAGAGCCTGCCACTTCCCGCCGGAGGATCGCCAGGATTGTGCGGGGTTCACGGCACGCGGATAGCGGGTGCTCGAGAGGTTGCCGATGGCCAGAAGGTAGATGGACAACACCGCCGCCACCGCCAGCGCTTCGGCGATCTTCGGAGCGTTCACCGGCAGACGCAGCACGGCGCAGGTCAGTCCCACCAGCCCGATCTCGAGCAGGATAAAGAAGCAGGCCGTCAGGTTCTTGCCGATCAGCACCGAGCGGAAGGGCACCGGCACCAGCCAGTAGACCTGTGCGGCGCTGCGGTCGAAGCCGAAGGTGTTCCAGAAAGACACTTCGCCCAGCAGCATCAGCGAGTAAACGGTGGCGATGGTCAGGAAGTTATCGCCCATGAAGTTCACTGAGCCGTCCTGCCGGAACGACATCGGGAACCAGATGAGCAGGCTGAAGGAGAAGCCCATCAGGAAGACCAGGCGGAAGCGGGGTGAGCGGGCGAGGAAGCGGACTTCCTTCTCCACCAGGCTTCCCAGGGGATCCCTCAGCAGCGCGGAGGGAAGGCGAAACAGGCCTTCGAGCCAATCGCGGCGGTTCTCCTTGGGGCGGTCGGCGGCCTTGGCGGCTTCCAGGTCGAAATGGAGGCTCCGTTCGAACTGCCAGCGGCCGAAGCCCCACGCAAGGGCGATCCATGCCGCGAAGGCCGCGACGTAGGTCCAGTCTAAGTGTCCGGCTCCGAGGTAGCCGGCCACCGACCAAGGGTAGTAGCCGCGGACGAGGCCGCCGAAAAAGTCGCGTACCGGCCGCGGAAGCCCGCGGATCGCGATCAACTGCGGAATGGCCGCCGCCGTCACCAGAAGGAAGATCGCCAGCTCGCGAAGACGCTTCTGGGCGAAGATGCGAGTCATCACCTCGCGAACGCCCGCTGACAGCAGCATGTTGAACAGGGCGAACGGCAGCAGGACGAACGGCGCCCAAAAAGGGATGGCGGGATTGAACAGCAGTCCCGCGGCGGCGCCTCCCATCACCAGGAGGACCTCCACGCCGGTGGTGATCCGCAGCAGCACCTCCACACCGAACAGGTTACGGTGGGGAATGGGGTAGACCAGCAGACGCCGAAGGTCGAGCGCGGCCCCGGCGCTCGCCATCAGCAGGGGAACCACCTGCCAATAGAGAAAACCGAAGAACAGGCCGACGGGCAGGAAGCGCTCGATGGCAGGCTGGCGCGAGACCGAGACGACCTTGGCGACCACGACGGCGGCGAGCAGCCAGAGGCCGTACCAGAGGACGCCCAGGAAGATCGTGAACGCGATGCCGCCGCGGCTGGCTCGCGGATAGAAGTTGCGTAGCGTGCGCCACTGGGCCCAGAGGACAGCAGCTGTGCGATGGTCGAGCATCAGAGCCAGGAGAGGTTCTCCGCAGTGCGGTCCGCGCCGACCACCCGGACGAAGATGTCCTCGAGAGTCTCCGAGCCGGAGCGCAGTTCGGCGATCGAGCCCTGAACCACAAGACGGCCTTCGTGGATGATGGCGACTCTGTCGCAGAGCCGCTCGACCACTTCCAGGACATGCGAGGTGAGAAATATCGTGGCGCCCTGGCGAACCTGGTCGAGAAGGATGTCCTTCATCAGGCGCGCGCCGACGGCGTCAACGCCTTCGAACGGCTCGTCCATCAGGAACAACTGAGGGCGGTGAATGAGCGCGGCGGCCATGGCGACCCGCTTGCGCATGCCTTTGGAATACTCCCCAATCAGCTTGCGGCCGGCGCCGCCGAGTTCGAAGAGGTCCATCAGTTCCGCGGCGCGGCGGCGAGCGAGTGCGCGGTCGAGCCCGTACATGCGGCCGACAAATTCGGTGAACTCGGAGCCCGTGAGGTGATCGAAGAGGAGCGACTCGTCCGGCACCAGCCCGATCTTCGACTTCACATCGAGGGCACGTTCGGGGAGGGGGAGTCCCAGCATGCGAATGGTGCCGGCAGTGGGTGGCGCGAGGCCCATCAACATCTTAATGGTGGTGGTTTTGCCGGCGCCGTTGGGGCCGAGAAACCCGAAAAAGCAGCCGGGCGGCACCTCAAGGGTCAGGCCGTCCACGGCAGCCTTATCGCCATAGACCTTGCGAAGGCCTCGAACGTCAATGGCGGGCGCGAGAGCCGGCGCGGGGGAATCGGACATGGTCTGTCCCTATGGTATCCTGCGCCGCTGTCATATCCTCAAGTTTTCGCCCGAGGTGGCCGATAGAAGGCCTGTGAGTGCTCTTCGCCTTCAAAAGGTGAGCTATCGGGAACAGGCTTTACGGAGCCTGGACCAACTGCCGCCTTTTTCTCCTGTTCTGAACAAGCTGCTGGCGAGCCTCGCCGACGAAGACGTCTCCTTCGCCCAACTGGCCGGTTTGATCGAGCGCGATACGGTACTCTCCGCGAATGTTCTCCGCCTCGTAAATTCAGCGGTTTACGGGAGGCGGGGAACGATCAGCTCGATTACGCATGCGATCTCGCTCGTGGGGTTGGGCAAGCTGCGGAACGCCGTACTGAGCCTGTCTATCGCTCACATGTGGAAAAAGGCGCGCACACCCGAGGGGTGGTCGTCCTTGCGCTTCAATCTCCATGCCCTTGCGACGGCCGTTCTCGCCGATCACTTAGCCCAGCATATTGAAGTGGAGTACGCCGAAGGCGCGTTCGTCGGCGGACTGCTGCACGACATGGGCCGGCTGCTGATTGCCATCGCCTTTCCTGCCGAGTATGAGGAGATCCGGGAGTTGGCGGCGGAGGGTGGGCGCTCGCTGTGTGAATGCGAGCGCGAGATCCTCGAGATCACTCACGGCGAGCTGTCGGCGTCGGCACTCGCTCGTTGGAACCTGCCGCAGGAGGTAGTGCGGGCGGTCGAGTTCCACCATCAGCCGGACCGCCTGTCAGGAGCAGGGGGACGGCCGCACCTGGCGCATCTGATCAACGCGGCGGACCGCTGCAGCAAGACCATGGACATCACCATCGACCCGGCCGAACATGCCCCGGGCGACCCGTCGGCGCTGCTGTCCGAGTTCGGGCTGGAGGACACAGTGGTGGAACGGATCCTGGCCTCGTTCAATACCGAGTTCGACACGATCCGTCAATCGTTCTAGGTCACCCCGCGAGTTCTACGTTGGCGCGAAGGCGAGCGGCCTTTGCGACATACTTGGGCGGCATGAGCAGCGTGAGGGCCGAGGGGACGATCTCGACCGACGCCGGCGGCTGCCCCGCATATTCGCCGTCTACCTGAATGTACACGTCCTTATCGGAAGGGTGCAAAAACTCCGCTTTCTTGGCTCGCAGGAAATGCACCCCGTCCACATTCCGTAAATTACGGGTGATTACGCCGGCAAAATAGCCCAGATATCGGCTTGCGTTGTCGCCCTCGAAGAGCACAAACTCGAAATCGTCATCGAGGAGGGTTGCGGTAGACGCAATCTCCAGATCGCCCCCGTAATTCCGAACGCGGCTGACCAGGGCAAAGCTGCTGCGATAGGTTCGCTCCCCGATCCTCACGTCGAACTCCTCCAACTGCCGGCCGATCTGGCCAAAACCGCCCAACCAATAGGAGAGTTTGCCCAGTCGAGCTTTCAGGTTCAGATCCAGGTGGTACACGATGTGCGCATCGAGACCGACGCCCGCCATGAGCAGAAAGTAGCGGGAAACAAGCGAGTGGGTACCATTGCCGGCGGGACGTCCCAGCCGTATTTGCCCCAAAGCGACGCGCTGCGCTACCAGTTCACCCACCATCTCGGCGGCCCGCTCTGGCCGCCCGCCGATCCCCATCTCGTTGGCCAGCACGTTGGCAGTCCCGGCCGGAAGGATGGCAAGTGGCACGTCGAGCGTCGCCAGACCGTTTACAACTTCATTAATCGTACCGTCGCCGCCTGCGGCGACAATGAGGTCGGCCCCGGACCGGGCCGCCTTCGCGGCAAGCGCGCCCGCGCTGTTCGGGCCGGTTGTCGGTGTCAGCGCAACACGATGCCCCCCGCCCCGCAGGGCGTCGATGCTACGTTGAAGTAGACCTTTGTTGCGGCTCAGCCGGCCCGCAGCCGGATTGTAGACCAGCGTAATGTTCTGGTAGGTGGCGATACTTGGCCTCGTAACGAACGGGTTACTTCAATTATAAAACGCCGATGGCTGAAACCGTTTCGAAACGTCTGGAAACCCTGCGCGCGGAGCTCAAAAGGCACGAACATCTGTACTACGTGCTGGACCAACCCGAAGTCAGCGACGCAGAGTATGACCGGTTGATGCGGGAGCTCCAGGAAATAGAGGCGAAGAACCCCGAACTGGTAACACCGGATTCGCCCACACAGCGGGTCGGCGGCAAGCCGCGCGAGGGGTTCGTGAAGGTTCGGCATACCGCCGCGATGCTGAGCCTCGACAACGCGCTCGATGAGGGCGAACTGCGGGACTTCGACCGGCGCGTGCGCGAGGGACTGCAAGGAGAGCCGTACGCCTACGTCGCCGAACTCAAGCTGGACGGCTTGTCCATGGCCGTGCACTACGAGGCCGGGCGGATGGCGCGGGCCGTCACTCGGGGCGACGGCGAAGTGGGTGAAGACGTGACGGAGAACGCGCGGACCATTCGCTCGCTGCCGCTGAGTGTGGTCGACGCGCCGGGTCGTTTCGAGGTACGCGGCGAAGTCATCATGACGCGGCGGGCCTTCGAGCGGCTGAATTCGGAATGCGAGCTCAAGGGGTTGAAGACGTACGCGAACCCGCGGAACTCTGCGGCGGGTTCGCTGCGGGTGCTCGACCCGACGATTACCGCGGCCCGCCAGTTGGAGTTCTTCTCTTACTTCCTACTCGCCGAGGGGCGGCCCCTCGTCGATAGTCATTGGGAGTCCCTCGCAATGCTCGAGCGGCTGGGGTTCAAGGTAAACCCGCGTCGCGCCAAGTGCGAGGGGCTCGACGCGCTCCTCGCCTTCATCGCCGAGTGGCAGGAGAAGCGTGACACGCTGCCGTATGAGATCGACGGCATTGTGGTGAAGGTCGATTCGGTAGCACAACAGCAGCGTCTGGGTTGGACCGCAAAAGCGCCCCGCTGGGCCATCGCATACAAGTACGCCGCCCGGCAGGCCGAGACCCTGGTGGAGAATATCGGCGTCCAGGTGGGCCGTACAGGAGCGCTGACTCCCGTCGCCTTTCTGGCCCCGGTGATCGTCGGTGGCGTGACGGTGGCGCGAGCGACGCTGCACAACGAGGACGAAATTGAGCGGCTCGGCGTCCAGATCGGCGACCGCGTGCTCGTGGAGCGCAGCGGCGACGTCATCCCTAAGGTGGTTCGCGTCGTGGCCGAGGGCGCCTCGCGCACCCCGTTCCGGTTCCCCACGCAGTGCCCCGTGTGCGGCGGCGACGTGGTGCGGCAGGAGGGAGAAGCCGCGCGGCGCTGCATCAACACGAACTGCCCGGCACGGTTGAAAGAGAGTATCCTGCACTTCGCCTCGCGCGGCGTCATGGACATCGACGGCATGGGCGAGGCGCTGGTGGATCAACTCGTGGAGGGCGGTCACGTGCGCAGCGTGGCGGACCTGTACGACCTCCGCGCGGAGACGCTCGAAAACCTGGAGAGGATGGGAAAGAAGTCCGCGGAACGGATTCTGCGCAACCTCGAGCGCTCGAAGACGCTGCCGCTGCCGCGCGTGCTGAACGGGCTCGGCATCCCGTTTGTGGGGGAGCGCACCGGGCAGCTGCTCGCCGAGGCCTTCGGAAGCCTGGACTCGATTGCGCAGGCGGATGAGACCACGCTGCAGACGGCGGAGGAGGTCGGGCCGAAGGTGGCGGCGAGCATCGCGCGGTTCTTTGCCGAGCCCCGCAATCGCGAACTGGTGGAGCGGCTGCGCGCTGCCGGGCTGCAGTTCACGCACACCATCAAGAAGCGCGAGGGCGGCCCGCTCCAGGGGAAGACCCTGGTGCTCACCGGCACCCTGCCCACGCTGAAACGCGAAGACGCGAAGGCTCGCATTGAAGCGGCGGGCGGGAAGGTGAGCGGGTCCGTGAGCAAGAAGACCGATTACGTGGTGGCCGGTGAGGATGCCGGTTCGAAGTTGGACAAGGCGAACGAACTGGGCGTGGCCGTCATCGATGAAGCCGGGCTCCTGGAGCTGATGGGCGGATGAAGGGCTTCGTCGATTGGCTGGTGGCGCTTGGGCCGCTCGGCGTGTTTCTGCTGGCCGCGCTCGATTCCGCCGGCGTGCCGCTGCCGGCGGCCGTCGATCTGCTCGTCGTCGCGCTCGCCGCGGCGGAGCCCTCGAAGGCCGTGCTACTGGCCGCCCTGGCGATCATCGGCTCCATCATCGGCAACATGGTCTTGTTCACGATTGCGCGCAAAGGGGGCGAAGCGTACCTGGCGCGGTACACCGCTGCCGGACGCGGCGCGAAGTTCCGGCAGTGGTTTTTACGCTACGGCCTGATCACCGTGTTCATTCCGGCGAGCGTGCCGATGATCCCGCTGCCGCTGAAGATCTTCGTGCTGTCGGCGGGCGCCCTCCGCGTCCGTCCGTTGACGTTCTTCGCCACCGTTGTGGCTGCGCGCGTGCCGCGATACGGTTTCCTGGCGTGGCTGGGAGCGCAGATCGGCGAGAACTCCGTTGCCTGGCTGCGCTCCCATGTCAGGGAGTTGCTGCTGTTCGCATTGGCCCTGTTCGCACTGCTTTACCTGATGGTCAAGCTCGCGGAGAAGTTCCACAAGCGGCCGCCAGGCGTCACTGATTGAGCAGGAAGCGCACCTCAATGGGTGCGATCACCTCCACGGGGTCGCCGTTCAACATCGTAGGCCTGTAAATCCACTGCCGTACGGCATCGAGAGCCGCTTGAATAAGCAGGGGATGACCGCTGATGACCTGCAGATGCTGGATGCGGCCGTCCGTGCCGATAATCCCTTGCAGGCGGACGACGCCGTGAATCCGCGCCGCTTTGGCCAGCGGCGGATAGAGAGGAATCACGCGGTTGAGAAGCAGTCCCTCCTGTACGTTGCCGCCCTGGCGGATGCGCTGTACCGGCTTCGGCTCTTCCTTGGGTTTGACGGCCTGCACGGGTGGCGGCGGGGCCGCCATTGGCGTCTGCGTGATGATACTGCCGATAACGCCGTTGGCCACACCGCCCGGAATTCCGCCCGGCACTCCGCCGGGCACTCCGCCTGCGAAGGCTCCGGCGGGCGGCAGGTCTGTCTCATCGATGATCGCCGGCTTGTCGGGTATGGTGGTTGGCGCCAGCAGCCGGCTCCCGTCGAACTGAGTCACAACTCTGCGTACGGTAGCCCGGATGGCCTCAGGGGCCGGCGGCGGCGCGGCGGCGGGTGGCAACTCCGGGCTGATGAGCGTGGAAAGCAGCATCGTGCGCGGCATGCTCTGCGGGTCCAGTAACGGCACAAGAATCGCCAGCCCCACCAGCGCGCATTGGCACGTGAATGAAACCAGCATGGTCCAGGCTTTGCGCCCCTGCGGTTGCGGCGCAAGCATCGCTTGCTCGAACATCTCCTTCTCCCTCTGCAATTGCGCCGCGGCGTTGCGCTTGTTGTGACGTCCAACGCTTCAGACACCGCACGCACGCAAGAGGTTCCAGCATGAAAGAATAGGCACCGGGATGACCCTCTCACGCCGTTCGTTCCTCGCCTCCGCTGCGCTCGCGCGCCCCTTCCATGTATTGGCCGGACCCGCGCCCACCGACAGCCGTCTGGAGGAGGTGCGGCACGAGTACGAGGATTTCCTGTACCGCACTCCCATCAAGTTCGGCGGTACCGTGGTCGATCGCGTGACGCTGCTCAACGTGCACGTGACGGTGAGCAACCCTCAGGGCAAGCGGGCGCAGGGCTTCGGATCCATGCCGCTCGGCAACGTGTGGTCCTGGCCCACCCGTTCCTTGCGATACGACGAGACGCTGGCGGCCATGAAGGCGCTGGCGGAGAAGCTGACGCCGCTGACGCGCGGGTACCGTGAATACGGCCATCCTGTCGACATCAACGTCGCACTCGAGCCGGAGTACCTGAAGATGGCCGCTGAGGTCAGCCGGCGATGGTCCGAGCCCATCCCGAAGCTGTGCACGCTGGTGGTCGCTTCGCCGTTTGACGCGGCGATCCACGATGCTTACGGCAAGCTGCACGGCGTGAACTGCTTCAGTACCTATGGGCCGGAGTTTCTGCGGCATGATCTCGGACACTACCTCGGCGCCGAGTTCACGGGCGATCGCCTGGACCGCTACGTGACGAAGCGCGCCAAGCCCGCCATGCCGCTCTATCATCTGGTCGGCGCCGTCGATCCCATCACGGCCGAGGACATCAAGCAGCGCTTGAACGATGGACTGCCCGAAACGGTGCCCGAATGGATCGAGCGCGACGGGCTGACGAACATCAAGATCAAGCTCAACGGCGACGATTTGAAATGGGACGTGGAGCGCGTGGTGCGCGTGGATCGCATCGCCGCGGAGACCCAAAAGAAGCGCGGCTTGGCGAAGTGGGTCTACTCGCTCGACTTCAACGAGCGCTGCCCCAACATCGGGTACCTGATGGATTTCGTGCGGCAGGTGAAGGAGAAGACGCCCGAGGGCTTCCGGCGCGTGCAGTACATTGAACAACCCACCGGCCGCGATCTCACAAAGAATCGCGAGAACGTGATGCATGAGGCGGCGAAGTTGCTCCCCGTGGTGATCGACGAGTCGTTGACGGAGTTGGAGAGCCTGCATCTGGCACGCGAGATGGGTTACTCCGGCGCGGCCTTGAAGGCGTGCAAGGGACAAACCCAGGCGTTGCTGATGGGCGCGGCGATTCAAAAGTACAAGATGTTTCTCTGCGTACAGGACCTCACATGCCCCGGCGCTTCGCTGATCCACAGCGCCAGCCTTGCCGCTCACTTGCCTTCGGTTGCGGCCATCGAGGCGAACTCCCGGCAGTACGTACCGGCGGCCAACAAGGGTTGGGATGAGAAGTTCCCCGGCGTATTTACGATTCGAGGTGGCGTGATGAACACGCGGCTCCTGGACGGCAAGGGGCTGGGAGCCGTCTAAGCTTTCGTTGCGAGCACCGCGTCGAGCGGCGTTCCCGTCAGCTTGCCCTCAACGCGGGCGAAACCCGCTTCCTCCAGCAGCGCGCGGTACTCGTCGAGCGACCGCTCGCGGCCCTCCGTGCAGACCAGCATGTTGAGCGACTGCATGAGCGCGGGGACGGGGCCGTCGTGCCCGGGGTTCACCAGTTTCTCGCCGATGAGCAGCGCGCCGCCCGCGGGTAGCGCGGCGTAGATTTTCGCCAGCAGCAGGCGGATCTTCGGCTCGCTCCAGTCGTGCACAATGCGGCCGAGGGCGTAGAGGTCGGCGCCAGGCAACTCGTCCGCGAAGAAGTCGCCCTCGATGAGTTCGACGCGGTCATCGACGAAACGGCGCGCGTAGCCGATGACGCGCGGCAGGTCGAAGACCGCGGTGCGCAGGTGCGAATAGCGGGCCGCGGCGGCAAGTGCGAGATGGCCTGTCCCGCCCCCAAGATCGACGAGGCGTTTGAACCGCGAGAGGTCGAAGGCGGAGACCACTGAGGGTGAGCAAAGCTGTCCGAACCCGTGCATGCCGAGCAGGAACTCCTGCATCGCTTCGTCGGTCCGGAAGAAGTGTTCGAAGACCGGCTTGTCGCCGCCGAAGGTCTGCGACCAGCGATTCGTGCCCTCCTTCACCGCCTCCTCGAGGTGACCCCACATCGGGTAGAGCGCGGCATTCGAATAAAGAATGTAGCCGGCGAGCGTGTCCGGACTGTGGCGGAGCAGGTAAGTGTGTGCGACTGGAGTATTGGCGTAGCGGCCTTCGTGCTTGTCCAGCAGCCCGAGGCCGGCGCAGCCATCGAGCAGCCGGGTGAGCGCGCTGAGGTCGGCCTTCAGCCTGGCAGCCAGTTCGCCGGCGCTTGCGGGGCCCTGCGCGAGCATGTCGAAGACGCCGAGCGAAGTGGCGACGAACATCGTCTTCGAACGGCGGAACGCTTCGATGAGGTCGAGGACAATCGCGGGATCGGGTTTCATCGGAAGTGCTGATAGCCGCGCGCGGCTAATGGCCGGCCAAGAAACGTCACCTCGCCCGGCTTGCCCTCTACGATCCGGCCGATCGCGGCGGTGCGCGGGGGACGGCGGGTCTTCGGCGGCAGCGTGAAGAGGAGTTCGTAGTCTTCGCCTCCGTGCAGGGCGTCCTCGAGCGTGGCGCCCTCGAAGCGCGGCGGTTCGCGGTCCAGTTCGGCGGCAACGCCGGAGGCTTCGCACAGGCGCTTCAGGTCGATCGAGAGTCCGTCGCTTAAGTCCATCGCCGCGCTGGCCTTACCGCGTAGCGTGACGCCCAGAGCGAGGCGCGGCTCAGGGCGCAGGTGGCGCTCCCAGGCGTCCCCGCGCTTTGTACGCAAGCCCAACGCCGAACCACCAAGCGGGCCGCTGACGCAGACGGTATCGCCCGGGCGCGCGCCGAAGCGGCTCAGCGCTTTCCCGCGCGGCACTCCGCCGCACACCACGACATCCGCTGTGACGCGGTCGGAATGCGAAAGATCGCCGCCGATCAACGGCACATCGAACAGCCGCAGGCCCTTCACGAAGCATTCGAACCAGCGGTCCTTCGCCCACGGAGCGAGCGCGATGGACAGCAGGCAGAAGCGAGGCCACGCGCCCATGGCGGCTATATCGCTGAGCCCTCGCGCCATCGCTTTGTACCCAGCATCTTCGGCCGTATGAGTCCGGCGGCGGAAGTGCACGTCCTCGATCAACATGTCGGTGGTGAAGACCAGGTCCTCGCCGCCGGCCGGGCGGAAGATGGCGGCGTCGTCCCCGATTCCAAGCACCACGCCCGGCGCGCCGCGCTGCGCACTCGCCAAACGCCGCACTAATTCGAGTTCGTTCATTCGGCGAATACGAGGCCGCTCGGCAACTCCTCACCGAACATGCGGCCCATCGCGGCGAGATCGCGCGGTCCCTCTCCGTCAAGCACGGCGAGCAGCCGCGGCGCGTCTTCCATCTCCGTCAACGCGCGGCGGACGAGGTCGAGCGTTGCCGGCGGGAGGTCGCGCGTCGAATCGCCGGTGTGGCTCGCGATGGAAGCGACGGCCTCCGCCGCCCGCGGCATGGCTTTGTCCAGCAGCGTCTCCACCCAGCGAGTGGCGGTAGACGCGGGCAGCACCTGGTTGATGGGACCGTAGAAGAGCGCGCGGGCGCCGAGGCGCGCCAGGCACCAGAGGTCGCTATCTGTGTGCTGGCTCGCCCGGACCTTCTTGACCAGCGCTTCGCCCAACTCCGTGCGCGTGCCCACCGGAAGAAGCTCCAGACTCGACGCCGTGCGCCACATCTCGCGCAGCAGGCTGCTGTTCACGCGGGGCGGCTTCTTGGCACGGGGCAGGAGGAACGGCGAGAGACGCTGATAGATGTCCGCCTGCTGGTTCCGATTCAATCCGCCCGCCACGCGGCCCCAGAAGATCCACCACTGCGTCTCGCACTCCACATGGTTAGCGAACGCGAGACCCGACGCATAGACCCGGCGAGCCTGCTCGATACGCACGTCGTCGCCCGGGAAGCCGAAGCCCGGACGCAGGCACAAGCCGGCAAGGTTCAGCCAGCGGCTTTCCATGTTCGGCCCGCGACGCCGCCCGTCGGAGAGCTCCAGGAAGACGTCGGCGAGGCGGCGAATGACGTTCAGCGGCCAGGCGTTGCGGCCAAGGCCCATCGCCTGTTCCAATCGCGTCGGCAGCTCTTCGGGCGGAAACTGGGGGGAGGCAGTGAAGATGTCGCGGATCAGTTGTTCGGCCTGCTTCTGGCCGTCCTCGCTGACCACGGCGGCGGCCCGGCGCTCCCCGCTGGGTTCGCTTTGCCCGCTTTTTCGCAGCTCGAACTGCAAACGCCAGCGGTGTTCGCTGACCTTCGACTCCGCCCAGATCTCCAGCGTACCCACCTCAGTGAGGCGCGCGCCGAGCTTGACCGGAATCAATCGCTCTTCGATCTTCTTACCGAAGCGGATCACCGCGTTGAGCGGCGCATGGCGATGCAGATCGCCGTTCGCCACCTGCTCCTGCGTGAACTCGACGATCTCGCCGAAGTCGTCTTCCGAGCGCGTCAGCGAGCTGTAGAGCCGGAACGAGACAGGCTTATTGGCGACGAGTTGCAGGTTCTCGCGATCGAGTTCGAGCGACGTTCCCTCTTCCGTTCCGCGCGGAACCAGGCAGACGGCGCGAACGGTATCCCCGGTTTCGAGGCCAATGTAGTAGGTGCGCGGAAGGCCACCTCGCACCAGGACGCCCGCACCGCTGGTCTTGGCGTACGAATAGTACGCGGCGCCCACAGCGACCGCGAGGTCGAGGTCCCGGTTCTCGAAGATGATCGGCCGCCGGCCATACCAGCGTTCCATGACGTCCGCCACTCGATTGCGCAGGATGTCGGGGATGAAGAAGCCGCCGTTGAAGAGGATGGCGTCGGGCGGTGGCGTGTTCGTCGCGGACAGGAACACCGAGAGGTGCCGCGTCACGGCGGGGTCCGACACGTACGGCAGGCCGAGTTCCCGGAACAACGAGCGCTTCTCTTCTTTGGGCTTCTCGCCGAGTTCGCAGAACGGCAAAAAGCCTTCCAGCGCGAGTTCCAGAGCCTCTTCGCGGAGAATCTCCGTCTTGAGCGTGCCGCCGATCAGCGACGACCCGGCGCCAAGGATACGCACCTCGGCGCTGGGCAGCGTCGGGTCGGCCAGCAGGCGTTCCTTCGCCGCGGCACACTGCCGCCGCAGCGCGCTCCGCTGCTTGATAGAAAGCTGCTGCCCGAGTTTCGCCTCCGCCAGCCACGCCAACGTGAGGTCGAGGTTGTCGCCGCCCAGGAGCAAATGCTTGCCGACCGCGGTGCGCGTAAAGCTGACCAGGTCGCTCTGCCGCTCCACCTTCACCAGCGTGAAGTCGCTGGTGCCGCCGCCAACGTCGCACACCAGCACAACCATGCCGTCGGTCAGAATCTTCTGCGATTGCGCGAGGTGGTTCGCAATCCAGGAATAGAAGGCAGCCGCGGGTTCTTCCAGCAGCGTCACACGCTCCAGGCCCGCCTGCGCCGCCGCAGCGACGGTCAACTCGCGCGCTTCTTCGTCGAACGACGCCGGCACGGTGAGCACGACTTCATGCTGCGCAATGGAAGTACCGTGCGCCTTCTCAAAGGCCTCCCGCATGTGGGTGAGGTAAGCGGCGGAGACGTCGACGGGCGAGAGCACGCGCCCCGCTTCCTGCGCGTCCCAGGGGAGGATCTTCGCGGTGCGGTCGACATCCGGGTTCGACAGCCACGACTTCGCCGAGTGCACCGACTTGGTCGGCACCAGCGCGCCCTGCTCGCGCGCAAACACGCCGGTGTAGTTCTGTTCCGGGGCCAGATAGAGGAACGACGGCAGCGTGCGCTGATCGTCCACACGGTTCTGCGCCACGTGCTGCGGGATCTGCTGGATGTGAATGGGCGGGAACTCGGCGCCTTCGGCTTCGTTGGGGTCGATGTAGGCGAGAGCGGAATTGGTGGTGCCTAGGTCGATGCCAATCTTCATGCGTGCTGATGTGCGGCGCGAACGTTAAACTCCAGCTTCCAGCGGCGGCCGTCGCGCGCTACGCACCAGAGCTGCAGGACACCGGTTTCAGTGACCACCGTTTCAAGCGTGACGGGGACCAACTCCCCTTCATTGCCGGGGAGCGTGACTTCCATTGGAGCAAGCTCGTCGAGATCATCGCCGACGCTCTCGAGCATCTCGCCCGGATCGTCGTTCTTACGCTCGGCGGATTGGAAGAAGCGGAACTCCGCGGGCTCCCCGGTGACGAGGCCGAAGGTCCGCTCGGGGAACTGCAAGTCCGTGCCCTCCTCCATGCCGAACGGCGCGACGGTGAGCGCCTTGAGCGGCGCGGGCATGCCGGGCACGGCGGGCATCGCACTCTCGATGCCGACGTAGTACGTGCGCGGGACGCCGCCACGAATGCGAACTCCACGGCCGTGACGGGCCATTCCGTAATACGCGGCGCCGCGCGCCACCGCGTGCATCAGGTCTTCGCCGAACAGCGGCACAACGTCCGGCATACCTTCCGCCCGGAGCCACGAGTTCAGCACATCCAGGAGCCGCTGCTTCACCAGGTTCGCGCGCAGCACGCCGCCGTTGAACAGGACGTGAGTCGGGCAGGCCAGGCCGCTCGGGCCGCGACGCACGGAGCCGTGCTCCGCGTTGGCGGCCTGCTGGCGAAGGAAGCGGGCCAGATGGCGCGTGATCGCGGCGTCGGCGGCGTAGGGCAAGCCGATCTCGGCAAGGCCCACGCGTCGCGCGCGTTGCGGCATCTCGGTGCTCGGAACAGCGGGCAGGAAGCCCTCGAGCAACAGGCGGTCGACGTCCGTGCGCATCAGCCGCGCCCGTATCGTTCCGCCGACCAGGCCGGTGCCTTTGCCCAGCACTGTCACCGGCTCTTCGGTCAGGCTGTCGTCGCCGACCAGCTTCTCCTTTGCCACCCGGCACTGCTGCCACAGCGCGTGCAGCTGCAGCGCGTCGAGCTTAGTGCCTTTACCCGCCAGCTGCGCTTCCGTATGGCGCGCAAGCGCGAGGTCCACGTTGTCGCCGCCCAGCAGGATATGTTCGCCGACGGCGATGCGCTCCAGCCGCAGTTCGCCGTTCTCCTCGGTAACCGCGATGAGCGTGAAGTCCGTGGTGCCGCCGCCGATGTCGACCACCAGGATGAGATCGCCCACCTGCACGCGCTCGCGCCAGTCGGGATGCTTCTCGATCCACGCGTAGAAGGCGGCTTGCGGCTCTTCCAGCAGGATCAGGTTGCGATACCCCGCTTCGCTCGCAGCGCGTAGGGTCAGTTCGCGCGCCACGGCGTCGAACGACGCGGGCACGGTCACCAGCACTTCCTGCTCTTCGAAGGGCGCCTCCGGGTGCGTGCTGTCCCAGGCGTCCTTCATATGTTCCAGGTAGCGGCGCGACGCTTCGAGCGGCGAGACCTTGGAAACGCCGTCAGGTGCATTCGCGGGAAGAATGGGAGCGGTGCGATCAACCCCGGTGTGTGAAAGCCAGCTCTTCGCCGAGGAGACCAGCCGCTGCGACCGCTCCACTCCGCGCTTCTGCGCAAGCACTCCCACCACGTACTCAGGCGCGGCGTCCCAGGGCAAAGCCGTCGTGCCTTCCGGGAAGTCCATTTCGCCCGGCAGGTAGAGCGATGAAGGCATCAGATTCTCCGCCCGAACCTCGCCGGCATTCACCAACTGCGGGATGGCGAACAGCGAGACCTCCGGCAGCGTGTGCTGATCGGCAATGGCGGCGGGCTCCGCGTAAGCGAAGCCGCAGTTGGTCGTACCAAGGTCGATACCGATAACAAACTGTTTGGGCACGGTGAACTACTCGATCTCGATTTCCGCGGGAGCGACGATGGCCGGGTCCTGCTTCGCGGCGAGCGCCGGCAGGTCGATCTTGTTGGCGCGCCAGCCGCGATGGCGCAGCGTGCCGCCGTTGGCCTTGCCGTCCGGCGGAACGTTGCCCAGGAGTTTGAGGGCGTTCGGGTCTTTGGCGAGCGCGCCCGTCACCTGCGTAAACGTGCCTTCGACGCCATCGATCACCGGCCCAAGCGTCACGTACCGTTTCAGCGAATCGCGGCAGCTCTCATGGAGGCTGCGAACGGCCGCACCCACCTGGTCGTCGCTGTAGGCGGCGATGTCCTCCATCAGAAAGTCAATCAGGCGCGAGTCGCGTTGCAGGATGCCAAGCATTTGCAGGGCCCCGTCCGACGTCCGGACCGCCGGAGCCGCTGCGGCCGCGGGCGACGCTGCCTTCGCCGGTGCGGACGTCTTCTTCGCGGAGTAGCCGTATGCGCTGGCGATGTCCTCGGCGAGCGAGCCTTGAAACAGGATGGAAAAGAACGCGCGAAACGCGTGCGCGAGTCGGTTCAACGAAAAACCTCCAAAGTACTAGGATACGAAAACGCGGCGCGGCCCGCCCCGTTATTCCCTGCCGCGGACGATCGTGGCGGCGCGGAGTTTGTCGAGTTCGCGCCGCGCGATCACCGCCCAACTGCTGCTGGGATCGAGCTTCAGATAGACGCGCCAATGCCGGACAGCGCGCAGCGTCTGGCCGCTCATCTGGTACAGCAGTGCGATGTTGTAGTGCGCGTCG
Source organism: Bryobacteraceae bacterium (assembly GCA_033763935.1). Lineage (GTDB taxonomy): Bacteria > Acidobacteriota > Terriglobia > Bryobacterales > Bryobacteraceae > DALYJJ01. Next base: position 35,263 of record JANRJO010000044.1, read on the forward strand.
GCGTATTGCGGGTTCAGCTCCAGCGCGGCCAGGTAGTGGGCCAGCGCGCGCCGGCGGTCGCCCTTTTCGTCGTAAAGGTTGCCAAGGTTGAAGTGAGCCAGCGGGTAGTTCGGATCCACTTCGAGCGCGCGCTTGTAGCAGCCTTCCGCTTCCTTGAACGCGCGCGAGTTGAAGTGCACCGTGCCGAGATTCACCAGTGCTCCGGCCGAGTGCGGATCGTTCTCGATCGCGTGCTTGTACGCAGCCACCACTTCTTCCGTGTCGGCGCCGCTCTGCTCCAGGTCGAGGCCCCGCTGGAACCAGCGCTCCGCCTCGTGCTTGCGATGACGCTCCTTGCCCGGCTGGGCCTTGGGGAAGCTCAGCAGGCGCTTCAATTCAGCGGCGTCGAAGTCGAAGAGCAGTTGCCCGGTGATGGGCTCCATCTTGCGGCCCGCTACCTGGACCCCAATGCGTTTACCGTCGGCAAAAACGCGAAGGTCGGTCAGAGGGTTGACCACCTCACCCAGCTTGGAGCGAACGGCCGCAATGGCTTCGCGGATGCGCGGCCGCGGCACCTTGCTGCGCCACAGAGACGAGAGCGCGCGCAAGGCAACCAGGTCCTTGAAAGCGAAGGTCTCCGAGGAATCGATCAGCCCCTGCCGCTCCCACGTCCGCAGTTGCCGCTCGGAAACATCGAGCGCCCGGCGGACTTCCTCCCTGCTGAAGGACTGTTTGGGCGGACTGGTCGCCACGGCGCGATTTTAACATGTGCCCGAAGGGCCGATTGACTTACCTTTCCCGGCGTCTCATACTGGAGTTGATTGCAACTCAGTAGCAGAAAGAAGACCCTCAGCCTGGCCGAATTGTGCGAAGGCGAGGAGGCAGTTGTCACCGGCTTGAATCTGCCGGACGACATCGCCCAACGGCTCATGGAGTTGGGGTTTGTTCCCGGGGCGCGCGTTAGCGCCGCCCAGGCCGCGCCCGGCGGCGATCCTCGCGTGTACCGGGTAGACGGCTCAGAGGTCGCCCTTCGCCGGGAGACCGCGCAACACCTGCTTCTGCAAAGCAGCCGGCAATGAGCGAATGCCACCAGCCCTCGAGCGCGGCCACCATCTCCATCGGCAGCCACGGGGCCGGTGGAAAGCGCGCTCGGACGGTGGCCATCGTCGGTCCGCCCAATGCGGGCAAGTCAACCCTCTTTAACCGCCTTACCGGACTCCGCCAGAAGGTCGCGAACTTTCCCGGGGTCACCGTGGAGCAGCATCTCGGGACCGTCAAGTTGGACGCCCGTCGAGAGGTGACGCTCATTGACCTGCCCGGCGTCTACAGCCTGTCGCCGCGCTCCGACGACGAGCGGGTCACGCATGACGTCTTGCTCGGCAGGATGGACGGAGTGCCGCGTCCGGATGCCGTGCTCCTGATTCTCGACGCCACCAACCTGGGCCGCCACCTGGTGCTGGCGGCGCCGATTCTCAGCCTGAAACTGCCGACGCTGGTCGTCCTCAACATGGCCGACGATCTGGAGCGGCGCGGCGGTGAGGTAGACACCGAGGCGCTGGCGCATCAGCTCGGAACGCCCGTAGAGTTAATCAGCGCGGCGCGCGGCGAAGGGATCGAAACCGTCCTCGAGTTTCTCTCCGGGCAGGTGGCCGTCCCGGCGCCCCTGGAACTGCCTGTGCTACAGGACGTGCCCAAGTGCCGGCAGTGGGCGCAGAGGGTGGGGAAGCAGGCGGGCTACCAGTCGCCGGCCCCGCCCGTGTGGACGCGCCGGCTCGACGCGCTTTTCCTCCACCCGCTCGCCGGGCCGCTGGTGTTCCTGATGGTGGTGGTCCTTGTATTCCAGACGATCTTCACGTACGCCAAGCCCGCGATGGACGCCGTCGAATGGGGAATCGCGGCGAGCGGGCAATGGCTCGGCGCCATGCTGCCGGAAGGTCTGTTGCGGTCCTTGATCGTGGAGGGCATCTGGAGCGGAGTTGGCGCGATCCTCGTATTCCTGCCGCAAATTCTGCTGCTCTTCCTGTTCATCGGCGTGCTGGAGGATTCCGGTTACCTGGCGCGGGCGGCGCTGATTGCCGATCGCACCATGGCGCGGGCCGGTCTCCAGGGCAAGAGTTTTATCCCGCTGCTGAGCGCCTACGCCTGCGCCGTTCCCGCAATCATGGCCACCCGCACCATCGAGAACAAGCGCGACCGCATGGCCACCATTTTGATCGCCCCGTTCATGACGTGCTCCGCGCGGCTGCCGGTCTACACCCTGATCATCGCCGCGTTCCTGCCCGACACGCCGGTGCTCGGCCCCGCGCTCGGCCTGCGCGCCGCCGCCATGCTTGGACTGTATGTGCTCGGCTTCCTCGCCGCGGTGGCGACGGCGCGCGTGCTCAAGTCGTCGATCCTCCAAAGCGAGCGTTCGCCCTTCGTGCTGGAGATGCCGCCCTACCGCTGGCCCTCGCTCCAATCGCTCGGCCTCCGATTACTTGACAGGTCAAAGATCTTCCTTCGCCGCGCCGGAACGGTGATCCTCGGCGTCGCCGTGGTGCTCTGGATCCTGGCGAGCCTGCCCCTCACCGACGGCAAAGTGCCGCCCATCGAGCAGAGCCTCGCGGGCACCATCGGCCGCACCATCGAACCTCTGATTCAGCCGCTGGGCTTCAACTGGAAAATCGGCATCGGGTTGATCACTTCCCTGGCGGCCCGGGAGGTGATCGTGGGGACGCTCGGCACCATCTACGGCATCGAAGGCGAAGCCGAAAGCACCGGCCTGCAGGAAGCCCTCCGCAAAGATCTCTCCCTCGGCGGCGCCATCGCCCTGCTGATCTTCTTCGCCTTCGCCATGCAATGCATGTCCACGCTCGCCGTGGTGCGCCGCGAGACCGGCGGCTGGAAGTGGCCGGCGCTGCAGTTTGCCTATATGAGCGTCCTCGCCTACGTCTGCGCCTTCGCCGCCTTCCACATCACGAACTGGCTTGCCTGAACCGAGCGCCGCTTGCACGCACCTCCGGCGATGGGTGAGCATGGTAGTTTCGGCTCCCAAACGTACATGCACAACGTCGTCATCATCGGATCCGGCTGCGCCGGCAACACGGCGGCCATCTACGCCGCCCGCGCGAACCTGAAGCCGCTCGTGATCGGTGGGCATGAGCCCGGCGGCCAGCTCTCGATCACCACCCTGGTGGAGAACTTCCCCGGCTTCCCCGAGGGGGTCAACGGCCCGGACCTCGTCGAGAACATGAAGAAGCAGGCGCAGAGTTTCGGCGCCGCGTATATCAGCGGCTCCGTGCTCGAGGCGGACCTCGCGAAGCGGCCGTTCCGGTTAAACGTGGAGGGCGACTGGATCGAGACCCGTACACTCATCATCGCCTCCGGCGCTTCCGCCCGCTGGCTGGGCCTTGAAAACGAAGCGAAACTCATCGGCCACGGGGTAAGCTCGTGCGCGACGTGCGATGGATTCTTCTACCGCAACAAGAAGATCATGGTGGTGGGTGGCGGCGACTCGGCGATGGAGGAAGCCAACTTCCTGACACGCTTCGGAAGCGAGGTGGCCCTGGTTCACCGCCGCGAGCAGTTCCGCGCTTCCAAGATCATGCTGGAGCGCGCGAAAGCGAACCCGAAGATCGTGTTCCTGATGAACACTGTGGTCGACGACGTCTTCGACGTCAACAAGGGCTACGTCACCGGAGCCCGCCTTCGCAATGTGAAGACCGGCGAGGTGACGGACCGCGAGGTGGACGGCTTCTTCGTCGCCATCGGCCACATCCCCAACACCAAGCCCTTCGTCGGGCAGATCGACCTCGACGAAGACGGCTACATCATCTCGCACGGCGGCGCGCGCACCAACATCCCCGGCGTGTTTCACGCGGGCGACGTGCAGGACCGCGTATACCGTCAGGCCATCACCGCCTCCGGCGCCGGCTGCATGGCGGCCATCGAAGCGGAACGGTTCTTGGAAGCCCAGGGCCACTAACGGCCCCCGTCACCTGGCTCGATGGTCAGAGTGCTCTTCGCCGGAACGTTGCTAAACGGCAGCGGAAAACTGCGGCCGGAGTAATACGCTTCCCACTGGTCCTTATAATGCGGCGAGAGCGGGTGTCCGCTTTCACCGATCGTCACGTTGAGAAGTGACCGGTCCCAATCGCCCGCGTCCGCCACGAACCGCATCGACGGGCCCAGGCGCCGCGTGGTCTGCTTCACCGTGGTGGAGGCGCCGCTCATGGGAACGCGTCCAATCGAGAATCGCGGGCCGATCCAGGGAATCCGGCTCACCACCGGGTGCGAGATGTCCGCCTGGTTCCAGCGGCCCCAGTCCCACTTGTTGGGATTGACACCCTGAATGCGGCGCGCCTCGTCGGCCGCATCGGCGAAAGCGCCGGTCAGCATCTTGTCCCAGTCCGCAACCCAGCCTGCGGGGCGCTCGCGCAGAAGCGATTCAATCACCGCCGACGCCATTTGATACTCGTAGCTTTGGCCCTTTCCCGGAGACGCGCTCTCCGCCACCGCCTTGCGCACATGCTGGTAAGCGAGCGTCGCCAGAAACGGCGCCGCTGTCCCCTTCTCCATCTGCCCGTCCCAGGCGGCGAGCATCTGCAGTTCGCGCGGTCCGGTAGTGTCCTTGTGCGCGGCGGCGATCTGCCGCGCCAGGAAATGCAGGAACGGGGAGTACACATCCTTCTGCACCGCGAGCATATCCTCCGCCTTCCATTTCCGCCCCGGCTGGGACAGCAGGTCCCGGATCTGCCGGAAGCGATAGGGCGCCGCGAAGTTCCCCGCCACGGGGTGCCGGTAGTCGCGCGGAAACGGATTCTGATTGGCGGTGACAATGCGGCCCGACGGCGGGTTGAAGATGCTCGGCATGTCCTCGAACGGAATGCGGCGCTCCCACTCGCTCTGGCCGCTCGCACCGTCCAGCGGCAGTTCGCCATTGAACCCCTCGCGAACGGGAAGAACGCCCGCGCCCTGGTAGCCGATGTTCCCCTGCGTGTCGGCGTAGACGAAATTCTGTGCCGGTCCGGGGAAGCGGCTCAACGCCGCGCGGAACTCCTCCCAGTTCCTCGCGCGGTTCAGCTGCGCCATCGGATACTGGAAGCCGTCCGGCGCGTGGGCCATCCACTTCAGGGCGAAGTGGCGGCCGCCGGCGGACAGGATGATGGGGCCGTGCCGCGTCACCCACACCGGCAGTTCCGCCGGCTTACGGCCGCGCACGGCGATGACTTCGCGCTCCAGCCGCGCCTGTTCCACCTGGCCGCGAAACAGGTAGCGGCCGCTCGCCGGATCGAACCGCTCGCTGTAGAGGTCCTGAACATCGTAGTGGAGGTTGGTGACGCCCCAGGCGATGTGCTCGTTGTGGCCGATGATGACGAACGGGAGCCCGGGCAGCGCCGCCCCCGCGACATTCAAGCCCGGCGCCTCCAGGTGGACCAGGTGCCAGGTGGAGGGGAACGAGAACTCCAGGTGTGGATCGTTCGCGAGCAAGGGCCTGCCGGAGACCGTGTGCCGGCCGGAGATGGCCCAGGCATTCGAGCCCGGCTGCAGATCGGCGCCGGTGCGCGCCGGAAACAGCAGGTTCACCTTCTGCGGATCGCCGCCCTCCATCATCCGAGCCCTCGTCACTTCGTCGCGCCAGCTGGTGGTGAGCGTACGGTACATGTGCAGCGCGACGAGCATCGAGTCGACTACGGTCCACGGCCGCGGCTCATAGTCCAACAGCCGGAACTCCAGCGGCAGGTTGCTCCGCTGGCCCTCCAGGTAGCAGTTCACGCCGGCGGCGTAAAGCGCCAGCCACTTGCGGTCCTCGGCTTGCAGTCCGCTGAGCTGATCCTGCGCGGCGCGGCGCAGCAGCAGCCGGCGCGATTCCATATCCGTTTCGAGCAACGACGGCCCCAGTACTTCGCTCAACTCGCCCGCCGCCAGTCTGCGAATGGCGTCCATTTGCCACATACGGTCCTGCGCCGTCACATAACCGTGGAGGAATGCGGCGTCTTCCACGGAGCCCGCTCGCACGTGCGGCACGCCCCGCTCGTCGCGCACCACAGTCGCCTTGCCGGCCACTGGCAGCCGCACCGTCCCCGAGGTTTGCGGCATCGGACGCCACGCAAACCACCATGCCGCGCCAAGGGCGGTGAGTAGCGCCACCGCGATGAGAGCGTTCACCGCGCGCACAACCCATCTCAGGAGCATGAAGAATCAGTGTAGCGTGGAGGTAGTAACGCTCCCATGGACGGCTACTTCGCCTATCGCCTGCTGCTGCTCTTCCTGATCATTGCCGTCAACGCATTCTTCGCCGCCGCCGAAGTGGCGCTGGTTTCCGTCCGCCAGTCCCGGCTGCGCGAACTGGCCGCTGAAGGACAAGTGGGCGCCCAGGCTGCCATGAGCCTCCTGGCCAACCCGGAGCGGCTGCTCTCCGTCGTTCAGGTCGGCGTGACGCTCGCCAGCCTCGGGCTGGGCTGGGCCGGCGACGACACGCTCTACGGCGCCATTGTCGGCCTCTTCCAGCCCGTGCTGACGCCCGCCACTTCCACCGCGCTCCATGCCCTGTCTTTCGTCATCGCGTTCCTGGTGATGACCTACGCGCACGTCGTCTTTGGCGAAGTGGTGCCCAAGAACATCGCCATCGAAACCTCGGACCGGCTGGCAGTGATCGTGGCGCCGGCGCTGCTCGTGTTCTACAAAGTGTCCGAGCCGTTCGTCTTTGTCATCGAGCGCTCCGCCGCGGCCGTCTCCCGCCTGCTCGGCGTTCGCGGCGAACAGCGGGGCGGGGGACACACGCCCGAGGAGTTGCGCTTCATTCTCGAATCCATTCGGCAGGCGGGGCACCTGCTGCCCGCCGAGGAGTCCGCCATCAACCGTCTCATCGGCATGGGCGAGTTGGCCACCCGCGAGATCATGGTCCCTCGAAATCACATCGTCTCCGTGCGCGTGGACGCGACTCTCGACCAGGTCCTGCGGGCGTTCACGGAGAGCCAGTACTCGCGGCTGCCCGTCTACGAGGGCGCGCCGGAGAACATCATCGGGCTGCTGCACTATAAGGACCTGTTGCCGGTGTGGGAACAGCGGCGGCGGTCGAACGAACGGCGCCGTCAGGTGCCGGCATTCGATCTGCGCTCGCTCTTGCACCGGCCGCTGGTCGTGCCGGAAAGCAAACCAGCGAACCAGCTGATCGAGGACTTCCGCCAGGATCGCCAGCACCTGGCGCTGGTCGTGGACGAGTTCGGCACAGTCGTGGGGCTGGTCACCCTCGAGGATGTGCTGGAGCAGGTGTTCGGCGAGATCGAGGATGAGTACGACCTGCGCCGCCCCCTCCCGCCCGCGGAGGCGCAGGTAATCGAGCTCGAAGGATCAACCAGCATCGTAGACCTGGAATCCCAGTACGGCATCGAGGTGCCGAGCGAGGCGGGCTTTGAAACGCTCGCCGGCTTCCTCCTCTTTAAACTGGGATTCATTCCCGAAGAGGGCCAGCAGGTGGAGTTCGACGGGCGGCGCTTCACCATCGTGCAGATGGATCGCAACCGGATCGCGCGCGTGAAGATCGAGAAGCTGGAAGAGCCCGCCCCCGCCGCCTAACGGCTGCTGTCGGTCACTCGCAGGCGGGCGCCCGGAACGCGGCGCTCCGTGAGCGCCCAGGATTCCTCGATCTCCGCGGCGCTCATCATCTTCTCCAGCATGCGCAGCAGCCCGGGGGCGCTCTGGCGTTCCTGCAGCGCAGCAAGGCTCAGCCAGTAATGGGCGCGCACCAGGTCCCGCGGCACCACCTCCCCATACGAGTACAGGCGGCTCAACAGGTACTGGGAACGAACGATACCCGCCTCGGCCGAGCGTTCCAGGTGCTTCAGCCCGCGGGCGACATCTCGCTCCACGCCCTTGCCTTCCAGGTACATCTCGCCGAGCATTCCCTCCGCGCCGGCGGACCCGTGCTTCGCCAGCACGGTCAGGTGCTTCTTCGCCTTCTCGTAATCTTCCAGGTCATAGGCGCGCTGTGCCTGGGCCATATCCGGGACGAACCCCGGCTCCACCGTCAGCCACAGCCACAAAAGGACCTGCAGACCGCAAAACGTACACACCGCAAATACGAATGAGGCAACGCCTCGCCAATCCTGCCGCATCGGGAACCCGCTATTCTATCAATTCGACAGGCGGCCGATTTTTCTTAATAGGCGTAATTTGCCTGGCGAGCTCCCGCTTGAGCCCCCAGAATCTTCTCGACGTCCTGGCGGAGCGGCCCCGTGCATCGGGCGTAGATCATCTTGTAGGCAGTGCAGAAGTAGTCGAGGTCGTCGAACCGGCGAAACGGCCCGTGGCGGAACTTCGGGCAGCCGCCGTGGCAGATCTGCTGGTACTCGCACACCTGGCACTCCGCGTGCGCCAGCGTCTTCTTGGCGGCGAAGCCGAACCGCCGCTGCTTCCGCGCGATCTCAGGCCACGATTCCAGGTTCACGTTGCCGAGTTTCCACCCCGACTCTACGAAAAAGTCGCACGGGTACACGTCGCCGTTGTACTCCACCACCACGTAGCTGTCACACGTTTCGTGCATCGTGCAGGAGCCCGGTTTCATGCCCGCCAGTGCCTCCGCCGTGTTGTCGAAAAAGCGCACCCGCACCTTCCGCCGCTCCGGCCACCAGAGGTCGAAGATCTCGCACAGGAACCGGCCATACTGCTGCGCATCGATCGTGAACGGGAGTGGCTTGCCCTCTCCGTCAAACTCGGCGAGCGGAATAAACTGCATGTTGTCGATTCCCAGGGAACGCAGGAAACGGTAGACCTCGCGCGGCTGTTCGACGTTTGCCTGGCTCAGCACGCAGAGAGCGTTGAACTCCACTTTTTCCCGCTGCAGCAGTTCAATGCTGTCCACCACCTTCCGCCACGTCCCGTGACCGGCCTTGTTAAAGCGGTAGCGGTCATGTACGTCCTCGGGTCCATCGATGGAAACACCGAGCAGCCAGTTGTATCCGCGGAACAGCGCGCACCAGTCTTTGTCCAGCAGCACGGCATTGGTCTGCAGGGCGTTGCTGACGTTCTGCCCGTCCCGGCCGAACTGCTTCTGGAACTCCACCAGCTTTTCGAAGAACCGAAGGCCGGCCAGCGTGGGCTCGCCGCCCTGAAAGGCGAAGACGCTGTTCGGGTACGAGTAGAACAACCAGGAATCCACCAGCCGTTCCAGCGTGTCCAACGACATCTGGCGCGCCGGAAGCGCTTTGTACGGGTCGGCGTCCCGGTCCAGGTAAAAGCAGTAGGAACAGTCCAGGTTACACACCGCCGATGCCGGCTTGATCAGCAGCGATGTAATCTTCGGGATCGGTCCGGAGGCTGCGAAACCGTCGCCAAACATCGGAAAAAGGGAACTTTCGCCCGCCACGATCCGAGTGTAGCATCCAGGCTCCGGACGCCATCCAACGGCTGGAGGTAACACGATGATTGCTACCAGCCGCCGTCCTAATCTGGGCCTCGATGATCAGGGGCTCGACTCGATCGTTCAGATGTTGAACCGCCTGCTGGCGGATGAATTCGTCATCTATGCCAAGGCCAGGAACTACCACTGGAACGTGACCGGCCCCATGTTCCACTCGCTCCACGAGGTCTTCGAGAAGCAGTACGAGGAAGTCGATGAGATCATCGACGAAGCCGCCGAACGCGCCCGCATGTACGGTGGACGCGCCATCGGATCGCTGGCTGAGTTCCAGCGCGAGACCCGGCTGCGGGAGCAGCCCGGCGAGTTGCCCGAAGCCGAGCGGATGATCGAGAATCTATGCAGCGATCATGAGTCGCTGATCCGCGCGTTGAAGGGCGATATCGCCCGCTGTGAGGAGTTGGACGACGCCATGGCGGCCGACTATCTGACCGGCGTCGCGGAGCAGCACCAGAAAATGGCATGGATGCTTCGCGCGTTCCTGAAAGGCTGATCGAAGAGGTACGGAACCGTCTGCGCGCCGCCGCCGATCCCGCTCACGGGGACGGCGTGCGGCGCTTCTTCACGCAGGAGGACGGTCGAACCGTTGACGCCTACGGCGTGCGAAGCTCTGCCCTCGGCCCCATCGTTCAATTCACTTACTCACAGATCAAGAGTTGGCCGGCCGCCCAGCGCAATCGCCTCTGCACCGAGTTCTGGAAGAGCGGAAAGCTCGAAGAGGGCGTACTCGTCTGCCACACCTACCGGAGATTCGCTTCGCAGTGTGCGAAATGCGAGTTTCAGCTCTTCACCCGCTGGCTCGACCTCTATGTCGACAACTGGGCCCACTGCGACGGCCTCGCTTCCTGGCTCCTCGCCGCATGTATCGCAAATCAGCCGGCGTTAATTGGTGACCTCTTTTCCTGGACCCCGTCAAAGAACCGTTGGCGCCGCCGTGCCGCCGCGGTCGCGCTGTTGCAGGAAGCGAAAAAAGGCCGCCACACCGAGGAAATACTCCGGATGGCCGAGGCCCTCCGCTGCGACCCGGATGTCATGGTGCAGAAGGGTATCGGCTGGGTGCTGAAGGAAGCCTATCCGAAGCGCCCGGACGCCGTCGTCTCGTACCTGGGCGAACGGGCATCGGACACCCCCCGGTTGGTGCTCCGCTACGCCGCGGAGAAAATGACGCCGGAAGACCGCGCCGCCGTGTTGCAACGGTAAACGTACCTTCCCGTATCTCAGATCAGTTACTCTCGTTAACTGTAATTTCAGATTCTTACAATCCGCCTTCGCTAGCAAATCAATCACTTGCGAGTAAACAGGTGTAACGGAACTGTTGGTTACAAGCGTGCTGCGTCCGGGTCTTCTAAACCGCTCTCAAAGGAGACCAGCATGGACCGAATTAGACTAATCCTCCTGGCCGCGCTGCTGCTATTAGCGCCCACCGGGATGTTCGCCCAGGCAACTGACGGCAACGTCGTTGGCGTGGTAAGCGATGCCTCGGGCGCCGCCGTTCCGGGCGCTACAATCGAACTGCAGAACGACGCCACCGGCGTGAAGTTCGCCGCCAAGACCGACACCCTAGGCGCATACCGCTTCAACAACGTGCCCGCGGGCGTCTATACGCTCAAGGCGAGCGCATCCGGCTTCACCGCCGCGCAGTTGCAGCGCCTCTCCATCGAATTGAACAAGACCACGACGGCGAACCTGTCGCTCCAGGTGGGACAGGTCTCGACAACCGTGGAAGTCCTCGAAGCGCCCGCCACCATCGATACCACCACCGCCCAGATCACCACCACGTTTCAAAGCCGTCAGGCGGTGGACGTGCCGATCGCCTCACTACCGCTCGGTCCCATCAACCTGTCTCTCCTCAGCGCGGGCGTCGCCTCCAGCGGCGGTCTCGGCCTCGGCGAGGGTCCGGCCATCGGTGGCCAGCGCCCGCGCAACAACAGCTTCACCATCGAAGGCGTCGACAACAACCGCAAGGATGTTACCGGCAGTAACGTTCGCATTCCGAACGAGGCCACCGCGGAAGTGACTATCCTGCAGAATAGCTACTCGGCCGAGTTCGGCCACTCCGGCGGCGGTGTCTTCAACACCATCATCAAGAGCGGCACGAACGAGATTCACGGCACCATGTACAACTACCTGCAGAACCGGAACCTGAATGCCGTGGATGAAGCGTTCGCGAGGGTCGGGATCCGCGAGAACACTCGCTATGACCAGAACCGCCTGGGCGCAAACGTCGGCGGTCCGGTCATCAAGAACAAGCTCTTCTATTTCGGAAATTTCGAGTACAACCCGCTCGGTCAGGCCAGCACTCCGTCGGCCGCCACGCTGACGCCCACCGCCGAAGGCTACGCGGCGCTGCAATCGCTGCCCGGCTTGTCGCGGACCAACCTCGACATCATGCGGCAGTACGTTCCCGCGGCGCCGACGGCCACCACCACCACGAGTGTCGGGGGACGTGCGATTCCCATCGGCGAGCTCCCCATCGAGTTTCCGCAGTATCAGAACACCTACACCTGGCTGGTCAGCGTCGATTACAACATCTCCGAGCGCGATCAATTGCGTTCCCGCTACATTGACCAGTACACCTCGGGCGTCGATCCGCTGACGTCGCCGAACCTGCCGGTCTTCGCCGGCAACCGCCAGACGCGCAGCAAGGCTTTCAACCTGTCCGAGTTTCACACTTTCACGCCCAACATCACCAACGAACTGCGCCTGGGCTACAACCGGTACGACGACGGTATCCCGTACGCCGGTAGCTTCGCGTATCCGAACCTCGATATCTTCCCCAATATCTATATTCAGGACGATCTGAACCTGCAGATCGGCCCCTATCCCGAAGCGCCGCAGTCCTCGGTGATCAATACCTACCAGGTATCGAATAACCTTAACGTGAACAAGGGACGCCACGCGCTGAAGTTCGGCGCGGAAGGTAGAAAGTACATTGCCCCCAATAACTTCGTGCAGCGCTCCCGCGGCGATTACAACTACTCGAGCATGGAGCGCTACTTACTCGATCTGACGCCGGACGTGCTCGCGGAGCGCAACTTAGGCGGCGTTCCCTATGCCGGCAATCAGGTCAACTTCTATGCCTTCGTCAACGACAACTGGCGTCTCAGGCCGAACCTGACCCTCAACCTGGGCGTTCGCTATGAATACAAAGGCATCACCGCCGGTGACAAACTGCAGGAACTGAACGCCACCTCCTCGCGTCCCGGCTTCCTCGACTTTCGCGCTCCCAAGGTGCAGAAGCTGAACTTCGCCCCCCGCGTCGGCATCGCCTGGTCCCCCGGACGCGACGGCCTCACTTCCATCCGCGCCGGTTTCAACCTCGCTTACGACAACCTCTTCGACAACCTCGGCACGCTGCAGAAGCCCATTCAGCTCGAGAGCAACATCCAGGACGACATTACCCGGAACGACAGTGGCTACCTGGCACAGGGCGGCATCCGGCCTGACCGGCGCCCCGCGGCGCTCTCCCCCGAAGACGCTCTCGCGAATACCGCTACCTACATTCCCGATCAGAAACTGCCGTACTCCATCTCCTGGAACTTCGGCATCCAGCGCGTCGTCGCCCGCGACTATACCTTCGAAGCGCGCTATGTCGGCACCCGGGGTGTCCGCCTCTTCGTTCAGGATCGGATCAACGTCCAGAATCGCACCACGGAGTCGCTGTTCCTGCCCACTTACCTGCAAGCCCCTTCCCAGGCGGAGCTCGACCGTCTGACGGTAACTCTGAACGACATTCAGGCGCGCTCGAACTTACTGCCCGCTTGGGAGAATGCCGGCTACGTGAGCCCGATCGTGGCCTTCAACAACCGCGGTAACTCCAGCTATCACGGTCTTGCCCTGGAAGCGACGCGCCGCTTCTCCAACAACCTGATGTTCAAGGGAGCCTACACCTGGAGCAAGACGATGGACGATTCGACGGCGGACCTGTTCTCCACCCTTCTCAGCCCGCGTCGCCCGCAGGACTTCCAGAACTGGCGCTCGGAGCGCTCGCGCTCCTTCCTGGATCGCACGCATCGCCTGACCTTCACCTGGATCTACGACACGCCCTGGTTCTCCAAGGCCGATAACTGGTTCATGCGCAACCTCGTCGGCAACTGGACGCTGTCCGGCATTTACACCGCCGAATCGCCCCAGTACGCTACGGTGCAGAGCGGTGTCGACAGCAATCAAAACGGCGACGCGGCGGGTGACCGCGCCATCGTGAATCCCGCCGGCAAGGACCGCACGGGCAGTGCCGTCCGCGCTCTCACAAACAGCGCCGGCCGGACCGTCGCGTACGTCGCCCTGAATCCCGACGCCCGCTACATCGTCGCCGGCGTCGGCGCCCGTCCCACCGGCGGCCGCAATACGCTGCCGATGGGCGGCATCAACAACTGGGACCTCACGGTGATCAAGAAGGTCGCCCTCACCGAGTCCAAGCGCCTGGAACTGCGCGGTTCGTTCTTCAACTCCATGAACCACCCGCAATATACGCCCGGCAGCATCAACACCGTGCAGTCCGTCGATAGCGCCGCCACGCGGAATCACCTGATTCCCGGAAATGCGCTGTTCAACGATCCCACGCGCGTGTTCGCCAGCAACGCGCGCACCGTCCAGATCATCGCCCGCTTCGTCTTCTAGCGGGCCCTGCTCACTGCCGGGGCCGCCTTCACCGCGGCCCCGGCAAACTCCTCCCACCGGTAGAGATAGAAGTTCTTCCCCGCACTGTTCATCGCTATCGCGAATCCCCTCGGGAATCGCGCCCCGAAAGAGCTTGCCGCCGCCTCCAGCCCGTCCGTCGCATCCGCGCCACCCTCCACAATGCTTACTAACTCATGTCTTCCCGCCCGCCGGTACAGACGGTACTTACTCTGTCCGGGTAACTGCTCCGTGCAGACGATGTATCCCGGCCGGCCCGTATAGATAGCAATTCCCTCCCGGTCCCCGGTGAACGTCTCCGTCCCGAAGACGCCGATCTCGCCGTTCCCCTTCGCCGGTTCGGCGAAGTACTCCCGATACCCGAACTTCTCGTCCGAGTAATACACTCGCCCCGCCGCGTCGTCCACCGCAACCGCCTCGATCTCGTTCCCCGCGCCGCCGCTGAACTTGCCGAACGCCCGCACTTTGACGCCGCGCACGCCGCCCGCGCCGTCGTCCTCCAGCCGGTACTGCCAGAGATAACCGTCCGCCGGTCCTTCCTTGCGGCTGACGATCGCAAAAACCACCCCATCCCGGCTGCGATACAGCCCGATCCCCATCGGCGCGCCCCGCTCAGCCGGCTCTCCTTCGAAGACCGGAATAGTCCCCAGCGGCCGCACCTCGCCTCGTTCGCCGTCAATCTCGAAAACCCGGAGCGCCCTCTTTCTGCGCTCGGTCACCACGGCGATATCCACCGTGCGGCCCCCGGTGCGGAACCCGTACTCGACATCCACATTGTTCGGGCGGTCGATCCCCGCCACCTTCTGCCGGATGCTGCCGTCCAGCCCGTAAACCAGGAGCGCGCCGTCCGGCGCCGCGGCCTTCACGGTTCCTAAAATCAGACTTCGCTGCGGGTCGCGCGTATTCCGCCACACCGCGGGATCATCGACGTCCAGTTCGGCGGCGCCGGTCTGAACCAGCGGACGGAGTTGCGCGCCGCCTTCAAGCGCAGCCAGGGCAAACAGCAGGAGGGTGCGAAGCATAGTCGGAGTTACCGGCGCCGGGCGGCCTGGCCCTGAATCTTCGAGAGCAGCTCGGACACCGGCTGCTTCAGCCGCGGGTGCTGGAGCTGCGGCGCCAGCTCAGCCAGCGGCGCCAGGGCGAACCGCCGCTCGTGCAGCCGCGGATGCGGGACGGTGAGCTTCGGCGAATCGATCACAAAGCGCCCGTAGAGCAAAATGTCCACGTCAATCGTGCGCGGCCCCTTGTCGATCTTCCGCACGCGCCCCAGCGCCCGTTCCACCTCCTGCGCTTTCGCAAGCAGCTGCATGGGGAACAGGTCGGTCTCGATCTCCAATACCTGGTTCAGAAACCAATCCTGCCGCTCGAAGTCCACCGGCGCGGTCTCCCACAGGCTGGAGGCCCGGCGGACCAGCAGCCGCGGCGTCTCGAGCAGCCCTCGCGCGCGTGCCAGGTAATCCTCCCGGTCGCCCACGTTCGAGCCCAGTCCCAGGTACGCCGTCTTCATTAAAAAAGGGTGTTCTGCATGCCGCCGCCGCGGCGCGCGATGCCGAAGTACTCGAAGGCCCGCTGCATCGCCACCCGCCCCCGCGGCGTACGGTCGATGAACCCCAGCTGCATCAGGTACGGTTCGTACACTTCCTCGATCGTCGACGCCTCCTCGTCAATGGAGGCCGCGATGGTATTCAGCCCCACCGGCCCGCCGTTGTACTTCTCGAGGATGGTCATCATGATCTTCTGGTCGATCTCGTCGAGCCCGTAGCGGTCCACCTCCAACAGATCGAGGGCCGTCCGCGCCACCCGCTCGTCGATGTGCCCCTGCGCGCGCACCTGCGCGTAGTCGCGTACGCGCCGCAGCAGCCGGTTGGCGATGCGCGGTGTCCCGCGCGCCCGCCGCGCAATTTCCGCGGCGCCCGGCTGGTCGATGGTCACGTCCAACAGCCGCGCCGAGCGCATGACGATACGCGTCAGCTCCGGCTCATCATAGTGGTTCAGCCGCAGAATCAGTCCGAACCGCCCGCGCAGCGGCGGACTCAAAAGACCTTGCCGCGTCGTCGCTCCGATGGCCGTGAATTTCGGCACCGGAAGCGAGTGCGCGCGCGCGCCGGGGCCCTGCCCGATCAGGATGTCCACGCGGAAGTCTTCCAGGGCCGAATACAACATCTCCTCGACGTCCGGCATCAGCCGGTGAATCTCGTCAATGAAGAAGACCTGCAGCGATCGAATGTTGCTGAGGATACCCGTCAGGTCCAGCTTCTTCTGCAGAATCGGCCCGCTGGTCTGGTCGAACGCCACGCCCAGCTCGTTGGCGATGATCGTCGCCAAAGTCGTCTTCCCCAACCCGGGCGGCCCGTACAGCAGCACGTGGTCCATCGCCTCGCCACGCCGCCGCGCCGCCTCGATCGCGATCGCCAGGTTCTCTTTCAACTTCGGCTGGCCGGTGAAATCGTCCAGGCGCTGCGGGCGCAGCGTTGCCTCAAACTGTTTGTCTTCCGGTTGCGCGGCGCCCGAGATGATGCCTTTCTCGCGCATCCGCTACCTCACCAGCTCCAGGGCCTTGCGGAAGAGTGGCTCGAACTCGGGCCCTACGCCTTCGCTCTTGGCCTTCTTCACGGCCGCCTCCGCCGCCGGCCGCTGGCAGCCCAGGTTGATGAGCGCCGAGAGCACATCGTGTTCGATGGACGAAAACGCCGAAGGCGCCGGCGCCGCCGCCACCGTCCCCGCCCCCGCGGCAACAGCGTCCAGCTTGTCGCGCAGCTCCAGCACCATGCGCTCCGCCGTCTTCTTGCCAACCCCCGGGATGCGGACCAGCCTCGCCACTTCACCCGCCCGGATCGCCGCTACCAGGTCCGTCACCGCCAGCCCCGATAGCACCGTCACGGCGAGCTTCGGCCCGATGCCGGAAACCGCGATCAGCTTCTCGAACACCGCCTTCTCGTCCGCCGTGGCGAAGCCAAAGAGCGAAAGCGCATCCTCGCGCACGTGGGTATGGATGCGAAGCCGAACCTCCGTGCCCGCGCCCGGAAGCGCCGAGAACGTCGAAATCGGCACGGTGACGTCATAGCCAACGCCTCCGGCCTCCACCACCACCTGGTTCGGACTCTTCTCGAGGAGCGTGCCGCGCAGAAACGCGATCATGGGAAGATTGAATTATCGCATGGCCCGGCGGTTGTTCTTTGTAGACGAAGTGCGCGGCGAGAGAGCCGAATTGGAAGGCGAAGACGCCCGGCATCTGCGCCGCGTGCTGCGGGCCGAAGTGGGCCAGCGCTTTGAGATCTCCGACAACCGTGAGCTCTACCTCGCCGAGATCGATGGCTTCGGCAAAGACCTGATCTCCTTCCGCGTCCTCGAACGCCTCGACCGCCCCGGCTTCCCCGTCCCAATTACTCTCGCCGCCGCCCTCATCAAGTTCGACCATTTCGAGTGGATCCTCGAGAAAGCCGCCGAACTCGGCGTCGACACCGTCGTGCCGCTGGCCACGGTGCGCACGGAGCGCGGGCTTGACCTTGCCGCGCAGAAGAGGTCTCCGCGTTGGCGCCGCATCCTCCTCGAAGCCAGCCAGCAAAGCCGCCGCGCCCGCCTCCCCATCCTCGGCCAGACCGCCCACCTCGAAGAGATCCTTCCCGTCGACGCCGAGCATCGCCTCTTCCTTGAGGAGAACAGCAGTCAGGCCGCGCCGCTGGTCGATGTGCTCTCGGCTCGCGGCATCCCTGCCAGCGCTGCCTTGCTGGTAGGACCGGAGGGCGGCTGGGTGGAGTCCGAAAGAGCCCTCGCCACCGCCTCCGGCTGGACTCCCGTCTCGCTCGGACCCCAGGTCCTTCGCGCCGAAACAGCTGCTCTGGCCGCGCTCGCCGTACTTACCTCGATGTATCTTCGCTGCAGAATGTAATAGAATAGTAACAATGCAGGATTACGCGGCAGAGCGAGTCCGAAGTCTGCTCGCACGCTTCGTCTTCGAACTGAACCGCGCGGCGAAGGGCGGCCGCGACCCCGAGAAGATACACGCACTGAGGGTGTCGGTCCGCCGGCTGGGTCAGGCGTTGCGCGCCTTCCACCAGTTCTTCCCACAGAAGCAGGTGAAGAGGATCCGCAAACGGCTGCGGTCGCTGATGCGCTGCGCCGCGGCCGTGCGCGACCGCGACATCGCGCTCGCCTTGCTCGAGCGGGCGGGCGCCGGCAAGGGCGTCGCAGCGGAGGAACTTCGCCGCGAGCGGAAGTTGGCGGAAAGGGGCCTGGAGCGCGAACTGCGCGGTTGGATGGCGAACAACTTCTCATCCAAATGGCGGTCCGCACTGCATCTCTTGTAGGGGGGCAAGAGTGTCATTCAAGAACAGCAAGCCCAAGTGGGACACCTCGAAGAGCGTTGTCGCAAATGCGAAGGAAACCCTGCCGAAGGTGGCCGAGGCGTACTTCGCGGAGGGCGACAAGATCCTGAACGAGGACTCATCGCTGGAGGATCACCACGAACTCCGCCTGGCCACGAAGCATTTCCGCTACCTCCTCGAGAACTTCGAACCGTTGTACGGCGCCGGATTGCGCAGCCGTCTCGCTGACCTTCGGGAGGTTCAGCGGATCCTCGGCGAGTTGAACGACTGCGTGGCGACCAAGGCCCTGATGAACGGACGGGGGGACTCCGGCGAATCGCTGGGTTTCCTCGACCGCGAAGCAGCCGCCAAGGTCGCTGAGTTCCGGCAGTTCTGGAGCGACCGCTTCTCGGAAGCGAAGCAGCGTCTCTGGCTCCGCTACTTCGGCACCCAGGCCAGCCTCGTCAAGCGTACCCCCCGAAAGCCCGGCAGCCCGGCCTCCTCACGTTTAACAAAAAACATTGTGAATCAGTGACCGATTCCCTGGCCCGATTCCGCATGTGTAAAGTGAGGCGGGTTGGGCAACGGAGGGCCGGCACCTCGGAGGATGCCGGATAAAAAGCACCAACCCGCGTTTCTGCTGAGGAGCTACGATCCTACTGATGGATCGGAGGAGCGTCGAGCGGGCGGGGTAGAGGGCTCCGCCCGTTCTTGTTGTTTGGATATTTCCCGCCAGCTGACCGTGAGCCGCGCCCAGCGGTAACGGATGAAACCCCGCACACAACGCTGCAGTTCGCCGGAGCGCGCTGCCGCGTGCATCGCCGCCGCGTCGTTGTTCGCGGCGGGGGGCCAATACTGCCCCAAGGTTGACGCTTCGCACCGCGGGGGAGTCAGCGGTGCGGTCAGATTCAGCGCGAGAAGCAATGTGGCAAACATGGCCCTGCCTCCACTATCTGGTCCCGCCGAAGCGCACTCCAGATCCGATCGTACTGGGACCGGTCCACGATCGTACCGCACCATGGATACCATCGCAGCCCCGATCGGTTCAGGGTTTTTTTGAAGGGCTCCGAGGCGCGCGCCCCAACCCGTGCTTCTCCAGCATCGTTTGGCCCGCCTCACTCACCAGGTACTCGAGCAGCCGCCTGCCTTCGGCCTGCCTCCGGGACGCCCGCACCACCGCGCCCGCCTGCCGGATCGGCCGGTGCAGCGTCTCGGGGATCAGCACGCCCCCCGCCTTGTGGACCAGCGTCCACGCTGTCAGTGTGGCGTCGGCATTGCCCGTACGGGCGTACTCGAAGGCCTGCCGGACGTTTTCGCCCAGCACCAGCTTCACCCGGAGCCGCTCCCATAAGCGTTCGCTCTGCAGCACCTGCTGAGCGGCGACGCCGTAAGGAGCATGAGCCGGGTTTGCTATCGCCACGTGCCGAACCGCGGCCGAGTCCAACCCGGCCAAGGTCCGAATGCCCTTCTTCGACCATAAGCCGAGACGCCCGGACGCATACGTCCTCACGGTGTCCGGCGCCACCGCCCCGCTCCGGATCAAATCGACAACAAACTGTTCATTTGCTGAGAGATAAACGTCGTACGGAGCCCCTGCCGCAATCTGGCGCGCCAGCATGCCGCTGGAACCGAACGTAAAGCGAACCCGGCCCGAAAACGCTTTCTCCAGGTCTCCTTGTAGCGGCGCCAGGTCTGCGGCGGCAGCCACCAGGATCGGCTCCTCTGCCAGACTTGACAATGTGACACTAAAGTTTAATAATACGGTTAGGCTAACGAGAGCGAGGAAGCGGCCTGCTCTCCAGCCGCCAGTTCTGAGCGAAGCCCTCCGCCGCTTGCCGGGGGCCGCACACCAGTTGGTACAGCTTTTGTGGAGGGAGGATTTTCCTAGGATGAGCAAGATCATTGGGATCGATCTGGGAACCACGAACTCGGTGGTTGCCGTAATGGAGGGTGGCCAGCCGGTCGTGATTCCAAACCAGGAAGGGGGCCGGACGACTCCATCGGTCGTCGCGTTCACGAAGAACAACGAACGTCTGGTCGGCCAGGTGGCGAAGCGCCAGGCCGTCACGAACCCCGAAAACACCATCTATAGTATCAAGCGCTTCATGGGCCGCCGGCACAATGAGGTCGGCGAGGAGACGCAACTCGTCCCCTATCGCGTGGTTGCCGGCGATAACGGCGACGCCCGCGTCGACATCGGCGGCAAGAAGCAGCCGCCGCCGGAAATCTCGGCGATGATCCTCACCAAGTTGAAGGAGGCCGCCGAGGCGTACCTCGGGCAGAAGGTCACGGAGGCGGTCATCACCGTCCCGGCGTACTTCAACGACGCCCAGCGCCAGGCGACCAAGGACGCCGGCCAGATTGCCGGTTTGAACGTTCGCCGCATCATCAATGAGCCCACGGCTGCCGCGTTGGCCTACGGCCTCGACAAGAAGAAGGATGAGACCATCGCCGTGTACGACTTCGGCGGCGGCACCTTCGACATCTCCATCCTCGAAGTCGGCGACGGCGTCGTGGAAGTGAAGTCCACCAACGGCGACACCCACCTCGGCGGCGACAACATCGACCAGCGGCTGGTCGACTGGCTGATCCAGGAGTTCAAGCAGGAAGAGAACGTCGACCTCTCCAAGGACCGCATGGCCCTCCAGCGGCTTCGCGAGGCGGCCGAGAAGGCCAAAATCGAGCTCTCCACCCTGTTCGAGACGGAGATCAACCTGCCGTTCATCTACGGCGACCCGTCCACCGGTCCCAAGCACCTGGTGAAGAAACTCACCCGCGCGCGCTTCGAACAGATGATCGAGGACATCCTCCAGCGCTCCGTGGGCCCGTGCAAGCAGGCGCTGTCGGATGCCGGCTTGACTCCCAAGGACATCGACGAGGTGGTCCTCGTCGGCGGCTCCACGCGCATCCCGAAGGTGCAGCAGATTGTGCGCGAGTTCTTCGGCAAAGAGCCCAACAAGAGCGTGAACCCGGACGAGGTGGTCGCGGTCGGCGCGGCCGTACAGGGCGGCGTGCTCGGCGGTGAAGTGAAGGACGTGCTGCTGCTCGACGTGACGCCTCTGTCGCTCGGTATCGAAACCTTGGGCGGCGTCTTCACCAAGCTCATCGAGCGGAACACCACCATCCCCACCAAGAAGAGCGAAGTGTTCTCCACCGCGGCCGACAACCAGACCTCGGTCGAGATCAAGGTCTATCAGGGCGAGCGCTCGATGGCGCGCGACAACCGCCTGTTGGGCGTCTTCCAGTTGATGAACATCCCGCCCGCGCCTCGCGGCGTGCCGCAGATCGAAGTCACCTTCGACATCGACGCCAACGGCATCCTGCACGTCACCGCGAAGGACCGCGCCACCGGCAACGAACAGAAGATCACCATCACGTCTTCCTCCGGCCTCAGCAAGGACGAGGTGGAGAAGATGGCCCGCGACGCCGAGTCGCACTCCGCCGACGACAAGCGGCGTAAGGACGAGGTGGACGCGCGCAACCGCGCCGACTCCATGGTCTACCAGGTCGAGAAGATGCTGAAGGACCACGGGAGCAAGATCGGCGAGGCCGACAAGAAGAGCGTCGAATCGGCCCTCGAAGAGACCAAGAAGGCCATTGCCGAGAACGCCGGCGTCGAGCGCATCAACGCCGCCGTGGATCAGCTCACGGCCGCCAGTCACAAGCTGGCCGAAGCGATGTACCGTTCCACTGCCGATCAGCAGGCCGGCGGCGGCCCCCAAGGCGGCCCCGGCGCCGCCGGCACGGGTGACGGCGCCGGACCTCAACAGCAGCAGCAGCCGAAGGACAACGTGGTCGATGCCGAGTTCGTCGACGTCGACGACAAGAAGTAAACCCACTCCTCATCGCGGGGCGGTCACCGCCGCCCCGCTCAGGTGCAGATCATGGCTTCCCAGCAGGATTACTATCAGACGCTCGGTGTCGGGCGGACCGCCTCCGCGGACGAGATCCGCAAGGCGTACCGCCGCCTTGCGCGCAAGCACCATCCTGACTTGAATCCCGGCGATAAGGCGGCCGAGGAGCGCTTTAAGAAGGTCCAGGAAGCCTACGATATTCTGAGCGACCCCAAAAAGAAGCAGATGTTCGATCAGTACGGTTTCTATGCGGAGAACGGCTTCCCCGGCGCTGGCGCCGGCGCCGCCGGACCGCAGGCCGGCGGCTTCGACTTTGGAGGTTTCGACTTCAGCGACTTCTTGCGCAGTACGCAGGGCGGCGGCGCCGGCGGCGCGCGGCCAAGCCCGGGAACCGATGAATCGTCCGGCGGGTTCCGCGACCTCTTTAGCCAGTTTTTCGGCGGCCGCGGCAAGTCCGCGCAGAAGTCGCCGGAGCGCGGATCGGACCTCGAGTACGGCCTGAACGTCGATTTTCAGCAATCGCTCAAAGGCACGCAGGTCCGCCTGACCATTCAGCGGAGTGATCAGTGCCCCCACTGCAACGGCACGGGCTCGCAGGGCGGGGCACAGGCCGTCTGCCCGGATTGCAACGGTTCCGGCACCGTCACGCAGATGGCCGGAGCGATGAAGTTCAGCCTCAGTTGCCCGCGTTGCCAGGGCTCCGGACGCACCAAAAATGCCTGCCTGGCGTGCCACGGGGACGGCCGCATCCCGCGGCCCGAGCAGGTGGAGGTACGCATTCCGCAAGGCGTGCGCAATGGCGACCGGCTCCGCGTCGCCGGCAAGGGCAACGCCGGAACGATGGGCGCGCCCGCCGGCGACCTTTACATCACCGTCCGCGTAGAGCCGCATCCGTTCTTCGTGCGCGAGGGCGACGACATTCATATCAAGGTGCCCGTAACGGTCACCGAAGCGGGTCTCGGTGCGAAGATCGAAGTGCCCGTTGTCGACGGCCGCGCGCTGCTCAAAATCCCCCAGGGAACCAGGAACGGGCAGAAGTTCCGTCTCCGCGAAAAGGGTGTGTTCAACGCCCGCACCAACCATCAGGGCGATCAGATCGTCGAGGTGTACATCGAATCGCCCAACGTGAACGACGAACGCACGCGCGAACTCCTTCGCGAGCTCGGCCGGGTTCAGACCGAAGATCCCCGGTCAGCATTGTGGAGCAAGGTGTAATCCATGGCCACCAAGAGCCGTTCGAAAGCCGCGTACATGATTTCGGCCGTAGCCGAGCAGTACGAGATCCATCCGCAGACTCTGCGGTTGTACGAACGGGAGGGGTTGCTCAAACCGTCCCGCAGCGACGGCAACACGCGGCTCTACACCGATGACGACCTGGAGCGGCTGGAGGTCATTCTCAAGCTGACCCGGGAACTCGGCGTGAACCTCGCCGGCGTCGAGATCATTCTCAACATGCGGGAGAAGATGGAGGCCATGCAGCGGCAGATCGAGGAGTTCGTGCGGCAGCTGAACCACGAACTGTCGGCGCACCTGCCGCCGCAGACGCCCGAGCCGCCCCAGTCGCTCATCCCCGTCGTCACGGTGCGCACGCCCACCATCGTCGTCGAACGGCACGAAACGAACGCTCGCGCGTCTAAGCGCAAGCGATGAAGAAACTGCTGATTCTCCCGTTGCTCATCCTGCCCGTCTGCGCGGCTGACCCGTCCGCCGATCGCGAAGGGGTCCGGCAGGCAGTGCTCGACTACGTCGAAGGCGTATACAACGTCCAGCCCGAGCGGATCGAGCGCTCCGTGCATCCTGAATTGGCCAAGCGCGGCTTCTGGCGGCCCGACGTCGCCAAACCCTATCAGGCGAACCAGATGACCTACGAGCGGCTCGTGAACCTCGCCGGCGCCTGGAACAAGGACAAAAAGAAGCCGGTGGAGAAGTTCCCCAAGGAGATCGTCGTCCTCGACGTGCTCGACCAGACCGCGGCCGCCAAGCTGACGGCGGAGTGGGGCATCGACTACTTTCACCTGGCAAAGTACGACGGCAAGTGGAAGATCATTAACGTGCTATGGCAAAGCCATCCGTCCGGCAAGCCGTAGCCGCTCTGGCGTTGCTGCTCGCCGCCCCCGGGCTGGCAGTCGAACTGACCTACCTGGCCAATGAGGGCGTCTTGCTCCGCCAGGGCGAAATCACCGTGGTGATCGACGGCCTGTTTCGCAACGGCATCGATCCCTATGCCCGCCACGCCGCCGGCGAACTCGACAAGCTCGAACGCGCCGAGCCCCCCTACGATCGCGTCCGCCTGGCGCTGGTAAGCCATCTCCACGGCGACCACTTCGACGCCGCATCGGTGGCGCGCTTCCTCACATCGGCGCCCATGGCGCGTCTCGTCTCCTCCCAACAGGTGGCGGACGCGGTCGCGGCGCTGCACAAGGAGCGCGTCGAAGGAGTGCTCCCGGAGGATGGCCGGAAGGTCACCCGCTCCTTCGGCGGCGTTTCCGTAACGTTGTTCCGGCTCAGCCACGGCGGGGGGCGCCACGCGTCCGTCCAGAACCTCGGGCACATCGTCCGTATCGGCGGCGTCTCGTTCCTTCACATCGGTGATGCCGAACCGGGCGCCGCTCGCTTCGACCTGTACGAACTTCCCAAAGAGAAGATCGACGTGGCGATGGTGCCCTTCTGGTATCTCACGGACCCACGCGGCCGCACCGTCGTCAATACGCTGATTCGGCCGCGCCAACTCGTCGCCTTCCACCTGCCCCCTTCCGAATACGACCGCTGGGCTCCGCAGATTCTCGCCAACTACCCGAAAGCCGTCATCCTGAGGACTCCGGGGAGCAGCCATTCCTTCCCTACAATGGCAAAGTGACCCGAGTCCTCTTTGCCGCGCTCCTCGCCTGCTCGCTCGCGCCTTGTGCCACCGAAACGTTCGTCCTCGACACCCGCGCCACCGGTGATTCGAAGCGCCGTCTGCCCCCGTGCAGCACCTTCAAGATCCCCAACGCCGCGATGATCCTCGAGACCGGGACTGCCCACGATGAGTCCTTCGTCCTGAAGTACGACCCGCAACGCGACGGCCGGCAGAGCAATCCCGACTGGGCGCGCGATCTCGATCTGCGCGGCGCCATCCGAGCATCCGCGGCCTGGTACTTCCAGGAGATGTCCCGCCGCATGGGACCCGCAAAGGTCGGGCCGCTGCTGCGGCGCTTCCAATATGGCAACGCCGACATATCGGCGGGTATCGACAAGTACTGGCTCGGGACCTCCTTAAAGGTGTCGGCGGAGGAGCAGGTGGCGTTCCTACGCAGGCTGTACGAGGGCTCGCTGGGGCTCTCTCCCCGCACCACCGCTCTCGTGAAGGACATCACGCTGCTCGAGGAGACGCCCGAATACCGCTGGCACGGCAAGACGGGCACCTGTTGGGAGACGGACCGCGACAAGGACGCCGTCGCCTGGCACGTGGGCTGGGTGGAGCGCGGCGCCGAGGTCCGCTTCTACGCCTTTCACATGACCGGCGAACCCATGTCGAAGATGTTCGCCGCGCGCCCGGCGCGCATCCGCGCCCTGCTGGCCGGCGCGCGCCTCATCGCTCCCGAACCCCCGCCGCTCGACGCCCGCATACGCGCCGCCGTCAACGGCTTTCAGGGAACCGTGTCCCTCTTCGCGAAGAACCTCTCCACCGGCGCCGAGTACGGCCTTCGCGCCGGCGAGCGTGTCCGCACCGCCAGCACCATTAAACTGCCCATCATGGCCGCCGCCTTCGCAGCCGTGGAACGCGGGGACGCGAAGTGGAGCGAGCGCCTCAAGATGACGGCCGAAGACAAGGTCTCCGGCTCCGGCGTCATCCGTGAACTCGCCGACGGCAGCGAACTCACCCTCCGCGACCTCGTCCACCTCATGATCGTCGTCAGCGACAATACCGCCACCAACCTGGTCCTCGACCGCATCTCCGCCGACTTCGTCAATCGTGAGATGGATGCGCTCGGACTGCCGCAGACGCGCGCGTTGCGCAAAGTCCTCGGCGACGGCCGTAACCTCAAACCCACCCCGAGCGGGCACAGCCGCGAAGGCAAGCTCGAAGAATTCCGCCGCTTCGGCCTCGGCGTTTCGACGCCCCGCGAGATGGCCGTCCTGCTCGAGAAACTGCATCGCGGGCAAGTGGTCTCGCCGGCCGCGTCTCGGGAGATGCTGGCGATTCTTCAGCGGCAGCAGTACAAGGACGGCATCGGGCGCTTCCTCGACGAAGAGAAGGTCGCGTCGAAGTCGGGTTCGCTCGACGCGCTGCGCTCCGACGCCGGCATCGTGGAGACCCCGCGCGGCCCGGTCGTCATCGCCATCACCGTGGACGGCATGCCGCGCACCGACTATTCTCCGGAGAACGCCGGCAGCAAGCTCATCGGCACGTTGGCCTCGCTGATCGCCGGTGCCTTGTAGCGCGACAGACCGAGAATGAGGGGTCGTGATTCGGCGGGCCGAGAAAGAGTTGCGTGAACGCCTTGCCAACACCGGCAGAGTACCTACTTCCCGATGCAGAACGTCGAGAAGATGCGATTCAAGATATCATCCGCCGTCGTTGCGCCGGTGAGGGCGTCGATGGGGTTCAGCGCCGCGTAGAGATCGAGCAGCAACATCTCGTGCGGAATGCTGAACACCACGGCATTGCGCGCATTCTGCAGCGCTTCGCGGCTCTCCCGCAGCAGGTGTTCGTGGCGCACGCTGGTAATGAACCCGGATTCCCGGTCGCGGGGCGCGATGGCCGCGGCGATGCCCGCCCGAAGTTCCTTGATGCCCTCGCCGGTCAACGCGGAGACTGCGACGCAATCCACCTCCGCAACCCGCGGCAGGTCCGCCTTATTTCCCACTACCAGCCCTTTCGCGCGTTCCATCAGGACGCGGTCCTCGTCCGTCAAACGCTCGCTCAGGTCCACCACCACCAGCGTCAGATCCGAATCTGCCATCGCCTGGTAAGTGCGTTCAATCCCCATGGATTCGACGACATCCTTGCCTTCGCGAATGCCCGCCGTGTCGATGAACTTCACGGGGATGCCAGCCACCGACGCTACCTCCGAGACCAGGTCGCGCGTGGTTCCTGGAATGTCCGTCACAATCGCCCGGTCCTGCTCCAGCAGCCGGTTAAACAGACTGCTTTTGCCGACGTTCGGACGACCCACGATGGCCAGCTTCATGCCCTCGTGCACCAGCTTGCCGTAAGCGAAGCTCTCGAGCAGTGCGTCGAGCGGCTTCTCGACAAGTGAGAGCCGCCGCAGGATCTCGTCGGGCGTTGCAACGGAAATGTCGTCTTCGGCGAAATCGATGCCCGCCTCCAGCAGCGCAATCAGTTCCAGCAACTGCTCCTTGATCGGCTTGAGGCGCCGGGAAACGGAACCTTCCACCTGTTGCACCGCCACGCGTGCCTGGTAGAGCGTGGTGGCTTCAATCAGATCCCGCACCGCTTCCGCCTGCGGCAGATCGATGCGGCCGTTCACGTAGGCGCGAAGCGTGAACTCGCCAGGCTCGGCGAGCCGGGCCCCCTTCGATACCGCCGATTCCAGGCACGTGCGGAGCACGACCGGCGAGCCGTGACAGGCGATCTCGACAACGTCTTCCGCTGTGTAGGAGCGCGGCGCGGCAAAGTACGTCACCACCGCCTGGTCGATCGTCTCACCGGTATCGTCGATGAGAGAGGCGAACTGCGCCGCCCAGGGCTCCCACTTCGGCGGTCCCTGAAAGCGCAGCATCGCCTCAGCCACCTCGCGCGCGCGTGCACCGGAGAGGCGCACAATGCCAATGCCGCCCCGGCCGGGCGGCGTCGAGATGGCTGCGATGGTGTCGTGAAGCTGCAAACGCTCAAGCGGAACGCCGGCGTGCGCGGCCCCCACCCCCGGGACCACCGCCGCGGTGAGGGGGAGGCGGCGAGGGGACATGCGCGGGCGTGGGCATGTCGGCGGGATAGATGATCACTTGCCGCTGGGGACCGAGGCCCGCGCTCTCGCTACGTACCGCTTTCTCATTGCGCAACGCGAGGTGCAGAATGCGGCGCTCACGGCTGTTCATGGGGCTGAATCGGAACGGAACGCGTGTCTGCTTCACTTTCTCGGCCGCCGTCAATGCGCTCAGCCGCAGCTCTTCGATGCGCATCAAACGGTAGTCGTTCGCATCGAAGCAGATGCGAGAGTGGTGCTCGGCGGGGATCCGCAGCGCCTCCGTGGTTAACTGCTCCAGCGCCAGCAGGACTTCCGCCTTGTTGGCGAGCAGGATCTCCACATCGTGCCCGCCGAAGCGAACCAGCACGTCGGGATTCTCGAAGCCCTCGTGCAGCCCATCGCCGGAGACGATCTCCCAGGTGAGCTTGAAGCGTCCGCGGTCAACGACCGTTTGCAGAAAAGCGTCGATTCTGGTTCCGGTGCTTGCGACGGAGTAGATGGTCTCTTCCACAGCGCTTACTTTCGCTTCTTGTTCTTGGCTGCCGGCGGCGCGGTTACAGTTACTTCCGCCGTGCGATTAAAGAACCATTGCTGCACGATGCCGATCACGTTGCCAGTCAGCCAGTATAACACCAGGCCGCTCGAAACCCCGTAGAACATGAAGCCGAACATGAGCGGCATCAGCAGCATCACACGCTGCTGCGCGGGGTCCATAGACGTCGACGGCGTCATCTTCTGCAGCACGAACTGCGTTGCGATCATCAGCAGCGGCAGCGGGCGGATGGCAAGCGCCTCCGGTTGGGCAAGGTCACTAATCCACAGCCAGTCCGCTCCACGCATCTCCACCGCAACGGTAAGCACCTTGTAAAACGCGAAGAAGAACGGAATCTGAAGCAGCATCGGCAGACAGCCGCCCGCGGGATTCACGCTGTTCTTCTTGTAGAGATCCATGATCTCCTGGTTCTGCTCCGCCTTCTTCGGATCGCGGATGCCTACGTTCTTGTATTTCTCATTGATCGCCTGGATCTGCGGTTGCAGCGCCGACATCTTCTTCATGCTGCGGAAGCTTGAGATCTTGAGCGGAAAGAGCAGGAAGTTGATCGCGATGGTCACCAGTATGATCGCCCAGCCGTAATTTCGCGTGAGATTGTCGTTCGTCCAGTTCAGCGCAAGGAACAGGGGCTTGGCGAGGAAGGCGAACCAGCCGAAGTCGACTACCTGCGCCAGCTTTGGATTCACCGCGCGCAGGATATCCAAGTCCTTCGGCCCGACGAACAGCGAGAAGCGGTTCTGGCCCTCGCCGCCGATGGCGGTGCCGACATGCGGTTCATCCCCGGAGCCGGGTGCGGGCGGGAGGGGATCGCTGAGCGTCCGCACCTCAAAGTACGACCCGCCCTCCGGCAGGAAAACGGCCGCGAAGTAAGCGTCTTCGATACCCGCAAAGGAATATTGCCCGCCGTTCACAACCGGCCCGTCTTTGGCCTTGCCGGCATCGTTCACCGTGAGACTGCCGCTCTGCGTGTCATAGAAGATGACGTGCTGCAGCGTGTGCGCCTTCGGCACGCTGGCGTCCCCGAATCCGCCTCTCCAGGCGAGGAGGTGGGGGATCTGCTGCCCGTTCTCCGTCACGGTGCTCTCGATCTGCGTCAGGTAGCTCGCCTTCGCAAAGCGCAGCGACTTCTTCGCCGCGACCCGGCCGTTCGACCATTCGAACGCGATCGACAATCCGTCTTCCGCTACCGTGGTCTTGTACAGTGCCCGGTCGAGATCGGCGTTGGGCTTCCGCTCTTTGAACCACAGCGCAAGCGGGTAGCCGACCTTGTTGGCCGCAGCCGAATTCACCACGTCCACCGGCTTCCCCGCCGCGTCCATGTAGTTCTTGAGCACCCAACTGCGAACCACCGCGCCCCGATTCGCAAACACCACCTTGAAGAGCGCCGTCTCAACGGTGTAGAGCTGGTCCTTTTCGGCTGCCACTGCCCCGGGGACCACAGCCGCAGTGACTGCCGGCTCCCCGACCTTCGGCGGCGGCGCGGGCTTGGCCGCCTGGGTCGGCGCCGGATTCTTCTTCGCCTGCTGTGGGGCCGGCTGCGGCCGGAAGAAGTACGGCGTCAGAAACAGGACGGCGCCCATGAGGATGAACGCCGTCAACAGGCGCATCTCGGTAGTGAATTCGAATTTGGGCTTGTTCGGCGAACCGCCGGATGAATCGGGCATTTAAGATTTCCTGACTGGGACGGGGTCGAATCCGCCGGAATGAAAAGGATGGCAGCGGCCCAGGCGGCGAAGACCCAGCCATAGTCCATGCACAGCGCCGTAGCGCTCCACGGCTTCCATCATGTATTCGGAACAGGTGGGCCGGTAGCGGCAGGCGGCGGGCAGCAGCGGCGAGACGCCGCGCTTGTAGAATCTCAGAATTTCGATGACGACGCGTTGCACCGCGCGAAGAGCCGCAGGATCTCCTGCTCCAGCCGGGGAAACTCCGCCTCGCGCACCGTGCGCCGCGGGTTGACTACAATCTCCCATTCGGCCCCCACCTCTGTGAGATGCAGACGGACCGCTTCCCGCATCCGCCGTTTAATGCGATTCCGGACCACGCTCTTCCCAAGTGCACGGGGAGCGGTGAAACCGATCTTGGGTCCATCCAGGCCGGGAACATGTAGGCAGAAGGCGAGGAACAGAGGGCCCGAAAACCGCCAACCCTGTTCATAGACCTTGCGAAACTCCGTCGATCGAAGGATCCGCCGCGCTTTCGGGAACTGCTTGCCGGTGGATACGCCCGGCTCTCGCGGAACCTCAGGCGGCGTAGCGAACGGCTCTCTCGTCGCTGACGGTGAGCTTCTTGCGGCCCTTGGCGCGGCGGCG
This sequence comes from Bryobacteraceae bacterium, assembly GCA_033763935.1. Classification (GTDB taxonomy): domain Bacteria; phylum Acidobacteriota; class Terriglobia; order Bryobacterales; family Bryobacteraceae; genus DALYJJ01. The sequence continues at coordinate 66,212 of JANRJO010000044.1, forward strand.
CGACAGAACCGCCCGGCCGTCCTTCGACTTCATACGCGCGCGAAACCCGTGCTTCTTCGCCCGTTTACGATTGTTTGGCTGAAATGTACGCTGTGGCATTAAGTACCTCGGCTGGCGGGCGAACTACCCGGACCGCACACACAAATAGAGTGACTGGGCCTAAAGCCCAGAAAACTCCAGTATAGAGGTCGCCGCGAAGGGGTGTCAAACGCCAGACGACGCGCGCCTAGCGAGACTCGACGCGAGCATACCGCCAGTATGCGTTACCGGGGACCTTGTCCCGTACCAGCACCGTCTGGAACATGCGGATCAGCACCCGCTTGCCCGCGAATTGCCCGAGGGCGGCTTCAATGTCGTGCCACTTGCGATTCTGACTCGCCAGCACGTAATCGTTATACGCGTAGGAGAGTGTGGGGAGGTCCTTCCATTCCACTTGCGGCCCTCCGTCGATTACCCGATCGAGCACTTTGTCGTTGTCCGCGTAAACGGTGAGCTGCCACGCCCGGCCGGGATCCGCGGCCACGCGGAGGGAGAGCACAGCGTTCTTGCCCAGGTTGACGGATCGCCGCAGGAGGAGGCCCCGGACTTCATCGCGCGGATACGTTGCGAGAACTTCCCCGTCCACGAAGCTGCCTCCGCGGAGGTTGCGCACCCCGCCCCCCGGGCCGCCGTACCCCGCGCGCTCGAGCGTCCACTCGGCATCCCAGAAGGCCGTGAGCTGGTTCGGGTGAAACAGCTCGGGCGGGAGCGCCTTCGGCTCCTCAACACCTACCGGCAGCACCTCTCCTTCAGCCCGAATCGATGCGTGGTGGGCGAGCACTTTGTAGGACTGTGCCACGGTCCGCCGAGCCAGGTCCGAGATGCGCTCGTCCAAGGGTGGCGTCAGCGGTACATCGCCCAGCTTGTCGCCCACGATGCGGTCCTTCCAGATGGGTACGAGGTCCGGCGGCAACGCCGTCATGCCCCGCATCGCGGCGATGACGGAAGCCGCCGCCGCGCCGTTGCAGTCAGCGTCCGTGAAATCCGCCGCCGAGTAAGCGAGGTTCAGCGTCTTCAGATAATCGCCGCCGCCGAAGTAGAGCGCCATGGCGGCGATGCCGCCGTTGGCCACGGCATTGTTGCTGGCCGGGTACTCGATGCGCCAGCGATCTTCGATCCGGCCGGCCACCTGGTGGAACGTCTTGCCCTGTTCCGCCATGGCGATGGCTTCATCCAGCATCTGCCGGTGCGGTGATGCCGGGTCAAGCACGCGAGCAGCCTTCTTCACGATCTCCCGGGGGTCCGTTTCTACGAAGCCCAGGCTGACCATGGCCGCCACCAGCGCTGTTCCATCGGCGGCTTCGGCGTACGAAGTGAGGTGGCTGTAGTGCCGCGCAAGCCTGGCGGCAAGATACGGCATCCCCGGCGCCAGCATTCCGAACAGGTCGCCGCGGCAGTGATTCACCGTCAACCAGAGCCGGTTGAACCTCGGGTGGCCGGACTGCGGGGCGACTACTCCGCGGGCCAGGTTCACGCGCGCCTGCTCAGCGGAGGCCCACGTGCCAGCCGAGTTCTCGAGCCACTGGCGTCCCAACTGTTCGAGTGTCATCGCCGGACCGTACTTTTCGAGGGCACGCAGCATCACGATCTCGTAATACCAGTCGTCGTCCACAGGGGCATAGTCGTAGTGCTTCGGAATGTGATCGACAAACAACACCGAGGCGGGTTTGTGCTCGAAGGGAAAGCCCATCGTGACGGCGATGATCTGGGAGGTCCAGATTGCGAGCGCCTTGTCTTCGAAGGCAGCCCGGTTGAGGCGCAGCGTTCGGGGCGCCTCCGCCGCTTCGAGCGTGCACGCCGCGGAGAGGAGCAGGAGAACCGCGGATGGACACTTCATCGCTACCTCCAGTTCTTGTCGTCGAACCGGCTCACGTCGATGTCGTCCGGCAGCACGCCGAGCACGATGACGGCAAAGGTAAAGGCGAGCGTGCGCGGCTCGAGGTGCCCGCCATAGGCCTTGTCCGCGTCGGCAAAGGTGATGTGCGGATGCAGCCGCCCATTCAGCACGGCGCCGGAGAAGTTCACTACATCGGCATTGGCCGTCGGGTTCTCGACAAACAGGTTCTTCGAAGGAAAGCTGCGGTTGCTGACCACGTGGTAATGGGCTGCCACCACCGACCCGAAGCCGCTGAGGATCACAGCATTGCGGATGCGCTGTTCCTTGACGTGCTTCTCCAGCCCGGCCAGAATATCGGCCTGGTTGCGGAAGCGGACCAGCACCACGCGCTCGATCCGGGTGGATAGCGCCACCGAGTCCGGCACATTGGGGCTGAGGCCCTTGCCGTCCTCGGCCGCGGACGTCGATTTCACCACTTCGGTCTTCTTCACTTGAGCGTGTAGAGCGGCCGCAAGCAAGAGTGCGATCAGAACGCGCTTCATTCGCTACACCTTCTTCCCGAGCACGCGGTGCGTGACATACGCCACATCCACCACCTCCTCGTCGTAATCGAGCATCTCGACCCTCAGCAAAAGCTGGAAGTACTCCGGCAACGCGCCGCCGAACGCTTCATCCAGGCTCCGCACGTGCGACTCTTCGGTCAGGAACCGTCCCGCTCCCTCGATGGCCCGGCCATGATTCGCACCGATCATGGTCAGCGTAGTGCCTTCCACGGGACCCGGCCGGCGCGTGACCAGGGCGAACTCGATCATGCGCTCCAGATCTCCGTCGCGCTGCCGCTGCCCCACCCAGCGCTGCGGCTCGCCAATCTCCGGCGAGTCGCGCTCTTCAATGCAGTTCGTGGAAATGATCAGCGGCAGGTTCCCTTGCAGCGATCGGACGAAGGGGTTGATGCGCGCGCTGCCGAGCAGGATCATGTTCGCCCGGCGCGATGCGGACCAGGAGAAGAAACGCGAATTTCGAAACTCGAGGCTCGCGCCCAGCTCCGCGAAGGTCCTCGTCAGCGAAAGCAGGCAATTCATCTCGCCCGCGGAGACGAAGTGATAAGACGGCGAAAGCTGCTTCTCCGCGGGCAGGCCGACTCGCGCCCGCAGTTCTTCCGCCCCGGTCACACGGTCATTCACGTAAATGTTTCGGAAGTAGCCGCCCTCGTCGTCGCGGAAGAACAGCACTTCGGTGAAGATCAGCAGGTTCGGGTTGTCGGGCGAGAGGTATGGCGCCCAGAACTTCCGGCGCGCCTGCGTGTCCGCGGCAGCTTTGCGCGAAGCCTCCCCGGGCACATGTTCGAACTCGAGCCGGTAATGGCCTTTCGGGAGGGCTACCCGCAGGTTCTCCCCGCGACCCTCCTGCTCGAAGTACGCCTGCAGGCGCTCCCGCACGCTCGCCATGCTGACGCGCACGATGGGATCGATCTTGGGATCGAAGGACGCGGGCCGGCCGAGCGCCTGTACCGCAATCTCCTGCTCGCGCGGCGCCTCCTGCTCTTTCTCGCTCGCGTTCTCAAACAGGAAAACAACGATGCGCCGGAGCGATTCGGCATGCGCGAAGTGGCGGCTCGCCAGGATGCGCCGCACCAATTCCTGGCGTGACTTCAGCGGCACGGCTGTTGCCATCCGCACCAGTATATGTGCTTATGCAAGGTACTCCCGCTGCAATGCCAGCGCCATCCGCAGATGCTCCTGCATCGCGATGCGGCTCCCGTCGGCGTCATGCGCCCGAATCGCACGGCAGATCTCGCGATGCCCGGGCATCACATGCGTCCGCAAACCCGGGACGCCGGCAACCATGCGCCGGACCTCGGACATCAGGTCCTCAATCGACTGCAGCAACACGGGCAACAGCGGATTGTGCGTCGCCGCCGCGATGCGAGCGTGAAACCGGGCGTCGCACCGCGCGAACTCCTCAGCGTTCTGCGCCGCTTCCATCGCCTCGCAGCACGACTCCAGCGCCCTCACGTCTTCGGGCGACGCGGCGATCGCTGCAAGCCCCGCGTTCTCCACTTCCAGAATCGATCGCACCTGGTGCAGATGCTCGGCGGTCACCTCAGGGCCTCCGGTTTTAAGGAGGAACGCGAGCGGCCGCACCACCTCGGCCGGAGTCGGCCGGCGCACCGTAGTGCCCACGCCGTGCCGCGTCTCCAACAAACCACGCGTCACCAGGATCCGCACCGACTCGCGAAGGACTGTCCGGCTGACGCCCACTCGCTCCGCCATCTCCCGCTCCGGCGGCAGCTTCTCCCCCACGCGCAACCGACCCTTGATGATCTGCTGTTCAATCTCGCCGACCACGCGTTCCACCAGCCCGTTCTTTTGATTCAGGTTGCGCAACCGCATCGGCATATCAGTCCACCCGCAGCCCGCGCCAGTAAGCATTCCCCGGAACGTTGTCCTTCAAGAGCACCGTCTGATACAGGCGCACTGCCATCTCGCGGCCGTCATACTTCTTCAGATCAACAACGATCTCTTTCCACCGCCGAGCTTCCTTGCCGCGAACGTACTCCAGTTCCGGAACGGACAGCGGCCGGTCGTCGGTCTCCGAAGCCGCGGCCGGTCCGCCCGAGATCACCTCGCTCACCACGCGTTCATTGTTCGCGAAGATCTGCAACTGCCAGCTCCGGCCCGGATCGGCCGCCACCTCCACCCGCAGCCGCCTGCCGCTCACCGTCTTCCACAAATACATCCCACGAACTTCATCCGCCGGGTAAGTCGAAAGGACATCACCATCGAGGAATGTTCCGCCGCGCAGATTGCGAAGCCCGCCGCCCGGCGCTCCGTACCCCGCTCGCTCCATCCGCCATCCGCTCGACCAGCGCTCCGCGAACTCGTTCAGGGAGAAGCTCTCGTCGCTCATCTGCACTAGTTCCGGGCGAGGCAGCTGAATGGTGTCCCCTGAAATCCGAACTCCGTTCGCCGCCAGAAACTTCAGCCCGACCGCCGCCGTTCTCTCGCTCAAGGCGGTGATGCTCTCGTCTACCATCGGGAACTTCAGGTGCCCCATCGAGTCACCACGAATGCGGTCCTGGAAAGGCTTCCAAAGGCGCTCGGGAATCGCAGCCATACCCTTCATCGCGGCCACCACCGCTCCCGCGAAGGCGGCGTTGCAATCGGCATCCGTGTAGTCGGCGGCCTGGAACACGACGTTCACAGTCTTCAGAAAATCGCCTTCCCCGAACCACACGCCCAGTACCGCGAGCGCGCCGTTCGACACGGCATTGTTCGTCGCCGGGTAGACGGTGTGCCACCGGTCTTCGATCGCCGCCGCGATCTCCTTCGGCTTCTTCCCGCGCTCTGCAAGGCTGATCATCATCTCGATGGCTTGCCGGTGCGGCCGAGTGGGCGGAAGAACTCGAATCGCCTTCCTCACCAGGGCCTGGGGGTCGGCCTCAAAAGGCGCAAGTGCGATCATTGCCGACAGCAGAACCCCGCCGTCCGTGCCCTCCGCATACGAGTTGATATGCCCGTATTTGCGAGAGAGCTCCGCGGCCAGATTCGGCAGGCCGAAGGCAAGCAGTCCCGGCAGGTCTCCGCGGCACTGATTGCCCATGGTGAACCACAGCCGGTTGAAGAACGGGTGGCCCGACAAAGGCGGCCGTACTCCGCGCCGGATATTCAGGCGTGCCTGCTCGCTCGAGCCCCAGGTGCCGACGTTGTACCGGTCCCAGTAGTCGCCGAGCTGGTCCACCGTCAGACCTACGCCCTTCTCCTCGAGCGCCTTCAACAGGACCATCTCGTAGTACCAGTCGTCGTCGATGGGCGCGGGTCCCATCGGGCGGTCGTAGTTGTCGATCCAACTGACGGCCGCCGGCTTGTGCTCGAACGCCCAGCCGATTTGAACGGCAATCAATTGCGCAGTCCACACCGCGCGTACGCGGTCGAGATACGCAGCCCTCGTGATTTTCACTTCGCCATTCGCTGCGAACAGCGGCGCGAGGCAGGCCACGGCTGTCAGCCATCGATAGGTCATCGGCGTCACTCTACCAGTAGAACTTCAGCCCGTACTGCATCGTGCGGTTCCCGTTCTTCTGGAGCACTCTCGTGAAGTCGGCACTGGCCATGTTCCCGATCGGGTCTCCCAGCAATGGATGATTGAACAGGTTGTACGCCTCCATGCGCACCTGCACCGACATTCGCTCCGTCAGCCGGAAGTTCTTCACGGCGGCAAGGTTTGTGGTCAGCGCGCCCGGTCCAACCAGGGAGTTCCGCTGCAGGTTGCCAAACAGGTTGTTGGCGGAGATGACCGGGGCGCGGAAGGAAGCGGGATCGAAGTACCGGCTCATTTTGGCGTCAGCCGAGCCCTCCGTATAGCGGATCGGCGCGATCAGGTCCGGCCGGTCCTGAGGCGTATTCGAGATCCCGTCGAAGTTCGCGTCCACGCCGAGGACCACGTCGAACGGGCTGCCGCTGAGATACTGCGTGAGGCCGCTCAACTGCCAGTTGCCCAGCAGCTTCGCCGCCGCAGACTGCGCGCCCTTCAGGAATGGGAGGTCATAGGTGTAGAAGACACGGAAGGTATCGATGCGCGCGCTGCGCCCCTTCTCTCCGCGCGGATTCATCGGGTTGTTTGTTCCGCTGGTGAACCCGGTCGGGTCTTCGTCTCCACCGCCGTTCGCGGGCACCCCACCGCCGTCGCCGAAACTGCTGGCATGCGTGTAGGCGAGCCGCGTGCTGAGGCCGCCCCGGCGCACATTCACCCCAAGCTGAAACGCGTCATACCAACTGCTGGCTGCGGTCTCGGCCCGCACGGAGAAACGGCTCAACGTGGGATAGAGCGTGCGCGCGATGATGTTGTTGATGTTCAACGATGGTGCTTCTCCGGCCGGCGTGTTGCGGTAGCGCGCATAGTTGAACGGAATCATTTGGATCAGGTCGACTCCCCGCGCCCCTACCCACGACGCGCTGACGATCACGCTCTTCACCACCTCATACTCCGCGCCGGTGTTCCATTGATGCACCTGCGGAGTGCGCATGTTCGGGTCGAACCCGGCAATCGGATTCGTCGGTGAAGGAAAGGTGTAGGTGCGAATGAACTCGTTCGCGTCGCGCGGGAGCGGCGTGGGGGGCCGCGTGAAGACGGGCGCAACACTGGTCAGCCACGGATCCCGCACCCGCCCTTCGTTCACGGTGATCCGCACGTTGTAGGGGAACTGCGACGCGGAATAAACACGGACCTGCAGCGACGGGAACGAATAGTACAGTCCATAGCCCGCTCGCAGAGCCAGCTTCCCGTTGCCGAACACATCGTATGCGGCGCCGAGGCGGGGCCCCCAGTTGTTGCGGTCGGAATAGATGAAAGCGGCGGGGATTCGGTCGTCGCCCTGGAATGCGAGCCCGCGCGGCGCATTGGGAAAGCGGCTCGACTGGTGCTGATCGGAGAACGACGCCGAGCGGCCGTCTTTCTCGAGCGGCGGAGGATAGAACTCGTACCGCAGACCATAGTTCAGCGTCAGCCGGCGGCTGACCCGCCATTGGTCCTGCACGAAGAAGTAGTTGCTCCACGCGGGAATCGAGTATTGGTTGATGCCTCCGCTCCCCATGTTTTCGTACCGCCCCATGATCAGGTCCGCCACCGAATGCGTGAACACCGCATTCGGCGCGTAGTTGGTGACAGCGGTCCGGTTCCGGTTGCTGAGCCGGCCCTGGAAGGAGAAGTTCGTGCCGTCGAAATCGTTGAAGGACTCAACCGAGGAGCGCTGGGTTTCAAAGCCGAAGCGAAGGTTGTGGGCGCCCTTCACCCAGGCCAGCGTGCTCGCGAACCGCATGTTGCTCTGCACGAAGTTCCCCGCCGACCCGGGCTGCGATGCGGTGAACCCGTCCCGCACGCTCATGCCCGGCAGGTACTTGGTGCCGCCTTCGACCACCTGCGGCCAGTTGGCGCCGAAGTCGGACAGATCCCGCCCTACCAGTTCCGCCGTTACGCCCCGGTTCACTTCGTGCCGCGTCAGTGAGAAGTTGCTCTCGAGCACCCGGTTCGCCGACATCGTCCACGTGTGCCGAGCCGAGGTTGTGATCTGGTCGCTCGAGTCGAGCGCCGGGTAGTAGCGCGGCACCGACGAGTTCTGCGTCTGGTTCGAACCGTACACCTGGAACACGCTGAAATTCAGCCGCTGCATCGCGGTGAGGTTGTGGTCGATCTTGGTCAGGTACTCGTTCGAGAGCGGCTCCGCCGGGAACTCCCATACCAGCGTGTCGCCCAGGTTGCCCACGGTGGGGATCATTTCCTTCACCAGCTTCTGCGCCACCGGATCGATCAGGCTCGCCGGGATTCGATTACCCGCCAGCGGCTGATTGTTCGTCGGATCGTAGAGCTGCCCGCGGAACTGCGAGAAGTCGCCGTCATACATCGAAGCCGTCGGGAAGCGCACGTTCTGGTTGGTGCTCACCCTCTGGTCGCGGTATTGCTGCCAGTTGGCGAAGAAGAACGTCCGATCCCGCCCCGAGTACAGCTTGGGAAGAATCACTGGGCCGCCGGCGAGGACCCCGAACTGCTTCTGCTTCGCCGGCACGCGATCGAGGCCGTTCCTGTTGCGGACCCAGGTGTTGGCGTTCAACGCGGTCGCCTGTCCGAAGTAGTAGGCGCCGCCGCGGAAATCGTTGGTGCCGGACTTGGTGATGACGTTGAAGTACCCGCCCGGCTGCTTCCCGTACTCCGCGGAATTCGACGATGTGATGACCTGCACTTCGGAGATCGCCTCGACGTTCGGCATCTGCAGGCCGAGGTTCCGAAAGCCGCCCGAGTTGTCGCTACCGTCCAGGTAAAAGCTGTTGTGCTGTTGCCGGTTGCCCGACACGCTCGCCGAGACGCCGTCGCGCGATAGCATCTGCGATCCGCCAGTGAGAGCACCGTTGTTCACCTCCACGCCCGGCGTCATCTCGCCCGCCACCAGCGGATTGCGCGATGAGGACGGCAGATCGAGAATCATTTTGGAAGCGAAGTTGGTGCGCATCACCGAGGTCTGCGTGTCGATCGCTTCGGCTGCGGCCGTCACCTCGATCCGCTCGGAAACCGCACCGGGCTCCAAGCGGGCGTCGATCACCGCGTTCCTCACCACCTGAACGTTCAGCTCCCGCAACTCGAACGTCTTGAACCCGCCCTGCTTCACGCTCAAGGTGTATGGGCCGGGCGGGACGTTGTTGAGGACGAAAGTCCCGTCGTCGCCGGACGCGGCCCGCAGGACGAGCTTGGTCTCCTGGTTCTGCACTTCCACCGCGGCGCCGGCCACTACAGCGCCTGAACTGTCCCGCACGGTTCCGGAGATGGTGCCGGTCGTCTGCTGCGCGACGACGGCGGCGGCAATCAGGACGAGAAGAGTAAGAGATCTGGCGATCGACATGGATTTACCTTGATGGGCAGTGTAGGGCGGATCCACGCGCCGGAAAAGTAAGAATGTTCGGATTAACAGAGCGATAACGCCGCATCGCCCGTCGCCCTGAGCCCGCGCAACCGCGTGCGGTGCCGGAGCCAAGGTAAACAGGGTGTTAAGTCGAGTGGTCTAACCTCTTACCTGTCCCGTTCCGCGCAATCCCGCCCGTGCGGCCGCCGGAGACCGCCCTTCTCCCCGAGCGCGGTGTTCCAATAGCAGCGTGACTTCCGGTTCGCGGTGACCGCCACCTCCGCCGCCCGCTTCCCCGCCAGCAGCGCCGCCGCCGTCTCCGCGGCCCACTCGCCCTGCTCGCGCGCCACCTTCGTCAACCCGAAGCCGGCGTAGGCCATCATGAAGTCGTCGCAGGTCACGACGGGTCTCTGCGTGTGCCGCTTCGCCCACGCGCGTCCCTCGGCTGCGTTCCAGCCTTGAATCGCGCCGTTCGTCGGCAGGTAGATGGCATCGGCTGCCTGCGCCTCAACGAACGCCTTCTTCCAGTCCTCGAAATTCGTCACTAGCCGATACTCGGGCTCCCAGCCGAGCGCGCGGTACTTCGCATCCAGGATCTGTGTGTTGTTTCGTTCGGAGACGGATTCTTCGGACAGCACGACAAGTCGCCGCGCGGTAGGCTTCTGCCTCCGCACTTCGCGCAGCGTGTCCTCGATGGGAACCACCTCAACCATGCCCGTCACGAACTCACGAGGAAGGGCGTAGGGAGAAGCGTCCCAGTTCACGCCGCAGAAGACGACAGGCATCGGGCCGTTCTTGAAGTGCGGCGCCACCACGTGCTTCACCGCGTCATCGTCGGAAACGATCAACACATCCGGCTTTGCGGCGCGGATCGCCTCCACCACCTTCGCCGCCCGTTCCGCGACACCCGCCGGGTCGCGCTTGGCATCCAGGAACAGCGTCTGCATCGAAACGCCCTTCGCGCCCAGCACCGCCTTCAACCCGGCCATCACGTCGTCGCTCGAGCCATACCCTTCGTGATACGAGTTCACGTAGAACACGCGCTTCGGCGCCGGCTCGGCGCGGATTACCGTGGCAAGCGCCAACGTTCCCAGCAGGCCGACGATCGCCACGATCGACTCCATCACCGTCCACACCTGAAAGGTCTGCTTGACGGTTACGTTGTAGTACTCCTTGAACATCCAGAAGCCGATATCGTTGAAGTGGGAAAACATCAGGCTGCCCGCGGTGGTGGCGAGAACCAACAGTTCCGGGGCGACGCCCGAGCCGCGCACCAGCGGCAGCACGACCCCCGCCGCCGTAATGGCCGCCACCGTCGCCGAGCCGAGCGCGAGCCGCAGCAGCGCCGAGGCGCTCCAGGCAAGGATCAGCGGCGAGACGGGCAGCTTCGTAGCGACGTCCTTGATCGCATTCCCCGTGCCTGCGTCCAGCAGCACTTGCTTGAATGCGCCGCCCGCGGCAATAATCAGCAGCACCATCGATACGCTGGCCGCCGCCGCGCCCACGCTCTTCATGAGCACGTCCATGTCGCGGCCGCGAGCCAGGCCGAGCGTGTAGAAGGCAAGCAGCACGGCGAGCAGCAGGGCGACCGTGGGATCGCTGGCGAACTTCGCGGCGCTCGCCGCCGCGCCCCCCGCGCCCGACAGGGCTACCAGCGCGCCCACCAACATCAGCAGCACGGGCGTGAGCACGGTGAGCAGGCTGACGGCGAGCCCGGGCAGCTCCGCCGCCTTGAACTCGCGCGGCACGTAGAGGTCGGGCGGCGGCGTGTTCTTCAGGTGCCGGAAGAACCGCGCCAGCACCGGCCCCGCAAGAATCGTCGCCGGTACCGCGAGCAGCAGGCCGTAAAGCAGGGTCAGGTTGGGATCGGCCTTATAGAGAATGGCTATGGAGGTGGGCGCGGGATGCGGCGGCAGGTACCCGTGCGTCACCGACAACGCCGACGACAACGGGATGCCAAGGTACATCAGCGGCAGCCCGGTGGTCGCCGAGAGCGTGTAGATCAGCGGGATGAGCACCAGGAAGCTCGCGTTGTAGATCATCGGCAGCCCGACCAGAAAGCCGGTGATGAGCACCGACACCTGGATGCGCCGCTGCCCGAAGAGGCGCGTCAAGGCGAAGCTGATGGAGTGCGCCGCGCCGCTCTCTTCGATCATCTTGCCGAGGATCGCCCCGAAGGCGAGGATGAGCGCCAGGCCGCCCATCGTGTCGCCGATGCCCTTGAGGATGGACTGGAGCACTGCGCCCGCCGGCATCCCGTTCAACACACCCACCACGAATGAGGTCAGAATCAGCGCGAGAAACGCATTGAACTTCAGGCGGACGATCAGCAGCAGCAGTAACAGTACCGCGCCGCCGAGCACCGCGAGCGTCATACCGCTACGGCAGCCTGTTGTACCTTCAGCAGATGCTCGTAGCCGCGCAGGATCATCCGGGCGAAGTTGCCTCCCAGGTAGTTCCGGGCGGCGCACTCGTCGAACAGGCCGGGGTTGCCGCGGATGCGCGGGTCCGGGTGTCGCCGCGCGTCCATGAGGGTTTCAAACATCAGCCGAAACCCCCCGAAGTTCCACGACATGCGGCCGTAGGGCGCGTCGCTGCCGCAGAACAGGTTGTGGCAGAAGGGCGGCCCGGCGAGCTGATAGGCAATCAGGGCCTCTTCGATGTGGGTATCGCGCTTGGCGCTGAAGATGAAGCGGATGTTGGGACGACGCAGCCCGAGTTCACGTGACCGATGATAGAGCTCCTCGGCGTCCATGAACGCCGCGCCGCCGCCGCCCATGTGAACGCCCACCACCGGATGCTCCGGATGCCGCAACGCCACCTGCTCGAGTCCGGACGCGGGCGTGAACGGGCTGTCCGCGCCGTAGTGAAAGACGGGAATCGCGCCCAGTTCGACAATGCGATCGACCACCCGCAGGACATCCGGCGAGTCGATGGGGAACTGGTTCTGCGCGGGGTTCATCTTCACCAGCACGAAGCCGAACTCGCGCACGCAGGCCTCGGCAATGCGGCACGCGTTGGCCACGCCGCACGCCTTGGGGTCGGTCCAGCCGGAAGGAATGAAGCGGTCCGGATACTGCCGCCCGCACCACGCGATGTACCGGTTCGCCTCCAGCAATGACTCCGCGTTCTCGTCTTCGCCCCCCGGATACTCGGTGCACGCCGGGTTCTGCCACGTGTTGGCCATGGACACGGCAGCCATGTCCATCTCCGCTACCAGATCCTCCGCCGGCAGCGCGCGCCCGTGATAATAGTGCGCCACGGGGCGCCGCGGATAGCGCGCAAGATCGGTGGCGTGCGTATCCGCGTCGATCGTCAGCCGGTCCTCGTTGCTCGCGAGGTGCTGCGTCAATCGCCGGATGTGTTCCAACGCCTGCGGTTGCATAGACTCTAAGCCCGCGCCACGAAGGTGACCGCCTGCTCAGGATAAATCGTCACCTCGAGCGCGCCGTTACGCGCCTCGATGTCGCTTCCCGCCTCGTGCCGCTTCTTTTTATCGGTAACAAACATAGCGAATCGGCGGGCGCTCGCGCCCGTCACCTGCACCACCAGATCCTTCCGGGCGGTGCCAAGATGCAGCAGGGTGACCGCATCCGGATTCGCCGTGCCGTTCGACGCAAAGGCAATCCCCTGCACTTCCGGATCGTGCGAGTACACTTGCGCCACTGCCATGCCCGGCTGTCCCGTGCGGCAGACGTGCTTGAAGTACCAGTAGCCGGACTCCACCGAATAACCGCCCTTCTGGTCGACACGAAAGGCCGTGCCAGGGTTCGGATCGCCGCCCACCCACGTGTCCGTCTGAATCGTCGCCCACGGAATGATGCCGTTCACCTTCGCCGTGTAGATCTGCTGGCGAATGCCTTCCAGGAAGCGGATGTCCATCTGCCCCCACGTCATCGACGTGGTCCAGGCATGCAGTTCCGGACGCTTCAGCCGCAACAGGTCGTTGCCCATCGACGTGACCGCCGGCCCCACGCCGAACCCGTGACTGGTGATGAGTGAGAGCACCTTCGACGCATCCGCGTCCTCGGCGATCGCCCACGCGTAGCCCCAATTGATGAAGCGGTCCCACGCCGAGGTTTCACCCGGCGTCACGCCCACGTCCTTCAGTCCCGCCGAATCGAGCGCCGTTCGCAGCCGCTTCATCATCTCCACCACCTGGCCCGAATGCCAGTACATGTTGTAGTCGTGCCGCGCGTAGCTGCCCCACGAACCGTCCGTCGGCCAGCGCCCGAAATCCTCGCCCTCGTTATGCAGCGCCGCATACTTCACCGGCAGCTTTTCTTCGGTGCGCAGGTACTTCACCCAGTCGGCGATGTAGGCCGCAAGGTCCTGCTTGTGCGCCGGGTCCAGGTCGCGGCCGCGAACGAACTTCTGCTTTGTCATCCAACCAGGCGGGCCGTAGAGCGTCGTGATGACTTCCAACCCGGCCTTACGCGCCTGCTGCCGCTTCCAGCCTTCGCGCGCAAAGTAACGCATCCATTGCGTGGTCTTCTTGTGGTCGAACGGCCCGCCGGGCGAGCGTTGGTGCCAGCAGTCGAGGAACATCTTCATGAGCCCCGGCTTCAGGCCATCGGGCGAGAAGATGAGGTCGAGAATTTCCTGGCGCTGCGGCTCCGCCAGCGTGCTGAAGCCACCGTATTCCTGCGGGCTCTCGTCGTAGTTGCGCGTCTGTGCGGCTTCCACATAGTTCACCCCGAAGCCGTCCCAGGCTTGCAGCTTGCGGTCGAACTTCACCTCCACCGCCACTTCATAGCCGGCACGCAGCGAGCGCGCCGCTGCCGTCGCGCCCGCCGCCATCATCCAATGCCGTCGTGTCATCGTAGTCGCCCCTTAGAACGAAACTCGAAGCCCCATCTGCATCGTCCGGTTGCCGGACTTCGTCAGAATCCGTCCGAAATCGCCCGCGCTCATGCTGGTCACCGGGTCATCCAGGTTCGGATGGTTCACCCAGTTGTAAGCTTCGGCACGGAATTGCGCGCGGAACCGCTCAGTGATCGCAAAGTTCTTGATCAGCGCAAGGTCGGTGCTCCAGCGACCCGGGGAGTAGAGGGCGTTGCGCATCAGGTTCCCGAAGAGGTAATTCTCCGTGATGACGGGCCGCGCGAACGACGACGGATCGAAGTATCGCCGCATCTGTGCGTCCGGAGAGCCGCCGGTATAGCGGATCGGCGCCACTAGGTCCGGCCGGTCCTGTGGCCGTGACGTGATGGCGTCGAAGTTGGCGTCGTAGCCGAGCGTGATGTCGATCGGGTCGCCCGAAAAGATCGATGTCGACCCGGAGATCTGCCATCCGCCCAACACCCGCGCCGCGACGGTCTTGCTGCCGCGCAAGAACGGCAGGTCGTACGCGTAGAACGCGCGGAACGTGTGCAGCCGCGAACGGCGTCCGTACTCGCCTGACGGGTTCGCCGGGTTGTTGGCCTGGGTGGTGAATCCTGTCGGATCTTCATCCGGCGTCGTGAATCCGCGGGCGCCGCCGCTGTCGCCGAAGTCGCGCGCATAGACGTACGTGACGCGGAAGTTCAGCCCGCCGAGCCGCACGTTCGACGATGCCTGCAGCGAGTGGTAGTTCGACTTCGCCCGCGTGTCGTTGCGAATCGAGAACTGGCTGAAGTCCGGGAACGCAAGCCGCGCCACGATGTTCGCCGCGGCCGACGAGGGCGGCTGCCCGTTCACCGTGCGGAACCGCGCGTAATTGAACGGGATTCCCTGCAACAGATTGCGGCCAAGGCTGGCCACGTAGCCGATGTTTGCCGTCACGCCGTTGCGAATCTCGCGCTCTACAGTGACGTTGTACTGATGCGAGACCGGCGTCGTGAACTCGTCATTGAAGGCGATGATGCGCGGGTACGGCGGCGCAAAGCGCGTGTTGCGAATCCAGTCCAGCGTGTTCTCCGGAAACGGCGCCGGCAATGACGTGAACTTCGGCGTCACCGACGTCAGCCAGGGATTGTTCAGCCGCGCTTCGAAGCCTTGAATGCTCGGCCGCTGCGGCCACTCCTCCGTCGAGAACGTGCGAATCTGCGCGCCCGGGAACGCGTAGTAGAGCCCGTAGCCGCCGCGAATCACCGTCTTGTTGTCGCCGAACACGTCGTAGGCGACGCCGATGCGTGGCGCGAAGTTGTTGCGGTCCTGGGGAATGAAACCGTCGCGAATGCCGCGGTCACCCTGGAACGCGACGTTGCGCGGCACATTCGGAAACTGGTCGGACTGGTGGCCTTCGACGAACGCCGATGCGCGGCCCTCGTCTTCCTTGAACGCGCTCCAGATCTCGTACCGCAGGCCGAAATTAAGCGTCAGCTTGCGGCTCGCGCGCCACTGATCCTGCGCGAAGCCGAAGTAGCCCCACACCGGCAGCGAGTACTCGATCTGCCCGTTGGCAGTAAAGTTCTCCACCCGTCCCATCATGAAGTCGGCAAACGAGTGCGAGAACAGAGCGTTCGCCACTGTGCCCGAGGGGCCCACACCGCGGTTTGAGAATCGCCCCTGAAAGCGGAACTGCGAAGCGTCCGCTGGATCGTACCGCCGCACGGCGGAGCGCTGCACTTCGCCGCCAAACTTCAGCATGTGCGCGCCGCGCGTCTGCGCCAGGCTGACCGTGCCCCGATAATTCTTCTGGTCGATCTCGCCGCCAGTCAACTGCGGGCTGTTGAAGCTGTCCAGGATCTCGATGTCCGGCATCAACTGCCGCCCGCCGGTCACCGGCTGCGGCCAGTTGGCGCCATAGGTCGAAACATCGCGTCCTACCGCCGACGAGTCCGGCGCGCTGTTGAACAGGAAGTGCGCATAGGAGAACTGGCTCTCCAGCACGCTGCGCGACGAAGCGAGCCACGTGTGCCGCCCCGACAGCGTGTTCTGCGAAACCTTGTTGGCTCCAGGGTTGAGATTCGGCAAAGCGCGCGGCGCTCCAGGCAGCACGCCCGTATCGCCGCGCGTGCCGAAGTAGCTCACGTTCAAGCGCTGCGACGACGTGAGGTTGTGATCGCCCTTCGCCAAGAACTCGTTGTTGTTCGGCGGCGTCTGGAACTCGTACACGTAGCGGTCGCCCAGGTTCGGCACCGTGGGAATCAGCTCGCGCGCGATCCGCACCGCCACCGGGTCCAGCAGTTCCGAGGGGATGCGGTTGTTCGGCAGCGGCTGCCGTGTGTCCGGATGATACAGCTGCCCGGTGAACGCGCTGAAGTCGCCGTTGATCAGAGCCGCCGTCGGATAGCGCGTCGTCTGGCTGGTGATCACCGCCTGGTCCGCGAAGTTCTGGAAGGAGCCGAAGAAGAACGTCTGGTCCCGCCGGATCGGCCCACCGATCGTGCCTCCCACCTGCCGCAGGTCCGTGGTTGGCCGCGCCAGGCCGCGCGTGTTTCTCTGCCATTCGTTGGCGTTCAACGAAGGGTCGCGGAAGAACCAGAAGCCACTTCCGTGCAGGTCGTTCGTCCCCGACTTCGTGATCACGTTGAAGTACCCGCCCGGCTGTTTGCCGTACTCGGCGGAGTTTGTATTCGTGACCACCTGGACCTCGGCGATCGCCTCCACGTTGGGCATCTGCAAGCCCTCGTTCCGGCGAATGGTCGAGTTGTCCGCGCCGTCGAGATAGAACGTGTTCTGCTGCTGGCGTCCTCCGGAGACGTTCGCGCTCACCCCGGTGAGCCCCAGCACCTGCGACCCGCCCGTCAGCGCCCCCGTGTTCATGTTCACACCCGGCGCCATCTCCGCGAAGGCCAGCGGGTTGCGCGAGGGCGACGGCAGGACCGTCAACATCTGAGCCCCGATGTTCGTCCGCACCACCGCCGATTGCGTGTCGATGATCTCTGCCGCGGCGTTCACCTCCACCCGCTGCTGCAAGTCGCCCGGCTCGATCGTCACGGCAATGCTGGTGTTGCGATTGACCTCGACGTTGATGTTGTTAATCACAGTCGACTTGAAACTGGCGTACTTGGTGCGCAGCGAGTATTCGCCCGGCGGCACATTGTTGAAGACATACAGGCCCTCGGCGTTGGTGGTCTGCTGGAAGGTCAGGTTGGTTGCGGTTTGCACCAGCGACAGCTCCACTCCCGCGACGACAGCGCCGCTCGGATCGATGACGCGGCCCTGCACCGTTCCGGTGGTGAGCTGAGCATATACGGTTGCGGCAAGCAGCAGCGCGGCTGCGGCGGCGGCCAAGATCGACTGAGATCGCATGGTTTCCCCCTTCGGCGAAGCAATTGTCCCGGCGAGTATGCGCGCTGTGCCTCGCCTGGGACAAGTAAATAGGGTGTTAATCCCAGCGTTAACTCAGGGTGCTGCGATGAAAGTCGTCACCGAGTTGTTCGGTGCTTCGTATTCGATTGCGCCTGACGAGACGGTGAACTTCCCGGCAGCTTTGTAACTCTCGCCCAGCGAAGTCCGGAACGCCATAAAGCTGCCCGCTCTGGTTCCCGGCACCGCGATCGCCGCCTTCCGCGGCTCCTGGCTGGTGTTGATGACGACGAAGGCATCCGGGTGCTTCGTCCCGTTCGATGCGAACCCGATCAACCGCAGTCCGCCCGCGCCGTCCTGCACCTCCGCAACCGCCATCCCCGGATACCCGGCGCGCGTCACCTGCTTGAAGTAGTAGTAGCCGGGCAGCAACTGGTAGCAGCCGCAGTCTTCAATGATCCGTACTGCCGTCCCCGGGTTCGGATCGCCGCCAACCCACTTGCTGGTCTGCACCGTCGCCCACGGAATCACGCCGTTGACCTTCACGCCGTAGATCTGCCCGCGAATGTCCTCAACGAAGCCGGCGTCCATCCGCCCCCAGGTCATCGACGTCGTCCACGCTTTCAACTCCGGTCGCTTCTGCCGCAGCAACTCGACTCCGCCGCCCTCGTGCCCGCCGTACCAGCGGCCCGCGCCGCCCGTGAAGCCGTGGCTCGTGATCAGCCCCATCGACTTCAGCGCCGCTTCGTCCTGCCAGATCGCCGGCGCATAACCCCAGGCCAGGAAGCGCCACCAGTTCGTGGTCTCGCCGGGCGTGATGCCAACGTCCTTCAACCCCGCGGCGTCCATCATCCGCCGCAGCATCGTCATGAAATCGCCCACCTGCCGCGGCGGCCAGAACAGGTTGTAGTCGTGCGTCGCGTGCCCCGCCGACTTGCCGTTCACTGGCCAGCGCTCGAAGTCCTCACCCTCGTTGTGCAGCGAGATGTACTTCACCGGCAGCTTCTCTTTGTCGCGGAGGAACTTCACCCACCCGATGAGATACCACCCGAGATTCTCGGCCTGCGCCGGATCCAGGTCCCGCCCGCGCACGAATTTCTGCTTGGTGGCCCACGCCGGCGGCCCGTACAGCGTCGTGACGATCTCCATCGAATCCCCACGCGCCCGGGTTCGCTTCAGCCCTTCCTGCACGAAGTACCGCATCCACTTGGTGGTCGTCTCGTGGTCGAACGCACCGCCCGGCTCCGCCTGCTGCCAGACGTCCAGGAACATCTTCACCAGTCCCGGCTGCAGCCCGTCTTTGCCGAAGATGTGCTCCAGCACCTCTTGCCGCTTGGCTTCGGTCATGGTGCTGAAGCCGCCGTACTCCTGCGGGTTTGCCTTGTAGTCGCGAGTCTGCGGAACCTCGACGTAGTTCACGCCGAAGCCATCCCAGGTCTGCAGGTTTTTGCCGAAATCGACCTTAAGCTGCACCTGCGCAAAGGCCGGCAGCGACGCGGCGGCGGCAATCAGGAGAAAGAGACGCATGACGCCTAAAATCCTATCGCCGCCGGGCCGCTGAGCGGAAGTAACTTAACGTTCCGTTTACGTCACCCGCCGCTGTGTGCCCGCATCGTTCCCCTTGGGGTTAAGGACATGTTGCTCCCTTTATTGATTCTGCTGGCGGTGCCGGTCCTGGCCGCACGGGCTCAGTCCGCGGACATCTGCTCGCTGTGCCACAGCCGCCTTTCCTATCGGCAAACGGAGGTTGCGCCGCACGCGCTGTGGAAGGGATCGATCATGGCGAAGGCGGCGCAGGACCCCTATTTTCTCGCTCGGGTTCGCTATGAAAGCAACACGGCCGGGTTAGCCCTGGACTCCAAATGCCTTCGCTGCCATGCACCGGCCGAACCCGGAGGAGCCGGCGTGAACTGCTCGGCGTGCCACCTCCTGGATACGGACTTCAAGGTATCCGCCAGGCGCCAGGCCTTCGGCCCTCACGAGCGCCCTTTCGAGATGCCGATGCTGCACCACACAGGGCTCACGCCCACCCACAGCCCGCACATCCTTGACTCGGCGCTGTGTGCAACCTGCCACACCGTCGTCACCCATCCCCTGGGCACGCCCGAGGGTACGGAGTTCCTGGAGCAGGCCCCGTACCTGGAGTGGCTCGCCAGCGGCTACTCAAAGGAGCAACGAACCTGCCAGTCCTGCCACCTTCCGCATCTCGATGGCGCCTCCTACATCGCCCACCGCCCGCCCGGAGGTCCCTTTCCGCCAACACGTCCTCGCATGCCGTTCGGCCGGCATCTGTTCGCCGGCGCGAATTATCAAGTCGCGCCCCTTGCGGGTGCGGACCCCGGACGCGCTCTGGAGCAGTTGCAGCGATCGATGACGCTGACGGCGACAGAGCGGGGACCCGGGGAGATCGCCGTCACCGTCACCAACCTGGCGGGTCACAAGCTGCCGACTGCCTACCCGAGCCGCCGCCTTTGGCTTCACGTCAAGGCTTTCGATTCGGCGGGCGCTCTCGTGTTCGAGTCGGGGGCCTTCGACCGAACCACTGGCGAGCTTCTCGCCGGCGCTGGCTTCCAGGCTCACTACACCTTCATCTCATCCCCCCGTCAGGTGCAGATCTACGAAGCCGAGTACATTGACGCCTCAGGCCGCCCCACCCTGTCGCTCGTCGCGGCCGCCGCCTACAGAAAGGACAACCGCATTCTGCCGCGCGGGTTCGATCCGGCCGCCGGTCAGAGGGTGCTGCCCGTCGGCACAGACTCCGACGCTGCATTCGCCGCCGGCAGCCATACCACCCGGTACCGCTTACCGCGATCAGCGCGGCGCGTAGAGGTTGAGGCCCTGTACCAGTCGATCAAGCCGGCGCACCTGCCGCCGCTCGGCTCACTCGCCGCCCTCGATCCCACGCCAGCCGTCGCAGCCAAAACGGAAATCGCGTTGCGCTGACTACGCTGCTTTCTTCGCCTTCGCCTTCTGTGTCAGCTCGCGGATGAGCTTCGTCTCCTCCGGCCGGTACGGTGACCCGTCGTTCTTGAACACCTCGTGGAACCAGATCTTCGGCTCCCGCCCGCCCGTGTACGGCTGCCGCCATGAATCCCACGGCAGATGCGTCTGCGTCTTGCCCTGCACCAGCCCCCAGTTGATCGCCGCCACGCCGTACTCCAATGCCACCGGCAGGCTGCCTTCGAACGTGCTGCCGTTGCCCCGCGCCATGTACTCCGTGCAGAGAATAGGCCGCTTGTAGCCCTTGAGTTGCTCGATGCGGCTTCGGAATGAGTCCGCGCTTTCATAGTTGTGGAAGCTGATCACGTCGCTCTCTTCCACCTGCACCCGCTCGATCGGCGTCAACTTCTCCAGCTTCGACCAATCCGGATGCTGCCAGAGCCCGCTCGTCAGCGGCTGCGTCGCGCCCGCCGTCCGCGCCCAGGCGAACGCCTTCTTCAACAGGGGCAGCACCATCTCCTGTTTGTTCTTCGGCTCCTGCCTGATATAGGCCGGGTCGTTCATATTGTCGGGTTCATTCCAGATGTCCCAAGCGAGCACCCGGCTGTCCTTCCCGAAGGCCCCCACTACGCCCTTGACGTACGCTTCCAGCCGGGCCTCCTGCGAGGGATCCGCCAGCGCCTTCGCCCCCGGCCCCTGCACCCAGCCGGAGTTGTGCACACCCGGCTTCGGCGCCCGCTGCTTCCCGAGCGCGGGGAACGGATCCCAGCACGAGTCGAACAGCACCAGCATCGGCCGGATCCCGTGCTTCGCCGAAATCCCCAGAAACTGGTCGATCCGCTTCCGGTAGCCCGCCGCGTCCTGCTGCCACACCAGGTCGTGCAGGTACACCCGCATGGTGTTCATGCCGATCGCCGCCGCCCACCCCAGCTCCTTGTCGATCGTGGCCGGGTCGAACGTCTCCGCCTGCCAGAACTCCAGCTGGTTAATCGCGTTCGCCGGTGTGTAGTTCGCCCCCACCAGCCACGGCTGCTTCGTGTACCAGGCGTCAGCCTTCGCCTCCGGCCACCGCGCGGTCTGCGCCACCGCCGCGCCGCACCCCGCCATCATCATCATCACCGCTGCCATCGACAAGGACTTCAGCATGGGAGAACCTCCCCGACATCTTGACAGATCCCAACAATCACCGTATTCTCTATCTATGAACTCGACTTTGGTCGGGCCTACCTCCCTCCTTCGCTGTTGTCGGTGCTCCTAGGCAACCTGAGCCCCCAATCGCAACGAAGGAGAAAACTATTGTATTTACAATCACTTATCCGACGTGTGAGCACTTTGTCGGCAAGCGAACCTGACACCGGCCGGCTGGTAGTGGAAGCCGTCGCCGAGCTGGCCGAATCGCTCCGCGCCAATCGCGTAGACCTGTCTCTGAACGGCCGCCACGCGGCCCATGAAAGCGAACCTGAGACGCTGTCCGCGCCCCGGTTCCTCTACTCGCGGCCCATCGCCGTCCGAGGCGTGGAGTACGGGCGCCTGGAAGTGGAACTCCGCGGCACGCCCGACGGCATCCGCCCCGACGTCGTGCTGCTCTCGCTCGAAACCGCTGCCCTGATCCTTGCCGGCGCCGCCGAGCGCCATCGCCTGGAGGCGGACCGCGCGAAGCGCAAGGCCCAACTGAAACACGTGACCGGCGAAGTGGAGAACGCGAAGCTGCTCGCCCGCGCCACCGGCATCATCGCGGACCTGCGCGGCGTCTCCATGGAGGCTGCCCGCCACTGGCTCGCAGCCGAATCGGCTCGCACCCGCCGGTCCATCGCGGAGCTGGCCGACCGCATCATTCTCTACCGCCAATCCGGCGCCCCCCGGGAGATCGCATCATGAGAACACGACTTCTGCTCGCGCTGATCGCCGCGCCCGCATTCGCCGCCCAGACGCTCAACGGCCTTTGGGACGCCACGGTGGTCGTCAACCAGGTCGAGATCCCTTTCCGCATCGAGCTCTCCGCCACGAAAGACGGCGTCGCCGGCGCATTCTTCAACGGAGAAGAGCGCGTTCGCTCCACCGCGGGCGCGTTCGAGCAGTCTTCGCTGCGGCTCCAGTTCGCTC
The DNA here is from genome assembly GCA_033763935.1 of Bryobacteraceae bacterium. Taxonomy (GTDB): domain Bacteria; phylum Acidobacteriota; class Terriglobia; order Bryobacterales; family Bryobacteraceae; genus DALYJJ01. Next base: position 88,696 of record JANRJO010000044.1, read on the forward strand.
ACTACGCAACGGCGCTCGAAGCGACGCTGGGCGACGACGGACGTCTCTCGGGAACATACGGGCGCGCCGGACGGTTGTACCCGTTCCGGGCCAAGCGCTTCGAACCGGTCCCCTCGGAGGCGGGAGACGTCCCGTCGATCGCCGGCCTCTGGGAGATTCCCACGAAGAGCCCGAAGGGCGAATCCGCGTGGCGCCTCTTCGTCCGGCAGTCCGGCGCGGAAGTCACGGCGGCGATCCTACGCGTCGACGGCGACACGGGCGAGCTCAGCGGCGCTTGGCGCAACGGCCGGTTCGTGCTCAGCCACTTCTCCGGCGCGCGTCCCTCGTTGCTGGAGGTAACGCCGAAGTCCGACGGCACGCTCGACCTGCTGCAGAACGGAAAGAACCGCCTCACCGCGCTACGCGTCGCCGACGCCCGTGCCAAGGGGCTGCCGGAGCCCTCCGACCCCTCACGCCATACCAGCGTGAAGGACCCCACCGAACCCTTCCGCTTCAGCGGCACGGACCTCGCGGGCAAGCCGGTCAACGAGACCGACGCCCGCTTCCAGGGGAAAGTGGTTCTCGTCAACATCAGCGGCAGTTGGTGCCCGAACTGTCATGACGAAGCGCCGTTCCTCGCCTCGCTCTACCGCAAGTACAGGGACCGCGGACTTGAGATCGTCACTCTCTCCTTCGAGGAGGCCGAGCAGCTTGCGAACCCGACCCGCCTGAAGGCGTTCATCGCCCAGTACGGCCTGGAACACACGGTGCTGCTGGGCGGCGAGCAATCGCAGGTACTCGAGCGCTTGCCGCAGGCGGTGAACCTCAACACGTGGCCCGCGACGTTCTTCCTCGGCCGCGACGGGCGCGTGCGCAGCGTACACGCGGGCTTTGCCGGAAAAGCAACCGGCGAAGCCCACACCAAGCTCGTCGCCGAGCTCACGCACACGGTCGAACGGTTACTCGCCGAATCCGTCGTCTCGGCGCGCTAGTTTCGCTTCCGGAAGATGTGCCCGATGACGCCTGGCGGTGGCCCCCACTTGTGCGCGCCGGTGTCGTCGAAGCCCTGGTCGAGCGAGGTCAACGTGCGCGGGGTCAACTCGCTATAGCTAATGACGTGGGTGGCCCCGCGCAGCGAAGACTTGCAGCTACGCCCGGCGCCGGCCGAGCCTTTGAAAATCTCGCGGTCGGCGCGGATGAAGACCATCTCGCAGCCGCCCTCCCGGCTCAGCCGCTCCATCGTCAGTGCCTTCAGTTGCTCCGTGGCGCCGCCGACCAGGTCCTTGGGTTCGGCGATGCGGTAGTCCCACACGGTCACCGCGCCCGCTCCCGTTTGTTCCAGCATCAGCACGCGCTGCCGGTAGGGCTGCGCTTCCGCGCCTGCCATCGCCTGCTCCAGATAGAAGGCCGGCTTCCCCGCCATTTCCGGCAGCCGGACGATCTTAAGCACGGCGCGCACGTGACGGTATGCCGTCGCACGCGCCTCGTCCTGGGCGGCGTGCTCGAAGGTGTCGTACATACCGGGCAGCCATTCGGTAACCGCAGTTAGCGGGTCATCGGCGAGAGCAAACAGCAGCAGCAGGGGAGAAAGCACACTCGCAGTATCGTGGGATAGAATCGGCTCAAGCAACAGGGTCTGGAGGTTTTCCAACACAATGCGATGCAGATGGATGTGGGCGCTCATCGCTGCCGGTGCGGCGCTGGCCGCGCCCCCCGCCGCAATCAAGGTCGACTACCCGGCTGACAGGTCGATCTTCCCGCCCGACTTTGCGGCCCCCACCTTCCTGTTCACTGACCCCGCATCCGGCAACACGTCCTGGCGCGCCGAGGTCCGCTTCGCGGCCGGCCCCGCATTGAAGGTCGCCGTGAAAGGCGAGCGCCACGCGGTCGGCGAGATCGACCAGCGCGTCGTCGCGCCCTCGAATGAGCCGCCGAAACTCACGCCCGAGCAGCAGGCCATGCGCACCTGGGTCCCGGATGCGGCGGCTTGGGATGCAATCCGAAAGCGCTCGGTGGAAAAGCCCGCGACCATTGTGATCCAGGGCCTGGCGGCAGGCAAGGTCGTCTCCGAAGGGCGCGTTACCCTCTCCATCGCGAGAGACCCCGTCGGCGCGCCCGTCTTCTTCCGCGACGTTCCGCTGATGCCTTCGGCCCAGGAGAGAGGCGTCATTCGCCCTCTGCCCAAGAGCGCCCTGCCGCTCGTCGCCTGGCGTTTGCGCTATATGAACGAGACCAGGAGCCGCCTCATGATCGATGGCCTCCCCACGTGCATGAACTGCCACTCGTTCTCAAAGGACGGCAAGACGCTCGGCCTCGACGTGGACGGGCCGGCGAACGACAAAGGACTCTACGCCCTGGTCCCCATCGCTAAACAGACGTCGCTCAAGAACGAGAATGTCGTCGCCTGGAGTTCCTTCCGCGGAAAGCTCGGTAGCAAGATCCGCGTCGGTTTTATGTCGCAGGTGTCGCCCGATGGGCGTGTCGTCGTGACCATGGTGCGTCCGGACGACGTGCAGCGCGGCGCCTCGCAAGGCTTACCCAAGGACGTGGGCAATTTCTACGTGCAGAACTTCCAGGACTATCGCTTCCTGCAGGTGTTTTATCCGACGCGCGGCGTGCTTGCCTGGTACAGCAAGGAGACCGGCAAACTGCAACCGTTGCCCGGCGCCGACGACCCGCGCTACGTCCACACCAACGCCACCTGGAGCCCCGACGGCAAGTACCTCATCTTTGCTCGCGCCGAAGCTCGCGAGGCGTATCAGCCCGGCGTCAAACCGGCCACCCGGGCGAACGACCCGAACGAGACGCCGCTGCAGTATGACCTCTACCAGATTCCATTCAACGACGGCAAGGGCGGCACACCCCAGCCCGTCGCCGGCGCCTCCGCGAACGGGATGAGCAACAGCTTCCCCAAGATCTCGCCGGATGGCAAGTGGCTGGTGTGGGTGCAGGCGAAGAACGGCTTGCTGATGCGGCCCGACGGGCAGCTCTATATCGCTCCCGCCGCCGGCGGCCCCGCGCGCCGCATGAACTGCAACACGCCGCTGATGAACTCCTGGCACAGTTTTTCGCCGAACGGCCGCTGGATGGTCTTCTCGTCGAAGATGCGTTCGCCCTACACGCAGATGTACCTCACCCACATCGACGAGCAGGGCAACGACAGTCCGCCGATCCTGGTGGAGAACGCGACCGCGGCGAACCGCGCCGTAAACATCCCCGAGTTCGTCAACGTGGGCGCGGATGGTTGGGACACCTTCGACGCGCCGGCTACTGACTTCTATCGCCTCGCCGACAACGCCGGCGATCTGTTGCAGAAGGGCCGGGCCCAGGAAGCGGTGGCGGAGTGGAAGAAGGCGCTGGCGATGCAGCCGGACGATTGGACGGCGCTGAGCGGCCTCGGCGCCGCGCTCGCCGAGGCGGGCGAATACGAAAGCGCCATGGCGCAGTTCAAGAAGGCCGTGGACGCGGACCCCGAGTACTACAAGAGCTACAGCAACTGGGGCGTTTCTCTGGCGCGGATCGGCCGGTTTGACGAAGCCTCTGAGCTCCTGCGGAAAGCCCTGGACCTCAATCCTCAGGACGCCAAGGCGCTCGGCTCCTACGGCGGTGTGCTGCTGAATCTCGGCCGCACCGACGAGGCCCGCCAACTCCTGACCAAGGCCCTCGAGATCGACGCCGGCGACGCCGACGCCCACAACAACCTTGGCAGCATTCACGCGCGCGCCGGCGACTTCGAAACCGCCGTACGGCACTTCGAGCAGGCGTTGGTGACGGAGCCGAACTCTCCCGCGCTCCGCTTCAATCTGGGCCGCGCCCTGGCCGCCCGCGGGCAGCTCGCCGAAGGAATTCCGCAGGTGGAGAAGGCGGTGGAGCTGACCGGTGGCCAGGAAGCGATCTTCCTCGACCGCCTGTCGATGCTCTACGCCCAGGCAGAGCGCTTCCGCGACGCCGCATCAACCGCGCGCCGCGCGCTCGATCTGGCAAACAGCCAGGGCAACCGCGAGATGGCCGATGCGCTTCGCCCGCGCCTCGAACTGTACGAGAGTAAGGCGCGCTAGTCGCCGTTTTTCATGAAGACCGCCATCGCCTCGATCTCGACAAGCAGGTCGGGCCGGCACAGGATCGCCTGGATGCCCGTGGAGGCGGGGAAAGGATCCAGTCCCTCTTCCCGAAAGAACTCCGTCCGCCCCTCATTGAACGCCGCGTAGTCCCGATCGATGTCGCGCAGATAACAGGTCGTGCGGACCACGTCCTTCCACGTCGCGCCCTCGGCGGCTAGCAGTGCGGTGATGTTCTCGTACGTCCGCCGCAACTGGGCGCGAAAGTCTCCCACGTGAACGGTGTGCCCGCGCTCGTCGATGCTGGCCGTACCGGAGATCAAGAGCACGGCTACATTACCGAGATCCAGCCGCAACCCTCGCGAGAAGGCGCTCCCGTAGGCGATCGCCTCATTCAATACGGAAGGAGCCTGAATCGCCTTCTTCCCAATGCGGGTAGCCGTTGCGGCCTCCCTGAGCAGCCCCTCCGGTGAATGCCTCATTTTTGCCCGTAACCCATTCTAACTCGGACGCTTTCGGTGTACTATTGGTCACCATGTCGATGCGTCTTGTCATCGCTTTCGTCTTGTGTCTGCAGGCCGCCTCCGCTGGCCCGTTCACGTCGCTCTACTTCTTCGGCGATAGTCTGTCAGACACCGGCAACGTATACCGGGCCACCAGCTTCCTGAACGTAATTACTCTCGGCTTGGCTCCGGTAACGCCAGAGTCGCCTCCCTACTTCAATGGCCGCTTCTCGAATGGCCCGGTCTGGGCCGAGACGACGGCGTCACGGCTGGGCCGCGCCGGCGACGCACAGTACGCGGGTATGACCCTGGGCTCCTTCGGAAATTTCCAGGGCCCCGGCAGGAATTACGCTATCGGCGGCGCGCGAACGGGCACCGGCGGTGCCCTCGGCTCCTTCGACTCCTTGGTTCCCACCGGAGTACAGGCGCAGGTGACAACGTACCTGAACCGGAACGGAGGCGCGGCGGACCCCAACGCCCTGTACTTCCTGCTCGGCGGCGGCAATGACCTCCGCGACCTCGCGCTCATCACTGACCTGCAAACGCAGGCAAACCAGGCAGGCGCGGCGGCTCTCGATCTGACCGTCTCCTTTATTGGTCTCTATCAGGCGGGGGCTCGCAACTTCGCTATGATCAACGGCCCGAACATCGGATTGATTCCCGAGTCACTGGCCGCCGGACGGGGCGAAAGCGGCTTCTACGCGTCCCTCTTCTTCAACGCCTACCTCGACTACTATGGGACGGTTCTCCAGAGCCTGCCCGGGATGAACCTCATTACGTTCGACCTGTTCTCCCTCTACAACGACGTAATCCTGGACACGCTCCAAGGCGGTTCGAGATACGGGTTCACAAGCCTCCAGCCGTGCATCGGGGGCGCCGTGTCCTGCCAGGACTCTCTTTTCTTCGACGACATCCATCCGACGGCTCGCCTTCATTCGCTCTTCGGCAACGCCATTGCGGACCAGATCTTGAGCGACCCGCTGGTAGTAGCCCGGCAGGAGGCGATGATGGAGAATCCGGAGCCGGCCACGGTGGCCATGTTCGCGGGCGGCATCGGGCTCATCGTGCTCGTCCGCCGTCGGCAGGCCCAACGGAAGTAGGCCGTCGCCCGGCTCATCTGCGTTCCAGCCTCGCGGGCGGTAGAATTGGCGGGCTCGCTAGGCGATCACCGCCCGCGAAATCCGAGCCAGTTCCTCGGCGGTGGAATCGTCCGGCACCGAGCAGCCGGGAGTGAAGATCAGGCGCGGGCCGACACCGGCGACCGCCGTTCGAAGGTCAGTACGTAACTGCTCCGCACTGCGGTTCCGATACTGACGTTCGTCCGTCCCGCCCAGAAGCACGCCGCTGTAGGCGCGGCGCGCCTTATCGAGTGGATAGCCGGTGCCCGCAGCACCGTAGTTGATGGCCGCGGCCGCCGGCCAACCGTGGAAGAAGTGTTCCAGGTAGACCCGGTCGCCGTGCAGGTGAAGGATGTTGAGGGGGGCCGATCGCACGGCATCCAGAACCATGCGGTCGAACGGTTCGCTGAACTTCCGGTACTCGTCGAGCGTCAAGATGCCGTCCTGCGCGTTGGCAATCGCCAGGAAGACTCCGGATGCCCCGCGCGCCACCGCCTGCCGGGCGTGGTTGGCCTGCGAGCGCGCGATGGCCTCGAGCGCGTTCAAAAGAGCCTGCGGCTGTTCGTGCATCAGCGCCACGACCTCCTTCGGCGAAGACAGCTTCTCGGCGACGTTCCAGGGATTGAAAAGCGTCTCCACGAAGTGGGCGGTCCGTGCGACGGCGGCGCGAATGAGCTCGAGCGCCTTCAATTGCTGGGGGAACGGGCTGGCCACAACACGCGCCTGGTGCCATCGGCCGGCGGGTGCCGGGTAGGGGAAGTCGCTCATGACCTTCACAAGGTCCGTCGAATAGTCGCGGTGGAATGCGATCGTCGCCGCAGCGTGCTTCTCCGGGCCCTCCTTCTCAAGCCCGAAGTGGTGCCAGAGTGTAAAGGGCACACGATCCGGCGTGGCGCCCTTCAGAATACGGTCCACCCTCTCGCGACTGGTAAGGGAGGCTCCCCGCACGGCGGGGGTCGCGGCAAGCGCGGCGAGGAACGTTCGGCGAAGCATCATCGGTTGGCCATTGTACGCCTGCCCGTCCGCTCGAGCCAGTGGACCAGCATCGCCGTGAAGTCGCGCGGCTGCTGAGCCGTGCGCAACTGTTCCACCGTATAGCGCATCTTGCGCCTCCAGTTCGGATACTCGGCTGTCGTCCCCGGCAGATTCTGCTGCTCCGTTTCCTTGGTCAGGTCCTCCTGGTTGATGGCCAGCAGGAGAGACGGCGTCTGCGCGACGAAGCCGATAAAGGCGTTGTGCAATTCGCCGGTGAGCGAGGGCAGCTCGGCGGCGCTGCGCGGCGTCCAGGAGGGAAGCAGGCCGAGCGAGTGCAAGGTGTCGAGCAGCCGCTGCTTCTCGCGCAGACGATCTTCCCAAGCGTGACGGTGTCCCTGCTCGTCAAGCACTCCCGCTGCGCGCCGGGCTTCGATGTCGCGGCCTTCCCAGAAGCCCGCTATCGTCGGCAGGTCATGTGTCGTGGGCGACACGAGCGCTTGTTTCGGGTACTCTTCGGGGAGCCTGAAACGGCCGTCCGGATGCTTCTCAAAATAGAGGAGGCGGTAGCTCAGCATGCCAAACCGGGCGAGGGTCTGGCGGAACTCCGGCTCTACCGTGCCGAGATCCTCACCGACCACCATGAACCGGTTGCGCACGCTCTCCAGCGCGAGCACCCGCAAGTGCTCCTCCGCCGGCTCCCGCACATAGGTGCCCTGTGCGGCCGTGAGTCCTTCGGGAATCCAAAAGAGGCGGAAGAAGCGCATGACGTGGTCAATCCGAAGGGCGCCGCCATGGCGGACGGCCTTGCGGATCGAGTTGGCGAAATGGCGGTAGCCGTCTTCCCGGTGCGCGTGACTGTTCGGCGGGGGGAAAGACCAGTCCTGTCCGTTGGGCGAAAAGTCGTCGGGCGGGGCTCCCACACGCGCACCATGCACGAAGTAGCGGCGGTACGCCCACAGGTCGGAGCCGAACCGGTCGGTAGCAAGGGCGAGATCGTGATACAGCCCGATCGGCATGCCGCGACGCTTGGCGTGCTCCTGCGCTTCGGCGAGCTGACGGTCCAGCTCCCACTGCACGTACTGATAGAACAGAACCAGCCGCCAATGTTCCTTCTGAAACTGCGCCACGGCGGGAGAATGCGGGTCCTGGTACTTCTCAGGCCAATCCGTCCACAGCCAGAGGTCGCGGTTCTGCTTGTGGAGCACTTCATCGAGCGCGCAGTACGTGGCAAAGCGAAGCAGCAGTTCGCCCTCACAATCCGCCCATCGGCGGAAGTCCTGGGCGCGAGGTCCGCCCTGCCGGTATTCGGCCAGGAACTCACGGAACAGCAGTTTCAGGAAGCGCAGCTTCAGGCGGGCAATTTCTTCGTACTCGACGAGGTCCTTGGCGCGCAGCCTGGCGATGGTTCCCTGGAGGCAGCGGTCCGCAAGGATCTCCCGTGCGCGTCGGGACCGTGAGAACTCGGGTACGCTCTCGACGTCGAGATAGATAAAGTTGCGGTAGTAGGTGCAGTTCGGCAGGTACGGGCTGGTGTTATAGGGAGTGCGGTTGTGGATGGCGTGGAGGGGGTTGAGTCCGACGAAGCCGGCGCCGACACTGTCGGCTGACCAGTCAGTGAACGCGCGAAGGTCGGTGATGTCGCCGCAGCCCCAGTTTCGTTCTGACCGCAGCCCGTACAGGCTGACGACGATGCCGGCCGCCCGGGTGCCGTTACCTCGTAGCTCGTCCGGCAGCCACGCGCGGTCCGGCCCCACGATCAGCCGCGACTGGAACTCGCCACCCTGCGTTCTGCAGGTGAGCGTGTGGTAGCCGAGCCGGAGGGGAATCGAGAGTTGGAGGCGCTTCTCAACAAACTCCTCCCCCCGCGCCGCCTGCCGATCGTTGGCGGGGATGGCGGCCAGCGAGTAGCGTCCCGCGTCGACCCCGCCTTCCTCCCACGCAATATCGATTTCGACGTCAGAATCGGCGTGATCGCGCGGCAGCCGCAGCCGCAGCAAGCCGTCTTCGCTGGTGACCAGGGTCTGCGGCACGGCCCGCGACCACTCGTCCCACAGGCGCGCTTCGAGTGCCTGATCGAGCGCGGCTTCCGATGAGACGTCCACACCGAAGGCCTTCAGAATGGCCTGAAGCACCTCGGGCGAGGCAGTGTGCTGTTTGCCGAAAATATCCCAGTACTCGCGCTCGACGCCCCAGGCTTCGGCGGCGCGGTCGAGGGCAGTCCGGTAACCGGAGGGAGGAGCAGGTAGGCTGTTTGATTCGTTCATGAAGCCCGCTTTTTGATTCTACCGACCTCGTGGGATAATCATAACGAGGGGTATGGAAACGAGAATCCAGTTGGGGGATGCGCCAGACGATCTGTATACGCGGATCGACTCGGAAAACGTACAGGATTTCTCCGACAGCCTGGTGTTGACGACAGTTGATAAGGCAATCAATTGGGCCCGCAAGAATTCGATCTGGCCCATGACTTTCGGGCTTGCCTGCTGCGCCATTGAGATGATGGCGATGAGCGCCTCGCGCTTCGACATCTCGCGCTTCGGCGCGGAGGTGTTTCGCGGATCGCCCCGGCAGTCGGACCTGATGATCATTGCCGGCCGCGTGTCGAACAAGATGGCTCCCGTGATCCGGCAACTGTACCAGCAGATGCCGGAGCCGAAATGGGTGATTTCCATGGGGGCGTGCGCCACCTCGACCGGCGTCTTCAGTAACTACGCGCTGATCCCCGTAAATCAGGTGATTCCGGTTGACGTGTATGTCCCGGGATGCCCTCCGCGCCCGGAGCAGCTGATCTACTCCATCATGCTGCTGCAACAGAAAATCGAAAAAGAGAAGGGCACCACCATGAAGGTGCTCAATCTAGCGTAAGCGCCCCCTCCAGTCCGCCTCAAGTTCCCGCGCCGGCAGCCGATCAGTCTCTTAGGAGCGAGCCTCCTGCGGAAAGGACTTGGTTATGGAAGTCGGCCCCGTCGACCCAAAGATTATCGTCGCGGGCGTTCCGGTAAGCAACGTGCCGGAGGAAGTCCGCGCCGAGCAGCGGCAGCTGATTCAGGCGGTGAAAGCAGTCAACGAAGCCAACTTGTTCGGCAATTCGAACGAGCTAGCGTTTTCAGTGGACCGCCAGACCCGTCGGGTGGTCACCCGCCTGGTAGACGTAAAGACACGGGAAGTGATTCGCCAGATACCCGAAGAGACTGTGCTGAAACTGGCACGCCAGCTAATGGAGAACCAACAGGAATAGCATGTCCCTCAATCCGTATGACTCGTACATCGAGTCCGCCGTCCTGACGGCTGACCCGATGGAACTGGTATCGATGTTGATCGGTGGTGGACTCGAAGCGATCGCACGATCGCGCGCGGCACTAGCCGCCGGCGACATTGCGGGGCGGTCGAAAGAGATCGTCCGGGCCGTATCGATCCTGACCGAACTGTCGCTTTCTGTCGATCGCAACCGCGCCCCGGAACTGGGCAGGAATCTGATCGAGTTGTACGACTACATGCAGCGCCGCCTGCTCGAGGCGAATGCGAGCCAGCAGGACGCGCCGCTCGCCGAGGTCGAACGTTTACTGTCAACTCTAAGAGAGGGGTGGAACCAGTGCCGTTCTGCCGTTCTCTCCGAGAGCCGGCAGCATGAGTACGAGGCAGTACGGTTGACAGCTTAGCAATCGGGCGAAGCTCTTCTCCGCCACATACTGAACTAGGGCTTGGATTCCAAGCCCTGAACCACTAAAGACCCAAGCCCTAACCCCCCGCGTGCCGCCAGCACTTGAGCGAACTGCTGCTCGGCGAACTCCACCATCGACGCGCCAGCCTGGTCCTCTCCGCTACCGAGCCAGCCACCGCCGCCGCCTGCCTCCCGCATCGACTTGATCAGCTGTCCGATCAGCAGCGCTTCGAACTGATCCGCCGCCTTCTTTACAGCCTGTGGGTCTTTCGGGTCAATCTCGGGCCGCAGTTCGGACAAACCCGCTGCACTGATTCCCATGGACATCAGATCACCTCGATCTCCGCCCCCAGCGCGCCGGAGGCCTTCAAGTTTTGGAGAATGGCAATGATGTCGCGCGCCGTCGAGCCCACCGCCGTCAATGCCTTCACCAGGTCCTCGACGGTGGCGCCTTCCTTCAATACGACGTTGCGTGCCTTCTCTTCCTTCACTGCGACACCGACCTGAGGCACGACCGTCGTCTTCCCCTCCCCCCGGGGCGCCGGCTGCGAGACATCGTAGGTTGTCTGGATCTCCACCGACAGCGCACCGTGGAGAATCGCCGCCGGCGCAATGCGCACGTCCTTGCCGAGAACGATCGTTCCGGTGCGTTCGTTGACCACGATCCTCGGCGTGGTATCCGCTTCAACCGTCAATCTCTCGATTTCCGCGAGGAACTCTACGCGGCGCTCCGACCACTCGCCGGGCGTCGACACGGCAATGGCCCCGGCGTGCTCCGCGCGCGCGGCTGCCGGGAACTTGCGGTTGATGGCAGCAGTCAGGCGCGCCGCCGTCGTGAAGTCGGCCTGACGCAGTTGCAGGCGAAACTGAGCGCCGGGAGTGACGGTTGGCGGCGCTCGCTCCACCAAGGCCCCTCCCGGTATGCGCCCAACGGTCGGGTGGTTGAGGGAGAGCGAGTTCCCGGCGCCACCTTTCGCAACGAATCCTCCTGTAACGACCGGCCCTTGCGCCACGGCGTACACCTGGCCGTCCGCGCCGCGAAGTGGAGTCATCAGCAGCAGCCCGCCCTGAAGGTTTGCGGCGTCACCGATGGCGGCGACGCTTACGTCGAGGCGGGACCCCGTCTGCGCAAACGGCGGCAGTGTCGCCGTAATCATGACCGACGCCGTATTTCGAACGAGAATTGCCTGCGGCGAAATCTGCACGCCCATGCGCTCGAGCAGGTTGGCCAGGCTCTGCGCCGAGAACACGGTCTGCCGCTTGTCTCCGGTACCCGCGAGACCGACGACGATGCCGTATCCAAGGAGCTGGTTGTCACGTACTCCTTCAATGCCGGCCAGTTCCTTGATGCGAGCAGCGCCGGCGCCACGTAGTGTGGGTGCGGCCGTCAACAGGGCGAGGATGAGGGCAATGAGTCTCATGACGGTTTAGAAGGGAAGCAAACCCAAGAGGATTCGATATAGGAAAAACGGCCGCTTGATGGCGTCGCCGACGACCCCCCGTCCGTTGACAAGGATCTCGAGTTCCGCCAGACGGTCCGACCGGACGAGGTTGCCGGTGGAGACGTCGTTCCAGCGGCAAACACCGCGGACAGTGACTACCTGTCGCTCCGCGTTGACCAGAATCTGCTTTTCGCCTTCCAGCACCAGGTAGCCGTTAGGCATGACGTGGGTCACGCGGGCCGAGAGGGTGGTGGTAAGGACCGTCTCGCGGCTTGTCTCTCCCTGTCCCTGTAGCTGTTGGGAGGAGTTCGTACCAATGACATTTGCGAGCGGCCCGGTTGCCCGCGTAATGCCCAGCAACTGCGTGATGCTGGTGTTCGCGTTCGATTTGCGGTTTGTGTTTGTCACGCCCCTGGCAATCGCCGACGCCTTATCGCTCACGACTATGGTCACCAGATCGCCTGCCTGCGATGCCCGCAGGTCGCGCGCAACGTCTGCCAGGAGGGATCGGTGCGAATACAGCGAACCCGGCGAGGCTGCCGCTCCTGAGGACACCGCGTGCGCCTCGGCCTCGGCACTGTACCGCTCGATGCGAGTCGGCGGCCTCTCTGCGGCGAGCAGGGCAACGGCCGCGATCGGACTAACGAGGACTCTCGGTATGGACACTGACCCTCCCTCTTCCCTCGACTCGGGCCGCGAAGGATTTGCCCGAAACCGGATTCCGCACCATGACCGTTTCTCCCGCCGAGCCATTGCCGGAGGCAGTCCCCCGGATCCGGACCTCGGCTTTGCCTTCGCGCGCCACCACATCCACCTCGTCTCCCCGCTTCACCTCGGGGACTTTAGCGAGATGCGCCGGCTGGATCGCATCTCCGGCCCGTAATGACCGCCTCAGAGTCCGCCCCTCCGCTTCCGCGATAGACGAGACGCCCGCCGGCGCGAGGGGATGGAACTCCCGTTTTTGGAGGCGCAGCATCTCCGCCCGCAAGATGCTCTGAGCCGGAGCGCTTTCCTGCAGGACAACGGCATTCCGTCGGACCGCGATTCGAACCTTCGCCCAGACGCCCGCCGTCCGGCTCTCGCCATAGCGAACCCGGCCGCGCCAGATCAGTGGTTGGTCCACGCTGCCGCCCACCATTGGAGCAGGTAAGCCGGTTAGTGGGAACTCCAAAACTCCCCGCGGCACGCGGTACTTTGCGAAGTCGAGCAGCGCGATTTCGACGTCGCCGCCATCGGCGGACACCGCCGCCCGCAGCGCCTCAAGGGTCTCGTTGGGCTGAAGCGTTGTAGAGGGCCTCTCGAAGCAGACAGGTGCCGCCACTCCACCAGCGATTTGGAAGCGGGCTGCGATGCGCTCGAGCGTGAGGCTATCGAAGTGGCGCTGGACGCCGAATGCAGGGGCCAGGGCGATGATGGTGTCGGACGGGAGCGCAGCGAACGCCGGCACGGCCTTGGCAAGATCGCCGGCCTGGATCCGATCACCCTCGAGGGGCATGCAGAGCGCGGCGGCAAAGAGTAACATCATCGCGTTATGTTATTGATCTGCTGGTACATCTCGTCCGCGGCACGCACGATCTTGGTGTTTGCCTCATAGGCACGCTGGCTGACGATCAGGTTGATGAACTCCTCAACCACGCTGACGTTCGACTGCTCGACATAGCCTTGCTGGAGACTCCCGAGCCCCTCTTGTCCCCCCGGATTGCCAACGGTCGGATCGCCCGACGCATCGGTCGGCGTAAAGAGGTTGTGACCGGTGCTGTTCATGCCGGCCGGATTGACGAAGTTGGCCAGCTGGATCTGGCCTGCCACCTGGGCCGCTGTCTGGCCTGCCAGAAGGTAGCTGACGGTTCCGTCCGCGGCGATGGTGACCGACTGTGCCTCCGGAGGGATCGTGATTTGGGGCTCCACCGCATCGCCGTCGGACGTCACCATGTTGCCGTCGCGGTCCAAATGGAACTGGCCCGCCCGGGTGTAGGCGAGCTCCCCGGTCGGTCTCCGCACCTGGAAGAAGCCTCTCCCCTGAATCACCAGGTCGAGCGGGTTACCCGTGGAGAGGAAGTTGCCCTGGGCGAAGACGATTTCGTTCGACGAAGGGCGCGTTCCGAGCCCCAGCTGGAGACCGCTGGGGACGGTGGTTTGAGAACCGGCGGCGGCGCCGGGCTGGATCATGTTCTGGTAGAGGAGATCCTGAAACTGGGTTCGCCGCATCTTGAACCCGACGGTGTTGGCGTTGGCCAGATTATGGGCGATATTGTCGACACTCAACTGCTGCGCTGACATTCCGCTACCCGCGCTATAGAGAGCTCTGATCATGTCCGTTCCTACACCTTTCCGACTTCTTCCACCGCTTTGCGATTCATCTCGCCGCCGAGGGTGACCGCTTTCTGAAGCATCTCGAACTGGCGAAGCACATTGATCATTCGCACCGCCGCCTCCGCTGAGCCGGCATTCGCTTCTTCCAACCGGCCTTGAAGCACCTCTGCCCGCGCTGGTGACACGCCACTAGCCGGCCCGGCCCAGCTGAAGTAGGTGGAGCCGCTCTTGGACAGCTGCTGCGGGCGGTCGAACTGGACGACTCGCAGCCGGTCGACCTCCGCGCCGTCCTGAAGCACTACCCCTTCTTTCGTAATCTCGACCGGCCGGGAGGAATCGATACGCAGCGGCCGTCCGCTTAGCGTCGCTACGCGATGTCCGCCGGGGGCCTCAACGATCCCTTCACGGCTCAACTTGAAGGTGCCATTTCTCGTAAAGAGAGGACCATTCTGGCCTTCAACGACAAAGAATCCTTCCCCACTCAGCGATAGGTCGAGGGGATTTGACGTATGCCTTAGAGTGCCTTGTGAGTAGTCGGTCCATCGTCCTTCGACGAGAGGCAACCGAGCCGAAGGGAGACTGCCTTCAACGGCATCCGGGGATACGTAGAGGTTGTAGAACTCGCGGTCCGCCTTATAGCCTGCCGTTCCGGCGTTGGCGATGTTGTTTGCCAGGAGGTCCAGCGTCTCGATCCTGGCTCTCATCCCACTAGCGGCGGCGGAGGTTAGCACGTCCATCGTCAAATCCTTCGCACCCACGATTGCATTTTCATGGCCGATTTTCTTAAATCGAGCGAAAAGGACGTCGATACGCCTATTAGACGGATAACGCCCGGCGCCAAGAACTTGGCGGATTACTCAGATAAGACGAGTTCTCGTCACCCAAGCGGCGCCGGTTTCATCGGGAACACAACAGCTTAGGAAGCGGTCTCGCAAATGCAATGCACTGAGGCGTGACACCGCTCCTTATGGCTCCCACGCTCCTCGAATTCCTTACGCCGCCTGGCGTCTCACCGGACACCATCCCTAGCGACGGCTTCGTCGAGCTTGTGGCCGAGTTCGTTTCGGCACTGGACGGTTCCATCTCGGAACAAGCTCCGGACCAAACCGAAACGGATCGGGGTCCACGAGAGAGGGCCCGCGGCGCCGAGTCGCATTCGGAGCAGACCCGCCGCAGCGACGATGAAGCGGTGATTTCTCACCCCATCCACGCGATGATGTTGTGCACGACGCTGCCGGTCCCGCCTCCTCAAGCGCCGATAGGTCTCGGGCTTCCAGAGGCGCAGGCCACGAGCGATCAGAGCGAGCCCGTTGTGGCCGTGGAAGTGCCCATCGCGGAGGCAGCAACGAATGCCAACGAGATCGCGGCGGGTGACCGGCAGGAATCGCAGGAGTTTGATTACCCCGTGAAGACGATATGGGGAGAGCAATCGCCGCCGGTACCCACTATCTCGGAGAGCCCGCTCCCGAAATCGGGTCCAGAGGAACCAGAGCCCGTGGTGTCGCACAGCAAACCCGAGATCGAGCACGAACGGTCAGCGCCGGCCCCTTCGGACAGCCGGCTTGCAGCGCCCTTGCCCCAGGCCTCACCTTCCGTGATCATAGAGACGCCTCTCCCCCGCATAGCCGGGCCAACACCGCAGCCGCCTCGCATTCAGGAACCGATCTCGGACCATCCCAGCCGTACATCCGATCCTCAAGAGGCATATTCGGCGCAGCCGAAGGCCGAGCCGGTGACAAGGCGGGACACAGGGCAGCCCCCGACCACTCCCGCGTTCGGCGTTTCGATTGAACCGGCTCGCCCGCCGGCGAAGACTGCTCGCGACGATTCTGACCACGCCGTTCGGTCGACCGGCCCGTCCGGGGGCGCGATAGCACCGGCGCCGTCAGCAACGCCCGAGCCCCATCGCGACAAGAAAGTCGATCCGATCGCACCTCCGAGCCATGAACAGCGGCACGAACCACGGGAAGAACCGCGCGCTGCGGCGCGAATCCCAGAGGGGCGCATAACTGAGGCCAGTGGCCCAGTCCGGGACACCTTTTCTTTGGCGGACAGTCAGCCACCCGTGAGTCTTCCGTCTCCGCCGGAGATCGCTGCTGCCCCGGCAGGCGGCAGCCGCAAAGAGGCAGCTCAAGGCACCGCCGAAGTGACACACTCCCGCGACGTGACCCCTGCCGTGCCGCCCGCGCCCCGCCTGCCAGGGCCCCCGGAAATTGCCTTTCGCGTCGGCGGAGTTCGGGATCAGGACGTCGAGGTTCGCGTGCGAGAAGGAGCCGGGGGCATCGACGTCGTCGTCCGCGGCCGCAACTCGGAGCTGGCGAGCGAGTTGCGGGGACAGTTGGGCGATCTGGTGGCACGCCTGGAAGATCGTGGGTACGAGGCTCGAACCTGGATTCCCGGCGAAGGGACGTATTCAGAGATTCGCACCGAGAAGTCGTCGGCGGAAGGCTTCTTTGAACCTGGTGACCGCGGAACCTCGCACGGTCGCGAGCAGCAAGCTGCTTCATCCGACGGCCGCCAGCAGCAGCGGCGAAACCGACCCCATTGGTTGGACCGCTTCGAACACACCTATCGCGAGGAGGCTCGCCAGTGAACATCGCCGGCATTCGATCCGACACCGACACGAGCACGCCGAAAGCCGCCATCCCGCAAGGAGTCGCGGATAAGACTGCCTTCCTTACCCTGCTCGTCGCGCAGATTCGTCACCAGGACCCGCTGAACCCGGCCGACGGTGTTCAGTTTCTGACCCAGTTGACGCAATTCACCACGCTGGAGCAAACGATGGAGATGCGCACAGAACTCGAGAAGATACGCGAGCTGCTGGCCGCCCAACAGACGCCGCCGGCAGGCGATGGAGAGGTCTAGCCGTGGACGCGGCCCCACTCGAGCTGATCGGGCACCTGTCCGATGTCCCCGTAGACGTCGATCTCGAACTGGACCGCAAACCCATGAGTATGCGTGAGGTCCTGGAACTGGACGTCGGCAGCGTGATCAAGATGACACGCTCGGCGGGAGAGAACATCGACATCCTGATCGGCGGGGCCTTAGTCGGATTCGGAGAGATCGTGATCATAGAAGACGGCATGGGGGTTCGTATCACGGACTTCAACGTGGAGGAGTGATGGTAGCCCGAATTGTCGGTTGGGTAAAGGCACAGACGCGAACGCTGACGGCTGCGGTCGGGCGAAGGCCGCTGCTCGAATCCGTCGACAGGTTGCGCCTTGGCCCCCAGCACACGCTGCACATGGTGCGGGCGCGCGGACGCCTCCTGCTGGTATCGGTTCATCCGCATGGCTCTTCCCTGGTGGCCGATCTGGGCGCCGCGCGTGAGAAGCGAACGCGGCGGGAAAGGCCCTGCAGGTGATGCCGTTCTTGGTGGCGGCGGCAACCGACCCCTTCCTGGGTGTCACCTTCACACCGGGCAAGGGCGGAGCCTCCCTCTCCGTCCCTGTTCAGATTGCCGTTCTCCTCACGCTGCTCACGCTGCTGCCGGCCGCGCTAATGACCGTCACACCGTTCCTGCGGATTGCCGTGGTGTTGCACTTTCTAAGGCAGGCCTTGGGGACTCAGACGACGCCCTCCAACCAGGTGTTGGTCGGCCTGGCTCTCTTTCTCAGTCTCGTCATTATGAAGCCGGTTCTCAGCGAGATGTACACCCGCGGATGGGAGCCGATGGAACGCGGCCAAATCACCGCCGCCGAAGCCTATGAGGCGGCCTCAGCTCCGCTCAAGACGTTTCTCTCGCGCTTCGTACGTGAGAAAGACGCGGCCCTCTTCATTGAAATCTCGAAGTCTCCGCCACCGGCCAAGCCCGCCGATCTTGATCTGCGAATCCTGATACCGGCCTACATCCTTTCCGAACTCAAGACCGCGTTTCAGATCGGGGCCGTGCTGTTTCTGCCATTCCTGGTGATCGACCTGGTGGTGGCATCGGTCACATTGTCAGTCGGCATGGTCCAGCTTCCACCCGTCATGCTGTCCGCGCCTCTTAAAGTTCTTCTGTTCGTGTTGGTGGACGGCTGGAACCTTGTCGTCGGATCTCTGGTCAAGAGCTTCTACTGAGGCCCCTCATGAGCGAAGCAACTGTAGTCGACCTCCTGCGCCAGGCATTAATGGCTGCCTTCTGGCTGAGCCTGCCGTTGTTGGCAGTGGGATTCGTCGCGGGCATCGTGGTCTCTTTGGTGCAAATCGTAACGTCCATGCAGGACTCGGCGTTCGCCACGGTGCCGAAGCTAGGTGCGTTCCTGGCGGCGCTGCTGCTACTGCTGCCCTGGATGATTCTCCGGCTGGTGTCTTACACCACCCATTTGTTCGGCGACTTCTCCCGCTATGCGCGCTGACCTGCAGTTCAACTACGCGGCGCTGCTGAGCTTCCTGCTCGTACTGGCGCGAGTGTCGGGCGTGTTCGCCCTCGTCCCGATTCCCGGCTTCCGGCAGGCCCCCGCCTTGCCGCGCGTCGTGCTATCGGTGGCCATGACGTTCGCGCTCCTGCCGGTCTGGCCGGCCGCACCGGCCGTCGTTAGCAGCACGGGCGGCTTGGTGGGCATGGTGGGCGCGGAGGCCCTTTTCGGCTTGGCGCTCGGGGTCGCGGTTTCGATACTCACCGAGTTCGTCCTACTCGCGATGCAGGTACTGGGCCTTCAAGCCGGCTACTCCTACGCTTCAACAATTGACCCCTCCAGCCAGGCCGATGCCGGCATCCTCCAGGTGATCGGACAACTGGCGGCGAGCCTTCTGTTCTTTGCAGCGGGGTTCGACCGCCAGGTCATCCGCACACTGGCTCTGAGTTTCGAGGCTCAGCCGGCCGGCGCGATAGCCATTCACCCCGACTGGGGCTCGAGGTTGATCCATCTCGCCGCCGACATCTTCACGCTGGGGGTCAGACTGGCAATGCCGGTGGTGGCTTTGCTGCTGCTCGTGGATGTCGCGCTGGCGCTGCTCGGCCGAATCAATGCCCAACTGCAGCTGCTCTCGCTGGCGTTCCCGGCGAAGATGCTGGCGGCTTGGGTCTTCCTCGCGGCGACGGCCTCCACGCTGCCCATGGTGTATCAGCTCGCAGCGCGTAACGTGGCTGCGGCGCTCGAGGGTTTCGTGAGGCGCTGATGTCGGAGCAACGGACCGAACAACCGACGCAGCAGCGCCTCAACAAGGCGCGCAAGGAAGGCCGCTACCCGGTCAGCAAGGAGTTCGTCGGCGGTCTGCAGTTTTTCGTGGTAATCATGCTGGCGGCCTCGGGAGCCGGAGCATGGTTCAACGCGACGAGGGCCGCCCTGCGGAACATTCTCTCCGGAGCCGTCCATCAGGAGGTGACCCCCCAGTCCGCGCCGCGCCTTCTCCATGAGGCGGTCCTCCCCATGGCCCTGCCGCTGCTTTGGCTCGCCGCCGCCCTGATGGCCATCTCCCTGGCCGCCCAACTCGCATCCACCGGAATGGGGCTTTCCTTCAACCGGCTCTCGCTCGACCTGAAGCGGCTGAATCCTGCGTCCCACCTCAAGGAACTGCCTCGACGCAATCTTCCCGCTCTGGGATACGCTCTCATCCTTCTGCCGGTATTCCTGGCCGCCGTCTGGGTAGTGGTCAGCGATAACATCGTCCTCTTCGCACGACTGCCACTCTTTTCCCCCGAAGTCGCCGTCGCCAAGGTCGGGGCGGTCCTCGAAGATCTGCTGTGGAAGGCGGCGGGCGTATTTCTGGTGCTGGGCGTGGTCGATCTCTTTCTCAAGCGCCGCCGCTACCAGAAGGACCTCCGGATGTCTAAGCAGGAGATCCGGGACGAGATGAAGGAGTCGGAAGGCAATCCGCAGGTCAAAGGGCGCATCCGGCGTCTGCAGCGCGATCTGCTGCGGCGCAAGATGATGAGCCAGGTTCCGAAGGCGTCGGCGGTGGTCGTCAATCCGACGCACTTCGCGGTCGCAATCAAGTACGAGCCGGAGGCCATGGCGGCGCCGAAGGTAGTCGCGAAGGGCAAGAACTACCTGGCGCTTCGCATCCGGCAGGTGGCGGTCGAACACCAGGTGCCGATCGTCGAGAACCCGCCGCTGGCGCAGGCCCTCTACAAGTCGGTCGAAGTGGGCGAGGACATACCCGTCGAGTTGTACCGCGCGGTAGCCGAGGTCCTGGCGTACATCTTCCGGCTGATGAACAGGCGGATGTAATCCATGGCTTCTTCCACCACGAGCGTCGCCCCCGTCGGTTCGCAAGGTCCGCGGGACCCCATCCCTCCGCCGCACCATAGCGGTCCAAAGGCGGCGAAGGCGTTACAGGGCGACAGCGTGGTGCTGACGCTCACCCGGCTGCCATGGAAGGACATGGCCGTGCCCCTGGCCGTGCTCTCCATCGTGTTGGCGATGATCACACCGCTGCCCTCCTTCCTGGTGGACGTCTTGATCAGCGCCAACATCACGCTCTCGGTGATCGTGCTGTTGGTGGCGATGTACATCACCCGCCCCGCGGAGTTCAGCGTCTTTCCGACCACGCTTCTGCTGCTCACCCTGTTCCGGCTTGCCCTCAACATCTCCTCTTCGCGACTCATCCTATTGAACGGTAACAGCGGCACCGCCGCGGCGGGTCACGTCATCGAGGCATTCGGGAGCTTTGTGGTAGGCGGGAACTACATCATCGGAACGGTGATTTTCCTGGTCCTGGTCGCCATCCAATATGTGGTCATCAATCACGGCGCCGTGCGCATCTCGGAGGTGACCGCCCGTTTCACCCTCGACGCTCTCCCCGGAAAACAGATGTCGATCGATTCGGATCTGAACGCCGGCTTGATCGACGAAAGCGAAGCACGCACCCGCCGGAAGCAACTCGCGGCGGAGGCGGAGTTCTACGGCGCGATGGACGGCGCCTCGCGATTCACACAGCGGGACGCTATCGCCAGCATCCTGATCACGGGCATCAACATCATCGCCGGATTCCTGATTGGTGTGCTCCAGCACGGCATGGAACTGCGCCGGGCCCTGGAGACGTACACGGTCCTCACCATCGGCGATGGCCTCGTTACCGTGATCCCGGCGCTGATGATCTCCGTATCCGGTGGCCTCATCGTCACCCGTACGAGTTCGGAAGAACGCCTCGGCTCGGACCTCCGCACCCAGATGTTCACGCGCTCGCAGCCGTTGCTGCTCGCCGCAGGCGTGCTGATTGCGATGGCCGCCTTCCCGGGTCTTCCCAAGATCCCGTTCCTTCTGCTGGGAGGCGGCGTCGGGTACGCAGGGTGGCAGCTACGACGCAAGGAGATGGCTCCTCAAGGTCGCGCGGGGGGTGCGGATGCCGCTGCCAAGGGAGGCACTGGCGCACCCGCGAAGGAGAATCTCGAGACGCTGCTCAAGGTGGAACCACTGGCTATCGAAGTGGGTCTGGGGCTGGTGAAGCTGGTGGAGGGCGGGGCCAATTCGGTACTGCTTCGGCGGATTGCGGGCATCCGTCGCCAGCTCGCCGCCGATCTTGGATACCTGCTGCCTCCCGTGCGCGTGACGGACAATCTGCAGCTGCGCGCCGGAGAGTACGCCATTCAGGTCAAGGGAGTGGAGGTGTCGCGTTTCGAGCTGCCCCAGGGCGTGGAACTGGCGATCGCCTCCGGCAGAGCAACCGGCGCCATCCAGGGCACTCCCACAAAGGATCCGGCGTTCGGGCTTCCGGCCTTCTGGATTTCGGCGGACGCGGTGGAGCAGGCGCGCCGCGCGGGCTACACAGTGGTCGACGGCGTGAGCGTGCTCACCACTCATCTGGGAGAGGTCATCCGCCGCCACGCGCACGAGATCTTCTCCCGGCAGGACGCCAAGCAGCTGCTCGACCGCGTCTCAGAGGAGAACCCGCGCGCGGTCGAGGACCTGGTGCCGAAGCTGCTTTCACTGGCGGTGGTGCAGAAGGTGCTTCAAAACCTGTTGCGGGAGCGGGCGTCGATCCGCGACGCCACATCGATTCTCGAAGCGCTGGGCGAGGCGGCTTCCGTAACCCGGAATCCGGTGTTGCTGACGGAGTTCGTGCGCCAGTCGGTTCGGCGCATGATCGTGAAGCCGTACTTGAATCCATCGGGCGACCTTCCGGCCTGGTTCCTGGACGCGCCGCTCGAACGGGACGTGGAGGGTGGCGTGGAGCACACCGAGAACGTCAGTCACCTCGCTCTCGCTCCGCAGCGCATTCGCGAGATTGTCGACAAGATCGCGCAAGCGGTCGGCGCTGGCGAAACAACAGCGGTGCTCCTCACCAGTTCGGGTGCTCGCTATTTTTTGCGGCAGATGGTCGAACCGTCCCTGCCGGGCCTCGTAGTGCTTTCGCATAACGAGGTGCCGCCGGGGGTGAAGGTTCTTGCTCTAGGCATTGTTCGGTAGGTAGTCGTTCGGCAGGTAGTGGTTCGACAGACGGCAGGTGAACGAGACGATGAAGCTCAAGACGTACTATTCGGGCACGGTCGAGGCAGCGATGGAGCTGGCTCGAGAGCAGCTGGGACCGGAGGCGATGATCGTGTACTCGAGGAAGGCGGACCGTGAGAACCGCCATCTGGGCGAGTACGAGGTGGTCTTCGCATTGGATGAGTCAGGTTCCGCAGCGCCTGAAGCCAAGCCCTCAGAAGCGGCCGCGCCGCCTGCCGACGTACCGGCTCCCTGGACGGCGATGTCTGCCGAGATCGGGGACCTCCGGCGACAGTTGGAGCGCCTGACCGGCATCGTTTCCCGAGCCTCCCTTCCCCGCGGACAGGGAGCCCCCGAGTTTGCCGGGATCGCAGCGCTCCTCATCGACGAAGGCTTCGATGCAGAGCTGGTGCAGGAGTTGACCCAGGACGCGCAGTCACTGGTTCAGGTGACCGCGGCCGCTCCCGATCCCGCCCTTGCGGCAATGAGGGCGGCAATGGCTCGACGGCTGCGGCCCGCGCCGCCCTTCCTGGTGAGCGACGACCGGCGAAAAGTGGCGGCCTTCGTGGGCCCGGCCGGGGCGGGAAAGACCAGCACGATTGCCAAGTTCGCAGCCGCCTACGGGCTGGCCGCGCGCCGCTCGGCGTTCATCGTTTCCACCGACACATTGCGGGTCGGAGCCACCGATCAATTGCGTACCTATGCCGCGATTCTGGGCGTGGGCTTCGAGATTGCGGAAACCCCTCGCGCGCTCGGGCAAATCCTCGAGGAGCTGCAGACGAAGGCCCTAGTCCTTGTTGACACACCGGGCTACGCCCCAGCGGAGATGGCCGATGCAGAGCCGCTCGCCCGCAGCATTTGCCGTATCCCCGAGGTAGAAGTTCACTTAGTACTAACGGCGACGAGCAAAACGACCGATTTAATGCGTGCGATGGATCGATTCGGAATGTTCGCTCCAGCACAACTTGTGGTCACCCGGATGGACGAGACGGCGTCCTGCGCCGCCGCCCTGACGGCCTCGATCCGGAGCGGCCTTCCCATTGGGCATGTCGGGGTAGGTCCCGGGGTGCCGGAGGATGTGCGGCCGGTGAGCGTCTTCGATCTGGCCGGGCTGGCGTTGCCGCCTAAGTCAGGAGGCGCCGCCGCGGCGGCGTGAGCGAGCGATGACACCAGCACAAGCGGCGGCCTGGGGCGACCGCAATCCATACCAGACAGGCGAGAAGATGACCGCCGACGAGCGCGAGCGGCTCATCCTGGAGCACCTGCCTCAAGTCAGGCTCATTGCCCGGCGGATTCATGAGCGGCTGCCGGAGAGCGTGAGCCTCGAGGATCTCGTCTCGACGGGTGTCGTGGGGCTCATCGCCGCCATCGATCGCTTCGATCCCGCGCACAACGTCAAGCTGCGGACGTACGCGGAGTACAAGATCCGTGGCGCCATCCTGGACAGCCTGCGGGGCCTTGACTGGGCGCCGCGGCAGCAGCGGAAACGGACCAAGCAGATCGAGTCCGCGATCTCGAGCGCCGAACAGAAACTGCATCGGATGCCGAACGAGGAGGAGATCGCCGCAGAGCTGGGCCTGACGATGGACGAGTACCACGAGTGGCTCGTGGACGTGCAGGGTGTGAACATTGGGAGCCTGGAATCGACCTCGGGCGAAGACGACGGACGCGACCTGCTGCGCTACGTTTCGGATCGCGAGGATAACTGGCCGTCCCGGCTGCTCGAACGTGCGGAACTCGAACGCCTTTTGGCGAAGGGGATCGAGAGAATGCCGAACATCGAGCGGACGGTTCTCAGCCTGTACTACAAAGAGGAGCTCACGCTGCGAGAGATATCGCGCATCGTGAACCTCCATGAGTCGCGTGTATCGCAGCTCAAGTCGCAGGCGATCATCCGGCTGCGCTCCTACCTGGAGCGCCAGTGGCCCATAGAGCGGGGTCTGTAGGAGCCGTATGGAAGCGCCGGCACGCTGGATGTCATCGGAGTGGGCGCAGTGCCTGCGTCAGGCTGTTGAGGCGATGACGGGCGAGTCGGTGGAAGTGGAGGCTTCTCCCGGCGGGCCGGGAGCCGGTTGCCTGTGGTGGGTTCAGCCGGTGACAGCGGCGACTGGGGCGGCGCTGACGGTAGGGGCGGAAAACGCCGCCTGGCGAGAGATCGGCGGACGCACGTTGCGGGCCGCCGGAATCGAGCAGCCCGACGAAGCCGACATTGAAAGTACCTACCGGGAGGTGCTCTCGCAAGCGCTTTCCGGATTTGCCCTGGTCCTGGGCCACAAGCTCGGCCGGGAAGTCACCTGCGGGGCCGGCACGACCGTGGTCGACGCGCCTCCGGCGGGAGTGCTCAGCCTGGAGCTGCGGTTTCCGGGCGGGCCGGCGCTCGGCCTGTACGTGGCGCCGAACCCGGCGCTGCTTGAGTCGCTCGACGCCCGACGGGACGATAGCGCAGACCGGACGGCGATGGCCACACAGGAAAAGCCCTCTTCTCCCAGTGTCGCCACCCGGAACCTGGACCTGCTTCTGGAAGTCGAGCTGCCGGTGAGTGTATCGTTCGGACGTGCTCAGCTCCGCCTGAAAGACGCGATCAAGCTGACGACCGGATCCATCGTAGAACTCAATCGCTCGATCCTCGAGCCGGTGGAAGTGATTGTGAATAACTGTGTGATCGCGCGCGGAGAAGTAGTGGTGATCGAGGGGTACTACGGCGTCCGGATTCAGCAGATTGTCAGCCGTCAGGAACGGCTGCGAACTTTAACGTGAGGTAGATGGGATCGAAATGGATTGGTTCATCTTAGGACCGTACCTGTTACTGACGCTCGGCCTCGGCGCCAGCCTCTACCAGTTCGTCACAGTGAAGCGGGAGCTATGGAAGGCCCGGCGTATCAGTGACGACGAGCGCAACCGGTTTCAGGACTCCCTGCTCAAGCTGCAGATGGAGCTGGAGTCGCTTAAGGCATCCGCCCTCGCTTCGCCGCAGCCGCCCGAGATGGAGCGCGCCGCCTCCGCACCTTTGACACCCGGCATGAACCTGAATAAGCGCGCTCACGTTCTGCGCATGTACCGCCGCGGCGACCGCCCCGATCAGATCGCCGCCGCCCTCAGCCTGCCGCAGAACGAGGTGGACCTCCTGCTGAAAGTCCACCGCGTCACTGTCGCCAGTACGCCGCCCGCCGCCGCAGCCGCGGCTGCCGGTGCGGGAAACGGTGGCGGCACGTCGGCTACAACTTGATTCGTTGCGCGTTGCTGCCCGAGGCGGGCGCCTCGTCGCCGAGGTCCACACTGATCGACATCTCACGCTTCTCACGCACCACGTTGAGAGAAACGTCCTTCTTTGACCGCAAGGCACGCAAGGCAGTGGTCACCTCCCGTGGAGAGGCCACGCTCTGGCCGTCCACCTTGGTGATCACATCGCCCGCCTTTACCCCCGCTTTCGCCGCCGGCGATTCCTTTACCACCGATCGGACCAAAACGCCTTCCTTCACCCCGAAGAACTCCGCCAGTTGTGCATCGAGCGTCTCCGCCTCGATACCGAGCCGCGAGCTGCGCCAGGACATGAACGCCTTCGGCACGTCCGGAATCACCACTTCAGGCATTTCCATCCGCGGCAACCGCATCTGCCACTCGTTGTCACCAGGGCGAAGCACCATGCCCATCCCCTTGCGCTCGGCAATGGTGGCGGCGATGGTCTGGTACTGACCGCCGCGCACCAGCCCAACCTTCGCGGCCCTTCCGGCAGGCGTCTCGCGGACCAGGCGAATAAACTGCTCGGTCCCCTCCACGCGCTGTCCCTGATACTCGAGCACCACGTCGCCAACCTTCAGGCCGGCTTTCTCGGCCGGGCTATCGGCCTCCACCCGGGTGATCTCGACCCCGCGCTCCTCTTTAAGGTTGAGCGCCTTGGCGCGTTCCGAGGTCACCTCCACGACGCTCACGCCCAGATAACTGGGCCCGGCGCCCGCCCGTAAGAATACCGGCCCCGGCCCCTGTACGGGAATCTGGCCGATATAGACATCCTGCGCAAACACAGGCGCCGCCAGCACTACCGCCAACGGCAGGCTTCGCAATCCATTCCACTTCATGGCTACCCTCGACTCTGCTTTTATTTCTTCCGACGCAGATAGACCGTGCCGCCCGTCGCGGATACGCGTAGCAGCGGTCCGCCGCCGTTGATGACGCCCTCGGCCACCGTCGGCTTCAGACACGGTGAATCTACTTTTCGGGTCTTGATTTCCGAGAAGTCCGACACTACCCGGCCGCCGCTGCAGGCCGAGTCGCTTTGTGCCCAAATCCTCAACGCAAGATTAGACGGGATGGTGACGATAACGTCACCGGCGCTGGTAGAGAGGATGGAATCGAGCAATCGCTCGCTGCCGAGCTCGGCAAAGATCGCCCCGAATCCGGTGGCGGCGCGAAGGGCGCCCGCAGCGCCGCGCAGCTTGATGGGCCCGGCGACCGATTCGCAACTGACGTTGGTCGCACGGCCAATCTGAATAGAGCCGCCTGAAGTCTCCGCCACCACTGGACCGGCGGCCTCCCGTACGTCGATCAACCCGCCACCCGACTGCGCCGTAACCGAGCGGCCCGCCCGCTCGACGAGAATATTGCCCACCGTGGAGACCTTGATCGGGCCATGCGCTTCACGAATGACAATCTCCCCGCCGGCCGTCTCGAACACTGTCTCTCCTCCGACACTGTCGGCTCGAATCGCGCCGCCGCCGGAAAACACGCGTGCGGCGGCCATCAGCCGCCCCAGTTGAACGTCGCCGCCTCCCGTACGCGCCCAGACGTCCGCCCCGATGCGATCGATCGTCAGCCGACCGCCGATCGTCTCCGTCTTCAGCTCGCCGTCGATCTCCCGCGCCTCGATCATGCCGCCGCGGTTCTCGACCACCACCTGCTTGAGAGTCCGCGGCAGCCGAATTTCCAGCTCCGGGCTGGGAATGTTGATGTCCGGAGTCATCACCGTGAGGTAGGTCCACTCGCCGGCGGACTTGGACTTAACGGCAAACGTCTGAAAGATGCGAATCGCATCCGCCTCCGACATCGCCTTCGCACGCTTCTTCAAGCGGAAATAAAGGTCACCCCGGCTCTCGCCGCGGACCACGACCGGACCGCGGGTAGCGATCTTCAGGCGCCCGACAGAAGGCATCGGCACGGCGCCGACGAGAGCCTGAACCCAATACTCGCCTTCCCGCTGCAGGCGGCTCGTTTCCCCCGCGGCCAGCGGCGCCACCAGCACCGCCCAACCAGTCAGGAGAAGGAGTCCGCCGCGCTTCATCGCTAGAACGACTCCACAGAAGCGTTCATCTCCCGGAGCGCACGCTGCCCGCGCAGGCGGATATAGTCATTCGACTCGCGCCGCATCAGCTCCTGCAGCACGCCTACGGTGTCCACGTTCTTCTGCTGCACCAGCAGGTCTACCGCCTGCGCGCGCACCCCCGGGTTCTCATCGGACAACAATACCCGCGCCAGCGCTTTGCGCGTTTCCACGTCGCCGGCGAACGGCTTCAGGCCCTCCAACGCCTTCAGCCGCACGCCCACATTCGTGTCATGCTGAAGCGCCTGCAGCAGCGCAGTGCGAACCTCTTCATTGTCACTGCCGCGCTTGCAGAAGATATCCATTGTCTCCACGCGAAGGCCCGGATTTGCCGGGTCCTTTGCCGCCTCGAGCAGCAGGCCGCGAATCCGCTCGTCGTCAAGCGAGCCAGTCAACGTCCGCTGACGCGTCTCATCCACCACCAGCCGCACGCTCCCGTCGGGTTCGCTTGTGATGTAGCGGACCTTCGCGGCCGGAGTGTCGGCCTGTACGCCCGGCACGGACGTCGGCAGGAAGCGCGCACCCAGGAACCCCACGGCGACCAGCGCCACGGCGCCCATCGGCTTGAGTGCGGGCCCCAGAAGCAACGGCAGGTCCCACAGCGATTGCCAAATCGACTTCCGCGCAGGAGCCGACGCCTCGCGGAGCCCCGACCTCAGCCCGTTCCGGCACTGCACAAGCAAACCCGCCGGTACGGGCGCCTCCAGCCGGTCCAGCCCGCGATGCATCGCCTGTTCGCTCGCCAAAGCCGCCTGGCAGCCCTGGCAGCTCTCCAGGTGCGACTGCAGCGCATCCTCTTCCTCGAGCGACAATTCGTCGTACAGAAATAGGCTCAGGTTCCGGCGAACCGTCTCACAGTTCATCGCATCGCGATTCATACAAAGTCTCCCAGCGCCGCGCGCATCTTCTGAGTGGCCCGGAACAGGCAGTTCTTCGCAGCCTCTTCGGTGGTACCCAGCACCTCGCCGATCGCCCGCAGCCGCATGCCCTGGTAGTGTCGCATTTCAAAGACCAGCCGCTCCCGCGGGGTCAAGTCGGTGAGTACGTTCTGTATGCGTTCTTTCAGCTGATGGCTCAGCAACTTCCGCTGCGGATCACCGTCCACCCGCTCTTCGGGAACGGTCGTCATCCGGTCCAGCGGACCCTCCGAGGTTTCCACCACGGTGGATTCTTCCTTCCGCACCTTCCGCTTCCGGAGGTGGTCCAGGCAGAGGTTCGTTACGATCCGGTACAGCCAGGTATGGAAGCTGCAATCGAAGCGGAAGTTCCCTAAGTTCTTGTAAACGCGGAGGAAGGCCTCCTGGTAGATATCGTAGGCATCCTCTGGCGAGCGCAGCAGGTTCATCGCCAGGCGCAAGACGTTTTGGTCGTAGGAGCGGACCAATTGTTCGAACGCGTCCTGGTCGCCCTGTTGCGCCGCCTTGATGAGCGCCGTCTCGTCCATCAGTTGCGCCAATTTTACTCCCGTGATGGTTCGGGTTGCTTCACTGATCACCTTGGCACGTCCACGGATGGGTTTGCTCCCTTGCCACTGACGTGCGAAAGCGGGAAAGGTACCGTGTTTGCTTGCGTTGGCCCCGCCCGGGCGGTGCCGGGTTCGCTTGCCCTCTGGAGGGGCCGGGACCGTCGCTTACTCGCCTAACTCCAGGTCGATCCGCTTATTGGCCGGGTCGATGGCGGTGATGCGGAAATTGCGGATCTGGCCGGGGCGTAGGCCTTCCGTGGCGCCACCGCCCGCGGCCGTGGAACCCGACCCAGCGCCCTTCCAGCGCGCCGCGAGCATCGCACTCAGGTCTCCGACACTCGCCTTCGGACCCTCTTTGCCGGCAGGAGCCGCCTCTTTCGGGGTTTCGCCATACCGGCACCAGGCGTGCACGCCTTCGCCGAGTTCCACCTTCGCGCGGCCCTGGTGCACCTCGACCACGCGGCCCGTTACCGTGTCTCCCGGCTTATGCTCGGCGATGAAGTGATCTGCCTGGGTCGGCTCCAGTTGCTTCATGCCCAGCCGCAGCCGGCGGCGCTCCCGGTCGATCTCAAGGACCTGGGCCTTCACCACCTGGCCCGTGGACAGCATTTCGCGCGGGTGTTCCAGACGTTTTTCGCGGCTGATGTCCCCGATGTGGATCATGCCCTCGATGCCGTCGCCCAGCTCAACGAAAGCGCCGAACGGCGCCAGGTTCTTCACCGGACCTTCCACCACCGACCCCACCGGGTACTTCGCCGGGACTTCGTCCCAAGGGTCGCCAAGCGCCTGCTTCAGGCCGAGGGAAATGCGCTTCTCGGCAGGATTGACGCCCAGGACGACGACATCCACCGATTCGCCGGTCTTGAGGATATCGTTGGGCTTCCGCACCTTCTTCGACCACGACATTTCGCTGACGTGGATCAGGCCGTCGACACCGGGCAGCAGCTCTACGAAGGCGCCGAAGTCGGCCAGGCGGGCCACAGTGCCCTTCACCCGATCGCCGACCTTCAGCCTCTCCACGGCTTGTGACCACGGATCCGGCTGCAGCTGCTTCAACCCCAGCGAGATCTTCTTCGTCTCGGGGTTGAGCTTCAGGATCTTGACCTCGATCTGGTCGCCGACAGAAACCAGGTCCGCCGGTTTGCCGACCCGGCCCCAGGACATGTCGGTGACGTGCAGCAGGCCGTCGACGCCGCCGATATCGACGAAGGCGCCGAACTCGGTAATGCTGCGGACCGCGCCGCGGACCACCTGGCCTTCGGCGATACTGGCGAACGCCTGCTCGCGGGCCTGCTTCGCTTCATCCTCGAGAACGGCGCGGCGGTCCACCACCACATCTTCTTTCTCGACGTCGAGCTTGGTGATGCGGCAGCGGATCTCCTGCCCGACCAGCTTCTCCATCTCCGGCACGTCGCGAGCGCCGCTGCGCGAGGCCGGCATGAAGGCGCGGACGCCGATGTCCACGCGAAGGCCGCCCTTCACCACTTCCTCCACCATGCCGGCGATCGTGCGCTTCTCGGCAAAAGCCGCCTGCAAACCGCTCCAGTCCTTGGGTCGCTCGACGCGAATGGTCGAAAGCTGATAATTCCCTTCCGGTGTCAGGCCGGTGATGTTAACCAGAATCGCGTCGCCCGCCTTAACCAGCACTTCGCCCGACGGGGAGCGCAGACTTTCGAGCGGAACAACGCCTTCCATCTTTCGCCCGACGTCAACGAAGACCGCATCGGCGGTAACGGCGATTACCCGGCCTTCCAGTGCCTTCGGTCCGCCGGCTTCGCCTTGCGCCTTGTGCTCTTCTTCAAACTGGGAAAGGATATCGCCGAACGAGGGTTCGTCCGCGGCCGGAGACTCCGCTTGCGCGCCAGTGGTTGGGATTTTCGAATCCGCTTCGGGAACGGCGCTCTCTTCAGTAGCGGGATTCGGCAGGATGGGATGACTCATGAAACGACAGGCTAGAATCTCATTGTGGCACAGTCGCACCCGGCGTCGGGAAAGCGAGGAGCCTCCGTCGCGGCCCTGTTTCGCCGCCTCCTCCGCCCGCAGGATCTCGTCTGGCTGCTGCTGTTTTCCGCTCTCGCTCTCGTCAGCCCGCGACAGAGCCCGGCGGAAATCGAGATGCTTTCCGCGTTGGCGCTGCTGCAGGTTCTTGAGCCGCGCATACCCTTTCTCAACACGCCCCGCGGGAACCTTGTCTCCATCTCGCTGAAGCTCCTTCTGGGGTATCTCCTGATCGGGGTTACCCGCGGGATCTTCAGCAGCTATTACGTCATCCTGCTGCTGCCGGTAGTGTCGGCCGGCACCACGCTGGGCGCTGCCGGCACCCTGGCAGTGACGCTGATTGCCTGCACCAGCTATCTCTCCTTCCTGCTGTTCGTCCCGCAGTTCGAGTATGAAATTCCTCCGAGCGAACTCCGTGAGGTCATCCTGCGCATGACGTTTCTGCCGGTTGTCGGCTACCTGACCTACCGCCTATCCGAGGCGAATCGAGTCGAGGCCAAGCGCTACCAGGCGGCAGCGCGGCAGTTGGAGAAGGCCAATGCGGACCTGCGCACCGCGGAAGAGGCGGTTCGGCGCTCGGACCGGTTGGCCGCCCTTGGGCAGTTGACGGCCGGCCTGGCGCACGAACTGCGCAACCCGCTCGGCACGATCCGCGCCTCTGCCGAGATGCTGGCCAAGTCTCTGCCAAACGACGAAGTGTCGCGAGAATTGGCCGGATTCATTGCCACGGAGGTCGATCGCACCAACTCGCTGGTCACCCGATTCCTGCAGTTCGCACGGCCGCTGTCGCCGCAATTGAAGCTCCACGATATCCACGAAATCATCGACTCCGCCCTGGAGCAGGTGAAGCGCCAGGGAAACGCCATGCCGGTGGTCTTGTACAAGAACTACAGCCCGGAGGTGCCTCCCGCACCCGTGGATCGAGAGCTCATGGAGCGCGTGGTGTTCAATCTGGTGCTCAATGCCTGCCAGGCCTCGCCGGCAGCGTCAGCGGTGACCGTGAAGACCCGGCTCGTAGACCACGGAGTGGATATCGCAGTGATCGATCGGGGCTCGGGGATCGACGCGAAGCACCTGGAGAGCATCTTCAATCCGTTCTTCACCACCAAGCCGGACGGGGTAGGGCTGGGGCTGGCGATCGTAGCAAAGATTATTGATGAGCACGGGGGAAAAGTCACCGTGGAAAGCGAGCCCGGAAAGGGCAGCATCTTTCACATTTTTCTCCCTTTACAACCGAAGTAGTCCGTTTCACCCCACCAGGTGCACCATTCATCACTTTCTTCCGAACTTATTGGCCGTTGTCACGTCATAACTGTTACTCGGGGTTGTTCACCACCGAAGCGGCCGGCGCGCGGGGCGTCGACGCGGGAGTGGCCAGACAGGGCAGAACAACGAAGAAGGGGAAAGTGGTCTATGACTTCGACCGTTATGTCTGCCGCGATGATGCCGCCAGTTCAGAAGTTCACGTCTCGCGTGCGGCTCACCCGCAAGGAACGCGAATTGCTAGCAGTGCTGATGCAGAACGCGGGCCGTTGCGTGTCCCGCGAAACTCTGCTGCGCACTGTATGGAAGTACGGTGACGGAGCGAAGACGCGGACCGTGGATGTCCATGTTCAGCGATTGCGCCGGAAACTGGGATCCGAGACCGCGGCTTCGATCAAGACGATTGTCCGCGCCGGCTACTGCTGGCTGCCGGACCCCGAACCGATCCAGTGAGACCCCCGCGCACTAGCGCCGGAGCGTAACCCGCCTACCGGTGCGCGCGGACTCGCGGGCGGCCTCAAGGATCTCGGTGACGATGATGTTGTTCTCGAGCGACGAGAGCGTCCCTGCGGCCTTTCGCCCCCGCGCGACCGCGCGTAAAAAGGTGAGCGGGTCGCTCTCCTCCGCCGCCAGAGGTGCGGGCGACACCGTCTCCTCGGCGGACTTCGCGTCGCGTCGCAAGCGCACCGTGGCTCCCCCGATCGCATGGGCGTATGCGGAGGCGCCGTACACCTCGAAGTCTTTGCGGTTATATGGCCAGTTCCAGGAGGCCTGGATGATGCCTTGCGCCTCCGGGTACTCCACCAGAATGGTCGCTTCGTCGTCCACCTTGGGGTAGATCTGCGGCTTGTTCCGCGCGGTCATCGCCACCACCGAGAGCGGCCTTTGGTTGTCCATCAGCCAGGTCATCAGGTTCGCTCCGTAGCACCCGAAATCGTATAGGGCGCCAGCGCCATTCCGCACCGGATCTGTTAGCCAGCCAAAGAACTCGGGCGGGACGCCGATCTCGCGCGGACCCATGTGCCCGTCCATGGCCACCATCTTGCGGATGGGGCCTGCTGCTTTCTGCTCCTTAATGAACTTCCAGAGCTCTCCGTGGCTGCGGTACCAGGTGGTTTCATAGTTCACGATGACCTGGATGCGGCCGCGGGCGGCGGCCCGCTCTATGGCTCGTGCGTGCTCGACGCTGACGGCGAGCGGCTTTTCCATCATCACGGTCACGCCGCGGCGCGCTGCTTCCTCGACCACCTTCACATGGTCAAAGGTATCGGTGAAGGCGGCCACGGCCTCCGGTTTCACGGCGTCGAGCATCGCGCCGAGATC
Organism: Bryobacteraceae bacterium; assembly: GCA_033763935.1. Taxonomy (GTDB): domain Bacteria; phylum Acidobacteriota; class Terriglobia; order Bryobacterales; family Bryobacteraceae; genus DALYJJ01. Next base: position 122,462 of record JANRJO010000044.1, read on the forward strand.
GGTATAGAAGAGCGGTCCGGCGAGACCAAACCGTTTTCCGTACTTTTCGTGCAGCGTCCGATCCGGATCGAAAACGCCGACAATGGTGACGTCTTTACGCTCGACGCCGCCCTTGAGGAATCCGGTGACGTGGCCGTGCACAAGGCCGGCGATGGCGAGCCGCAACGGCCGCTCCCCTGAGGCCGGTTCCTGGGCAATCAGGGAAGCAGCGGCGGCGAAGGTCAGAACGAGCGGGGCGATCTTCATCCCGCCCAGCATGACACTACTTCAGGAACGGCTTCCAGTCGTGCTTCTCGGAGGGCGGCTCGGCTCGGCCGACAAGGTGTTTGGCAAGGAAGTTCTCCGCGGCCGCGAAGAACCGCAACGTGTTCTCCGGACGAACGAAGCCGTGGCCCTCGTCTGCGAAGACGATGTACTCGACGGGAAGCTTGTTGTCGCGCATGGCCTTCACAATCTGGTCGCTCTCGGCCTGCTTGACGCGCGGGTCGTTGGCGCCCTGTCCGATCAGCAGCGGCTTCTTGATCTGATGTGCCTTAAACAGCGGCGATCGTGAGCGGAGGAAGTCCTCCTCTTTGTCGAGGCTCCCGACCCGTTTGTCGAAGAGTGCTTTCATGGGCGCCCAGTAGGGCGGGATGGACTTGAGCAGTGTCACCAGGTTGGACGGGCCGACGATGTCAACTCCGCAGACGAACTCGTCCGGGGTGAAGGCCAGGCCCGCCAGCGTGGCGTATCCGCCGTAGCTGCCGCCCATGATGGCGACGCGCTTGGGATCGGCGTACCCCATCTTAACGGCCCAGTTTTTGCCGTCGATCAGGTCGTCGTGCATGGAAGTGCCCCAATTCTTGTCGCCTGCGTTCAGGTACTTCTTGCCGTAGCCGGTGGAGCCTCGGAAGTTGATCTGCAGCACGGCATAGCCGCGGTTGGCGAGCAACTGCACGAGCCCGCTGTAGCCCCAACCATCGCGAGCCCACGGGCCCCCGTGCACCAGGAGCACGGTGGGAGCGTTCTTCGCAATGCCGGGCGGCATGGTCAGGTAACCGTAGAGCTTCATGCCGTCCCGCGCGGTATAGCTGACCGGCTTCATCTTCGCCAGCTTGTACTGCTCCAGCTTCGGCCGGTTGGTGAAGAGGTACTCGGCCTTCTTCGATGTGCGGTCGTAGAGATAGTAGGCGACGGGAGCGTCATCGGAGGTGAACGCCACAATCCACTTTTTGTCGTCGTAATCGCGGCTGGTGACGTTTACTTGTGCATCCTTCACTTTGCGAAGCTCGGCGAAGTCGGCCTCGACGGTCTTGTCCAAGAACTTCCACTCCGGCTTCTCGCGCGTGAAGAGGATGCCCTCCAGCTTATGGGTCCGCGGGTGCGTCATGGTGCCGGTGACATCAAATGTCGGGTCTTCGCCCACCACGGTCGTCTTGCCGCTGGCAATGTCGACTTCCACCAGCCGGGCCGTTTCGCCGCCGACGCTCGAGATGAGCCAGACGGACTTGTTGTCCGGAGTGAAGCCCGACACGCCGCCCAGCGTCTCGTCCGGCCCCCACTTCTGGAACGGCTTCCACTCGCTCTTGGCGTCGGCGCGCAGTTTGATCTCCTGCTCCCCGGTAGGAGTGAAGGCCTGGGCCGCGCGTACCGTGAGGTCGTTATCGGCATTCCAGCCCATGACCCCGCCCGGGTTTTCCGTATCGACGGTCAGTTCGCCCGTATTGACGTTCAGGCGGTACACGTCGAACAGCTGCTTGTTGCGCTTGTTCAGCATAACCAGCATCGTGTTCGGGAATCGCGGCGTGTAAGCGATGGGCTGAGCGCGCACGCCGTCGAAGGGGGTGAGGTCGACGGGGTCCTTCTCGGTGAGACGGATGCGGTAGACGTGGAAGTCCTCGTTGCCGTCCTTGTCCTGCATATACAGGATTCCCTGGCTGTCGGCCTGCCAGAAGTAGATCTGCACGCCGCGCTTGCGGTCGCGCGTCACGACGCGGTCGTCAGCTTTGCCCAGCGTCCGCACCCAGACATTCAGCACACCTTCGTCCGGGGCGAGGTAGGCGAGGAGTTTGCCGTCGGGGGAGATCTGAGCACCGGCCTTCTCCGGATTCCCGAACAGAGCTTCGCGCGGGATGAGGGGCGCGGCGGGCTCTGCGGCCAGAGCCACTCCCAGAGTGAGCCCGGCCGCCATCGTCATCTTGAATACTCGGCGAGTCATACCCTTATTTGTACGCAGTTCGGGCCGTATCGTTCCGCGGCTGCCCGGATTGTTACCGGCCGCTGCCGGAGGCCAGCCCTGCGGCAGCCCAGGCATCGAAGCCGCCGCTCAGGTTCAGTAGCCGCGTGAAGCCGGCCCGTTCGAGGATGGAGATGGCGATCGTGCTGCGATACCCGCTTTTGCAATGGACGGCGGTGAGTACATCTGGATCGAGGTTGTGGAGGGATTTTGCGAGACCTGGAAGCGGGATGAGCTGGGCGCCTTCGATGTGGCCCTCCTCCCACTCCTGCCTCCGGCGGACGTCCACTACCTGGACCTCGCCCTCCGCCATGAGCGCCCTCAGTTCCAACGGCCCGACGTGTGGCGTGGTGGCCGAGGCAGGACCCTCCGTCAGATACCCCAGCACGTTCTCGATGCCGACCCGCGCGAGGCGGACCCGCGCCTGCTCCCAGTCCTCGCCCACCAGGATGAGACGGGCATCGACGCCCAGGAGAATGCCCGCCCAGGAGGCAAACTGCCCGCCGAGCCCGATTTGCAGCGCTCCGCGAATGTGGCCCCCGGCGTAGGCTGCAGCCGGGCGGGTATCGAGAATCGTGGCGCCGCCGGCAACCAGCTCTTCCGCTTCCCGCCAGTCGATCCCACGCAGTGGCGGCAGTTCGGCCAGTGGGGCGGCCCCGGATCGATTGATCTCCACTTCGCGGGCGAAATAGTCAGGCCGGTCCGGCAGGTCGTCGGTCAGGTAGCGAATGAACGCTTCTCGGGACATGGGGCGCAGGGCGGGATTCGTCGAGCGTTCCCGGCCGATGGTGGATGACCGGTCCGTGCCAATCTGGCGCCCGCACAGCGAACCCGCCCCGTGCGCGGGATAGACTTCGACACCGTCCGGAAGACCGAGCAGCTTCTGATGCAACGACTCGTAGAGCTGTCCCGCCAGCTCCTGCGGCGTGAAAGTCGTCGAGAGGTCGGGGCGGCCAACGTCGCCGATGAACAGTGTATCGCCCGTCAAGACCGCGAACGGCTCCGCCCCGCGCTCGGGATCCACCACCAGAACGGAGATGCTCTCCGGGGTGTGCCCGGGCGTCTCCAGGAAGCGGAGGAGGGTTCGGCCGAGCCGCAGTTCGTCGCCGTCGCAAACCGGCACGTGCGGGAAGCGTGCATCGGCCTTGGCCCCGATATAAACCGCCGCGCCGGTGCGGGCGGCAAGCTCTTGGTGGCCGGAGACGAAGTCGGCGTGGAGGTGGGTCTCGATGACGTAGCGGATGGAAAGGCCGGCGTTGCGCGCGGCTTCCAGGTAGAGTTCGACGTCGCGTTGCGGGTCGACCACGGCCGCCTCGCCGTCCGACCCCAATACGTAGGAGGCGTGGGCGAGGCAGCCGAGATAAAACTGCTCGAAGTACACAGCAGGCCGCCTTATTGGGCGGCTTTGGCCGACTTCGGTCCCTCGCGGAGGGACAGGTAGAAGTCCTTGACGTCGTAGTCCTTGCCGCGGTGCGACTCGCGCTCGGCGACTTCCGCCATGGTCTTGGGCGGCGGCACGACGACCTTCTCGCCCGGCTTCCAGTTCACCGGAAGAGCGCAGGCGTTGGTGTCGGCCGTCTGCAGGGCCTGGACGATACGAACGAGCTCATCGACGTTGCGGCCCGCGTTCATCGGGTAGTACACGATCGCGCGGATGATGCGCTTGGGATCGATGATAAAGACAGCGCGGACGGTGGCGGTGGCGCTGGCGCCGGGGTGGATCATGCCATAGAGCTGCGCAACCTTCATGTCAAGGTCGGCGATCATGGGGTACTCGATGGAGACGCCCATGATCTGCTTCAGGTTCTGAATCCAAGCCAGGTGCGAATGCACGCTGTCCACGCTCAGCCCGATGAGCTTCGTGTTCATCGTGTTGAACTCGCCGGAGCGCCGGGCCAACTCCGTCAACTCAGTGGAACACACCGGCGTGAAGTCCGCGGGATGCGAGAAGAGAATCACCCAGGAATCTCCCTGCCACTCGCTGAACTTCATCGCACCGGACTGAGTGGTAACCGCGGTGAAATCCGGAGCCGGATCCCCAATTCGCGGCATCATCGTGGCGCCATTCGACATACGTAGTCCTCCTGCCTCCAGAGAAAGCTCTTCAAACATTGTAGACGCGATCCCGTGGCGGAAAACGGATCAGCGACGAAATAGAAATTTTGGGAGAGATGGAGCGGGAGACGGGATTCGAACCCGCGACATCAACCTTGGCAAGGTTGCACTCTACCAGCTGAGTTACTCCCGCTAGTGGTCGGCTCCGACCATTTTCTCTCGCCGGGGCGGATGTGTCAAATCGACGTTACGGGACGCCCGGAAGAAGTGAAAACAGTCCTCTATAACAATGTTATGACTGGTCCGTAAGCCATTGTAAATCATGTGTTTAACTTTTCTATCGACTTGATCTTCCGCCTACTCCTCCCTGTGCTAGAATCAATCTCCGAAGTAGCCGAACAGGTGCAGTAGACCGATTGCCTTGGTGGTATCCCAACCGCTTCCACAGGCCCTGCTACACCTTTTTCCACATGTTGTGCAAGACCTGTGGATTACACATGGAGGCCCTCCGATCGTGCCCGCAAGAATCGATATCTGGGAACAGATCAAGCAGAACCTCTCTTCCCGCCTGCGTCCGGAAGCGTATCAGAACTGGCTTCCCGAGACGTCGTTTCTTGGGCTCGAAGGGGATTCGCTCGTGGTGGCGGTACCGACACAGACCACCAAGCTGTTCCTGGAGAACGAGTATTCGGAGGATGTGTACCGCAGCATTGCGGAGTTGAGGCTCCCTTGCCGGAGCGTGGTTTACGAGATCCGCGGGGAGACGGGCGGAGCGGAACGGATACCGTATCGGAACGGCCAACATGCGAACAGCGCCACTCCCGAGTTTGGCCTGTCGACAGGCGCCTCGCAGCTGAACGCCCGCTTTTCCTTCGACACCTTTGTGGTGGGATCGTGCAATCAGTTCGCGCACGCGGCGGCGCACGCAGTCGCAACCATGCCCTCCCGTTCGTACAATCCGCTGTTCATCTACGGCGGCTCGGGAATGGGGAAGACGCACCTGATGCACGCCATCGGCAAGCACCTGCTGCAGAGTTATACGGGGATGCGGGTGGTGTACACCACCAGCGAGCGTTTCACGAACGAGTTGATCGCCTCAATCAAGAGCGACCGGATGACGCACTTTCACCGGCACTATCGTTCGGCGGACGTGCTGCTGATCGACGACATTCACATCCTCGCCGGCAAGGAGCGGACGCAGGAGGAGTTCTTCTTCACTTTCAACGAGCTCTACGATCACCAGAAGCAGATCGTAGTCTCGAGCGACTCCCCGCCGAAGCAGATTGCCGGGTTAGTGGAGCGGTTGCGCTCGCGCTTCGAATGGGGACTGATGGTGGACGTTCAGCCGCCCGACCTCGAAACGAAGATGGCGATCCTCGACCACAAAGCCGAAAAAGAAGGCATGAACCTCCCCGAGGACGTTCGTATCTTCCTCGCCACCCGCACCAAATCAAACATCCGCGAGCTCGAAGGCGCCCTCGTCAAGCTAATGGCCTATTCCTCGGTCACCGGCACCCCCATCACCCTCGAGATGTCCAAGCAATTGCTCAAGCATCTGACGCAAAACAACGAAAAGCGCATCTCGATTGAAGCAATCATTAAAGCCGTCGCCGACCGCTTCGATCTGGTCCCCAACCAGATGAAGCAGAAGTCCAACGAACGCCGTTTTGCCTACCCGCGGCAGATCGCCATGTACCTCGCCAAGGAACTCACCACCGCCTCTCTACTCGAAATCGGCCGTACCCTCGGAAATAAACACCACACCACCGTACTCCACTCAATTCACAAAATTGATGAGCTACGCCACAAGGATCAGGATTTAAACAAACTTCTTCACAGCCTAATCGACTCATTCCATTCGTGATATCGCGTTTTCCACAACTTCGCTTCCTGTTCGCCACCAGTAAAGAATAGGAAAACGGATCGTGGAGCGGATTTTCACTTCAGACCCCAACAGGGTTTTCGAACGAAGAGATGGCGGGAAGCATTTTTGTTTTGTATAATTTAGAGAGATATCCACATTTCGACAGGACCGACTATGACGGTTCTAAAACACATAGATAGATATCTTGTCTTCTGGAAGTAGCTAAGAGTG
>JANRJO010000049.1:0-47951 GCA_033763935.1 Bryobacteraceae bacterium
ATCTCAAGCATCGCGTCACGAATGCAGCGTCGGAGTCGATCAACTCAAAGATCCAGTGGGTGAAGTACACCGCCAGGGGATTCCGCAATAAAGACAACTTCGTCACCGCCATCTATTTCCACTGCGGTGGCCTCGACCTGCTGCCTGCCACCCACTAACTTCCCGGAATGCCCTCGTTTGGTAATTGTCGTCCTAAAGGCTCAAGTGCAGAGTCACAGATTCGCTGATAGAACTGAGGCAATCCGTCAACCACAGAGCAGTCCTGGAAGCAAGGCAATATACTCTCACGTTTGCTTAGCAGCTCTCTCCGAAACTGTTTTAGGTCGTTAGGGTCTAACAGTCCCACTTGGTGTGCCCATATCACGATGTCGAAGGCCCGAAGAACGGGCTTGTGGACGTATACGCCAGAATGGGCGAGTTTCGACAGAGCAGCCAAGTCATGACTCAGTACAGGAACTTGCAGGAGGTTCGCGGCCGCATGCGCAAAGGCCTCGCCCCTGTCGACGCGAAGAGCATATTCGCGACCCTTGAGCTCAATCTGCTCTGACAACGCTTCGGCCGACTTGTACCCCGCATCGCTCAACGACTCGGGTGACAAGGTCTTGATCGCTGCATTGGAGAAAGCCTTGCGAAGAACTGATGCTTTGTCCGGATACTTCTTCGGTACCCGGTAAAGCAACTCGATCTCTACTGCATCTGGAATGAGACATGAGATGCCGTAACGAGATCGAAGCTCCCTCAATAGCTGAACCTGTTCCCCCAATATCAGCTGAATTAGCGCCGACGAATCCCCGATGATGCACGAGGGGTTCGAAGGTTTGCCGGGTGAGCCGGGGACCACGTTAATCAGCTAGCTTGGTCTCACCGAAGCGATCCAAGAAGACGTCTTTGTCCATCATCAACATCTCTGCGGCTTTACCTGTACTGATTTCATCCGTCTGCCAAGCTGCCAGGACATCAATTACGTACCCGACTGGCAATCGAATGGGACGACGACCCACCCCCGTATTTCGGTTCTCGGCCGCCCATTTCGGTGACTTCTCAGCAATAGACTTGAGATACTCTCGAGTAGTCAAAGCGTGCGGTGTCTGCTGCCGGACAAGCCCATCGACTTCGAATGACTGGTAAAGCTGGGCTTCGTCCTCGTCAATATAACCGCTCTGCAGCGCCGCCCTCAGAACCAATGACTGCTCTGCATGAGTATCTGCCACAAGAGTCGCTAGATCTTGAGGTTCCAGTTTGTTCCAGTGGATACCTCTTCGATTCGCTATGCGGTTGAGCAGAGAAGCCGGGACTAGACACTCCTGGGCAAACGCTTGAGCCCTTACTTCAGAAAGTTCCGTCTGAACTTCGTCCTTGAAGTCCAAAGCCACAGGGTCGCTGTCAAGATCGAGGATCGCGTGCGCCAACTCATGCAGAAGAATCGCGTTGCGCCGGAACCAAGTTGACCTGTAGCTGTTTGCGAATAAACACGGAGTCTTGGGGTCTTCTACTCCAACAGCGAAAGTACAACCCTCCACCTGAGATCGAATTGGGCTTTCAACTACTAGGACGCCCTGCCGACGAAGCGCAGGTCGCAATTGCTCGCCGATTCCAGCGTGTCCCCTACCAAAATCAAGGGCTCCCCTGAATGCCTCCGCGGCGGTGCGCCCTTGCACTGCCGGTGGCTCTCCAGTATTGACAGAGTCCCTGATGGTCTCGAACAGCGGCTTCCACTGACGAACTTTCTGCTGCCTAACGGCTTGCAACTGGTCGATGTAGAATCCCAACTTCCTGATGAGACCCACCAGTTCGCGATCGGCATCTGTCAGCTTTTCGTTCCGAAGCTTGTACCATATTGCGGGAGCCAAAGAGTCGGAATTAAGTCTTCGCTGACTTGCTTGCCCAAGCAGGGAATCCTCATTCACACCAAGAACCGAGGCCAACTCAGGGAGGACGAACTTCGGAAGAGGCCGGACACCGTTCAACCAATCCCTGAACTGCTCGACCGAAACACTCAACAGGTCCGCGCAGAACGCAGGGTCCAATTTGGTTGATTCCAAGATGTCGTGGAGATTCGTGGTCATTTCGGGCCTCCCTGTCGAACTCCTCGGCACGAACGCACGAACCCTACACAGGGGGACGACAAGCTTCATTCTCGCCCGGACGGCATGAAGTTTTCAAGCAAATCTTTCGCGTCCCTAGGTGAGGGAGATTGAGGACAAGTAATAGGCGTGGAAGCCTCAGGAGTACGACACCTTGTAGCTGACATGCCAACTAAACCGCTACCGCAAATGCCTTGCCGCTTCCAGCCGGGCCCGTGCCCGCGCTGCCGCATTCAGTGCGCGCGCCACGTCGATGCCCGGCGCCGGATGCAGCAGCCGCTCCTCGGCCCGCCGCAGTGCTTCCTGGGCGCGGTTCGTGTCGATCTCCTCGGCGTTCTCAGCACGGTCCGCCAGCACCCGCACATGGTCCGGCTGCACCTCTAAGTAGCCATTGCAGATCGAGAGGTGCTTCTTCACTCCGCTTTCGGTGACGTACCACAGGTCGCCGCAGCCAAGCTCGCTCAGTAGCGGCGCGTGCTCCGGCAGGATGCCGAGGTACCCGTTGGCCCCCGGCACCTGTACTTCGCTCACCGTCTCGCGGACCAGCATCCGCTCCGGCGTTGTCACTTCCAGTTGCAGGCTAGCCGCCATGGCTACATCGCCTTCTTCATCTGCTCGTAGCGCTCCCGCACGTCCTCGATGGTGCCCTGCATGTAGAACGCCTGCTCGGGCACTTCGTCGTGCTTGCCGTCCACAATCTCGCGGAAGCCGCGAATCGTATCCGCCAGCTTCACGTACTTGCCCTTGAAGCCCGTGAACTGCTCGGCCACGTGGAAGGGCTGCGAAAGGAAGCGCTGGATCTTGCGCGCGCGCGCCACGCTCTGCTTGTCTTCGTCGGAAAGCTCGTCGATACCGAGAATCGCGATGATGTCCTGCAGTTCCTTGTACCGCTGCAGAATCTGCTTCACCGCCTGCGCCGTGTTGTAGTGGTCCTCGCCGACTACGAGCGGGTCGAGGATGCGCGACGTGGACGCCAGCGGATCCACCGCCGGGTAGATGCCCAACTCCGAAATCGCGCGCGAAAGCTGCGTCGTCGCGTCGAGGTGCGCGAAGGTTGTCGCCGGGGCCGGGTCAGTGTAATCGTCAGCAGGCACGTAAATCGCCTGCACGGAGGTGATCGAGCCCTTCCGCGTCGATGTGATGCGCTCCTGCAGTTCGCCCATCTCCGTGGCCAGGTTCGGCTGGTAGCCCACGGCGCTCGGCATCCGGCCCAGCAGCGCCGACACCTCAGAACCCGCCTGGGTGAAGCGGAAGATGTTGTCGATGAAGAGCAGTACGTCCTGCCCCTCTTCGTCTCGGAAGTACTCAGCCACGGTCAGGCCGGTGAGTCCCACGCGCAGGCGCGCCCCGGGCGGCTCCGTCATCTGCCCGTAGATCAACGCCACCTTCGACTTCGTCCAGTCCGTCGGGTCGAGAATGCCGCCTTCCTGCATCTCGAGCCACAGGTCGTTGCCCTCGCGCGTCCGCTCGCCCACGCCCGCGAACACCGACACACCGCCGTGCTGCATGGCGATGTTGTGGATGAGCTCCATGATGACGACCGTCTTGCCCACCCCCGCGCCGCCAAACAAGCCGATCTTGCCGCCGCGCAGGTAGGGCTCGAGAAGATCGACTACCTTGATGCCAGTCTCGAGCATCTGCGCCGTGGTCGACTGCTCTTCAAAACTCGGCGCCGGACGGTGAATCGGATACCGCTTCTCCGTCTGCACCGGGCCCATCTTGTCCACCGGCTCACCGATGACGTTCAGCACCCGGCCCAGCGTCTGCTTGCCCACCGGAACGGTCACCGGCTGGCCCAGGCTGATCGCCTTCATCCCGCGGACCATGCCCTCGGTCGGCTCGAGCGCGATCGTGCGCACCCGCCCTTCACCCAGGTGCTGTGCTACCTCGCAGATGATGTCGATCGGCGTCGGAACGTTATAGCCTTCGCTGGTGATGCGGATCGCGGTATTGATCAGCGGAAGGTGACCTTCCGGGAACTGCAGGTCGACTGCGGGTCCGGCGATCTGTATCACCTGCCCAACCACTTCGGTTCCAGTTGCGGTTGCCATGAATGATTACTCCAGTGCGGCTGCGCCGCTGACCACTTCGATGATTTCTTTGGTGATGCTCGCCTGGCGGACGCGGTTCATGTAGAGCGTCAGCCGGTCGATCATATCGCCCGCGTTCGAGGTGGCCGCTTCCATCGCGGTCATGCGGGCGGCGTGTTGCGCGGCCGCCGATTCGAGCAGCGCGCGGTAGACCTCGATCTCGACGTACTTCGGCAGCAGCGATTCGAGCAGCGCCAGCGGCTCCTGCTCGAACAGGTACTCGCCCACCGGCCTCGTCTCCGGCATCGCCACCGGCAGCACGCGCCGCACTGTCAGCTTCTGCGAGATCACGCTCTTGAACTCGTTGTAGAGCACGTACACGGCGTCGATCTCCTCCGCCGCAAAGCGCCCCATCACCTTCTTGGCAATCGCCGACGCGTCGGCGAAGTTCGCCTTCTCGGTGATGCCGATGTACTCGCCCGTAATCGCCCCGTTGCGCTTGCGGAAGAAGTCGTAGCCCTTGCGGCCCACCGTCTCCAGCTCCACGCGCTTGCCGCCGCGCTCCGCCAGGAACCGCTGCGCTTCCTTAATCAGGTTGGTATTGAACGCGCCCGCCAAGCCGCGGTCCGCCGTCACCAGGATCAACTGCACCCGATCCTCGGGGCGCTGCGCCAGCAGCGGGTGCGCCGCCACTCGTTCGTCGGAGGCCGCCGCCGCCGCTACGTTGGTCAGCATCTGCGCCAGCATCCCGGCGTAGGGCCGCGCGGCAATCACCTTGTCCTGCGCGCGGCGCAGGCGCGCCGCGGCCACCATCTTCATGGCCTTGGTGATTTGCTGCGTGTTGCGGACGCTGCGGATCCGCCTTCGGATATCGATCAGGCTCGGCATCGCGGCGGTTCCTTACGCGGTGGCCGCGGCGGTGGAGTGCTCGGCCACGAAGCGCTGCTTGAACTCCTTGAGCACGGAGTGCACCGCGTTGCGCAGGTCGTCGTCGAACGCCTTCTTGGTCCGGATCTGCTCCAGTACCCCGGCGTGCGCGTTCTCCACGAAGCGATAGAGCTCGCTCTCGAAGAGGCGGCACTGCTCGGCCGGCAGGTCGTCCAGATAGCCGTTGGTGCCGGCAAAGATAATCAGAATCTGCTTCTCCACCGGCAGTGGATGGAACTGCCCCTGCTTCAGAATCTCCGTCAGCCGGCGGCCGCGATTCAACTGCGCCAGGGAGGCCTTATCGAGATCGCTGCCGAACTGCGCGAAGGCCGCCAGGTTGCGATATTGCGCCAGCTCCAACCGGAGCGGGCCTGCGATCTGCCGCATCGCCTTGATCTGCGCGTTGCCGCCCACGCGGCTCACCGACAGACCCACGTTCACCGCCGGCCGCACGTTCGCGTTGAACAAGTCCGACTCGAGGTAGATCTGCCCGTCGGTAATCGAAATCACGTTCGTCGGAATGTACGCCGAAACGTCGCCCGCCTGCGTTTCGATGAAGGGGAGCGCCGTCAGTGACCCGCCGCCCTTGTCGGCGCTCAGCTTCGCCGCGCGCTCCAGCAGGCGGCTGTGGAGGTAGAACACGTCGCCCGGGAACGCCTCGCGCCCCGGCGGCCGGCGCAGCAGCAGCGAAATCTCGCGGTACGCCGCGGCGTGCTTCGAAAGGTCGTCGTAGATGCAGAGCGCGTGGCGCTTCGTGTCGCGGAAGTACTCGCCCATCGCGCAGCCCGAATAGGGCGCGATGTACTGCATCGGAGCGGGGTCGGACGCCGTCGCCGCCACCACGATGGTGTAATCCATCGCCCCGAAGTCCTCAAGCGTCTTCACCACCTGCGCCACCGTCGAGCGCTTCTGCCCGATGGCGACGTAGATGCAAATCACGTCGCCGCCCTTCTGGTTGATGATCGTGTCGAGCGCGATGGTGGTCTTGCCCGTCTGCCGGTCGCCGATGATCAGCTCGCGCTGTCCGCGCCCGATCGGAATCATCGCGTCAATGGCCTTGATGCCGGTCTGCAGCGGCTCTTTCACCGGCTGCCGGTCAATCACGCCCGGCGCCAGCCGCTCCAGGGCGTAGAACTCGCTGGTGTCGATGGGGCCCTTGCCGTCAATCGGCTGCCCCAGCGCGTTCACCACCCGGCCGACCATCGCCTCGCCTACCGGCACCGACATGATGCGGCCCGTCCGGCGGACTTCGTCGCCTTCCTTGATCTCCTGGAACTCGCCCAGCAGAACCGCGCCCACCTGGTCTTCTTCCAGGTTCAAGGCAATGCCGCTAACGCCGTGCGGGAACTCGATCAGTTCCCCGGCCATCACCTTCTCGAGCCCGTGCACGCGCGCGATGCCGTCGCCGACCGAGATCACCGACCCGACTTCGGCAACACTGATCGCCCTCTCGTAGTTCTCGATCTCCGTGCGCAGTAATCGCGCAATCTCGTCCGCCCTGACTTGAGCCATATCCCGTTTCCTTTACGCTTCCGCCGCCAGGCGCCGGCGCAGCGAGCCCAGTTGCCCGCGCACCGAACCGTCGTAGATGGTCGAGCCGATGCGCGCCGTCATGCCCCCCAGCAACGACGGATCGACCGTGAACTCACACCGAACCTGCTTGCCCGCCACGCGCGATAAATACTGCGCCGCGTCCGCGCGCTGCCCTTCATCGAGAGGCGCCGCGGTGGTCACTTCCGCCCGCACCACGCCCATCCGCTCGTCCAGCAGCGTCTGGTAGGACTGGCGAATATCGCTGAGTTGCGCGATGCGCCGGTGGTCGATCACCACGTACAGGAAATTCCGCAGCAGTTGCGGCATCCCCAGTTGCTCCGCGATCCGGCCCACCACGCCACGCTTCTTCGAACCCTTCACCGCCGGAGACTCCAGCACCGTCTGCAACTCGTGCGAAGCGTCCAGCGTCTCCTCAAAGGCAATCAACTGGGTCGCCGCGGCCCCCGCATCCAATGCGTTCTTCGGATCGAGAGCGATGTCCACCAAAGCGCGCGCGTATCGGGACGCAATCGCCGTGCTCATCAGTTCTTCGCTCCGTCCAGGTTACGCAGGAAACCCGTCACCAAGCCGCGCTGCGTTTCGGGCGTCATCTGCGAGGCCAGCTTCTGCTCCGCCAGGTTGACCGCCAGCGAGGCCGCGTACTCCTTCAACTCCTGCCGCGCCGCCTTGCTCGCCGAAGCGATGTCCTGCTCGGTCTGCTGCCGTACCTTGGCCAGAATCTGCTTCGTCTCTTCCTCCAACCGCCGGCCCTCGTTCTCCAACTCGTGCCGTGCCTCCCGGCGCATCTCCTCAATGTCGTGCTTCAGCCCGGCGAGTTTCGCTTCAATCGCCGCCGCACGCTGATCCGCATCGGCCTTCATCGCCGAGGCATCCTTGATGCCCTTCTGGATCTCGGCCGTGCGCGCGCCGAAGTAACCCTTCATGTTCTTCGACAGCAGATAACCCAAGCCGCCCGCCAGGATCGCGAAGTTCGCCCACTTCCAGGGCAGCATCGGGTCGCCGTGGGTCTCGCCGCTGGCGTGTTCGCCCTCATTGGTCGCGTGTTTCTCCGCCGCCGTGCCCCCGTGGTCGGAAGCCGTGGCGCTGCCGTGCGGCTTTGCCGGCTCGGGGGCATGCTCCTGCGCCAACAAGCTCCCCGCCAGGAATGCGAACGCCAGTCCCAGCCGTCTCATGCCGCCACTCCCCGGCGGAGGATCTGCTGCGTGATCTGCTCGGCCAAAGCCTCGACCTCCGCCGCTAAACCCTGCCGCGCCTGCGCTGCGTCCGCCGCGAGACTCGCGCGGGCCTCGTCCACGAGCTTCGCCGCGTCTTCGCGCGCCGTGCGGATCGCCGCCGCCTGGTCGTCGCGGAGCTTCCGCCGCAATTGCTCCTGGTTTTTGTAAATCTCGCTCCGCGCGTCGCGAATGGCCTTCTCGTACTCAGCAGCCTTCTCGGCCGCGCGGGTAAGTGACGTTTCCGCAGCCTTCCGGGCGCCTTCGGTCGCCTCGCTCCGCTGGTGCAGCACCCGCTCCAGCGGACGGAAGAACATGAATTTCAGGTAAACGTAAAGAAGGAGAACGATGAACAACGTCGGCAGGGCGCTTAACACGATCCCGCCGAGCGCCTGTAAGGTTTGATCCATCTAACTGGGTGGGGAGAAACGTCCCGCCAAGGACAGGTCGGTTGCGCCGGTCAGCGCCCTTCCCCAAAGCCTAAATCTAGCATATTGCGGATATTTGGGTCAATTGAGGCAGTCCGGGTGTTGCGCGGGGCGGCACGCCGCCTAGACACCGTGTAACCATGACGATGTGCACCGCGTCCAGCCCCACGTGATCTCTCGTATTCTTCTCGTTACTCTTTGCGCAGTTCTCTCGCTTCACGCGCAATCCAGAGTGCGGCGATACGCGTTGCTCCTCGATACCCCGCCCGTCATCGAACAGGTCACCCCCGCCGATGCCAAGTCCCCCGGCAACGCCGCCGTCACCACCGCTGAGCAGCGCGTCGCCTCCTCCCAGCACCGCGTTCGCGCCGCTATCGATACCTCCCGTGTAGCCATCACCGGCGATTCCAGTTTCCTCGTCAACGCCCTCTACGTCCGCGCCACGCCGGAAGACGCGAAGGCCCTCGAAAGCCTCCCGGGCGTTCAGAAGGTCGTCTGGATGCGCCCCTACAAGCGCATGGATGAGCCCGCCCTTCGCCTGGTGAAAGGCCCCGAAGCCTGGGCCTTCCTCGGCGGCGAATCGAACGCCGGCGCGGGCGTCCGCATCGGCATCATCGACAGCGGCGTCGATCACAACCATCCCTCGATGCAGGACAGTTCCCTCCCGCCGCCCGCCGGTGGCCGCCGCTGCTCCGGCTCAGACTGCGATTACACGAATAACAAAGTCATCGCCGCCCGCAGCTACGTCGTCACCCTCGACCGCCCCGACGACCTCACCCCCCGCGACCGCGTCGGCCACGGTACTGCCGTCGCCGCCCTCGCCGCCGGCCGCCGCGTCCAGGGCCAGGCGGGCACCGTCATCGGCGTCGCCCCCAAAGCCTACATCGGCAACTACAAAGTCTTCGGCTCCCCCGGCGTGAACGACAGCACCTACGGCGACGTACTTACCGCCGCCCTACAAGACGCGTTTAACGACGGCATGGACGTCGTCACCCTGTCGCTCGGCCTTCCCGCCGAGTGGACTCCGCTCGACCAGGTCTGCGGCCCCAATCGCAACCGCCCCTGCGACCCCTTCGCCTACGCCGTCTTCAACGCCGTGCAGGCAGGTATGTCCGTCGTCGTCGCCGCCGGCAATGAGGGCGAGGACGGCCTCATCATCCCCTCCCGCGCCACCATCTCCTCGCCGGGTACCGTACAGAACGCCATCACCGTCGGCGCCACCACGAACTCCCGCGCCCTCTATCACGGCCTGCGCGTCGAGGGCAGCGACGTCCCCGCCCAGCTTCAGCGCATCCGCGCCCTCCTCGCCAACGGTCCCCGCCCCATCGGCAACTACAAGGCCCCGCTCCGCGATGTCGCCGCGATTGGAGGCGACGACGGCCGCGCCTGCCAGCCCCTTGGCCGCGATACCCTCTCCGGCGCCATCGCCATCATTCGCCAGGGCGGCTGCCGCTTCCTCACCAAAGTCGAGAACGCCCAACGCGCCGGCGCCTCCGCCGTCGTCTTCTATCGCAGCGAGGGCGAGACGCCGTTCCCCATTCTCGGGGTCCAGGACACCATCATTCCCTCCTTGCTGATCGGCGCAACCGACGGCCAGGCCCTCCGCGACTTCCTCTCCTCCCGCCCCAACCGCGAAGCTACCATCGATACTTCGCTGCAGCCCGTCAACCGCGAAGCCGATATTGTCACCGCCTTCTCCTCGCTCGGGCCGTCGCTCGTCAATGCTCAGATCAAGCCCGAAGTCGTCGCCCCCGGCATCAACCTGTACGCCGCCACCCAGAAGTACGACCCCAATGGCGACATGTACGACGAGTCCGCCTACACCGTCACCCAGGGCACCAGCTTCGCCGTCGCTTCCGTCGCGGGCGCCGTCGCGCTGGTCAAACAGCGGAACCCATCCTGGACCGCCCCGCAGTTGAAGTCCGCGGTAGTGAACACCGCCAACCCCGAGGTCTTGGACACTGACGATCCCAATCGCCCCGCCAGCGTCTTCGCTGCCGGCGCCGGCAAACTCGATGCCCGAGAGGCCGTCCGGACCATCGTCACCGCCGACCCCGCCGCCATCTCCTTCGGCGCCTGGAGCACCTCCGCCCCCCGTAGCGTCGGCGTCGTCTTCTATAACGGCGGCCCCAACCCCGTTAGCGTGCGCCTCCGCGTGCGCCCCCGCAACGCGTCCTCCGCCAACGTCGTCGTCTCGCAAGAAACGTTCACCATCCAGCCGAACTCGCGCACTGGCGCCGTCTCCGTCTCCGTCGGAGGAACCCGCCCCGCTGCCGGCATCTACGAGGGCTTTATCGAGGTGGAAGGCGCGGGCGCCCCCTTCGCCATCCCCTATGCCTTCGTTGTCCCCGACGGCGTCCCCGACAACGCCATCCCGCTACGCAGTTACGATTTCGAATCCTATCCGGGTGAAGAGTTCGGCCCGCTGAGCTTCAAGGTGATTGACCGCTTCGGCCTCCCCGTCCAGGGCGTCCAGGTGAACTGGACGGCGCGTACCTCCGGCGCCATTATCCAGACCTCCGGCCGCACCGACGAGTACGGCATCGCCGAGGCCTACGTTCGTATCGGCGAACAACTGGGCGAACAGGTCTTCCGCGCCGAACTGGTCGGCGCCGGCCTCGAACCCCTCGACTACATCGCCGTCGTCCGCCTGCTCCCGGTTATCGACGGCCAGCGCGTCGTCGACGCCGCCAGCGGCCGCCCCCGCGTCGCTCCCGGCTCTTACCTGTCGATCTTCGGCCGCGGCCTCGCCACTGGCCTCGGCGAGGTCCGCACGCCGTACCTACCCCTCTCCATCGGCGGCACCTCGGTGAGCTTCTTCATCCGCGACCGCGTCTGGGCCCCCGGTACCCTCCACTTCGTCAGCGACGGCCAGGTGAACGTCCAAGTCCCGTGGGAGCTTCTCGGACAATCGAGCGCCACCATGTGGGTGACCGTTGCCGGCATCGCCTCGGCCAACTACACGCTCACGCTGCAGGATGTCTTCCCCGGCTTCTTCGAGTATTTCGACCAACCCGGCAACCGCCAGCTGCTGGTTGCCGCCCGCGGGGCGGACGTCATTACCATGGCCAACCCCGCCCGCCGCGGCGAAGAGCTCGTCTTCTACGCCAACGGCCTCGGAGACGTTTCCAATCGTCCCCGGACGGGTGAAGTCGCCCTCGTCGACCCCCTATCGCGAGTGCAGGCTTCTGTCGAAATAACGGTAGGCGGGCGGCCGGCGAGCGTCGAGTTCGCGGGCCTTACCCCGGGAGTCGTAGCCTTGTATCAGCTCAACGTCAAGATCCCCGCCGACGCGCCCACGGGCATCCAGCCCGTCGTCATGAGGGTAGCGGGCGTGGAAGCGAAAACCGCGAACATACCGATTCAGTAAGCCATCTATAGGGAAGCGATGACGAGACTCCTGCTGTTGTTTGTCCTGCTGGCCGCGCTGCTGCCGGCCGGTGTCGTCCCCGGTTACTACATCGTGGAACTGGCGGAGGATCCAGCGGCTTCGGCCAAGGCCGGCCCCGAGCGCAGCGCGGCTGTCGCAAGCCAGCAGGAACGGGCGCGCGCTGCCGTCGTTTCCACCGGCGCCGAGGTGGTGGCATCCGTCCAACTGGCCGCCAACGCCCTCGTGGTCAAGACGGATGAGAGCGAAGACGCCACCGTCACCCGCGCCCGCCTCGAGGCCCTGCCCGGCGTCGTCCGCGTCCGCCCCGTTCGCACCTACAAACGCTTGCTCGACGTCGCCCTCCCTATCCACGCCGTCCCCGACGCGTGGCAGGCCTCCGGCGGCCGGCAGAACGCCGGTGCCGGCATTCGCATCGGGATCATCGACACCGGCATCGACTCCTCGCACCCCGGCTTTCAATCGGACCTCGCCGCACCCTCCGGTTTCCCCCGCGGCGACACGCAGTTCACGAATGGCAA
The DNA here is from genome assembly GCA_033763935.1 of Bryobacteraceae bacterium. GTDB lineage: Bacteria > Acidobacteriota > Terriglobia > Bryobacterales > Bryobacteraceae > DALYJJ01. Next base: position 12,144 of record JANRJO010000049.1, read on the forward strand.
AGTGATCGTCGCCCGCTCCTACGCGCTGAGCGGAACGCCGCCCACGCCAAACGACGTCGAGGGCCACGGCACTTCCGTTGCTTTCGTCGCCGCCGGCGCGCCAGTCACATCACCCCGTGGCGAGATCTCCGGCGTGGCCCCGCGCGCCTTCCTCGGCAACTACAAGGTCTTCCCGTCGCCCGACGACGGCGCGCCCGACGCCCTTATTCTGAGCGCCATCGAAGATGCGATCCGCGATGGCATGGACGTCATCAACCTCAGCCTCGGCGGCGACCTCGCCGGTCCGCCCGACGACGATATCCTCGTCCGTGCGTTAGACCGCGCCAACACCGCCGGCATCGTCGTTGTTGTCGCCGCCGGCAATTCCGGGCCCGACGCCAACACTATCGGCTCGCCCGCCACCGCGCCGTTCGCCATCAGCGTCGGCAATCTCGGGAATGGCCGCCTCTTCTCCACCTCGGTAGAGGTCGGCGGACGCAGATTCCAGGCCCTTGCCGGCAGCCGGGGCGGTACGAACGTCAACGGCGCTCTTCGCGATGTCGCCGCTCTCGACCCCACCGGTCTCGCCTGCGTGGCCCTGCCCGGCGGTAGCCTCCAGGGCCGAGTAGCGCTCATCCTTCGCGGAACATGCACCTTCGAAGAAAAGCTGAATAACGTGCAAGCGGCCGGGGCCGTGGCGGCGCTCGTCTACACCGACGAGGCCCGCCCAGAGCCCATCACCATGGAGGTGGGCGTGAACCGCCTGCCCGCCATGATGGTCAGCTACCTCGACGGCCTCGATGTGAAGGCCGCCGCCGGTTCCGGCCAGACGGCCGCCCTCGACTTCTCCGTCACCGAGATCCGCGTCAGCTCCAACCGCGTCTCGTCTTCCTCCAGCCGCGGTCCCAGCATTGATTTCGCAGTCAAGCCGGAAGTGCTCGCCGTCGGCTCTTCCGTCTATACCGCCCGCAACGGGGGCGGTTTCCGCATCGTCAGCGGCACCAGTTTTTCGTCCCCAATGATGGCCGGTGCTGCAGCCGTGCTCAGGGCCGCACGCCCCGGCCTCACTGCCCCGCAGTACAAGTCGCTGCTCGTCAACTACGCCCGCCCCCTCATCGTCCGCGGAGCCAGCAGCGTCAGCAACAGCCGGGACGCCGGCGGCGGCGTCCTGCAACTCCTTGCCAGCATCACCGCCCGGTCCACCATCACTCCGGCATCCCTGACGTTCGGTACCACCACCGGCACCGCCGACCTTACCCGGGAAATCACCGTCACCAACCTGTCGGACCGTAACGATACCTTCACTCTGCTGCCCTCCGTGCGTGGCACGGGCCCCGCTCCGTCGATTACCCCCAATACCGTCAGCCTGGGCCCTCGCGAATCCCAGCGCGTCAACGTCCGCTGGAACGTCTCCGGACTCGCGCCCGGCGAATACCAGGGGACCATCGTCGTCACCGGCTCGCAGACCTCCCTCGTCCCGGCCAACGTGCCCTGGTGGTTCGGCGTACCCTCGCAGACCGTCCAGACCATCACCCAACTGCTGGTCCCTGAAACCGCACGCCCCAACTCAGAGCAGGATTTCTATATCCGGCTCACTGACGCCGCCGGCATTCCGGTCACCAATGTCACCCCGCAGGTCCTGCCCGCCGGCGGAACGGCGACGGTGACCTCCGTCAGCGCCGAACCCCGCATCCCCGGCACCTACGATGTCCGCGTTCGCATGGGCGCCACCGCCGGCACTCAGAGCTTCACTGTCACCGCCGGTAGCGTCGAAGCCACCGTGATCATTCCTGTTCAGTAGCGTTTCCGCTCCGCTGCACTATAATCGGCTTAGACAGGCGTCAAGCGGGGATAACGCCCTGGTGCGCGCGTAACCTATGGAAGAAATCAAGAAGAAGCTTCAGGATGAGATCGCGGCGCTCGAATACGAGTTGCGCAATGAGTTGCCGAAGGAGATCCTCAAGGCCCGCGCCCACGGCGACCTACGCGAGAACGCCGAATTCCACGCCGCTAAGGAGCGCCAGCGCTTCGTCGATGCCCGCCTCGCCCAGCTCAAGAAGAAGCTCGCCGACTTCTCCCTCGTCGACATGTCCAAAATCCCCCGCGACCGCGTCGGCCTCGGCTCGCAGGTGAAGGTCCTCGACCTCAAGAAAGACGAGAAGCTGACGTTCAAGCTGGTCACCACGGATGAAGCCGATGCGCCGAATGGCCTGATCTCCACCAGTTCGCCCCTCGGCAAGGGGCTCCTTGGCAAACAGGTGGGAGATGAGGTAAAAATTCAGATTCCGGGCGGTGTTCGGGAGTTCGAGATCCTGGAACTGACGACGATCCACGATGCCTGATCTCCGGCCCCGCCGGTAAGGAGAGAATGACTTACACCAGCGCGATCGGCAAGGCATGCAACTGGGTAATCCGCGCGATTGTCCGCGCGCTGGCGTTATCGCGGATCCACCCCAACGTTCTCACCTTCATCGGCCTGTTGATCAACATCTGGGCCGCCGTCCTCCTCGGCACCGGCCGCTTTTTCGCCGCGGGTCTGGTCATCACCGGCGCCGCTATCTTCGACATGGTCGATGGCCGCGTCGCCCGCGAGACCAATCAGGTCACCCGCTTCGGCGGCTTCTTCGATTCCGTCCTCGACCGCTATTCGGACCTCGCCCTGCTCATGGGCCTGCTCGTCTACTACGGCTCCATCAACCGCCCGTTCTACGTGGTTCTGACAGCGGTGGTGATGACGGCTTCGGTCATGGTGAGCTACACCCGCGCCCGCGCCGAGAACACCATTCCCCTCTGCAAAGTCGGTTTCATGGAGCGCCCCGAGCGCGTCGTGTTACTCATCATCGGCGCGCTGTTCAACCGCATGGCCCCCGTGCTCTGGGTCATCGCTGTCCTCGGTAACCTCACCGTCGTTCATCGCATGATTCACACCTGGCAGGAGAGCAAGCGTCTCGAGGAAGCCCAACTCCGCCCCGCGCCGGACTCCTCCCGCGTCAGCCACTAACGGCTAACTCTCCAGAATCACCACCGCCGCCGCCGCCGTCGCCGTGTGCGTCAACGTCAGCAGCGCCCGCGACGATCCCCGCTCCCGCGCCAGCTCCGCCGCCCGCCCGTGTAACTCCAGCACCGGCGCGCCTCCCGGCAGGTTCACCACCTCGAAATCCTGCCACCCGATGCCTTCCACCCAACCCGTCCCCAGCGCCTTCATCCCCGCTTCCTTCGCCGCAAACCGCGCCGCATATCGCTCGTACCGGTTCGACTTACTCTCCACATACGCCATCTCCCGCGCCGTGAACAGCCGGTCCAGGAAACGCTGCCCGTAGCGCTCGATCGACTTCCGGATCCGCTCCACTTCCGTTATGTCCAGGCCGAGTCCGACAATCACGCGTAGCCAGTATAGCCGGTAGCAAGCGGCTCGCCCCCGGTGCTACCGTGAGAACGGGTTTCATGCACATCCCCGACGGCTTTCTCTCCACCCCAGTATGGGCCGCGCTCGACGCTACCAGCGTCGTCGGCGTCGCCTGGCTCTCGCGGGGAGCCTCGCGCACCCTCGAGGAAAGCCGCATTCCGCTCCTCGGCGTCATGGGAGCGTTTGTCTTCGCCGCCCAGATGATCAATTTCCCCGTCGGCGTCGGAACCAGCGGGCATCTTCTCGGCTGCGGCCTGCTTACCTTCACGCTCGGCCCCGCCGCCGCCGCCGTCGTCATGACCGCCATCCTCGCCATCCAGGCCCTCGTGTTCCAGGACGGCGGTCTGCTCGCCCTCGGCGCGAACGTCTTCAATATGGCCATCGCCGGCGTCGCCGCCGCTTGGCTTCCGTGGCGCTATCTCGGCGCCGGCCGCTTCCGCCGGCTCGCCGTCTTCGCGGGCGCCGCGCTGCCCGTGCTCGTCGCCGCTGCCCTCGTCCTGGCCCAACTCCGGTTGTCGGGCGTTCCCCTTCCCGGCCCCATCCTCGGCGTCTCCCTCGTGTTGTTCCTGGCCTCCGCTCTCGTCGAGGGCGCCATTACGGTCGCAGTAGTCACCGCCCTCGAGAAGATGCACCCGCGCTGGGTCCAGGCGCCTCGACACGGCTCGGCACTCCCGGCGCTCGCCGTTACCGCCCTGGTCCTGGCCGGCGTCGTTGCCATCTTCGCCTCACCCCTACCCGACGGGCTCGAGAAACTCGCCGAGCAGGTCGGCATCGCCGATCGCGCCCAGTCCTTACTCAATGCTCCTCTCCCCGATTACGAGTTCCACGGCGTGGATTCCGACTGGCTTCGCCGCTCCGCCCCCGGGCTCGCCGGTGTCGTACTTACCGCCTGTGTCGCTTTCTTACTCGGCCGAATCCTCGTTCGCCAAAGGCAGGGGGGAGCTTAGTTGCACCACGTCGTACTCGAGCGGTGGAGCCGCGGCGCCAGCGCCCTCCATCGCCTCGACGCGCGAGCTAAGCTCATCGCTCTCTTCGCCCTGCTCGTCGCGCTCTCTCTGACGCCGCCCGCCGGCCTCCTTCGCGCCGCCGCCTTCCTTCTCGCCGTTGTCCTCTCCGGATTGGTGTGCGCCCGGCTCCCGCTCACGCAATTACTCCTCCGGGCCGCCGTCGTCCTGCCCTTCTCCGCGTCCGTCGCGCTCGTAAGTTGGTTCGCGGGCGACCCCTCTCGCGCCATAAGTCTGCTGCTCAAAAGTTACCTTTCTGCTTCGCTTGTGCTGCTGGTGGTGGCCACCACTCCCATGCCTGACTTGCTCACCGGGCTGAAGCGCCTCGGCTTACCCGCTGTGCTCACACTGGTGATTCAGTTCGTGTACCGGTATCTGTTTGTCATCTCGGAACAGGCGCAGCACATGCGGCTCGCTTCCGCCGCGCGCCTCGGCGCCGGAGGATTCCGCATCTCAGCCGGAGCGGTCGCCGTGCTCTTCGCCCGGTCGCTGGCCCGCGCCGAACATATCCACTGGGCCATGCTCGCGCGCTGCGGCGTGTCAACCCCGCGCCCCTTGCTCGCTCGCCCCTTCGGCCCGCCCGATGTCCTGTTTACTGTTTGCGCGGTCGCCGCCGCGGCGGCTCTGGCGATACTCTCCCGCCCATGACGCCTTTGGTTCGCGTGCGCAACCTACACTATTCCTACGACAACGGAACCCAGGCTCTCCGGGGAGTAGATTTCGAACTGTATCCCGGCGAATCCGTCGCACTCCTGGGCGCCAATGGCTCCGGCAAAACAACATTTGTCCTTCATCTGAATGGCCTGCTGACCGGTCAAGGCGACGTCGAAGTCGCGGGCCTTCCGGTCAACGCAACCCACCTCCAGCAGATACGCAGGAAAGTAGGTATGGTCTTCCAGGATGCCGACGAACAGTTATTTATGCCGACAGTCCTCGAGGATGTCGCCTACGGTCCGGCAAACCTCGGCTTGCCGCCGGAGGAGGCCGTACACCGCGCCCTGCACGCCTTGGAAGCCGTCGGGCTGAAGCACCTGGAGAAACGCGCACCCTACCAGCTCAGCGCCGGTGAGAAACGGCGCGCCGCCATCGCCGGCGTGCTCGCCATGGCCCCCGAAATACTTGTCCTCGACGAACCCACTACTTACTTGGATCCACCCGCCCAGCGCGAACTCATACGTCTCTTAGCCGCCCTGCCGCAGGCGAAGATCATTGTTACTCACGATGCATCTTTCGCCCTCGCCGCTGCCCATCGCGCCGTCTTCTTCCAACAGGGAATTATCGCGGCCGCAGGCCCCGTTCCCGAGATCCTGCACCGCTTCCGCTGGACGGTAACTCAGCACTCAGAGTGAGCCGTTAAGCTTCCTTCTTGCCGGCCTTGCGGTAGTTTTCCCAACGCTTCCGCTGTGCCTCGGCAATGCGCTTGCGCGCCGCCGCGCTCAGTTTCCGCCGCTTCCGCGCCGCTTTCGGCGCACCCGCACCCTCATCACTCGATTCGGCCATCGCTGGCGCCGCGGAGGCTCGCGGGCGTCCCGGGCCGCGCTGGCCCAGCATTGCCCTCACTTCGCGGATCTGTTCATCGAGGCGCTGTTTCTGCAGTTCCAGACCTTCCAGCGCTGCCGTGAGCAGTGAGTGATTCGCCATTGCTTTTTGTCGGGGCATTGATTCTCCTCTTGCTACTATAACTCAGCTTACGGTTCTGTCGATAACCTTTGACTCACAAATTAGAGTTACCGGTCCTTCGTTCGTCAAACTCACGTGCATGTGAGCCTGGAAAACGCCGCTTTCCGGACTCAAACCAAGCTTCCGGGCCTGCTCCAGAAAATACTCGTATAAGTGCCGCGCCCGCTCCGGCGGCGCTGCTCCGTCGAAACTGGGCCGTCTCCCCCGCCGCGTATCGCCGTACAGCGTGAACTGCGAGATCACCAGCATCCCGCCACCGGTTTCCTTGAGCGATAGGTTCATCTTGCCGCTGGCATCGTTAAAGATGCGCAAGTCAGCCACTTTGGCTACTAAGTATTCTGCGTCTGCCTCGGTATCCGTCCGCGATACCCCCAGCAGCACCAGCAAACCCCTCCCAATGCGCCCTGTCACCGCCCCGTCCACCTCTACAGAGGCCTCCCGCACTCGTTGCACCACTGCTCGCATGTGTTCCCCCATCGGACTTCCGGACTCTGTGCTATAAAATCTCCGAGGAGCCGCCCCGCTCGTGATCGAGACCTATGCCTACGCCCGCGCCGGACTGCTCGGCAATCCTAGCGACGGGTACTTCGGCAAAACCATCTCCTATCTCGTCCGGAACTTTCGCGCCCGCGTGCTACTGTATCCGAGCGCCCGCCTGGAGATCAAACCCGCCAAGGCCGATATGCCCGTCTTCGAAAGCCTCGAAGACCTCTACCAAACCACCCGCTGGCGCGGCTACTATGGCGGCATTCGAATCATTCAGGCGCTCATCGTCCGCTTCCTCGATTACTGCCGCCAGAACTCCATCCAGTTGGAGAACCGCAATTTTACTCTCGAGTACGAATCCACTGTCCCCCTGCGCCTCGGTCTCGGTGGTTCCAGTTCCATCATCACCGCCGCCCTCCGCGCGCTCATGACCTACTTCCACCTGGACATTCCCCAGCCTGTCCAGGCCAACCTCGTGCTCGAAACCGAAACCCGCGAACTCGGCGTCCCCGCCGGCCTCCAGGACCGCGTCATCCAGGTCTACGAAGGCCTCGTCTACATGAACTTCGATCGCGACCTCATGGAGTGCCGCGGTTACGGCGAGTACGAACCCCTCGACCCCGCGCTTCTTCCCAATATCTACCTCGCCTACCGCACCAGCCTGAGCGAAGGTACCGAAGTCTTCCATAACAACGTGCGCGAACGCTGGCGCGCCGGAGACCCCGAAGTCGTATACGCTATGCACCAGTGGGCCGGCATCGCCGAACAGGGACGTGGCGCCCTCGAAGCCCGCGACTACGCCACCCTCAACCGCCTCATCAATGAAAACTTCGACCTCCGCGCCCGCCTCTACCGCATCAGCGAGGGCAACCTCGAGATGATTCGCATCGCCCGCTCCCTCGGCGCCAGCGCTAACTTCGCCGGCTCCGGCGGCGCCATTACTGGCGCTTACCAGGACGACGCCATGTTCGAACGGCTCGCCTCCGCCCTCAAAGCCGTCGGAGTCGCGGTAATCCGTCCTCAGGTCGTTCCCCTAGTCAAGGCTTCAACTGTATCCGCGTCCTAAGGTCTCCTGACCACCAATCTCAATCGATTTCCCAGCATTCGCCGCACCGGAACGCCGATCTAATAAGTGAATGATCTATCGTCGCCGCCGACTCCGCAGCACCTCGGTTCCGTCCGGCTTCTACCGCTTCGAAGGCTCCGGCGATCGCATGATCTTCGGCGCGGGTGACAGCGACATGATCCGCCTGCGCGACGAAAGCGGCAAAGAGTGGCGAGGCAGCGCCGAATGTACCGGCGGATCCACCATTCGCTACATTTTCCGCGATAGCAACGGCAACATCCTCTCCGGCATCTCCGACGGAGACGGCATCCTTCTGCGCGACGAACACGGAAACGTGTGGCGCGGCTTCATCGACTAACCCGCCGCGCCCCCGCCCTTACGGCCGCGCCAGATACTTCTGGTACAGCCGGGTGTGCTTGGTCTCCAGGTCCGCCGCCTTCCCGCGAATAAACACGTGCTTCACCTGCGTGCGCGTCTCCAGCGGGTCCCCATCGGTCACCATCAGGTTCGCCAGTTTCCCTGGCTCAATTGATCCCATCTCGCCCGCCACGCCCCAGATCTCCGCCGGCGTCACCGTCACCGCCTTTAGGGCGACATCCCGGGGCAACCCAAACGCCACCGCATTCGCCACCTGGTACGGCAGGTTCCGCGCAAACTGGTTCCCGAATGACCCGAAGGCGATCGGCACCCCCGCAGAGTGCAGTTCCGCGGGCAGCGAGAACGCCGCGTCGTAGGGATCGTCGTCGTCGAGCGGCAGCGCCAGCGTCGGCCCGACAATCACCGGTATCTTTTTCTTGGCCAGTTCCTCGGCCATCTTACCCGGCTCCCGGACACCCGCCAGTACCAGCTTGACTTTCTCTTTCTCGGCCCACGCCACCGCCTCGCGAATCTGGCGTTCGCGCGTCGCCGTAATCATCACCGGCAGCTTGCCCTCCAACACCGGCAGCATGGCCTCAAACCGCAGGTCCGTCTTGAACCCCGCATCCTTCGCCACCTTCGCCTTCTGATACCGCCGGGCGTCCTCGAAGAAACTCGCCACCTGACGCTTTTGCTGCTCTAACCGCCGCCGCGCCTCCGCCATGTTGCCGCCAGGGCCCTCGACGCCCAGCAACGCTGCAAACCGCCCCAGGCTCTGCGGCATCTGCGGCAGCCGCATCTGCAGCGCCGCCCCCCGCCGGACTTCCATCTCCTCCCACGTCCAGCCGTCCAGGTTCACCAGCGACGCCTGCCCGAGTATGTAACTCGACTGCCCACCCAGCAGCGCCTGTAACTCCCCACCGCCTCCGCCGCCGCCGCCCGCCGAACCCGGCATCACAATCGCCGTCGTCGTGCCGTTCGCCCGCGTCACCGGAATAAACTCGCTCGCCGGGTTGATCGCCGTCACCGCCCGCAACTGCGGATTAAACTCGCCGATCTCGCCCGTATCATTCGTCTCCCGCACCGACGAAATCTCGCTCAACCCCACCTGCGTCGCCGAGTCGATCATCCCCGGATACACGTGCAAGCCCTTGCCTTCGATCACCCGCACACCCTTCGGCGCGGCGATCTTCACCCCCACCTCGGCAATCTTGCCGTCCTTCACCAGCACCGATGCGTTCTCCACGGACGGCCCCGAGATCGGATGTACCGTGGCATTGCGAATGAGAAACGTATCGTCGGCGCCGCCGAACACCAGCCCCGCCCCCAGCACTGCCAGTAAAAAGATCCTCATTGCGGCCTCCGGAAGGGTACGTTCTTCTTCTGCTCCTGCTGTGCCCGCCGCTGTTTCTCGAGCAGCGTTTTCTTGCGGCCTTCCCGAGCCGCCCGGTCGCTCATGTCCTTCTCCCGGTCGAAATACATCTCGCCGTCAATCCAAACCTTCTGCACCCGCGCATAGTTCGACAACGGATGTTTGTCGTAGAGCACTAAGTCCGCCTGCTTGCCCGGCTCGATCGAACCCACATACGAATCGATATCCAGTTGCTTTGCCGGATTGATGGTAATCAGGGACAACGCCTCCGTCTCCGTCAGCCCGCCGTACTTCATCGTCTTCGCCGCTTCCTGGTTCAGGTGCCGCATCAGCTCCGCTGAATCCGAATTCAGGGAAACTAACACGCCTTTCTTCACCATGATCGCCGCGTTGTACGGAATCGCGTCCGCCGCTTCCACTTTGTAATTCCACCAATCGCTGAAGGTAGAAGCGCCCGCGCCGTGCGCCGCAATCTCCTTTGCTACCTTGTAGCCTTCCAGCACATGCTGCAGCGTCTTGATCTTGAATCCGTACTCATCGGCTAATCGCAGCAGCATCAGGATCTCGTCCGCCCGGTAGGAATGCGCATGCACCAGCCGCTTGCCTTCCAGGATCTCCACCAGCGGCTCCAGCTTCAGATCGCGCCGCGGCGGCAGTAAGATCTGTTTCGCCTGATACGCCTTCCATTCCGCCTGGTACGCCTTCGCCTCCGTGAACGCCTCGCGGATCACGTCTTCCACGCCCATCCTCGTCGCCGGATACCGCAGGTTCCCCGGGCTCCCCCCGATCGGGCTCGCGCTCGGCGACCCCCGCCGCTTCGGGTTCTCACCCAGCGCGAACTTGATCCCCGGCTTCGACCCCTGGAATATCATCTCCCGCGCGCCCTTGCCCCAACGCATCTTGAGCACCGCGCACTTACCGCCGATCGCATTCGCACTGCCGTGCAGGACATTCGCCGTGGTAACTCCCCCCGCCAGCGCCCGGTAAATGTCGATATCCTCCGGGTTCAGCACGTCCTCGATCGCCACCATCGACGAAACCGAAACGCTGCCCTCGTTGATCGCATCCGCCGCAATGTGCGAGTGGCAGTCGATGATGCCCGGCATCAGGTACATGCCGCCCGCGTCCACCACCTTCGCTCCCGAGGGCGCCATTACCTTCGGCCCCATCTCGGTGATCTTGCCGTCGCGCACCACCACCGATCCCGTAAACTCGCCCTTGGTAACGGTCAATACCTTCGCATTCTGAATAACGACATCCGCCGCCGTCAGCGGCAGCGCCAGCAACGCCAGCAGCAGCCCTCTCACTCGATCACCCCCCGCGGCGAATGCGAGTGCGCATCGCCTTCTTCTCCCCACAGCAGCCGCCACAGTTCTTCTAACTCCTCGGCGCTGGGCGTTGTCGCAAACGGATTTCCCGCTCCCGGTAACTCCGGCGCCGGTTCAAACCGCTGGCCGTCAATCAGTACAAACTCCACCCGCGTGGCGTCCTGGAACAGATCGCCTTTTGTCACCACCAGGTTCGCGATCTTCCCTTTCTCGATCGATCCCAGCCGGTCGCTGACCCCATAAATCTCCGCCGGCGAAAGCGTCAGCGCCCGCACCGCCTGGTCGAACGGCAGCCCTGCCTCGATGGCCTTCTTCACATTCCGCAGAAAATCTCGAGGCTGCGCGTTGTCGTTCGCGTAGAAAGCGAACTTCACGCCCGCCTTCGCCAGCGCCGCCGGCGACGCGGGCGCATTCTCCCGCAGCTCCAGCACATCCAGCGTCTCTTCGACATCCGGGTCCGCGTCCCGCTCCCGCTCCGGCCAGCTCACGTTCACCAGCACCGGCGCCCCGCTCTTCCGAATCAGCTCCGCCGTCTTGTACGCTTCATGCACGCCATACAGCACCGGCTTCACCTTCAGATCGGCCGCCAGCCGCAGCATCCGGTCGATCTGCACCGCGTTCACCGCCGGCATCAGCACGCGCGGCGCCGCCGCCACGCCCTCGAGCGCCCGGTCATACACCGGCCGCTTCTTTCCCAGCGGGCTCTTCGCATAATCGGCCTTCACCATTTCGTAGTGTTCCAGGTCCAGGTAGACCTGCCGGATGTAGGCGATCACGCCCATCAGCGAACCCGGAAAATTGCTGAACCCGGCCGTCTGTGTCGTCGTGAACAGTCCCGCCGACGTGTTCAACACCATTGACCCCGTGTTCGCGCCCGCCAGGTTGATCACCGCCCCGTGCCCGGTGATGATCCCCCGGTTCGGAAACGTCGCCGACGTTGTGAACCCCGCCGACCGCGCCGTCTCCAGCCGCCGGTCCGACATTTGAATCAGGTCCGCCGCGCGCTGCCAGCTGGTCGTCGCCGGACGGTCCTCCGGCCCTCGTGCGGGCGGCGGCGCGGGCTGCCCCGGCGCCGTCGCGGTCCCGCGCGTCAAGGCCTGCAGCGCCCCGGCCGCTCCTCCCGCCGACGGCACTGGCGCCGGCTGGGGAATGCCCCACGTGCTCAGCCCCGTCATCAGTCCCGGATACACGGTGAGCCCGTCGGCCTCCACCACCCACGCGCCCGGCGGCACCGTCACGTTCTCTCCCACCGCCTCGATCAGGCCGTCACGAACCACCACTGTCCCTTTTGCCAGGACCGGTCCGCTTACCGTGACGACCTTCGCATTTCGAATCGCAATTACCGTTGGCGCGGCAGCATGCATGGCGGGCGCGAGCAATGCCGCGGTTCCCAGAACCGCCGCCAGCCGTCCCCCGCCACAGCCGCGCAAGCGCGTGCAGATGGCTTTCCTCATAGGCTTGTCGCTATAGTATAGGGTTCCTGTTTCCCCGATGGCATCCACAAAACGACAGATTCGCTACAAGGATGCCGGTGTGGACATTGGCGAAGCCGACCGTGCCGTAGGTTACATCAAGGACCTCGCGCGGAAAACCTTCACCCGCGGCGTCCTCACCGACATCGGCTCCTTCGGCGCCGGCTTCCGCCTCTCCGGCTTCAAGAAGCCCGTCCTCATCAGCTCCGCCGACGGCGTCGGTACCAAGCTCAAGGTGGCCATCCTGATGGGCCAGCACGCCACCATCGGCGAAGACCTCGTCAACCACTGCGTCAACGACATCGCTGTCCAGGGCGCCGTTCCTCTCTTTTTCCTCGACTACTTCGCGGTGGGCAAGCTCAACGCCCAAGTCGCCGCCCAGGTCGTCGAAGGCCTCGCCCGCGGCTGCAAAGCCAACGGCTGCGCCCTCATCGGCGGCGAAACCGCCGAGATGCCCGGTCTCTACGCCCCCGGCGAGTACGACCTCGCCGGCTTCATCGTCGGCGCCGTCGAGGAGAACGCCATGCTCACCGGCGCCAAAGTCGCCGCCGGCGACCAGCTCCTCGCCCTCGCCTCCACCGGCCTCCACACCAACGGCTACTCCCTCGCCCGCAAGCTCCTCTTCGATGTCGCCCGCCACAAACCGAAAGCCTTCGTCCCCGAACTCGACCGCAGCCTCGGCGACGAACTCCTCAAGGTTCACCGCAGCTACCTCCAGCCCCTCCAGGCCCTCCTGAAGGCCAAAGTGCTGAAGGCCGCGGCCCATATCACCGGCGGCGGCATCACCGACAACCTCCCTCGCGTCCTCCCTCGCGGTCTCGGCGCGGAAATCGAAGTCGGCTCCTGGCCCGTGCTCCCCATCTTCGAACTGCTCAAGCGCCTCGGGAACATCCCCGAAGACGACTGGCGCCGCACCTTCAACCTCGGCGTCGGCATGATCTTCGTCGTCGCCAAAGCCGACTGCAAGAAGGCCGAGCGCATCCTCTCCCGTCTTGGCGAGACCCCCTACCGCATCGGCGCCGTCCGGCCCGCGCGCGCCCCCCGCCCCCGGGTCGCCTACAAGTGAACCGCCTCGGCATCCTCGTCTCCGGCCGCGGCTCCAACTTCTTAGCCATCGCCCGCGCCATCAGCGAAGGCCGCCTCCCGAACTGCGAAATCGCCGTCGTGATCTCCAACCTCCCCGACGCCCGCGCCCTCGCCTCCGCCGCCGAACTCGGCCTCCCCGCTCTCTGCATCCCTTCGAAGGGCATCCAGCGCGACGACCACGACCGTCACGTCATCGCCGAACTCTCCCGCCGCCGCGTCGACCTCGTCTGCCTCGCCGGCTACATGCGCCTGCTCAGCCCCCTCTTCGTCGCCGCCTTCCCCCGCCGCATCCTGAACATCCACCCCTCCCTGCTCCCCGCCTTCCCTGGCCTCCACGCTCAGCGCCAGGCGCTCGAATACGGCGTCAAGGTCAGCGGCTGCACCGTCCACTTCGTCGACGAACACCTCGACCACGGCCCCATCGTCCTCCAAGCCACCGTCCCCGTACTCGACGACGACACCGAGGACTCGCTCTCGGACCGCATCCTCCACGAGGAACACCGCATCTACACCGAAGCCATCGCCCTCGTTCTCACCGGCGCCTGGCGGCTCGATGGCCGCCGCGTAAGGAGCGGCCCCTAGCGCTCACCTACATCCGGCACCGACGATTCCACACCTCGCAATTAAGGCGTTTTCCCGAGTGTTTTGACCCACCCTGCCTCCCGATCATAGATCAGAGAGGAGGGGGCTGTAGGAGAATGCGGCATTCATTCCAAAAGCGAGAACGAGGGTACATCCTGATCGTCACCTCGGCCAGCGCCATCATGCTTGCGTCCGGTATCGGTCTTGCCATCGATGTCGGTAAGATGTACGTCGCCAAGAGTGAACTGCAGGCTTTCGCCGACGCTTCCGCGGTGAAGGCCTGTCTCGAACTCGACGGAACCAGCGCCGGCGTGAACCGCGCCATCGCCGCCGCCGCCGCCACCGGGCTCAAATGGAACTTCAACAGCGCCACGGTCCCAGCGCCTCAGGTGCAGTTTGCCACGAGCGGTGCGGGCCCCTGGAGCACGGCTCCGGCTTCCGGCAACGGCTATCGCTGGGTCCGCGTCACCACCACCCAGGACGTCCATCTGTTCTTCCTTCCCATCCTCGTCAGTCAGTACAAATCGCCCGTGCAGGCCCGCTCCGTCGCGGCGCAGGTGGCTAAGACCGTCTGGCGGGAAGGGCTCTTCCCTTTCTCCCCCTACGCCCACAACAGCAGCCCGCCCGATTTCGGACTCACCCGCGGGAATCACTACACGCTCCGCTGGCCCTCCAACCCCACCATGGGCAATGGCAACAACGGTGGCAACGTCTGCCCGGGCGACCGGAAGATGTCCGTCATCAACATGGCGGAGGCCGCCGGCGGCTCTGAGCGCGGCTACATTGAGGAGTCGAGCGCAAACAACATCCGCCTCACCATCGAAGAGGATTACCAGACGGTCGTCCGCGCCGTCGGCGACATCGTAACCATGACCGGTGGCGCTAAGCAGAGCCAGCAGGACAGCCTCGAGGACCGCATCGCTCAGGACACCAATACCACCGCATCCACATACTCCGAGTACATCTCCGCTGGAAACGGCAACGGTCGCCGCATCATCGCCGCACCCATCAATGACGGCGGCAGCCCCATGGGTAGCAACAACCGCATCGTCGGTATCGGCGCGTTTTTCCTGCGCCCGTCGAACCAGTACGGCAACGGCGGCAACCAGTCCTGGTGTGCCGAGTACATCGGCCCCTACGTCCAGGGAAGCACACGCCCCGGGGCGGGCGACGGCACCAACGGATCCTTCGTCGTCCGCCTGACCGAGTAGGAGAACTCCATGCGTAACAGAAGAAATAGCCGCCGCGGCAATGCCCTCATCGAGTTTGCACTCTCCTTCACCATCCTCTTCCCCCTCCTCTACGGCACCTTCCAGTTCGGCTACAGCTTCTACCTCTACAACCGCCTGGTCAACGCTGTCCGCTCCGGAGCCCGCTACGCCTCCGTCGAGACCTACCAGTCCACCACCGCCACCCCTACCACGGACTTCTCTGATCGCGTCAAAAACCTCGTCGTCTACGGCGACACGGCCGGCGGCACTACCCCCATCGTTCCCGGCCTCACCACCGCCAATATCGAGGTCAAGGCCGTCTTCGCGTCCAACGTGCCCGTCCGCATCGTGGTCAGCATCAAGGACTACCAGATCCGGGCTCTCCATAACATCACTCTCAACACTCCCGTCTACTGGTTCACCTATATGGGGCGATATGCACCAGCCTAAACCACAGTCCCGCCGACGGACCCAGCGCGGAGGCGTCCTCGTCGAGGGCGCTCTCACCATGACCTCCGTCCTCTTCCTCGTCGTCACCGTCGTCGACCTCGCCCAGTTCTTCTTCATCCAGCAAAGTCTCGCCGAGCGCGTCCGCTACGCCACCCGCCGCGCCGGCGTCCAAGTGCTCAACGCCACGGCCATCACCAACCTCATCCTCTACGACAGCCCTACCGTCACCGGCACGCCCCCCCGCTACTTCGGCCTCAACTCCTCCAATGTCGACGTTCAGATCACTGGCCTGAACACCAACGCCGCCCGCGTCCGCGTCAAGATCTCCGGCTACAGCTTTCCGATGATCAGCCCGTTCTTTCAGGGCCTCCAGGGCATCCCCATCACCGTTTCCACCACCCTCGAGGTTCCCTAACCAGCGCCGTTGCCATAGAGTATCGGTAGGTGCACGAGCTCTCCATCGCCCACGCGCTCGTCGAAACCGCCGTCGCCTCCCTCCCCCCCGCCGGCGTCGCCCGCGTCCTCAGCGTACACGTTCGCCTTGGCGCACTTTCCGGCGTCGTGCGCCAGGCCCTCGAATTCTGTTACGGTATGGCCACGGAGAACACCCCGTTGGCCGGCTCGACACTCCTCGTCGAAGAAGTCCCCGCCCTCGCCTTCTGCCCGGAGTGCTGCGCGGACCGCGAAGTCGGCGCCGCTCTCGCCCTCTCCTGCCCCGTCTGCGGGGCATTATGCAAAGGCCTCACCAGCGGCAAGGACCTCGACCTCCTCTCCCTCGAAATCGAGCTCCTCGAAACGCCCGCCGATGGAGGCGCATGACCACCCGCGTCCTTGAAATCCGCAAGAACGTCCTCAGCAAGAACGACGAGGCCGCTCGCGCCCTCCGCTCCCACCTCCACGCCCGCGGCATTCTCACCCTCAACCTCGTCTCCAGCCCCGGCGCCGGCAAAACCCGCCTCCTCGAAGAGCTCCTCCGCCGCATGCACACCCGCGGCCTCCGCCCCGCCGCCCTCACCGGCGATCTCGCCACCGATAACGATGCCCGCCGCATCGCCTCCTCCGGTGCACCCGTTCGCCAGATCAACACCGTCAATCGCTGCCACCTCGAAGCCGAGATGATCCGCGAACACCTCGCCGCCTGGAACCCCGGCGCCTTCCACTTCCTCTTCATCGAGAACGTCGGCAACCTCGTCTGCCCCTCCAGCTACGACCTCGGCGAGGACATCCGCCTCGCCCTCCTCTCGGTCGCCGAAGGCGAGGACAAGCCCCTCAAGTACCCCACCCTCTTCAACTCCGCCGACGTCGCCGTCATCACCAAAATCGATCTCGCCGCCGCCTGCGAATTCGACGAACCCGCCGCCCTCGCGAACCTCAACGCCGTCCGCGCCGGCATCCGTGTCTTCCGCACCAGTGCCAAAACCGGCGAAGGTCTCGACGAACTGATCGCCTTCCTCACCGCCGAGCGCGCCGCCCGCACCCCCGCATGAAATACCTCAGCGAGTTCCGCGACCCCGCCCTCGCCCAAACCCTGGTGCGCGAAATCCGCGCCGCCGCCACCACCGCCTGGCCCATCATGGAAGTCTGCGGCGGCCAGACCCACTCCATCGTCCGCCACGGCATCGACGAGCTGCTCCACGGCGCCGTCGAGCTCATCCATGGCCCCGGCTGCCCCGTCTGCGTCACCCCCGTCGCCATCATCGACCGCGCCCTCGCCCTCGCCGCCCTCCCCCACGTCACCTTCTGCTCCTTCGGCGACATGCTCCGCGTCCCCGGCAGCCGCGCCGATCTCTTCCAGGCCCGCAGCGAAGGCGCCGACGTCCGCGTCGTCTACTCGCCGCTCGACGCCGTCCAACTCGCCCGCGAAAACCCTACCCGCGAAATCGTCTTCTTCGCCATCGGCTTTGAAACCACCGCCCCCGCCAACGCCATGGCTGCCCTCGAAGCCCGCCGCGCCGGCCTTCGCAACTTCTCGATGCTCGTCTCCCACGTGCTCGTGCCCCCCGCCGTCGCCGCCGTTCTCTCTTCCCCGCAGTGCCGCGTCCGCGGCCTCCTCGCCGCCGGCCACGTCTGTTCGGTCATGGGCTATCACCAATACCCGCCCCTCGCCGAACGCTTTCACACCCCCATCGTCGTCACCGGCTTCGAGCCCCTCGACATCCTCGAAGGGATCCGCCGCCTCGTCCTCCAGCTCGAACGCGGAGAAGCGCGCGTCGAGAACGCCTACGAACGGGTCGTGACCTTCGAAGGCAATCGCCCCGCCCAGCAAGCCATCGCCGACGTCTTCGAAGTCGCCCCGCGCACCTGGCGCGGCATCGCCGAAATCGCCGCGAGCGGCTGGCGCCTCAACCCCGCCTACCGCGACCTCGACGCCGAACATCGCTTCGACGTCACTGCCATCACGTCCTCCGAGTCCCCCCTCTGCCATAGCGGCCAAGTCCTGCAGGGACTCCTCAAACCCAACGACTGCCCCGCCTTCGGCAAGGAATGCACGCCCCGCCACCCCCTCGGCGCCACCATGGTCTCCTCCGAAGGCGCCTGCGCCGCCTACTTCAACTACGGCCGCATCGTCACCCCCGCATGAGCGACTGGTCCTGCCCGCTCCCCCTCCGCGATTACCCGCGCATCGTCCTCGCCCACGGCGGCGGCGGCCTGCTCTCCTCCGATCTCATCCAGCACCTCTTCCTTCCCGCCTTCCGCAACCCCCACCTCGAAACGCTCGCCGATTCCGCCGTCCTCGCGCTTCCCCCAGGCCGCATCGCTCTCTCTACCGATTCCTTCGTCGTCCGCCCGCTCTTCTTCCCCGGCGGATCCATCGGTGAGCTCGCCGTCAACGGCACCGTCAACGACCTCGCCATGAGCGGCGCCCGCCCGCTCTACCTCACCGCCGGCTTCATCCTCGAAGAAGGACTGCCCCTCGAAACTCTCGCCGCCGTGGTCCATCGCATGGCCGCCGCCGCCCGCGCCGCCGGCGTCTGCATCATCACCGGCGACACCAAGGTCGTCGAAAAGGGCCGCGGCGACGGCATCTACATCAACACCGCGGGCGTAGGCGTGGTCCCCGACAGCATCGCCCTCGGCCCCGCCCACGTCCGCCCCGGCGATGCCGTCCTCGTCAGCGGGGCCATCGGCGATCACGGCATCGCCGTCATGAGCGTCCGCGAAGGGCTCGCCTTCGACAGCCCCATCGTCAGCGATTGCGCCCCCCTCCACGAACTCGTGCCCATCCTCCTCGAAACCCCCGCGACCGTGCGAATGCTTCGCGACCCCACGCGAGGCGGCCTCGCCGCCTCTCTCCAGGAAATCGCGCAAGCCGCCGGCTTCAGCATCATCCTGGACGAGCCGGCGATCCCTATCCGCCCCGAAGTGCAGGGCGCCTGTGAACTCCTCGGCCTCGACCCCCTCCACGTCGCCAACGAAGGCAAACTGATCGCTATCGTCGACGCCCAGGAAGCCGAAGCCGCCCTCCAGCGCCTCCGCCGCCACCCCCTCGCCGCCTCCGCCGCCATCATCGGCCGTGTCGCCGAAGGGCGCCCCGGCATGCTCGCCTGCAAAACCGCCCTCGGCGCCACCCGCATCGTCCCTCGCCAACTCGGTGAGCAACTCCCCCGCATCTGCTGACCCTCCCATGGAACGCCGCCGCCTTCTCGTCCGCGGAGTCGTCCAAGGCGTCGGCTTCCGGCCCTTCGTCTACACCCTCGCCGTCCGCCTCGGCCTCACGGGCTTCGTGCGCAACACCCCCACAGGCGTCCTCATCGAACTGCAGAGCGAACCCGAGCAACTCGACGCCTTCCACACTGCGCTCGTCACCAACCCGCCGCCGAACGCCTCCATCGATTCCATCGAAATCGCCTCCCTACAGCCAACCGAACCCGACGCCGCCTTCCGCATCGACCTCACCACCCCCGGCGAATCCATCGAGACCTCCGTCCCCCCCGACCTCGCCACCTGCCCCGCCTGCCTCCGCGAACTCCGCAACCCCCACGACCGCCGCTACCGCTACCCCTTCCTCAACTGCACCCACTGCGGCCCCCGCTTCACCATCATCCGGTCCCTCCCGTATGACCGCCCCGCCACCACCATGGCCGCCTTCCCCCTCTGCCCCGCCTGCGCCGCCGAATACCACAACCCCGCCGACCGCCGCTTCCACGCCGAACCCGTCGCCTGCCCCCAATGCGGCCCGGCTCTGTCCTTCGGTGACCACCGCGGCGAACCCGCCCTCCAGGCCGCGCAACAAGCCCTCCGCCGCGGCGGCATCGTCGCCATCAAAGGCCTCGGCGGCTTCCACCTCGCCTGCGACGCCACCAATGACGCCGCCCTCCGCACCCTCCGCCTCCGCAAAGGCCGCATCGACAAACCCTTCGCCCTGATGGTCCGCGACCTCGCCGCCGCCCGCGCCCTCTGCGAAGTCGACGACGACGAAGCCCGTCTCCTCCAATCCCGCGAGCGCCCCATCGTGCTCCTCACCGCGAAACCCGCCGCGCCCCTCTCCGCGCTCGTTGCCCCGCGCAACCGCTACCTCGGTGTCCTGCTCCCCTACACGCCCCTCCACCACCTGCTCATCGACGACACGCCCCTCGTCATGACCTCCGGCAACCGCTCCGACGAGCCCATTGCTAAGGACAATGCCGAAGCCCTCGAACGCCTTGCTCCCCTCGCCGACGGCTTTCTCCTGCACGACCGCGACATCCACCAGGTCGCCGACGACTCCGTGGTCCGCGTCTTCGAGGGCCGCGAACTCCCCCTGCGCCGCTCCCGCGGCTACGCCCCTTTCCCCGTGCGTCTCCCCCTCGGCGGCCCGTCCGTCCTGGCCGCCGGCGGCGAACTCAAAGCAACCTTCTGCCTCACCCAACAGAATCGCGCCTATCTCAGCCAGCACATCGGCGACATGGAGAACCTCGAAACCCTCGCCGCCTACGAGCGCGCCGTCGACCACTACCAGCGCCTCTTCTCCGCCGTACCCGCCGCCCTCGCCGCGGACCTCCACCCTGGCTACCTCTCCTCGCAGTGGGCCAGGCGGTACGCCGCCGACCACCAACTGCCGCTCATTGAAGTGCAGCACCACCACGCCCACGCCGCCGCCGTCATGGCCGAAAACCAGGTCCCCGAGAGCGAACAGGTCATCGCCTTCGCCTTCGACGGAACCGGCTACGGCGCCGACGGCGCCATCTGGGGCGGGGAAGTGCTCATTGCGCGCTACCGGAACTTCGACCGCTACGCCCACCTCCGCTACGTCCCGCTCCCCGGCGGCGATGCCGCCATCCGCCACCCCCACCGCACTGCGTTCGCCTACCTCCGCGCCGCCGGCCTGTCCTCCCACCTCCGCATGCCGCCAGGGGAATCAGCCCTCCTCGAACGCCAGATCGAGCGCGCCGTCAACACCATCCCGGCCAGCAGCATGGGCCGTCTGTTCGACGCCGCTGCCGTTCTCCTCGGCTACCGCGGCCCCGCCTCCTATGAAGGTCAGCCCGCCCTCGAGTTGGAAGCGAAAGCGGAAGACCCCCGCGATCCATTGAGCGCCTTCTCGTGGGACATCTCGCCGGGGAGCCCGCTCGTAATCGATCCCGCCCCGCTCCTCGCCGCCCTCGTCGAAGAACTCCCCCGCGCGGCCACGTCCGCCCTCGCGTGGCGCTTCCACCAAAGTGTCGCCGCCCTCATCCTCCGCGTCGCCCTGCTCGCCCGCGACGAAAGCGGCCTCTCCACCGTTGCCCTCACCGGCGGCGTCTTCCAGAACGTGCTGCTTCTGCGCCTCACCACCCCGCTCCTGCGAGCCGAAGGCTTCCGCGTCCTGCTGCACCACCGCGTCCCGCCCAACGACGGTGGCCTCTCCCTCGGCCAGGCCGCCATCGCCATCGCTACGCTCCCGCCGTCGCCCCCCGCTTCATCTCCTCGTTGATCTCCCCGATCAGCACCCCCCAAGCCTCCCGCGTCTCCCCGTCAAAGTCTTTCTCGAGCGCCTGCCCCAGCGACCACAACAGCGCGCCCCGGAGCGTCTCGTAATGCTCCACGCGCACTCCGTACCCCGCATGTTTCGCCCCCAGCTCCCGCAATTCCGGCCGCAGTTCTTCCAGCCGGTCCAGGCTGCTAACCAGCACGGTAAACATGTCCATCAGCTTCCGGCTCTGCTCGCGCATGTCCACCTTGAACAACGGCCGCAGCGTCGGATCGAGCGAAAACAGCCGCCCGTAGAACAGCAGCGCCAAAGGCCCCGCGTCCGCCTTCACCGCGTCAAAGGATTCCCGCACCAGTTGCCGCTGCCGCTCCGTCATTGGCCCTCCAACGCCCGCAGCCGCACCAGCCACTCGCGCTCCAACCTCTCATTGCCTCCCGCCGCTCGCACCCGTTCGAGCGCCTTCCGATACGCGCCCGCCGCCGCCGCGCGGTCCCCCGCTTTCGCTAACGCCTCCGCCACTCGCGCGTACGCCTCCGCCGTCGAAGCGCCCCTCGCGGCTGTCCCGTCCAGATACCGCAGCGCCGCCCGCGCCGCCGGCCCGTCGTACACCCCGGACAGCAACGCCTCCGACAGCCCGCGCACCTCCGCCTCCCGGTCGCGCGCCGCATTCCACTGCGTCCAGGCCGTCCCCACGCCCGCCGCCGCCGCCACCGTCACCGCCACCGATCCCGCCACCCAGCTCCGGTGCCGCCGCACGAACTTCCCCGCCCGGTACCAGTGCGAGTCGGCCCGCGCCCGCACCGGCCGGTGCTGGAGGTATCGCGTCAGGTCGTCCGCCAGCACCGCCGCGCTCTCATACCGCCGCTCCGGACTCTTCTCGAGAGCACGAGCCAATATGTTGTCCAGATCGCCCTGCAGTTCGCGCGCCCGCACCCGGTCCTTTGCCGCCGCGCTCGCCCGCGGCACGTCGCGGTGACAAATCGCTGCCTCCACCGCCAGCGGCGTGTACTTCTCCACACGGTGCGGCCGCACCCCCGTCAGCACCTCGTACAGCACCGCGCCTAACGAGTAGATATCGGACACGGGCCCGATGGTCTCCCCCTGCACCTGCTCGGGACTCGCGTAGTCCGGCGTCATCAGCCCCAGTTCCCTCGTCAGGCTGCTCTCCGCCTCCAGCGGATCGGCGTACAGCAGCTTGCAGATTCCAAAGTCCAGCAGCTTCGGCCGCCCCGCCCCGTCCACCAGAATGTTTCCCGGCTTGATGTCTCGGTGAATCACGAAAAGCCGGTGCGCATAATCCACCGCCCCGCACACCGTCACGAACAGCCGGAGACACTCGCGGACGGAGAGGTGGTGTTGCCGGCAATACTCCGTAATCCAGACGCCGTCGATGAACTCGAGCACAATGTACGGCGTGCCCTCGGCAGTTGTCCCGCCGTCCAGCAGCCGCGCAATGTTCGGGTGGTTCAGCCGCGCCAGCGTCTGCCGCTCCCGCCGGAACCGGCTCAGGATGAAGTCCGTGTCCATTCCCGGCTGCACCAGCTTGATGGCAACCGTCGACTGGTATTCCTGGTCCACCCGCTGCGCCCGGTACACCGTCCCCATGCCGCCGCGCCCGATCCGTTCCAGCAACTGATACGGCCCCACCCGCCGCGCCGGTGCCTGCTGCTCAAGCGCGACTACCGCCTGTTTCACCGCTTGGCCAATGCCCGCCGCTTCTCCCCGATCCTCCGCCAGCAGCGATCGGACCTCGCGCCCCAACTCCGCATCGCCCCCGCATTCCCGCTCCAGAAAACCGTCGAGCTCCGCCGGGCTCACCTCCACCGCCCGATGAAAGATCTCCTCGATCTGCCGCCAGCGGTCCGCGTTCATCGCGCGCTCATCTCACGCCGCAGCCAGGCCTCCGCCAGGCGCTGCTCCCGGCCGACCGTGGCCACCGAGATCCCCATCGCATTCCCCGTCTCCTCCACGCTCAGCCCTGCAAAGTACCGCAGTTCGATTACCCGGGCTTTGCGCTCATCGAACGCCGCCAGCGCGTTTAAACTATCGTCGAGCGCGATGATGTCGGACGGCCGCTCCGGCGCGAAACAGATCACGTCGTCGATCGAGGAGGCCTCGACACCCGAACCCCGCTTCGCCGCTCTGCTCTTCCGCGCGTGCTCCACCAGGATCTGCCGCATCCGGTGCGCCGCGATCCCAAAGAAGTGCCCCCGGCTCTCCCAGTCCGGAAGTTCCTGCGACACCAGCCGGACGTACAGTTCGTGGACCAGCGCTGTCGGCTGCAACGTCGTCGCACCCCGTTCGTCGGACAGATACCGCTGCGCCAACTGCCGCAGTTCCCGGTAGACCATCTGCGTCAGTGCTTCCATCGCCGCCGCATCCCCGGCCTTCCAGCGCATCAGCAAGTGAGTGACATCGTTCGGTGCAGCCCCGCTCTCCATCGCAATGTCCGGAATTGTAGCGTATGCGGCCTGTGCCGGGCGATAGTCCAGGACGGATTCACGAGGCATCGCAGCGGACCGTCAGGCGCGCCGTTCGGCCGGGGCTCTTCTGATGAGCTGATTCGCGCTGCTGCATCATTGATGCCGCGCCTCATCAGGTTCGCGGAGGGCATTGACCAACTGCCACGAGTGACGACTCTTCTCGCTTACGCCACGATCGCGCGTGGGAGCGCCCCTGTGCTTGGCAGGAAGGTCGTAGTCAGCAGTGCGACCTAAAAGCGGTTGTTGGAGTCGGAAGCAGGAACCGACTTCCTCATCCCTTAGTAACGAGGTCAGCTTTCTCCAAAAATCTGGTCGCCCTTTCAAGCTGCTCTTCGGTGACGCTCCACCCAAATTTGGGGAGCATGGATGAGATCTCGCTAATCGTGGCTTTGCCACTGAGTTTGGTTAGAACGTAATAGGCTTTTGCTGCTATCGAAAGCTCCATGTAGTCGAGGTTTCCTGCGCTCTTGACGACATTGGCAGCGCTTTCGATGTCCTTCCAGAGCTTAGGCATTCTGTCTGCCTTTCGCTCCGCGAGAAGTGCACCAGCGTCTGTCAGTCGATAGTCATAACGAGCCATCTCAAACCCTCGCTGATCCACACCGAATCCAGATGCGGACTCGGCTAGGTAGCCGAGCGATTTGAGTTCTGTGTTTGCGAAAGCAACTTCCTCAGAGTACGGCCCGTAGTAGTGGGCATCGTATCCCAATTCGGCAGGGAGGATTACGGACAGGAAGTATACTCGTTTCTGGAGCATCGTCTTGCCTTTGATCACACCATCAAACGCTCGATAGGCGAGAAGGAGCACGTCTCGAACCAAAGCGTCATTCGCCATTTCCAAATCCCTCCAAACAATTCAGGAGTGGTTCCTTCAGTGCATTCTGAATACGACGTCGCTCCGCGGGATTCTGGTACTCAACAGGAGCGTAAACGGCAAATCGTGGATCTACAAGTTTCTCGTTGATTGACTTAAAGAGGTCTGATTCCTCTTCAAACGTAGTCAGCGCTGGTCCCTTTCGGACCAAGATCGGCCCTTCGTCGTTACGTGACTGGGTTCTCACCGACTTGAGGCTGTATTGATGAGCGATCACGAGGTGAGACGCATCGCCGAGCGGACACGAGAGTTGGACGCCGGCCGATTTGATTGCCTCGGCGATCCTTTCTTCCAACGCCCTGCGGCGTACTCGATCCACGGCTTTCTTCTTGCCCTCGGGTTTCTCAAAGATCGACTGTATGGCCTCACGACATGGCTCTGGCTATAAGCTCACTCGGGACTCAAAGACCTGCTTGATCAGTCGTCTCTGACGCAACCGCTTGACGATTTCCTGGCAGTACTTTCCAGCCAACTTCTCGTCCCCGAAGGTGAGAGAAAAACGAGCGTCATCCCAAGCGGTATACCGCTGAACAAACTCTTCCGAACCATCATAAGAATACAGCGACTTCAGCTCTTCGAGTTCATCAACCGATATGCCCAACGAGATCGCCCGGATGATCATTTGGTCTGTGATCAAGCGGACTCGATGACTATACACTTGCGCCGTGAGATAGTATTTTGCCAGCACGAACTGCTCGAGAGCATGAACTCCATCGGAATGAATCATCAGCTGCTTCCCTTGAGAGGGATCATCCACAACCTGCAACTCCCGATGAAGCTGCTGAAGATCGAAGACCCCATACTTGACACCGCAGAAATAGGAATCTCGAAGCAGGTAGTCTTGCTTATCAGCATCCAACGGTCCAGAGACGACTTCCTTCAGCACTTTCTCGCCGTAGCCGTGCGAGAGCAAGGACACAATCTTATTGATGGTGCTCTTTCCAATTAGGTCGTTCAACTGCTTATCCGTTCTAAGGAGGTCTTGGGTAAGCAATTCGTGAATCTTCGATTGGCTTGCCCCTTGAAGTCGTCCTTCGAGCTTCGTTCGGTCTGCAAAGAAGTCAAGGGCACCCTCAGACACATGAGAAAACGGCCCGTGGCCGAGATCGTGAAGCAACGCGGACAAGCGCACAAGCCGACTATCCTCTGGAGAAAACTTGAAAACCTTGCAGAGTAAGCTCGTAACGTGAAACACACCAAGCGTGTGATCGAAGCGAGTGTGTAGCGCTCCGGGATATACCATGTTTGCCATGGCAAGCTGGCGGATGCCTCGGAGGCGCTGAAATACCGGGGTCTCAACGATGTCAGCCTCATCACTCGACAGCCGAATGAAGCCATGAATCGGATCTCTTACTCGTCTGCCTTCGCTCATGCCTCAAACATTTCCGCAAAGCTCTGTCTGGCAAGTATAGCTGATTTTGCGTTGGCGAACAAACAGCGAAGCCTGACGGGTTTCGTTCTCAGCGATTCGAGAAGATCATGGATTGTCACCACGCAAGTCTACCTGGCGGAGTCTTTTTCGCCGAGATCGGGATGCACCCGCTAGGTCGTCACCCGGCACCTTGGCACATCGCCCAAGCCGACTCGTGAAATCCTGACTAGAATAAGTTCGATCATGTCTCCGGCTGCGCCGGTCCTCTTCCTCAGCTACAACCGCGCCGACTCCAAAGCCGCGCAGTTGATCCGGGACTACCTCCGCGGCGTACAGGTCAGCACCTTCTTCGATACCGATGCGCTACCCCTTGGCCTGCCCTGGATGCGGCGCATCGAGCAATCGCTTCGCGAGAGCACGGCGATTGCGGTGCTGTTCGGCCCTTCAGGATTGGGCGGATTCCAGGAGTACGAAGTGGAAGCCGCCGTTTCGTGGCAGGCGCGCGAGGCGGCACGCGGGCGAACCGTTTCCGTCATTCCGGTACTCCTGCCTGGCTGCGATCCCGAAAAACTCGGGCTGTTCCTTCATCTGTACGGCTGGCTCGATCTGCGCGCCGGCCTTGAGGACACGGTGGCGCTGTCCCGCCTCGTCCGCGCCGTACAGACGCCGGCGGCCGAGCCGGAAGCGCAACCGCCTCGCATCGAGTTGTGTCCCTATCGCGGCCTCTCCGCGTTTCGCGAGCAGGATGTCAACCTGTTCTTCGGACGCGATAAGGAAGTCGCCGAACTCGCGGGATTGGTCTCCTCGCACCCTCTTACTGCTCTGGTAGGAGCGTCCGGCTGCGGAAAGTCCTCCATTCTGCGCGGGGGTCTCTTTCCCCGCTTACGCGCGGGCGACGACCCGGTGGCTCCCATAGTGACGTTTACTCCCGGCAGAGACCCCTTTGACTCTCTCGCCAAAGCCGTGTTTCCATACTACGAGCCGAATCTCGAAGGCGACCGGCGTGTCGGCGGCATCAAGACGCTCGCCGCGGGGTTACGCGCCAAGGAAGGCGCCGATGCGCGCAGCCTCGCCGACCTGGCCGCCGAGATTGGCCGCCAGCACACGCGGCCCGATGGCACGGTGCCCGTGACGCTCTTCGTAGCCGACCAGTTCGAAGAAATCCTCACCCTTGCCCCAGAGGCGGACCGCGAGCCCTTCCTGCGCCTGCTGCTCAGCGGACTCGACCACGATCCTCCCCTGTTTCGCATCCTTTTGAGCTTCCGCCTCGACTTCCAGGCGAAGCTCGAATCACTCCACCTGGCCCTCACGCGGCGAATCCAGCAAAGCCACCTCAAGGTCTGGCCGATGAGGCGTGAGCAGCTTCGCGAGGTGATCGTGCGGCCGGCGGATCGCGCGGGCCTGCTGGTGGAGGACTTGCTCGCCGAGCGCCTGCTGGACGAGGTGGAGGAGAATCGTGACAGCCTCCCGCTGCTCGAATTCGCGCTCGCAGAACTCTGGAAGAAGCGTGTTGGCAACCGCTTGACTGCCGCCAGCTACCAGGCCGGGGATATGGCCAGGTTGATCGCCGTGACGGCGGAGGCGGAATTGAAGGACTATCCCCCCGGATCGGCACAGGAGCGCGTCGTCCGAAGCGCCATGGGCCGGTTGGTGGTAGTAGACATCGACCCCGACAAGGATTCCCGTGCGCGCGTGCCCTTATCCGATTTTTCGCAGCCGCAACAGGCGGTAATCCTGGCACTGGCAAAAGCGCGCCTGGTCGTGACATCGCGCGATTCGCTGCGAGGGCAGGACGTGGCGGAGGTGACCCACGAGGCGCTCATCCGAAACTGGCAGCGGCTGGCGGGTTGGATTCAGCAGGACCGGGAGTTTCTCCTTTGGCGTCAGGACTTCCAGCGTGACGTTGCGCGCGACAACTTGCTCAGCGGCGCCCTGCTCAAGAAAGCCGGACGCATGGCGAAGGAGCACCGCGATTCGTTGAACGACGCGGAACGCGCTTTCATCGCTCGCAGCCGGAGTGCCGCGCGCCGGTGGCAAGCCGTGGCGGCCGCGGGCGTGCTGGTGGGTCTTGCACTCGGCGGCTGGTGGTGGTGGCAGCGAACGGATTCGTACCAGGTAAGCAGGGTAATGTCCGAAGGTCCGGCACTGTTGGCGGAGGCGGACCCACAGGCGGTACTCGACTATTTAGGTGCCCGCACTCTGGCGGGAGACGCCAAGGGTGCGCTGGAACAGGCCCAGCGGCTGGGCGCGACAGCGCGGTATAAGTTCCAGTGCCTTCGGTGCCCGGTGGTAACGGCGATGGCAAGGATGGGCAATTTTGATGATGCACTGAAACTGGCCGGCGAAATCGAAGAAGACACCGCTCTCGATAAAGCCGGCGGCATAGGCCCGCTGGGCGACAGCCTCCTCGAGGTTGCGACCCTGCTGGCCGAGCAGGACCGGTTTGACCAGGCACTCGCAGCCGCCCGGCGCATCCGCGAAGTCCAGCTTCAGAGCCTTGCGAAGCTCAGAGTCTACCATCGGTTACTAGAGAAGGGTCAGAGAGCGAAAGCTCGGGAAGTGGGAAATGAGGCGTTCAAGTCACTGTTTGCAGGCTTGGATTGGGCGTTCGACGATGGCCAGGAGCCGGGGTTTCGTGATCGAATGGCCGCGCTGAAGCGCAACCTCGGAACCTGGGCGGAGCAGGCCCTGAGCGAAGGTTGGGAGGAGAGCCGGAATCCTCCCTTAGAAGAATTCCTGATCGGCTTCGCCGAGGCGTGTCAGACCATCGTGAATCCTGCAATGCGGTCTTTGGCGCTTCAGCAAATCGTCCAAATGTCGGCCAGCCTTAACGGTGTCGAGGGCCTCCGTCTGAATTACAGCAAAATGATTCCGCACTTACGGAAATCCCTGGACGGCATTCATGGCGCGGCCGAGCGGTCGGCCGCGCTGCTGTTTGTGGTGGAACTGACGGAACGGGCCGGCGATAAGAACTTAGCGAAAGAGTTGAGCACGCAAGCGATGAAATGGGCCAGGGAGGTGGAGGGTGACGATCATCCGCGGGCGTTGGGCGCCGCGGCGGCGGCCGTTGCCAAGTACCTGCCGCCCGGAGCCATGAACAGCACCTGGAAGGAGGCTTTAACTGGCGCAGGCAAGATCCGCGATGCTTTGGTGCGCTCTCGCGTACTGCGCGACCTCGCCGTCCAGCTTGCGAAGGCCGGGCCCCCCTCCGAGGCTATAGTGGCCGTCAACCACCTGAGCGACGCCCAAGACCGCGCCTATACACAACGGTCGATCGCCCAGACCATTGCCCGCTCCGGACGCCCCGATGACGCGCTGAGCGTAGCGCGGGACATCACCGACCCGCAAGAGCGCTCTCTCGCCCTGCACACCGTCAGCGTTGCTATGAATAAGGCAGGCCGCGGTCCGGAGGCAGACTCTCTGCGCGCCGAATCGCTTGCGGCCGCTCACGACGTGCGCTCCAGTTCGCTTCCCGGCTTGGCCATGAGCTACGCCGATGCGCTTGACCTGTTCACCGCTCGGCGTATGGCCGATGAGAAGGTGACCCGAGTCGATGACCGCCTGGCCATCTACGCGCGCATCCTATTGGCGCACGCCCGCAGGAAGAATTCCGCTCTGAAAATCCCCGAGCCACCTCCGCCGGATTCCGAGCGCGAGCGGCGCTAGCCCTTTCGCTTAGGCGGATCAGCAAAGATCCAGCGGCGATCAGCTTCTGAACCCGAGACCCTTCTATGCAGGAAGGCCTGGTAAGAGAGGCACAGGTTGCGTTCGGAGTGTAACGTGAGTTGGGGGAGTTTCTCGTGTCGGTCGTTACCCGCCCCATTGGTTGGTTGCGTGGGTGCAACCAGCGGTACTTGCAGCTGTGGTCAGCCGCAGCGTGACGCTCTTTTCAAGAGCAGGTCTGGCGACTCACGTCAGGAGCTGGCTCGCAACGGATTGATGACCTTTACCCAGCCGTACGTCTGCCCATCGGAGAGATCTTCCGAATACAGGGTCGCCGCACCAGAGGCTTGTGCCGCTTGAACGACAAGCGCATCCCAGAACGAGATTTGGTACCGCGCCTCCAGGTCCAGCGCCTCCAGAATCGAGTCGCCCCCGTTCACGACGACCTGCCACGCAAGGTAGTCAGACACCACGTCGCGCGTGGCTTTTGCGTCAAGGGGCTTCTTCGCCTTTCGGCGCAGGTTGACGGCCAGTTCTTGCAGGACCTGAGTGCTGACGACACCTGACCTGTTCTGCCAAAGGTCCACCACGAGCGCTTTGGCGCGCGCGTGCTTATCGCCCGCGGCGGTGTCGTGGGCGTACATGAGGATGTTGGTGTCGACGAAGTGCCTATCGCTCATGGAGTTCGTCGCGTGACTTGGGCGGCGTCCACTGAAGATCGAGCCCTTCTCGGAGACGTGCCAGGGCACGTCGGCGAGCCCTGTCGAAGGCCTTCCGTTCCCGCACGATGGCTTCGAGCCGGTCAGTCAGAAGGGCGCTGATCGACCGCCCCTCTTCGGCCGCCACCACACGCGCCTCGCGCAGAAGATCGACGTCGAGCTTGAGCGTGACATTCGTTTTCATGACGAAACAAGATTAGCACGGTAAATGCGTGCGGCACAGTTTAACGTGCTACCGGTGTCGATGTCGCCGCTCAGGGCGTACAAACTGGCGCGCTGATCCGACCGACCAGGGCCGGCGCGCTGGAGAAGGTCAGCGCGGTGGCCGAGGTTAGACCCGAGCAGCTTATCGTGCTGCATCGTCGTGAGACCGGAGGCCGCATGAGCGGCGCTCCAGACCTCATGGAGCACGCTTTCGCGCACCCAGGGGGACTCCGGCGACACCTTAACGGGCGGCCGTTCTTCCTGAGCTGCTTGTCTTTATCGGGGAGCGTTGGTTGCGGGGGAAGGATTTGAACCTTCGACCTTTGGGTTATGAGTTTGATTGTCCGTTCAGGGTTTTCCCTGCTGGTTCTTTATCGTCAGTGCCTTAGCTCTCCTTCGTGTCTCCTGTTTCGGGCTGATCAACGCTGTTTCTTCCCACGTTTGGTAGCAGTTTGGTAGATGACCGCGCCACCCCATCGAGCAGCCTCGGAGAGGCGCGAAACGTGGTCTTGCGGAGGCGCGCCACCGCATCGCCCGCATCGACTAGACCACGTCTGGCTGCCCTGTCAATCACGTCGAGTGTTCCCACGACGTTCAGACTCAGCGCCGCCGCAGCCCGGCGTCCGCGCGTCTCATCGAGGAGGACAAGATCGGCCTTGAGTTCATGCGCCATCGCCAACGCTTCACGTTCTCCCGCCCCGAGAGCCATCAGCCTGGGGTCAATCCTCGTGGGGCTGCGTACCTCGATCCATCCGCTCGTGCCGACCATTTCGCGAACCCGTTGCGGCGCGCCCGGCGCCTCAAGCTCCAGCCTGACAGCAGTGGGTATGATCACAGATCCAAACAGGCTCGGCAGCAGATGCTCGAAATCGATCAGAATCAGGTAGTTGATCGGGGATGTGTTCGAAACGACAATCATTCGGACAGCGCCCGGTCAAGGGCAGCACGGTCCGCGCTGAGGTCATTGTCGTCGTAGGCAAGCCAAGCCTGCCGCTCCTTCAGGAAGGCTTCGGTCTGCCAGAAGTCCAACCCAAGAAGCCGCGCGACCTGCTCACGATTCAGAGCATCGGAGCGATACCCTTCGACGGCAATGGCTTCGAGTGCACGGCGTGGCATATCGTCCCATGCCGCTTCCAACTGGCGGGCGATGTCCTCCGGGAGTTCGATAGCGACATTCATGACCGTACTCTTTATTATGCCCACAGCTACAGATTGCCGCGACTACCCCACCTGAGGGTCTCATCGGTGCTCCCATAAAGGGCACGCTCCCCACCGCCTCCGCTCGCCGGGCTCAGGCATAGTCCCTGACAGGGGCGGTGGGTGCCTCCTTCTTGACGGCGCTGATGCCATTCTCCAAGCCCTGCTTGCTCGTGTACCGCTCGCTTGTGCCCAGGATTTCGCTGTTGCCGCCCCGCAGGACAAAATAGAATTGTGACCCGCTGGTCCGCCGATCGTAGCGACTATCGTTTGGGGCGTTTGCTTTAACGGCGTTGATGCCGCCCTGCGCGTTTTGCTTAGTTGTGTACGTTTCACTGGTCAAAATGATCTCGCCGTTGTCGGCATGCAGGTTGAACATGAACTGCTGATTGGACGTACGCTTTAAGGCAAAGTAGGCCATCGTTGCTCCTTCTGTTGATTCGGTTGTCGGATGAATCCGCTGTTGAGCGTCCGCATGGCGGCGTCAATTGCACTCGGGAAGGCTTAGGAGGTTGTCAGGTTGATCGCCGTCAGCCGTTGTCTTGAGATACTTGTTCCCGAATCTGCTCGTGGCACGATCACCTCGACGACGTGCCCGCCTCGGGAAACGTAGAACTGCCACTTTCCTTCCTCGATCCCTGTGATCGCTTCCGATAGCGTGATCTTCCATGGTCCGCCATCAGAGTTTCTTCCACCGATGTGTGTGATCCGTTCGTGCGGATTCTGCCGATCGCTCTTGTTGATACAAAGCACCTGATGTCTTGCTGCCACAATAGCTCTGCTCGTTTCGCTTATTGGCAACAGGTTGCTGTTGCCGAAGCAACAGGATACGATAGAGCTGGATGAGAAGTCAACACCAATATCCAACTGGTTGCCGATAGTGAACACGATAGACCTCAAAAGGTTAGGGCACAAGATCCGTTTTCTGCGTCAAGGTCGCGGTTGGACACTGGCGGATCTCGCGCAACGGTCGGGTGTGTCAAAGGCGTACATCTCCGACCTCGAGAACGGGGTCGCGGGCAAGCCGAATATTCAGTATGTGTTCTCGATCGCCAAAGCGTTGAGCACAACACTTGATCGTCTACTCGATGATGCTGTTCGCTCGGAGATCAAGGAGCAAGAGAAGCGCGGGACCGATCCTCTGCCGCAGGGGCTCGCCGAACTACAGCAAGAGCTCCATCTGTCGGATGACGATGTGCAGAAACTCGCAACGGTAAGCTTCCGGGGGCATCGGCCGCGTGACAAAGAGGGTTGGCGCTATTTGCTCGAAACGCTGCGTATGCTTGGCCAGCGCCGCCCGGGGAAGTGAGCAATGCATTCTGGCGTGCGTATCGGCGGGCACACCTACACGGATCCAGACGTGATCGCCCTCATCCACAGTCGCGGCGTG
The DNA here is from genome assembly GCA_033763935.1 of Bryobacteraceae bacterium. Lineage (GTDB taxonomy): Bacteria > Acidobacteriota > Terriglobia > Bryobacterales > Bryobacteraceae > DALYJJ01. The sequence continues at coordinate 45,415 of JANRJO010000049.1, forward strand.
TTAGTGGATCCACGTGTCGAAATCGTCCGACGAGCACGCCAGTTGAATGAGCGGTACAGGGCGTTCGAAGGCACAGATGCTGAACCGCGGCGGCGGCTGGAGATGATTGCGTCACTTGCCGGCATAACCACCGTGGAACCGATGTTTCAAGCGACGGGTAGTGGCGGTCGCCGGGAAGGACTTGTATACCACGACTCCGATGGAAGCCAACGCGCCTTCTACGCAAACGGGTATTCGGACGGCCGGACGAACTACACAATTGCGCACGAGATCATTCACACCCAGATTCCGACAAGTAGCCGCGGTGCGCGCTTTCGCAATCTGAGCGCGGCTGACTCTCGGGAAGCGAACGAGATGGAGCGCCTCTGCGATTGGGGTGCGGCAGAACTTCTGATGCCCTCGGAGGAGTTCGTTGAAGCTCTGGGAGGCGATTTCGGCCTACACGCCGTGCCCGCACTCGCAGCGAGATTCGGCAGCTCATATGAGGCAACGGTATTCAGGCTGGCGACAACATATCACGGCCTGGCGATAGCTGGATCGCTGCGCTTTCGACTCCGCAAGCGAGAGCAAGAAGCCCACGCCTGCAGCCACCAACAGCGTCTGTTCTCAACTGACCCCGATTCAGTGACGCCAGTTCAGCCAAAATACCGACGGCAGTCGCTGCACCTCTCGCTTGAATGCAGCGAATCGCACCTCATTCCGTGGAACAAGTCCTTTGACGTTAGCTCCTGCGTGTACCGGGCCGGGCGCTCCCAGGGGATCCAGACGGGGAGAGAGGCACTGCCTAATCGCGCCAAGTTGATTGGAACGATTCAGGCCGTCCGAGCACCCTACCAGCGTGGGGACATCGACTCTGATTACGGCGATGTTCTCTTCATCTGGTGGCTCTAATCAGAGCAGCTGGGGAATGCTTTTCACGACTGGCTCGAAGTTGGACAAGATCCGATTGCCCCTCCCGGGTGCCAACAAGGAACGTGATGAACTCTGTCGCTGATGCCCAGCAGATCTTTATCATCAAACGTCGTCAATCCGTCGTGCTGGCGACGCCGGCGCCGGACGATTATCCAGAGATGGTTTAATCCGGCCCAATGCTGATCCGGGCCGCCTACGTGAGCAATGACCGTGATCAGATGGTTGTCGCCTCGGGCGAGCAGATGCTGAACAGCGATTATGCTCACCTCATGCTGCCGCTCCCGAGTCTCGACGGACCGCCGTTCCGCACAGCTATCGGGTTTGCACACCCCGAGCAGACGCGAATACCGTGGCGGCATGGAACGCGCGGGCACGGGGACGCCGACGCTCTGAGATATGTTGCAACGTCCGCTCTGGACACCGCTGCGATTTGGCATGCCGACATCATTCAGCGAAGATTGGTTTTTTTCCTGACCGGGCAGGCGAGCGCGACGAATCTGTGGCGAATCGTCCGAGTCGAAGTCGATCCAGCCAAACGGTACCTGTTTACCCTCTCACCCGTTGAGCTTGCCAGCGGCTTGCCGAGCGCTGATTTCTCGGCGATCGGCAACACAGCTTCGCGCAGCGAAGCTGAACAGCATTGGGGCGAATTGCAGGATCACCTGCTACACCACCGCTACTACGCCCTTATCACCGCAGCGAAAAACGTCGCCGAGGCTGTCGCGGCAGCCTACGTTTCAAACACGATCGGCTGGCCAAAGCGGACGTTCGATTACCTGCTCAAAGAGATCGCTGCCGCCATTGAGCGCAGGGACGATACGCTCTCCCGTTTTCGGCGATTGATTACCACATCATGCATAAGCTCAGGCTTCTGCACGCCCGGACGCACCCTGAAAGAGCGGTGAGCGAAGGTAGACAGATTGAATCAGATCTTGCTTTGTCAGCTGCTCACGATTTGGCCGAGTTGCTCAGATCACTCCGGCTGGCGCAGTGCGAGGGTTGACCGCAGAACCAGCACCATTCGTAGGCCCAACGGAATCAGGAGTTCTGTTCGAAGTTCCTGATCCGTGGCGGCTTGCGTTTTTCTGCATGGCTCATTTTGTCCTCCCTCTTCCCTGTGTTACTTTGCAAAACCGACACCATGACCGACACCAAGTCGGCCGGGAGACCGGAATCGAAGCCGATGTGTTGACGGCGGCATAAAAGGACAGCAATGATGGCGGTTTTGTTGTCGTCATCCGTGGTGGTTTCGACGCCGTCTCACACGTCGGCGGGGCCGCGGCGGCCGCGGCAATGGGGCCGAGGACGGGACGACGGGGCAATGATCACATAGCCGACCCTCCCGCGCCTTCAGCAAGAGCAGGAGCCCAGTTGAGGGTGTCAAACCACGACGAAGCCGCCATTTCTGCTGTCGCTTTATCCCGCCATCTACAGCCGATGCGTCCGGTCGAGGCCAGGGATAGCAGGTTGCGAGACGTTCTGGGCGCTAGTGTCCTGAGCGAGAAATACGTTGACAAAAGCGCTCGACCTTGCCGAGGATCAGATCTGCGCTGGCGGTCCACACAAAAGGTTTGGGAGCGCGGTTTCGGTCATCGAGATAATCGAGCATGGCTTTCTCCAGGTGC
>JANRJO010000051.1:0-149147 GCA_033763935.1 Bryobacteraceae bacterium
CGGGCGACGCCGACTTCGAAACCGCCCCTCAGCTGTATGTGGATTCGGCCGAGTGTATCGACTGCGGCGCCTGCGTCCCGGTGTGCCCGACCAACTCGATCTACACCCTGGACGAACTGCCCGCCGAATACGCCAACTTCGTGCCCGTGAACGAAGCCTACTACGGCCGCAACTAAACGCACGCCGGGCTCTGGGGGGACTGGGATCGGCCTGGGGCGAGCGCTTGAGGCAGCGTGCCTGCGCTCGGTAAAATTGCGGTGTAACTAACCGCATATGGCTACACCATCCGGCACTCCCGTCCCTGAAATCCTGAGCGCAACCGACGCCGAACGCGAGTCTTTTCGCGTTCGCAACGCCGTTCGTCTGGTGACATCGGAGGAGGAGGGCATGCCCTTCGACCGGCTGCCGTCCAACGTCTACGGCTTTACCTATTCGCCCAACAGCGACGGTCTTCCGCTCTATTCGAAGAATTCACTGTTGAGCTACGAGGTCCACAAACTGCCGGCCGGCGAGATCGAGTTCATCGGCTTCGTCACGGCGAAGGACGCCGAAGCGATCGAGCGCCAGGACGATTTCCCGACCCTTACCTTCTATCCCCAAGCCTATAAGGAAGCCACCCGCATCATCGCCCTCCGCCGCGCCCGCATCGAGCGCATGAAGGGCCCTTCAAGGGAGAACGGCAATTACCTGACGCTGACACTGGGACGCGGCGAGCGATAAGCCGCCCGCTCAGCGCTTCACAATTACTTCGCGCAGCGAATCCCTGGTCAGGAAAAACTTGACCGATTGGAACTCCTGAAACAGCCGCTCGAGCGCGCGGTTGTTGAAGAACTGCTTCGCCGGCCGCGCGCCGCGGCGCGTGAGTTGCAGCGTCTTGTAGTCGACGATGCGATACGAGTAGCTCGGAACCTCCACCGCACGCTCGTCGGCATGGAAGAACGCCAGCAAGTAGGCGTTCGGCCGCAGAATCACCCGCAGTCGCGCGATAGTCGCCGCAAGCAGCGCCGGCTGCATGAACTGGAACGAATCCCAAATCAGCGCGCCGTCGAATTGCCCCTCGTTGAACGTCAGTGTCTGGGTCAGAAACTCCTCGATCAACTCCGGCTTCTCTTGCGATCCGTAGAAGTCCTCACCCTGGCCAAATACGGTGCCGAGGGTGCGTACTACGTCTTCCGAGTAGATCCGGTGACCCAGGCCCGTGATAAACGAGATGTTTGCCTGGCTGGCGCCCGCGCAATCGAGAAGGCTCAGCCCCAAGGTGTCGCGAATGCTTGCGAAGAACTGATCGAGCCCCGGACTCTGGCGGTTGAAGGGCGCGTCCGCTGAGTTCGAAGCACGCTTCGCACCTGAGCCGGGCGCACCCCGAACGCCGGCGTCACCCGCTGCTCCCGTCCCAAGAATCGCCTTTAAGCGGTCTTTGAACAACGTTCCCCGTTATCAGCGCTTCGCATCCACTCCCGCCGCCGCCGGCGCTGCCGTAGCGGGCGCCGGAGCAGGCGCTGCCGCCGGTTTTGCCTGCTGCTTGGCCGGCTCCGTGCGGGTGATGTCGACACTTCCCTTAAAGTAGGCGCCTTCTTCAATCACAATGCGCGCCGTCCGGATGTCGCCCACCAGCCTCGCGTCGCGCCGGATCTCGATCTTGTCGGAGGCGTCCACGTTTCCATTGACCGACCCGATCACCACCACTTCGCGCGCTTTGATGCCGGCCTGCACTTTGCCATTGGGCCCCACCGTCAGCTTATGCTCCTGCATCTCAATCGAGCCGTCCACCTCGCCGTCCACATAGAGGTCCTCGCGGCTCATCACCTGGCCGTTCACCAGAACAGACTTCCCGATCATCGCGGCGCCTCGCGCTTCTGTCTCAGCCGGGCGCATGGGCATCGTAGACATTGGAATTCCCTCTCTCTTAGGTTCTGGCGCCGCTATTGGCGGCGCGGTCGCCGGCGGCTTGGCGGCCGGCTCCTCGTCTTTCCGTCGGTTCCACATACCGGAAAGCCTCCTCCCGCCCGCGGGTGAGTGTCGCTGGCGCCGCGCGGGCCGTCCTACCGGTCCCCGAGGGCTATAACCTAGGGAGGGTATTGTCATTATCCTAGCGGCGCGCAGGGAGGAAAGGCAAACGCCGGCTGCCATCCATCGCCCGGGGTGGGATAATGGAGGCGTGCCCGCGAAACCTAGGGACCTAGAGTCGCGCTTGCAGCGGCTTGAGCAGCAACTCGCGCTTTTTCAGCAGATCAGCCGCTTCATGGTGCGCGAGATGAGCCTCCCCGAGGTCCTGCAGGGCATTGTCTCTCTCCTCGTAGACTTCATGAGGTGCGATTCCTGCCTCGTCTATCTCATGGATAACGACCAGCTTGTCCTCTGCGCCTCCAACACGCCGCATCCGTCCACCATCGGTAAGGTGCGCCTGCGCATGGACGAGGGGCTCACCGGCTGGGTCGCGCGCGAGCGCCGGCTCCTCGCCATTTCGCGGGAGGCCTATAACGACCCTCGCTTCAAATATTTCCGAGATCTGCCGGAAGATACCTTCGAGTCGTTCCTTTCCGCACCGGTCATCGCGCGCAACCGCGTCGTGGGCGTCATCAACGTCCAGCACCGCGAACCTCACCCGCACACGGGCGACGAAATGGAAATGTTGACCACTGTCGGCGAGCAGATCGGCTGCCTGCTGGTGCTGGCCCGCATGGCGCCTACCGCCGTGCAGGCCGCGAATCACGCCGAACTGGCGCTCTCGCCCCCGGTACCTGCTCCGTCCCGATGAACCGCGTCCCTGCCCTCTTCCTGCTGGCCGCGTCCGCGGCAATGCGGACATTGGCTGCGGAGGAAACGGCGCCGGCAGCGGAGCGATTCCGGCCGCAATTCGAATTCGACCAGCACGACGAGGCGCTCCAACTCGCTGATTTTCAATTTGTTTCTGCTCAGCGGGGGATCGCCGTCGGCTACCGGGCCTCGGCGCGCCGGAATCCGGAGCCGGTCTCGCTGCTCACCGCGGATGGCGGCAAGACCTGGAACTTTCTGAAGCTCCCTACCAATCCCTATTCCGTCTTCTTCCTGGACGAGACGGTCGGCTGGTTGGTCGGCGAAGGCGGCGTGTATCGCACCGACGAGGCGGGCCGCTCGTGGAAACGCCTGTCCAAGCCCCGGAATGTCCAGCGGGTCCTCTTTGTAAGCCCCGATCGAGGCTGGGGGTACGGCACCGACAAGACGGTCGTACAGAGTTCTGATGGCGGTCAGACCTGGAAACCGGTGGAGGCGGCGGGCCAACTTCCAGGAAAACCGGAGCATAGCGCTTTTCTGTCGGCCGCCTCCGTGGATCCGTCGAAGGTGCTTATTGCCGGAGCGTCACGGCCGCCGCGAGCCCCCGAGCGTCGGCGGGGCCGTCCGCCGGATCCCGAGGAGGAGATGATGATGCCGGAGTGGCCCGGGCTGAGTCTCTTCCTGCAGACCACGGATGGCGGCGCGAGTTGGAAGCATGAGGCGGTGTCCCTGTTCGGCCTCGTCCAACGAATCCGGTACAACGCCAAGGGCGAGGGCGTATGGCTGCTCCGCTTTCTCCGAAGGTTCTCGGTTCCCTCTGAAGTGGTTCGTCTTGACTTGGGCAAGAAAGGGGAATCCATCTTCGGTCAAAAGGACCGCGCGATCACGGACGTCGCCATGATGGCAGACGGCAGCACGTATCTCGCCGGGTATCAGCCAAGCGGAAGCGTGGCCAGCCTCCCCGTCCCCGGCAAAGTGAAGGTACTCAGGAATACCGCCGGCAGCCCGAAGATCTGGAAAGAGATACCTGTTCACTATCGGGCTGTCGCACGGCAGGTGCTCCTTTCGGTAGTAGAACCGGATCAAGTCTGGATCGCAACGGATAACGGTATGATCCTGAAATTGCAACCCGCCGCTTCCCAATAGAACATTTTCTCCACGCGCTGTTTTTTCCACACGAAATACTCGCCACCCTGCCGCTATCTCACTGAAGGGAAACCAGATCTATCCTGCGGAAACCGGGCGGTGAATGGAAATTATCGTTTGACTACAAATTGGTTTCAGCGCATGATGAAGAAGGTTCCAAGAGGTTCGATGGAACAGCGAGCCGAACGACGCGTAGCGCTCCTGGAACGATGATCTCTGGCGGATTTGAGTAATCGACACCGCTGGGGGGAGTGAAAGGGAAGCGGGCGCGACGGGAGGCAAGCCTTCCGGGCCGGGGCCAGGCCGGGTACGACGATCCCGAGGGGGTAAAACCCCGGAGGGGAGTGACGGTCGGGATGACGGCTCGGGACAGCCGGGCGAGGAACAGGAAACGGGCGTCGGATGTTGAACGGCCCTCTCCGAATACGAGGGAGCCGGGAGTCCGAAGCGGACCGAACCTGGGAAACGCACGGTGGAGAGGCGAAGAAGTAGGTCGGGCGCGTCGACCCCGCCTTGGCTGCCTGGTAACAGGTGGTCGATGCGGGCGAGCAAAAGGCCGCTTCGAGTCTCTGGCTTCTACCGGGTCTACTGTTCGCAGCAGACCTTCTGAGCGTTGAAGCGGCGTAGCGGAAAGGCGGCGCCGGGGAGCAAAGAAGGCAGGCTCGACAGATCCGGATGCCACGCTCAGACCGAGCTAGCCGGTTGGGGAGCAAGCTGAACCGCGGGTCACTTGGAACCTTTTCCTTTTTCGCCCGCCCGTCCTTTTTACTCCACTTTAACTAACCAACCCGGATCCGTCGTCGTCTGTACAGGTGTGAACAGCGGCAAACACAATTCGAAGCGGGTTCTCACGGTCGCCCTGTTCAGTGTGCTGACTCTGACCGGCGCCTGGCACGGCGGTTGTCTCATGCCGCCCAGTGCGTGCCGCTTCGTACAGTATCTCTCAGCGTCCGACACTCCTGAATTGAAGGCCACCCTCTGGGAGAGAGTGGTGTACAGCTTCGTCCTGGCAACTGCCGAGAAGCGGCCTGCCGCGAACCGAAGCTAGCGTTCTTTTTGCCTCCTGAAAATGGAAAGGGCAGTCCTTGCGGACTGCCCTGTTTTTTCTCTGAAGCGAACCCGACGCTACTTCTTCTTGCCCTTCTTGCCGCCCGTTGCCTTCTTCGCCGCCGGGGCCGCGGCCGCTGGCCAGCCGGTCAGCTTCTCGCGCTCCACTTCCATCGTCAGCATGAACGGATCGGCAGTGAACCCGGTCGGGATACCCTCGAATTCGATCTCGGTCCCAGGATCGGCCTTGCTCGGCAGTGGATTCTCGAACACCAGCGTGACCTCCGGAGTGGCCGCGTCGGCAATGCCTACCACCACTTCCTTCGGCCGGGCCGCGGGCTTCTGCGAAATCACCGTGCCCTTGAACTTCGGCAGCGCCGCGCCCTTCACGGTGCTTTCAAAGTAGGCCGGGCCGTTCGGACCCGCCAACTCCTTCTTCACGCCCATCCACAGCGCCAGCTGCGGATTCGTCTTCTTGAACTCCTCTTCCTTTCGAATGGCGATATCCACGCTCGACTCGATCTTGAAGTCGGCTGGAGGCAGAGGGTCCGTCTTGGCCCGCGCGATAATCTCATCGAGGCCGCTGCGGTCGCCGTGGAAGTTTGTGTAAGCCTTCTCGAGGTACGCCAGCACCTGCTTCCGCGTGTTGGGATCGAGCGCACCCGGTCCGTCGTACGTAGCCGCTCGCGCGAAGTGATACAGCGCCGAGGACTGCTTCTCCGGCTTCTTCTGTTGCACGATTGCCGTGCCGAGCCAATACGATACCTGGCCATTGGTCGGGCTGATCTTCAGCACTTCAGTAAACTGCTTCTCCGCCTCTTCCAGGTTCTTGCGCTGCCAGTTCACCCATCCCAGCGTCGTGTGGGCTACCGAGCGGACATTGTTCTTCTCCTTGGACCACTGGTCGTCCGTGATGCCCTGCGGCTTCTTCTCCGCGGCAAAGATGGTATCGAGATTCTCGAGCATGCTCTTAGCGGCTTGCTCGCCCGTGTTCAGCGCGTCTGCTGACGTATCGCCCAACGCCGGCGTCATGATGTTAATCCACAGCAGCCCGGTCCCGCTCTTCGGGTCACGCGCCACCATCGCCTTCGCCGTTTCGAGCACCTTAGCGCCTTGGTTCAAGGCGCGATAGGTGTCCAAATACAACTGCATCCGGTAGTCCATGAACTCGGTTTCCGGATACTTCTGTTTCCACTGATCGAGGAGCGACAGCTTCTGCGTCGGATTCTGCTCCTTGATAATCGACGTGAACAGGTCGTACTCAGCCCGATCCTTATACTGCGGTTCCTTGGCCTGCCCCCACGCAGTGACCGTCACCGCCGCGGTCAGCGCGAGCGCGATTAAGAGTCGTGATGATTTCAACTTGCTTCCCTCCTGCCTGGAACTTGCGATGTCGGGCGCTCCGCTTCCAACGGGGACGGCGTCCTCTCTTAGCACTGCGGAGTATAGCCAAATCGCTCGCAAGCCTGCAACCTCCGGAATCTATTCAGTGTAACGGTTATCATCCGTTTGTCTGAACCGGCTTCGCCGGAGCCCACCCAATCGGCCCGCGCGCGACCGCCTCTCCAGATTCTATGCTCGTTTAGATGCGCGCGCGGCCCATCCTGTTCCCTATCTCGTTCTCCTAATTCCATTTCCACCCTGTGCTAGAATGCGCCTACTTCATGCGCTATTTCGATCTCGGAGTGATTCTCGTCTACCTGATCGGAATCACCTGGTTCGGCGCCCGCTTCCGCCACTCTCAGCACAGCCTCCGCGATTACTTTCTCGGGGGCCGAAATACGCCCTGGTGGGCCATCGCCTTCTCCATCGTCTCGGCCGAAACCAGCACCCTCACCGTCATCGGCACGCCCGCTTTATCGTTCGCCGGCAACCTCGGTTTTCTGCAAGTGGTCTTCGGCTACCTCTTCGCGCGCCTCTTCATCTCGTTCGTCTTCCTCCCCCACTACTTCCGCGGCGAAATGTACACCGCCTACGAGCTCATGCAGATCCGCTTCGGCCCCCGCATTCGCAAGCTCACCGCGGGAACGTTCCTCATCCTGCGTGCCCTTGCCGAAGGCGTCCGCGTCTTCGCCATCTCCATCGTCATCGCCATTATCCTCGGCACCGGCGAGGTCGCCTCGATTTTGTTAATTGTTTGCCTGACGCTCTTCTACACCTTCGAGGGCGGCATGACCGCCGTCATTTGGACGGACGTGGTCCAGATGTTCCTCTACATCGCGGGCGCCATCGTCAGCTTTTTTGTGATCCTCAATCTCATTCCGGGAGGCTGGCCGCATGTCGCCGAGGTCGCCGGCTCGCTCGGCAAATTCCGGGTGTTCGATCTTCGCTTCGAACTCAGCTCCGAATTTTTCACCCGCACCTACAGCTTTTGGGCAGGTGTCATCGGCGGCGCGTTTCTCACCACCGCCAGTCATGGCACCGAGCAATTAATGGTTCAGCGCCTGCTTTCCGCAAAGAATGAAGTGGAAGGCCGCCGGGCGCTGCTCGCAAGTTGGGTCGTCATCCTCTTCCAGTTCTCGCTGTTCCTGTTCATCGGCATCATTCTCTTCGTCTACTACCGCGACTCCGGCCTCACCCCGCCCCAGCCGCCGGACCGCATCTACCCGCAGTTCATCTGGAGCCAATTGCCGCCCGGCGTCGCCGGACTGGTTATTGCGGCGATTCTCGCAGCCGCAATGTCGAATCTCAGCGCCGCTCTGAATTCTCTTGCGTCTACGAGCGTGATGGATTTCTACAAGCCGCTCCGCCAGCAGGCAGGCCACCAGGATTCTGAAGCCTACTACTTGAAAATCGCCCGTTACATCACCATCGCCTGGGGAGTCGTGCTCTTCGGCATCGGGCTTCTGGCCCGCCAATGGGGCTCCGTCCTCGAAGCCGGGCTCTCCATCGCGTCTATTCTCTACGGCGGGCTTCTGGGAATATTCCTGCTGGGCATCCTCACAAAACGCGTCAGCGAACCTGCCGCCATGGTGGGGATGACTGCCGGCTTCCTTCTCATGCTGTACGTCCGTTTCGGTACGCCGATCGCCTGGACCTGGTACGTCCTCATCGGCACCAGCGTCACATTCGCGACCGGGTGGCTTGCGTCTTTCGTTCTGCCGCGCCGGCAAGAGGCAAGTTAAATGACCGATCTCAAACGCGCACTCGGCGTGTGGAGCGCCAGCGCCATCGTGGTGGGCACCGTCATCGGCAGCGGGATTTTGCTGGTGCCGAAGACAATGATCAAGGAAGTGGGGACCCCGGAGATGGTGTTCCTGGTGTGGATCGCCGGCGGGCTGCTGTCGCTCGCCGGCGCCCTCACCTACGCGGAACTCGCCTCCGCCATGCCCGAGGCAGGCGGCGAGTACGTTTATCTGCGCGAAGCCTATGGCCCCTTCTTCGGCTTTGTGTATGGCTGGACACAGATGTGGGTGGCGAAAAGCGGGTCGGTGGCCACTCTTGCCACCGGCTTCTTCCTGTACCTCGCCAATTTCCGGCCTGAACTGGACTCCGTTCTGGCCACCATTCCCCTACCCATCGGACCCGGGGGCAATCCCCTCGAAATCCGTACGGGACAACTCCTGGCAATGGGCGTGATCCTGTTCCTCGGTATCGTGAATTACTTCGGCGTTCGCGTCGGCGGGACCCTCCAGCTTGTGGTCACGATCCTGAAAGTCGCCCTGATTTTTGGCGTGATCGCTGTCGGCCTTACGGCCTCGCAAGGAAGCTCGAGCAACTTCAACACAGCCATTCCCGCCGGCGGCGGCTGGACCGGCTTCTTTGCCGCCCTGGTGGCCGCGCTCTGGGCCTACGACGGCTGGAACAACGTGAGCATGGTGTCTTCCGAGATCCGGAATCCCCAGCGCAACCTGCCGCTCGCCCTCATCGCCGGAACCGCCCTCGTGATGCTCATCTACCTGCTGGCTAACGCCGCCTATTTCTGGGTGCTATCGGCCTCCGATGTGGCTGCCAGCGACCGCGTTCCCGCCGAAATGATGCGTCGTATCCACGGCCCCGCCGGCGCCGACGCCGTCAGCATCTTCGCCATGGTGTCGATTTTTGCAGCACTGAACGGATCGCTCCTTTCCGGTTCACGGGTCCCCTACGCCATGGCGCGCGACGGCGTCTTTTTCCGCTCGGTTGCGCGCGTCCACCCCGCCTACCAGACACCCGGTGTGTCCATCCTGCTGCTGAGCGTCTGGTCCGCCGTCCTGGTTCTGAGCGGCCGCTATGACGATCTGTTCAACCTCGTCATCTTCGCTAGCTGGATCTTGTACGGTATGGCCACTGCATCGGTCATCGTCTTGAGGCGCAAGCGGCCTGACCTTCCGCGGCCCTACAAAACACTGGGCTACCCCCTCGTACCGGTACTTTTCGTGCTCGTTGCGCTGTTATTGCTGGTGTCGACCCTGCTGAAATCCCCCCGCGAGTCCCTGCTCGGGCTGGTGCTTATTTTTGCTGGATTTCCCTTTTATTTGCGCTGGCGAAAGCGCTATTCTGTGGCTGTCTCGGAGTAGCCCACTGGTCCTTCCCAAGAACGTCCCAGGCAGTGCAAAGGGTCGCTCTTGTTCTGTTTTCAGAACAAGCCTCTTGAAAACTGGGACAAGATACAGTAAAAACAGAAGTGCACGAGACGCAAGCCGCCATTCTGTTCCAGTTTCAGAACTAGCGACTGAGGGAGCGTACGGCAAGCTACTTGGGAGCAACGCATGGACGTAATGAAAATGCTCACGGAATTGCGCCAGGAGCGCGAGCAGATTGAAGAAGCCATTCTGAGCCTGGAGCGCTTGGCGCGCGGGCGTGGCAAGCGGCGCGGACGGCCTCCCGCCTGGATGGTGGAAGTGAAAAAGCGCGGCCGCCCGCCGGGAAGCAAGAATAAGGCGACGGCCGCGAGCAAGTCTGCGAATCCGTAACCCTGTTTAGGGGGCGGCTTGGCCTTCCTGCCGCCTCTTGGCAACTGTCCTAATACAACAAGAACGGACGGCGTTCGATAAGGAACGCCGCCGTCTCCCCTTCCATATCCTCAATGATCCGTCTGGGATCGGTTCCCTTCCGGATCTCCTCAATCGTCCTCCGGCTTCCAATCAACCGAAGATTGACGTCGAGATCGAGTTTCCCCGGGTACAGTTTCTCCAGCGCGCAGGCTAGCTCAACGCCCAGCCGAACGCTGTCGAATATCTCTCGGTCCGTCACCACGAACCGGACACCCTCCACCCTTTTGCCCGCAAGGTTCGATGAGGTAGGAACGAAAACCACCGGGTACACCCGAACCCCAGGAATCATTCGCCGATTGAAATAGGAGGCGAGTTCACCGCCCCGAATCCAGTCAGCGCCGATCTGCTCGAACGGTGCGTCGGTTCCCCGGCCGACGGAATAATTCTTCGAATACTCGAGCATCGCCACGCCCGGATACAGAAGCGCTGCCGTAAGGCTTCGCATATTGGGCGACGGATTCACCCAGGCGAGGGTCGTCGCGTCCAACCAGTCACCGCGCTGCCAGTCCGCCATCTTCACGACCTCGAGGTTCACGGCCGGACTCATCCCCGCATGAATCATGCGGGCAATTTCGCCTACGGTCATGCCATGCCGCAATGGCATCCCTGTCACGCAGCCCACGAACGACTCGGCGCCGGGCTCCAGGCGCGGCCCTTCCACGCGGACGCCAGTCAAAGGGTTCGGCCGGTCCAACACGACGAACGGTAGACCTGCTTTCGCGGCCTCCTCCATCGCATTCTTCATCGTGCAGATGTAGGTGTAGAAGCGTGCGCCGATATCCTGGATATCGAACACCAGCACATCCGTGTTCCGGAGCATATCCTCGCTCGGCCGTCGGTTCTTGCCCTCATAGAGGCTGAAAACGGGCAAACCGGTAGGCACGTCCCTGCCATGGCCGACGTCTTCTTTGTCCTCGAGTCCGGCCAGCCCGTGTTCCGGCGAAAACAGTGCCGTGACCTTGACCCCGCCCGCCAGCAGCGCGTCGACGCTCCGGCGGCCGTCGCGAGTAAAACCCGTGTGGTTGGTGATCAAACCAACCCGTCTCCCCTGGAACGAAGCGAATTTCTGCTGTTCCAGCACGTCAATGCCGGCCAGCGTTCGGGCGTTTCGCGCAACCTCGCGCCGGGCTCCGGCCATCGCCTCGTTGTATCCGGTGATCGTCACCTGTTGTGCGGCGAGACCGGCCTCGACGGCCGCCACGGTCGCCACCTTTCCGCGCAGAGAAACGATGGATATCCCGCGCTTGGGATGGACGCTGTTGGTAAGCAGAATGACCACCGTTCGCGAGTGAGGATCGATCCACAGGGACGTGCCCGTGAAACCGGTATGGCCGTAGGAGCCGAGGGCGAACAACTCCCCGCGATTGCTGGAATACGGCGAATCGATGTCCCAGCCCAAGCCGCGTAGGACGGGCTGGTCCGGCGGGGTTTGGGGCGTCGTGAACTTCTCTACCGTCGCCGGCCGAAACACAGTCACTCTGTCCCGTGTCCCTTGTCCCAACATCATCTCCGCGAATCGCGCCAGATCCGCAGCGGTGGTGAACAGGCCCGCGTGACCGGTGACGCCTCCCATGTATCGGCTGCGCTCATCGTGCACCACCCCCCGGATGACGGCGCCGTTCACCAACTCCGTTGGGGCGATGCGGGCGCGCCAGGATACGGGCGGGCGAAACCGTGTTTCCTTCATCCCCAAAGGAAGAAACACCTCGCGCTCGACGTACTCCGCCAAGCTGCGTCCCGTCACGCGCTGCACGATCTCACCGAGCAGGATGAAATTGATGTCGCTATAGATGAAGCGGGCACCCGGCTCCGCCACCGGCTTCTCCGTCAGCGCCTTTCTCAAACCTGCGGCATAGCCTGCCTCCGGCTCCAGTTCGAAAAACGGACGCAGCCCCGAAAAATGGGTGAGTAACTGGCGTATCGTGATGTCGCCCTTGCCGTCCTGAAACTCCGGCAAATAGTCCGTCACCTTGTCATTGAGCCGGATCTTGCCCGCCTCGAACAGCTTCATCACCGCGGGCGTCGTCGCCACCACCTTTGTCAGCGACGCGGCGTCGAACACTGTGTCAAGGGTCATCCGCTCGGGGGTGGGCAGCAGTGCGCGGGATCCGTAGGCAGCCGAGTGCAGGGTCTTGCCGCCGGAACGGACAAGCAGAACCGCCCCCGGGATTTCCTTCTTCTCAATAGCTTGCTGGATGACTTCATCGACCGGCGACTGGGCCCACAGCCCGGCGGCCAGGAACAGACAGGGAACCGCTACTTTCATGAGAGTTTCTTGGCTAGTGTCTCGAGCTTGCCGGCCAGTTCGGTATCGTTTGCGGTGATGCCACCCGAATCGTGGGTGGTCAAGTCAATTACCACACGGTTATATACGTTGAACCACTCCGGGTGGTGGTTCATGGCTTCGATGGCGATGGCCGCGGTGGCCATAAAGCCGAAGGCGTGGACGAAATCGGGGAAACGATATTCGCGGTGCAGTTTCCCGGCCTGGACGCTCCAGCCTGGCAAATGCGCAAGGGCTTCCGCCAATTGGTGCTCGGTCAGTTTCGGCAATTTCATGCGTGCTCCGCCAGTGCCCGGCCTCGCCGGGATCTATAGAGGTATGAGCGAACCGGTGATATCCGCGGCCACATCGGAGGCCAGCCACAGCAGCAGTGCGGCGATCGCCTCCGGGCGGATCCACTGCGACGTGTCAACGTTCGGCATCGCGGCGCGGTTAGCGGCGGTATCGATGGTGCCCGGAAGGACGGCGTTCGCGGTAACGCCGGCGGCCTTCCCCTCCAGTGCCAGCGTGCGGATCAGCGCATGGAGGGCGGCCTTCGAAACGTGATAGGCAGACAATCCCACTGCCGGCTCAAGACCCGCTTTCGACCCCACCGCCAGAATGCGTCCGCCCTGCTCCTGCAGGTGCGGCATGGCCACCCGAAACAGATAGAAGGCGGAGTTGACGTTCATGTCCATCATTCGCTGCCAAGTCTCGACGGAAGTGGCGCTCACCGGCTCGCCGCCCGCGAATCCGCCCATCAGATGAACCACTCCTCGAATTCGGCCCGCCTTGGCCGCGGCTTCTGCAAACGCCCGTTCGCACTCCGCCGGGCGGGTGAGGTCGGCCGACACCGGAACGAACCCGGCGCTCGGCGCAGTGTCCCAGCGTCTGGCCACCGCGTACACGGACGCGCCCGCCTTCAAAAATGCATTCGTGACCGCCGGCCCGAGGCCACCGCTCGCGCCGGTAATGAGAAAGGACTGACCCTGCAATTCCGCCATGGGATTCGCCGGAATTCTCATTGTAACTCGCGCGTGGCAGCTATCATGAAGAAATGTCGCGCACTCTGCCGCGCCTGCGGATGGACCTCGATTTCATGCCCTCTCCCGTTCCTGATCGGCCGGGCCTGCTCATCCGCGACCCATACCGGTATTCCGACACAACGCTCATCGTTCCGCCGCCGCTGACCGCCTGCCTTCAGCTGTTCGACGGCAAATCGACGGAACTGGACGTTCGCGAACTGCTAGTGCGCATCACCGGTTCCATCGACGTGGGCGACGTCGTCACGCACCTTGTCAACACGCTCGAGTCGGCGGGCTTCGTCCAGAACGAAGTGTTCGAGGGCATGGTGGAGGAGCGCCACCGCGAGTTCGCAGCGGCCCCCCAACGCGACAGCGTGCACGCCGGCTCCGCCTACCCCGACGATCCACTCGAGTTAAGAAGGCTGCTCGCAGGGTGGATGGACGGCGAGTGCGCGGACGAGCACGGCTCGCTTGCCGGGATCGCCGCTCCCCATGTGAGCCCGGAAGGGGGATGGCAGTCGTATCGTGCGGCCTTCGGGGCGCTTGCTCCCGACCATGCCGACCGAACCTTCGTCGTCCTCGGCACCTCTCATTACGGTGAGCCGGATCGCTTCGGCCTTACCCGCAAGAGCTATGTCACGCCCTATGGCGCCACCGGCACCGATGCGGCGCTGGTGGAGGAACTCATGGCGAAGGCGCCGGACGCCGTGATCATGGAAGATTACTGCCACTCCTTTGAGCACTCCATCGAGTTTCAGGTGGTGTTCCTCCAGCACCTGTTCGGTCCGCAGGTGCGGGTGGTGCCGATATTGTGCGGCTCGTTCGCCAGGAGCATTTACGAAGGCGGCATGCCGGAGGACAACCAGGATCTCGCGCGTTTCTTCGATGTGCTCGGCGAGATCAATGCGCGCGAGGGGCGGCGGCTGCTCTACGTGCTTGGTGTGGACATGGCGCACATGGGCCGTCGCTACGGGGACGCCGAGCCGATGATTGCCGATGACGGGCCGATGTTGGAGGTCGCCGAGCGGGACCGGGCGCGAATCGGCAGCATCAACGCAGGCGATGCACCCGCGTACTGGGCGCAGGTTCAGGAGAACCGCGACGACCTGAAGTGGTGCGGGTCAGCGCCGTTCTACACGTTCCTCAAAACGATGCCGGGAGTGCGCGGGCGGCTGCGGCGGTACGAGCAGTGGAACATCGACGAGCAAAGCGTGGTCACGTTCGCCGGTATGAGCTTCCAGGCCTAGAGCGGTTCCACCTCGCCGAGCTTGCGCAACTCCTCGAGCGTGCGCTCCGCCTCCAGCTCGTCTATCACGTTGATGGCGAAGCCCACGTGGACGAGCACATAACTGCCCTCCACCGCCTCCGGCGTGAAGGCCAGGCTGACTTCCTTACGGATGCCGGAGAAGTCTACCTGCGCCCTTCGGAGGGTTGGATCTGTCCCGTTAATGTGCACCACTTTGCCGGGGATCGCCAGACACATTTGTGGCGAGTATAGCAGTCCGGAATCCGGACCCCGCGCTCGCACATCCAACGTGAGTAACCTGTCAGGCGGCGGAACCGCCTAAAACAAGCCAGAGGGGTATTGTCATGAGAACTTTCGCTGCCTTTGCAGCCTTCGCCTTTGTTGCGCCTGCCTTCGCTCAGGTCAACAGCTGGAACATCGATTCTTCGCACTCCGGCGCGCATTTTGCCGTGCGTCACATGATGGTTTCAAACGTCCGGGGGCAGTTCGGCAAGTTGTCGGGGACAATTGAGTTCGATCCGAAGAACCTGAACGGCTCCAAGGTGAACGCGACCATCGATGTTGCTTCCATTAACACCCAGGACCAGAAGCGCGACGAGCACCTCCGCAGCGCCGATTTCTTCGATGTCGCGAAGTTTCCGACCATGACCTTCGTTTCCAAGGCGATTAAACCCGCCGGCGCGGGCAAGTTGCAGATGGTGGGCGACCTCACCATGAAGGGCGTCACCAAGGAAGTGGTGTTCGATGTCGAGGGCCCGAGCCCCGAGCTCGTCGCACGCGGCACGGCGCGCTCCGGCGCCAGCGCGACGGCGAAGATCAATCGTAAGGACTTCGGCATCACGTGGAACCGCGCCCTCGACGCCGGCGGCGTGGCCGTCGGCGACGAGGTGTCGATCACCATCGATATCGAGATGGTGCGGAAGCTGCCGGCCTCGAACTAAGCGCCGGCGCGCCGCTTCTCGTATTCGTCGAAGTCGGCTTTGAACTGCTCGTAGCCTTTGCGGCCCATCAGGCCGAATGTGAACTTCTTGCCCAACTCAACGCCTTCCTGGTCGAAGGCGTTGATGTTGAGCAGTTCGCCCGCAAACGCAGTCTCAAACTCGAGTAGCTGGAAGAACGCGCCCAAGTGCTCTTCGTCAGTTTGGTCTAGAGTGAAGGTGCAGTTGGGTCGTCCCGTCGCCGTCAGCGCCGCCGCGGTCGACCGCCTCTCGGCATCCAGCAGCTTCGCCAGCGTCTGCCCGCTGAGGTAATCGAACGACTCCATCCCCAGCTTGCCCTTTGGAATCCGGCCCAGGTTCTTCTGCCGGGCGACCGCCCAGAAGGTGAACATCTTGTCGTTCGGGCCTTCCATATAAAGCTGCACTTGCGAATGCTGGTCCGTCGTCCCCAGCGCCGCTACCGGCGTCTGGCCCACGTTCACCTGCTTGCCTTTCCGGTTTCGTGCCTTCCCGAGCGACTCCGCCCAAAGCTGCCGGAACCAGAACGCCGTACCCCAGAGGCGATTGGAGTACGGGAAGGCCACCTGAATGGGTTTCTTCTTCTTGGTCCAGATCAGCCAGTGCAACAGCGCCGCGCGCAACGCCAGGTTCTCCTCAAGCGCCGGCTTCCAGCAGGACTCGGTCATTGCGGCCGCGCCACGGCACAGCTTGGCGATATCGATGTTCGCCAACGCCGCCGGCACCAGTCCAACGGGCGACAGCACGCTAAAGCGGCCGCCGACGTTTTCCGGGATGTGGAAAGTCCTGTAGTTCTCTTCGGTGGCGAGCTTCTTGAGGTCCCCGCGGCCTTCGCTTGTCACCGCGACGATCCGGCCCGCGGCTTTCTTGCCCAGCGCCTGTGTCAGCCAGTCGCGCACGATGAGGAACGTCCCCATCGTTTCAGCGGTGGAACCCGACTTCGCAATTACCACCACGATCGTTCGCTTCGGAGTCATCGACTCGAGGGCGGCGCCGACGAAGGACGGGTCTACGTTGTCGAGGATCACGAGTCTCGGGTTGTCCGCCGAGAACGCTTTCTGCACCGGATGGGGGCCGCGGATGCCGCAATCGATTGCCCACGCACCCAGCGCGCTGCCTCCAATGCCCACCACGCAGACTGTGTCGAAACCCCCGCGCACCTGCCGCGCAAACGACTGAATCTCGCGAATTACCTGGCTTTGGAAGGGAAGGTGAGGAAAACCGTAGAGCCCGTCTTCACTCGATTTCTTGAACCCCGCGAGTGCGGCCTGCGCCGCCGGCGTCGCGGCTTCGATCTCGGAGGGTGTCAGGCCGTTTGCCTCACCCACCATGCGAGCGAGCAGATTGGTGTCGTCGAATTGAATGTTCATGTGCGTGCGTATCCTCAGGATAGAGGAAAACGCACCGCTACTCGCCGCTTGGCGGAACTGTCGTGGGAAACGTCTTGGAGATGTGGTCGTGCCAGGTGAGGCTTTCCTCGTCCACGAGCGACCATAACAGCCCGAGACCCGAAGCCAGCAGGCTCAAAATGCCTCCGGCTAACCGCCGCATCCGCTGCTCCCGCGTCGGCGGCTGGCCGTCGAAGTGAACGATGCGCATGCGGGTCCAACGCGTCCCCGGTGTGTCGATGTTGCTCGTCGCGAAGAGAAACTTATAGAAGACGCCGATGAGCCCGGCTGCCAAAAGGTAGCTGACCAGAGTCAGCCGGTCGGCAGGCAACCACTCCCCGCCGCCGAAGTGAATGGCCGCCAGAAACACCGAGAACGCCAGCACCACCATTGCCGCGTCGATCGCCGCCGCGGTAACCCGAAGCATGGTCGGCGCCACCGGCTCGGTACAGAAGATGACCGCCTCTACCTTCGTTTGGACGGCTTTCCCCGCGGGTGCCGGCGCCGGCAGGAAATCGAGGGTCTGCTGAAGAGATTCTGCGGGCTTGCGGGGGCCGCGTGGCGCACTTCGGCGTTCCGTCTTGGGCGCCGGCGAGCGAGGCACTTCGCGGGGCCCGAAAAGATCCGCTTGCAGAGGGACGCCTGGGGCGCTGACTACCGCCCGGCGCTCGCCCGGCAGTACCAGCCTCGGCTGCACCGCCGGCTCCCGTTCCGGCATCTCCGCCGACTGGCTCCGATACGCCAGGGCCGGCGCGGTCGCCTCGAGAACGGGGTAGGTGTCCGGGGCCGGTCGAGCGGATCCGGCGTGCAGCCGGCGCCCGCACCGCCCGCAGCGGTGGTCATCCTCACTATTCCTGGCGTTGCAGTGTCGGCAAACCATGCGACTCACTCGGCCCGCGTCACGATCCCCATCCCGCCTTTGGTTGCCCGGCGAGAAAGGCGCGTGTTAGCGTCGGAGTTTGGAAACTCCTCCTCAGGCAGATGTCCTCCCTAATGTAGGTAACACAACTACTAGCAAATGTCACGAACTTTTCGTGTACTACTTTAACTTTCGAGTCCCTCTTCGCTGTATCCTGGCCGCTAACCTACTATCGACGCCCTCCCTCGCTCTCCTCATAGCCGCCGCCGGACTTTTCCTACTTACTCCCATTCCCGTGATAGGTCAGGTTCTTCCGCGGCTCCAGCCGCTGCCGCAGCCCTCACCCGTGATTGCCCCCCCCGTGGCGCGGCCTTTCGCCCAGCGCTCCGGCCCGGACGCCCCCGGCGAGGGCGAAGTCCTTGTGAAGGGGGTCATCCAGGAGACCAAAGGCCAGTGGCGCTATCTGCGCGGTGCGGCGGCCATTGAGACTACGGAGCTACTGCTCGAGGCCGACGAGATCGACTACAACGAAGCCACCGGCGACGCCGAGGCCCGCGGCCACGTCCGCTACCGGAGCTACGTCAGCGACGAGCGCTTGGAGGCTGACCGCGTCGAGTACAACATGAAGGCGGAAACGGGGAAGTTCTATCAGGTGCGCGGGTCGTCCCCGGCCAAGATCGACGCCCGCCCCGGCATCCTCACCACCAGCAACCCGTTCTCCTTCGAAGGTAAGTGGGCCGAGCGCAAGGAGAATCGCTACATCCTTTATGATGGCCTCATTACCAACTGCCGCCTGCCCAAGCCCTGGTGGTACCTGCGCGGCAAGCGCTTCGACATCGTTCCGAACCAGCGCGCGCTCGCCTACCGCAGCATCTTCCGCCTGCGCGGCGTGCCGCTGTTCTACGCTCCGGTGTTCTATAAGTCACTCGAGCGCATGCCGCGCAAGAGCGGCTTCCTGACGCCCACCTTCGGCACCAGTTCGCGCCGCGGATTCATGGCGGGCGGCGGCTACTATTGGGCCATCAATCGCAGCTACGACGCGCAATATCGCGGCCAGATTTTCACCCAGCGCGGCTTTGCGCACACGGTGGACCTGCGCGGCAAACCCCGCCAGGGCTCCGACTTCAACGCGTTCCTCTACGGCGTGAACGACCGGGGCCGCCTGCGCGAAGACGGTACGCGCGACCGCCCGGCCAGTGGCTTCATCTTTACGTTTGACGGCCGTTCGGAACTCGGCAAGGGCTGGCAGGCGCGCGGCGCGGTCAACTACCTCACCTCGTTCCGCTTCCGACAGGAGTTCACCGAGTCCTTCAATGAAGCGATTTTCACTGAAGTGAATTCCATCGGCTTCATCACCAAGCACTGGTCGACGTACGGCTTCAACGCCGTGTTCTCGCGCAACGAGAATATTCAAAGCAACGAGGACGGCGACAAAATCGTCATCCGCCGCCTGCCGCAGTTCGAGTTTCTGGGGCGCGACCGCAAGATCTGGGACAAGGGCCTGCCGCTCTGGTTCAGCTTTGGAGCGATCGCCGGCGCCGTCCGCCGCAACCAGCAGACCTTCCAGACCCGCCAGTTCGTCGAGCGTATCGACGTCGAGCCGCGCATCATGACCGCCGTCCATTTCAAGGATTTCCACTTCATTCCTTCGGTCTCGCTGCGCGAAACGCACTACGGCTCGTCCTTCCGCGGAGGGCTGATCGCGGGAGACAACATCCGCCGGTCCAGCCGCGAATTCACTCTCGAGATCATTCCGCCCTCGCTCGCCCGCGTCGTCACGCCGCCCAAGTGGATGGGCGCGAAGCTGAAGCACGTCATCGAGCCGCGTGCTGAGTTCCGCTACGTCACCGGGGTCCAGCGGCTGGAGGACCTCATCCGCTTCGACGAGATCGACGTCATCTCCAACACGAACCAGCTTGAGTACTCGCTGACCAATCGGCTCTATTCGAAGCGCCGCGGCGGAGAGGTCTACGAGATGCTGAGCTGGACACTGGCCCAGCGCCGCTACTTCGACCCCGACTTCGGGGGCGCGATCCAGCGCGACCAGCGCAACGTGGTCGCCGGCCAGATTGGCCTGACCGCGTTCGCCTTTCTGGACCGGCCGCGCAGCTACTCGCCGATCGTGTCCAGCCTGCGCATGATGCCCATCCCGACCCTCGGAATCGAATGGCGAGCCGACTACGATCCGTTGCGCGGCAAACTCACCAACTCCAGCATCACCGTGGACGGCCGCATCCAGCAGAACTACCTTGTCTCCATCGGTCACACGCAGGTGCACTGTATCGCGCTTCCTCCGGCCGCCGGCTTTGTCGAGGGAGATCCGGACCGTTGCCGCGGCGGCAGCGCCGGCCAGTTGCTGTCTCCTCCAGCCAACCAGCTGCGCTGGCTGGTCGGCTTCGGCCAGGAGTCCAAGCGCGGGTGGAACGGAGGCTTCTTCGGCGTCTACGACTACCGTGTCAGCCAGTTCCAGTTCGGCAACACGCAGATCACGTACAACACGGACTGCTGTGCCTTCAGCGTGCAATACCGCCGCTTCGCCATCGGCCAGCGCAACGAGAATCAGTTCCGCTTTGCCTTCGCGGTCGCAAACCTGGGGTCCTTCGGGACGCTGCGCCGGCAGGAACGACTCTTTTAATTTTGCTGTTCCGCAGCGCACGGCGCCGTCCGATTCCGGACACTGGCGCTGAGTGAGGCGCCTGAAAACACGGCCTCCGGCGGCGGCGCATGGCGTGCATCTGGGGAGCGCACCGTGAAAGGTTTGCTCACCGATCTTCGCTTCGCCCTCCGGACTATCCGCCGGAAGCCCTCCTTCGCTGCCGCCACCGTAGCCACCCTGGCGCTGGGCGTGGCGGTGAATGTTCTTGTCTTCACCGTGGTGAACGGTGTGCTCCTGCGCCCGCTGCCCTACGACGATCCAGCGACGCTGGTGCGGGTGTTCGAAGCCGAGGCCAAGCAGCCCGACAACGCCCTCGCCGTCAGCCGCCGTACCTTCGATGACTGGCAGCGTCGAATCACCACGCTTACCGGCCTGGCGGGCTACGCCTTTAACTCGATGAACCTCTCCGGCGCGCGTGAGCCGGCGCAATTGCGCAACGCCCAGGTTACCGAGCAGTTCTTCGCCACCTTACGCGCCCGGCCGCTGATGGGCCGCGTGTTCGAGCCGGGCGACTTTGTAGCCTCCGGACAACCCGTCGTTGTCCTGTCGCACGGGATGTGGCAGGACCAGTTTGGCGCAGACGGCCGCATCATCGGCCGCGTCATCACGCTGGATGGCCGCGGCTATACCGTGGCCGGCATCATGCCGGCGGGCTTCAAGTATCCGCAGTACGCCGACTTCTGGGAGCCGCTCGGCCGCGCCTCGAGCAGCCCGGACGTCCGCGAACTGAGCGTCATCGCGCGCCGCGTGGCGCCCGAGAGCCAGGTCCGCGCTGAACTCTCCCGCTTCGTTTCGAAAGACGCCGTGGCCGGCTTCGAGTCGCTGCTCGATGAAGCGGTCGGCGACGCACGCACCACGCTTCTGCTCTTCTTCGCCGCCGTCGGCTTTCTGTTTCTCATTGCGTGCGCCAACGTGTCGAACCTGTTCCTGGCGCGGGCTACGGAGCGCTCCCGCGAGATCGGTGTGCGGCTGGCGCTCGGCGCCGGGCGGCTCGAAGTGGTGCGCTTCCTGCTCGCCGAGAGTCTGCTGTTGTGTGTTGCCGGTGGAGTCATCGGTTTGCTCGCCGGCGCCTGGTCAGTGGACGCGCTGCTCGTTTATCTGAAGGAACACCTCCCCCGGACCGAAGGCGTCGCGGTCGATTGGCGGGTAGCGCTCTTCGCGCTCGGCCTCTCCTGTGCGGCGGCGCTCGTCTTTGCGCTTGCCCCGGCGCTCCGCTATCGGCGCCTCGAACTCACATCGGCTCTGCGGGACGGCGGGCGCGGGCAGAGCGCCAATCGCCGCCGCCGCCGGCTCCGCGACGCTCTGGTGGTCGCCGAAGTCTCCCTCGCCGCGATGCTGCTGTTCGGTGCGGGACTCCTGTTCCGCAGCCTGACGAACCTCATCGCCGTCGAACCCGGGTACGACGCCGATCGGGTCCTTGCGGCGGGGGTAGTGGTGCCGTTTCCGGACACGGCGAAGCGGACCGCATTCTTCCGGCAAACCATCGACGAGGCCGCCCGGCTGCCGGAGGTGGAAAGCGTAGCCGCCTGCAATTTCCTTCCGCTGTGGGGGTCTCAGTTTTTGCTGCCCGTGCGAGTTGCCGCCGAAGAGCCGCGCAACGCCGGTGTCCGGTCCATCACACCCGCTTACTTCCGCACCCTCGGCATCGAACTCCGTCAAGGCCGCGATTTTGAATGGACCGACGCCGCGGACACGGAGAAGGTCGCTATCGTCAACCAGACCCTGGCAGACCGGTACTTCCCCAGGGGCGGCGCGATTGGCCGTCACATCGAAGTGGTCAGCCGCAAGCCCGTGAGTTACCGCATCATCGGAGTGGTCGCGGACGTCCGTCACGAGGGCCGGATGAAGCCGGCCATTCCCGAGCTCTTCCTCAACTATCCGCAGTACGCGTTCGGCTACATGAACTTCGTAGCCCGCGCCCGGAACGGTAAGCCTGCTGAGCTGGCGAACGGGATGCGGAAGGCAATCGCGGCTGTCGACCCGGCGAGGCCAGTCTTCGCCGTCTCGCCCTTGTCCAGCTCTTTGGACTTCGAAGAGCGGCGCCCGCGCCTACGCGCCGCGCTCCTGGCGGCGTTCTCCGGCCTCGGTCTCATGCTCGCCTGCTTCGGCCTCTACAGCATGATTTCGTACTTGGTGGGCCAACGGACGCAGGAACTCGGCATCCGGATTGCCCTTGGTGCACAGGCAGCGCAGGTCTTTCGGCTGGTTCTGCGACAGGGCGCGATGCTTGCCGCCGCCGGCCTCTTCCTCGGCATCGCGGGATCCTTCGCGGTCGCCCGCGCGGCCCGCAGCTTCCTGTTCGAGGTCAGCCCGCTCGACACGCTTACCTACGGGACGGTGATCGTCATACTCTTAACCGTGGCCCTCGCCGCCTGCGCCGTGCCTGCGAGGCGGGCGATGAAGGTGGACCCGCTCGTCGCGCTCCGCGAAGAGTGAATCCGCTAAGGAACCACCGACCCCAGCACGTCGCTCATGCGCTTCATCTCGCGCTCGAGCGTACGCAGCCGGTCCGCCATGTGCAAGCAGGCAAGCACCGCCACACGCGCGGAATCCGCGTTGACGGCCTTGCCTGCGATGCTGGTCATTAACTCGTCGACGGTCTGCGCGAGTTCCTCGGTTTCCCGGGGATCGCCCGCCGTCAGCACAGTGTAGGGCTGGTGGAAGATGATGACTCGAACCGGCTTCTTTTCCGCGGCGCCCGAGTCCATACCGTTCCGCGCTTAACTCTCGCTCAGCAGATCCATCTGGCCGAGGAGCTTCTCAATCCGCGTCCGGACCTGCTTGCGCTCGGACCGCAGCGAATCCATCTCCTGCTGCAGCTTCGCCAACTGCGCCTGTGCTTCGGACTTCCCCGCCAGCGCCTCTTCCACTTCCTTCTGCAAGGTCTGGTTCTGCTGCTTCAGCTGGCTGACCAGTTCCACGGCGCGGAGAATGCGCTCCTCTAAACTGCTGAGGCTGTCGACGCTCTCTTCCTCGCGCGTGGGGTTCATCCGAGCGCCGCCTTCGCCTTCGCCACCAGCGCCTGGAAGTCGGCCTCGTTCTTGAGCGCCACATCGGCCAGCACCTTCCGGTTCAGGTCGATGCCGGCCTTTTTCAGGCCGCCCATGAACTTGCTGTAGCTGATGCCCGCGGCGCGGCAGGCGGCGTTGATGCGCACGATCCACAGCGAGCGGAACTCGCGCTTCTTGCGGCGCCGGCCGACGTAGGCGTATCGCAGCGCCTTCTCGACGGCCTCCTGTGCCGCACGGTGCAGCTTGCTCTTAGTAAGGAAGAAACCCTTCGCGCGGGTGAGGACCTTCTTGCGCGACTGGCGGCGGTGAGTACCGCGTTTGACTCTGGGCACGTTTGACCTCCTTGATTTCGGGCTCCCTCAGGGAACCCGGTGGCGGCGGCTCGGGCACGTGCCTCGCGCTCCGTCCGCGCGCCGTGTCTTCCAATTCTAATACGGCAGCATCCGCTCGACCTTGGGCGAATCCGCCGGGTCGACGATGGTGCTCGCGGTTAGCTTCCGCTTGCGCGAGCGCTCTTTCGAAGTCAGGATGTGGCGGGCAAACGCGTGATTGCGTTTGATCTTGCCTGTACCCGTCTTCTTGAAACGCTTCGCCGCACCCTTGTGTGTCTTGAGCTTAGGCATTATCGTGTCCTGCTTGGTTCCGGCTGACGTTCAGGCAAACCGGGAGTGAATGTACCGGGAAGGGAATTCCGCTGGCTACAGACCCTCAAAGTATAGCACACCGTTTTCGGGCTGCTACGATGTCCGGGTGCCCCCTGTCCTCTGGGTTGGTCTCGGCAGCGCCCTCGGCGGCGCCTCCCGCTATCTCGCTTACGTGTTGATGGCCAGGTACTTCGCCCCGGACTTCCCGGTCACCACGCTGGCGGTGAACGTCTCAGGTTCGCTTGCCCTCGGCTTTTTTGCAGGCCGGGGTGAGCTGCCCGAGAACGTCCGGCTGTTCCTCATCCCCGGTATCTGCGGCGGCTTTACAACGTTCTCCACGTTCAGCTTTGACCTGCTCACGCTGTTACGCGCAAGCGAACCCGGGAAGGCGGCCCTGTACGCCGCCGCCTCGGTGCTCGTATGTCTGCTGGGAACCTGGGCAGGCTGGACGCTCAGCGGGGGACGCTGAGCCAGGGGTAGAAGATCTTCAGCTCCGCCTCGCGCATCAATGTCAACTGCGGAGTCGGCGTACCGGGCTTCGGCGATCCGATCGCGATTAAAACCCGCCCGCCGGGCAGGCGGCGCAGGCGGAGGCTCATCTCCGGTTTCTCGGCGTTGGGGAAATGATGGGCGCTTGTCTCCTTCGCGGGGAAGAGCGCGTCAACGTCGCGGTCGGGCTCGTAGTTCCTCGTGACTCCCGCGAGCACGCCGTCCGCCTTGCGAAAGATCAGCGTGTGCGAAGGCTCATGGTGGTCGACGTCGCCGCCCATGTACTGCCAGGACACATACTGCCCAATCTCACTGACCACCGAGGGTGGTCCCATCGCCTTTGCCACCTGCTCGCGGCTCTCAGTCAGCAGGAACCAGATCACCTGCCCTTTCTCAACGCGAGGGTCGCGGCCGGGCAGCCGCTCAGAAAAGAGGGGCGCCGCGGTCAGCAGCGCCCCCAGAAGT
Organism: Bryobacteraceae bacterium; assembly: GCA_033763935.1. Lineage (GTDB taxonomy): Bacteria > Acidobacteriota > Terriglobia > Bryobacterales > Bryobacteraceae > DALYJJ01. Next base: position 24,926 of record JANRJO010000051.1, read on the forward strand.
ACCGCTCGGAACATAACGTGCGTTTCCTGTTCTATTTGCCCACTGTCTTCGGCCACCGCGGGTTGCTGAGCAACTCGACGAGTTTGTCGCCCTCAGAGGTGTCGTTGGAGAGCGCCGCAGCCATCTTGAAGAAGATGTCGCCCTGATCCATGTAACCGGTGAACAGGAACGCGCCGGGACCCTCCGCCGTCACCGGCACGCTGGAGCCGGTGTGGTCGCCCGTGCGGAAGCCGATGGCCAGGCGGCGAAGGCCGGGTCCCGAGTTCACCGGATAGCCGGTGCGCTCGTCCATCCGGTAGGCGGGCATGCCGGAGTAAGTCGAGTAGGTGCTGGACGCCGGGTCGGTACTGCTGGTCCGGACCTCGAAGGTTCCGGGCATGGCTGAGGCACCGCCGTTATTCGAGGCGACCGTGCTGCCATTGATGAACGGCAAGCCGGCGCGTGCGTTCGTGTAGGAGTCGCCCCACACGGTGAAGTTCTGCTCGCCGCGAGCGGTGCGGAAGTTGATGCGCTCGCTCTTGGTGCGGGAGAAGTACTCCTCGTCCGGCGTGTTGCTGACACCGATGATGTGCATGGACTGGTCGTGGTCGGCGGTAACGACAATCAGCGTGTCCTTCGTGGAGCGCTTCGACGCCCAGGACCGCGCCACGCCGATCGACTTGTCGAACTCGATGGTGTCCCAGATGGTGCCGGCGGCTTCATTCGGGTGCGACTGCTTGTCGATCGACGCCGCTTCCACCATCAGGATGAACGGCTGTGAACCGAAGATGGAGCCTGCGCCGAGGATCTCGAGCGCCTTCTCGGTCATCAGCTCGAGCATCGGCTGGTCGGTGAAACCGCCGAGTGACTGCGCCTGCTCGGACGCCGGCCGCTGCAGGCCGAGCTTGTCGTAGGCGACGTTCATGTTGACGTCCGAGGCTGTGCCGACGCCAGTGGAGTTGGGGGCGGGGTTGGCCGAGCCCTTGAAAAGGCCCAGCACGCGGGACTGGCCGGGGCGGATGGCGCGCAGCTGCGTTGCCGTCGTGACGTACTCGTAGCCTAAGGCGCGGAACTCCCCGATGAGGTCGCGGCGGTCAGTGCGGCCGGCGGCCCTGAAGGGATCGGCGCCGCCGCCGAGGATGACGTCGAAGGCCGGGCGGCCGTTGAGCATGGGATTCTCACGATACTGGCGGGCGATTTCAAGGCGCATTTGCCGCCAGCCGCTGTAGGCGCCCTGCACTGCCGGCGTCGCGTCTGTCACCGCCGCGGTGGTCACAATGCCGGTGCGGTAGGAGAAACGCCGCTTCAGATACTGCCACAGGTTCTCGACCCGCGGGTTGTCCTGCACCAGGAGGGCGTTCGCGGCGTTCGCGCCGGCGGCGCGCCAGACGCAGTCCGTGCCGTCCGCGAACACATTCACCGCGTTTAGGAAGCTCTTATTGCCTGAGGCCCAGGCCGTGCCGGTGTTCGCCGAGTCGGGAACAATCGAATCACTGCCGTAGGTCATCGACATGCCAGAGACGGGCATCTTGTCCATCTCCAGCAGGTCATCGAAGTAGCCTTCGCGGAAGGAGTTCTTACCGTCCTTGACGATGGCGCGCGAAACCAGCCGCGCCGCGTCGCGGTAGGCGGTGCCCATCGCGTCACCGATGAACAGGATCACGTTACGGCGCTGCATGGTGGAAGAATTGAACTCGCGCACCGTCACCGTCCGGCTGTCGCTCACAGCCGTCCCGTCCACCGTTGCCGAAGCCTCCAATACGATCTCGCCCGCGGTCTCAAACGACTGCAGGTCGGCTCGCAGCACCCAGTCTGAACTGGTGTCACAATCGAGGGGCACCCGCAACGGGGGGCTGAAGCGGGACGTCAGATCGACGCCACCCGCGGTCACTTTCAGGCCCGTCAACGATTGGGCGTTGCGGACTTCGAGCACCAGGTCCACTAACTGCCCCTGCAGCAGGCGCAGCCGTTCCGGAAGAGCGAAGCGAAGGCTCGGAGTGGTTTGCGCGGACGCGGAAGTTGCAAACATCGAGAGTCCGAGCAGAGACAGGTTGAGTAGTTGTTTCGTAGTCACAGGCCCCCAGTCAAGGCCAGCCCGACAGGCTGACCGAAACCGCAAGACTATCGAACACGCTATGACGGCTTGACGAAATCTGTAAGACGTTTCGGTAACAACTATTCGCGCGGTTTCAGCACCGCGATAAAGGGAAGGTCGCGGTAGAGCTGCTTGTGGTCGAGGCCGAAGCCAATGACGAAGCGGTCGGGGATCTCGAAGCAGCGGAACTCAACCGGGACCTGCACGATCCGCCGCGAGGTACGGTCGAGAAGAGTGCATAGGCTCAGCGAGTTCGGGCCGCGTGCGGCGAGCGTTTGCAGCAGATAGCGCGCCGTGAACCCGGTGTCGACAATATCCTCCACCAGCAGAACGTCCTCGCCTTCGATCGAGTCGTCGAGGTCCTTGGCGATGCGCACGACGCCCGGGGCGCCTGCCTTTGCGGAGAAACTGGAAATCGCCAGGAGGTCCATTTTTACGGGCACGGTGAGAGCGCGCGCCAGCGCAGTCAGAAAGAAAATGGACCCCTTGAGAACCCCCACCAGCTTGATGCCCTTGGGGAAGCGGGCCGCGATCTCGCCTGCCACTTCCCGGATGCGTTCCGCGATCTGCTCTTCGGTGAACAGAACCCGCTCAATGTGGTTCGGCTGCGGCTTGAAGAGGTTCACTTCACCTCCACCCGCTCGGCCAGCCCGTACTTGAAGATGAGGTTCTGGAAATCCTTCTCGTAAAACACCTGAATATTGATGCCGGGATAGATTTGCCGTAGCAGCTTCACCTTACGATTCTTCTTCGTCACCAGCGACTGCTTCATGGTGGTGAGCTCGACATATAAGTCGAACTCCGGCAGGTAGAAGTCGGGCGTGAAGGACTCCAGCACCTTCCCGTCCTTATCCCATGCAATGGGGAAGCTGCGCGGCTCATACTCCCAACCGATGCGGTAGAAGTCGAGCAGGTTGGCGAAGATCTCCTCGCTCGGGTGGCCGAACGAGGCGCGGCGCAGGCGCGCGCGTGCGTTCGGCTGAATGCCGTGTTTGGCGAGGTCCAAGCGCAGGCGAAACTGCATTTGCGCTTCCGCGGCCGACGAAACCAGGCCCGCTTCCCGGAGCGCACGCTGGTCCGCCGCGGCGCAGATCACCGCCGCCGCCGCCTCCACATCCAGGTTCTCGCAATTGACGATGAGGTCGAACGCGTGCGGGCTGACGGTGGCACGCCCGAAACGGCGCCGGCGAAAGGCGCGCCGCTCCGTCTCCATATCCTTGAGGAGTTTCTTCGCAGTCGGACGGTCCATCCGCCGGTCCACCATCAGCAGCCCGGTCCGCGCCGGCTCCGGCGCCACCACGTGCACCCGAAGAACGTTGGCAAAGCGAGGGAACAATCCCTCGGCTCCCGTCATCGTCACCACCAGGTGATGCTCGGTAGCCAGGCGTACGAGCACGGAGGCGACGGCGGCGGGATATGCCTTGTCGGGAATGTCTCGCCCGGTCCCATACTCCTCGTCGAGCAGCTTTTCCAGCCGCCCCTCGGTGATCAGCTCAAATCCGAGCGCCTGCGCCGTCAGCCGCCCCACCTCGCCCTGCCGGCACCCTGGTTCACCGGAGATGGTGACGAGGCTCATTTCTGTTCGGCGGCCTGGTAGGTGTCCAGGATCGGCCGTATGCGGTCGACCATTCGTTCGCGCCGCGCACGCTCCGCGCGGACGATCCCGATGAGATTCTGGGCCGTCTCTTCGAGGTCGTCGTTGATCAGCACGTAGTCGTAGTTGACGTACTGATCGGTCTCCATCCCCGCGCGGGCCAAGCGCCGCGCGATCACCTCGTCGCGCGTCTCGCCGCGTGCGCGAAGCCGCGACTCCAGCACTTCCCGCGACGGCGCGAGGATAAAGATGGAGACGGCCTCCGGCACCTCGCTCTGAATCGACTCCGCGCCCTTCACTTCGATGTCCAGCACCAGGTCCAGACCGCGCTCGCGGGCCCTCACCAGCGCGCTGCGCGGCGTTCCGTAGTAATTGCCGAACGCCTCCACGTGCTCCAGAAACTCGCCGGCGGCAATCATCCTCTCAAACTCGGCGCGGGAGACGAAGCAGTAGCTCTCGCCCTCGCGCTCGCCCGCCCGCGCCTCCCTCGTGGTGTAGGAAACGGAGAAGGTAAGCTGCGGCAGTGCCGCCATCAGACGCCCGACCAGCGTCGACTTGCCCGAACCGGACGGCGCCGAAATGATGAAGACGATACTCATTCCAAATTCAGAGCCTGCTCGCGTATTTTCTCAATCGCCGACTTCGCCTCAAGGGCCCTCCCGGTAATGGCCAGCCCGATCTCGCCGATATTCGTGGTCTTGGAGAGAATCGTGTTCGCCTCCCGGTTCATCTCTTGCAATAGGAAGTCCAACCTCTTGCCGACTTCGCCGCCGCCACTCAGCAAAGTGGCCAATTCGCCGGCGTGAATCCGCAGGCGCGCCGTCTCCTCGCCGATGTCGCTGCGGTCGGCGAGAATCGCCGCCTCCTGCGCCAGCCGCTGCGGTTCGATCCCCGCGCCGTTCAGCAACTCCGCTAACCGCTCCTGCAGCCGCTGTTGGTAGTAGGGCAGCGCGCCTGCGCGAAGCTCGCCGATGCGTTCCGCCGCCTCGCGGACCCGCGAGTTGTGCGCTTTCATCTCCGCCGCGATCTCGGCTCCCTCCCGCGCGCGAAACTCGTTGAGCCGCGCCGCGGCCTCCTCCGTCGCGGCTACCAATTCCTGTTCAAATCCCGCTTCGATCTCCTCTTCCCCCGCCTCGCCCAGCATGCCGGGGATGCGCAGCGCCTCGTTCAAGTCCGGCTCGCCGCGGAGACCGAGTTCCGCGGACGCCGCCCGGAACGCTCCGTGCCAGGCGGCCAGCAACTCTCGATTTAATTGCCCGGCGCTCTCCCCGCCGTTGCGAACGAGCGAGATACGCACGTCCACGTGGCCTCGCAGCAGCGCTCGCTTGAGGGCTGCGCGGACCGCGCCCTCGAACGGATCAAGCGACGCCGGTAGATGAAAGTGCAGGTCGAGCCCTCGATGGTTGACGCTCTTCAGCGAGCAGATAATCTCGCCCAGCGCCGTCTGCCGCCGTACCCTCGCGAAGCCGGTCATCGATCGCAACGGTGCACTCATGCCGGAGCCTCCAGGTATTGCAGTTCGTGCAGCCGCTGGTAAATGCCGCCGCCGGACACCAGTTCGTCGTGCGTCCCGATCTCCGTCACCCGCCCCCGGTCCAGGACGACGATCTTGTCGGCGCGCCGGATGGTCGACAACCGGTGCGCGATGACGATCACCGTGCGGCCGGTGATGAGATTCGCCAGAGCCCGCTGCACCAGGATCTCGCTCTCGGTGTCCAGGTGGCTGGTTGCTTCATCCAGGATCAGGATCGGCGCGTTCTTGAGCAGCGCACGCGCGATGGCGATCCGCTGGCGCTGTCCGCCGCTCAGTTTCGCTCCCCGCTCGCCGATCACCGTTTCATAGCCGTTGGGGAGGCGTTCGATGAACTCCTCGGCCAGCGCGTTGCGCGCCGCCTCCCGGACTTCGGCGTCCGTGGCGTCACGGCGGCCGTAGCGAAGGTTGTTGGCCACCGTGTCATTGAAGAGGAACGTATCCTGCGGCACGATCCCGATGAGGGCTCGCAAGCTCGCGGAGGTCACGGCGCGGACATCCAGGCCGTCTATGAGAATGCGGCCCTCCTCGACGTCGTGGAAGCGTGGGACCAGACGGGCGAGCGTCGTTTTCCCCGCACCGGAAGGCCCGACCAGCGCGACCACTTCACCGGCGCGCACTTCCAGGTCCACACCCCGCAACACCTGGCCGTCCGAACCTTCGTAGCGAAAGCCGACCTTCTCGAAACGAACGGAATCCCGAAAGCCGGCGAGCACCTTCGCGCCCGGCGCGTCGACGATGCGCTCCTTCCGGTCCAGGTATTCGAAGACGCGCTGCGACGCGCCCAATGCTTGCTGAAAAATGTTGTGAATGCCGGTGAGCCGCTTCACCGGCTCGTAGAGCATTAGCAGGGCGATGACGAAGCTTGTGAACTCGCCCGTGGTCATCGCGCCGCCCTTGATCTGATCGCGCGCGTACGTGAGCAAGGCCACCAGCGTGAGTGCGGCGAAAAACTCGATCATCGGCGATGCCAGGGCCTGTTGCGCGGTGTAGCGGAGATTACTGGCGCGAAGCCGGCGGCTCGCCTTGGCAAAGCGCTGCGACTCCAAGCCCTCCGCACCGAACGACTGGACCACCTGATGCCCGCTGAGCGTCTCCTGCAGGATCTCCGTCAGCTCGGCTGCGTCGTCCTGTGCTCGCCGCGTGGTCCGCCGCAGCCGGCGGCCGATGCGCAGCGTCGGCAGCAGCACGAACGGGAACAGCGTGAAGCTCACCAGGGCCAGCATCCAGTCCTTTGCAAACACGACGTAGAAGAGGAAGAGCGCGGAAAAGCTCTGCCTCAGGAAATCCGCCAGGATGTGCGACGTCGCCACCTGGATTTTCTCGATGTCGTTCAGGATGGACGACATGAGTTTGCCCGTGGAGTTCGATTCGAAGAACGACGCATCCTGCTTCAGGACCTTCTCGAACGCCGCCTGCCGCACGTCCGTAACCGCGGACAGCCCCACGTAGTTCACCAGGTAGTTGCCCAGGTAGTCGGCCAGTCCCTTCGTGGCGAACACCATCACGATGCCCGCGGCCACCATCGTCCAGACGTTGGAGATCCACGCCGGAACAAGGTCATCCAGGTAGACCGGGTGATTGAGGACGGGCAGGGTCACGAGCAGCACCGCCGCCTCCTCCGACTGCGGGCGCAGAACACGGTCGAAGATCGGCTCGATCAGCAGCGCCATCAGCCCGTGCGCGGCGCCCGCGATCGCCATCAGCGCCACGGATCCGATCAGCGCCGGCCAGTATGGCCGAACATAGCCCAGCAGCCGTCCGAGACCGCTCATGCCCGCACCCTCAGCCGCTCCAGCGACTCGAGCACTCGCGAAACGGGCAACTCGGCCAGCCCGTCGCGGGCCACCAAGACCTCCGAGGCCGTTCGCCACGGGGCCCAAATCACCGGGTCCGAAGCGCCGTACAGAACCACCACCGGTACGCCGAACGCCGCCGCCATGTGCGCCGGCCCACTGTCGTTCCCCAGGAACAGGGCCGCGCCGGAAAGCAGCGACATGACGCTCTTCAGCGGGGCGCCGCGCAGGCACTCGTAACCGGCGAAAGCGCTCAGGTCGTCGCCGGCGGCGCCGATGAACAGCGGCTCAAGGCCCGCTTCCCGGCGAAGCCACTGAGCCGTCTCCAGGAACCGTTTCGCCGGCCACGTCTTCTCCGGCAGGGCGGCCATGGGATGAAGCACCGCATAGGGGGCGCGCTTGGGCGGGGGCGGAGCGAACAGCCGTGCGCGCGGCATTTCACATCGCGGTGCGCCGAGGTAGAACATGGCGCTCGCGAGGTGTTCCGCGGTGTGGACGGTCCGCTCTTCGCCTAGGATCTCCTGCGCGCGGGGGATCTTCACATTGTAGAGCGAACCCGGGCGGAAGTGGCTGAATCCGGCCCGGAAGCGGGCGATGGTGGCCGCGGTGATCCAGGCGCTGCGCGAGCCGCCGTGGAGGTTGATGGCAAGCTCGGCGCGCGAGGCGGGCAAGCCCGGACCGGCGATGGCGTCCACGTCCGTGCTTCCTTCAAAGACGGCCGCGAATCGAGGCTCAACGGTAACGGTGATGTGCAGGTCGGGCCGCGCGCCGCGCAAAATGCTGAGTGCGGGCGTGGTCAGCACACAGTCGCCTAGCGAACGCAATCGGATAACGTTGACTTTGGCGCCCTCCGGCAGTCGTGCGAGCACCGTTGCCATGCGCCGGAACGCTTATTCCTCGATCCGCGCTTCGTCGATGAGCATCACCGGGATGTCATCGCGGATCGGGTAGACGCGTTTGCACTCTACGCACTTCAGCCCGGAACCATCCGGCTTCAGGTCCAGGTTCGCCTTGCAGAGCGGGCAAACCAGAATCTCCAGGAGGTCTTTGCTGACGGCCATAACGAGGTCTGGCTCCAGTGTAACAGTAATGCTAATTAAGAGATATGCTGCCTCGACGCCTTCTGCTCCTCTTCTCCCCACTTCTGGTGCGCGGCGCCGATGATGCGGCGGACATCCAGGCGATGCTGTTGCGCAGCGTCGAGGACTGGAACCGCGGCGACCTTGCGGCCTTCTCGTCCTACTACGAGGATTCGCCGGAGACAACGTTTGTTGGCAAAGACGTGGTGCGGGGCGGGCCCGCGGCCATCCTCGCGCGATACCAGAGGGCTTATCCGGGCAGGGAAGCGATGGGCACTCTCGCCTTCAGCGAGATCCATGTCCGCCGGCTGGGCGCCGGCCTTGCGCAGGCCACCGGCCGTTATCATCTGAAGCGAACCCAGGCGGGGGGCGGCGACGCCTCTGGCCGCTACACCCTGGTGGTCCGCAAGAGTGGGAGGGGTGACTGGAAGATCATCCACGACCACTCCAGCGCGATCTAGGCAGCCGCCAGAATCTCGACGAGTTCGATTTCAAAGATGAGGTCCTGGCCTGCCAGCGGGTGGTTGGCGTCCAGGGTCACCGTCTGGTCGGTGAGTTCCGTAACGACCACCGCCATGGATTGCCCCTCCGGACCTTCCAGGCGAAGCCGCTGCCCCTCGTGCAGTTCGAGCGTCGGAGGAAAGTTGTTACGGCCCACTTCGAGCCGCAGGTCGTCGCGGTAAGGACCGTAGGCATCGCCGGCGGGAATTCGCTCGGTCTTCGAGTCGCCAACCGCCATTCCCTCAATGGCCCTTTCAAACCCCGGGATCACGTCGCCCTCACCGAGTTGAAACTCCAGAGGCTCGCGGGCTTCCGAGCTGTCAAACACCTGGCCGTCTTCGAGCGTACCCGTGTAGTGCACCCTCACCCGGTCGCCCGGCTTTGCCTGCGTCATTCCATACCTCCTTGGTGCGTCATCCCACTCTAGCGTGTGACGCCGACTGCCTGGCGCGTGATACCCAAAACAAGCGGGTACGAATGACCTGAAAACCAGGGGCTTTACGCGTTAGCGTGTGGAGGCGCGCTAAGCGAAGGGTGGAGATGGGACGCCTGGGACGCTACGAAGTGCACGAATGTCTCGGCCGCGGCGCCGTCGGGCAGGTGTATTCGGGCTTCGACGAACGCCTGCAGCGAGAGGTGGCCCTAAAGTTCCTGTGGCTGAACCTCCTGGGCGGCGAGGGCGAGCGCGACCTCATCTTGCAGCGATTTCGCGTGGAAGCGGCAGCGGCGGCGCAACTCTCCCATACCAACATCGTCAGGGTTTACGATTTCGCCGAGCACCAGGAGTTCGCATACCTCGTCATGGAACTCGTGCGGGGCCTGACGCTGACCGAATACGCTGCCGGACGCACGCCGGCGGAGAAACTGCACGTCCTCGAGCAGGTGGCGGGCGCGCTCGACTACGCGCACACCTGCGGCATCTACCATCGCGATGTGAAGCCGGCGAACGTCCTGGTTCGCCCGGACGGTACGGCGAAACTGGCGGATTTCGGCCTGGCGAAGATGCGCAGCGTGAGCGGAGTCACGCTGCGCGGCATGGTGGTGGGCAGCTTCCACTACCTGCCCCCGGAGCAACTGGCGGAAGGGTTTGCCGGGGCGCAATCCGATCAGTACTCGCTCGCCGCGATGGCATACGAAGCGCTTACCGGACAAACGCCGTTCCAGGCGGCCACCGAGCATTCCCTGTTGCTGCGCATCGTCGCCGATACACCGCGGCCCGCCAGCCAGGCGAATCGCAACGTCCCCGATACGGCCGACCCCGTCCTCGCCCGCGCCCTCTCCAAGCAGCCGGAAGCACGTTTTGCCTCCTGTTCGGAGTTCATCGCTCAGTTGCGGTATGCCATCGAGCCTCCCCGCCAGTGGCGTGTGCCGGTAATTGCACCGCCGCCGAAACCCAGCTTCTGGCGTTCTGCGGTGTCCGGCCTCACGCGCCGCTTCTCGGCCGCCTCATAAACCGCCGCGACCGGCCGATAAGCCAGTCGTGATGACCTGGAAACGGTTGGCATTCGTCTTTGCGCTCGCCGCGGCCGCCCTGCCCGCACAGACGCTCAAATTGACGCCGGGTTCGCTCACCTTCAGCTACCAGCTGGGCGATGCCAAACTACCCGCTGCCCAAACGCTGGCCGCTTCCGTCACCGGCAGCACCACGCCTCTGAACTTCACGGTGGCCGCAACGGGCGGGGCCTGGCTCACGGTGAGCCCGGACGCCGGGCGCACGCCCGGTTCGCTCAAGGTAACCGTGAATCCCACCAGCCTTGCCATCGGGAACTACTCCGGGCAGGTAACGGTGACGCCTACCAGCGGAACGGCGATCAATGTTCCCGTTTCCCTGACAGTCAAGGCCGCCCCCGCGGCGCTGAGTGTGACGCCGAACCCCGTCTCCCTGGTCTACACGCCCGGATCTCCGGCGCCGTCGCAGAAACTCACTCTCAACAGCAACGGAAGCCTGCTGTCCTACACGGCGGCGGTTACCGGCGCCACGTGGCTGACCGCGACGCCGACCAGCGGCATCATCTTCCCCGGCTTCACGCCCACAGTCGATCTCATCGTCAGCCCGACCGGCCTCGCGCCGGGCGCCTACAAAGGCACGGTCACCGTTTCGGCCGCGGCGTCGGCCAACAAGTCGGTAGCGATTACCGTCAACCTCACCGTCAATCCGGGTGCTCCGACGCTCACTGGGGTTTTTCCGGCTAGTGCGGTGGTGGGCACGGGCGCTACAACGGTTACGCTAACGGGAACCAACTTCTATTCGGGCAGCCAGGTTCGGGTCAACGGATCGACGCCGCTTGCGACGACACCGTTGGGCAGCACGTCGATGCAGGCGGTGATCCCGGCGAGCCTTCTTTCGGCGGTCGCCGACCTGGCAATCACGGTGAGCAACCCCGATCCCGGCGGCGGGCTTTCGAGTGCGGCCACATTCAAGGTTCTCGCTCCGGGCCCGCAGATTGCCGGCGTTGTTGATGCCTCCAGCTACGTCCTCGGCCCTGTATCGCCGGGGAAGATGGTCGCCGTATTCGGCACCGGGCTCGGCCCGGCCTCGCTGACGACCTTCGCCGTCCCAACGCCCCCTGCGACGATTGCAGGCAGTCTTGCCGGTACGCGAATCCTCTTCGGCACCACGACTTCAGGCGCCGCTACGGCCGCGCCCATCATCTTCACCTCGCAGAACCAGGTGGTGGCGATGGTGCCGTATGACGTAACGGTCGGCGGCACGGTAAAGGTTTGGGCCGAGTACAACACCGTGGTCTCGGCACAGCCGGTGACGCTCTCGGTGGCCGGGACGGGACCGGGCCTGTTTACGGTCGGCTCCACGGGCAGCGGCCAGGCGGCGGCACTCAACGAGGACGGGACCATCAACTCCGACTCGAATCCGATTGCGGGGGGCAAAGTGATCTCCCTATTTGGCACCGGCGAGGGCCTCCTGACTGCAACACCGGCGGTGGCGAGCGGAGAGATTTTGTCTTCGGTACTCAACATCGCCGCTGCCGTCACGGCCCAGATCGACGGCATCGACGCCCCGGTACAGTCCGCCACGGGCGTGAGCGGTTTGGTGGCTGGCGTCTTCCAGGTGAACCTGACGGTTCCCGCCGGCGCGAAGGCCGGCAAAACCGTGCCGGTGTTTATCACCATCGGCGGCGTTACCACGCAGGCCGGGGTCACGATCTCAGTGAAGTAGCGGCCCAACGTTCCCTGCACTGCTGCGATACGATCATCGTCGATGATGATTCCACGGCGTAGTCTGCTGGGCGCCGCGGCCTTCGCCGCCGCCCGATCGCAAGCTCAGGGACCGGCGGCGAGCGACAAGCTGAACCTGGCGGGCGTCGGCATCGGCGCGATGGGCGCCGGTTATCTCGAGGCCTGCGCCAGCGAGAACATCGTCGCGCTCGCCGATGTCGACGACGTCTTCGCCGCCAAGACCTTCGCGAAGTACCCGCAGGCCGCGCGCTATCGCGATTGGCGCAAGCTCCTCGAACGGGAGAAATCCGTTGACGGCGTGATTATCGCCACTCCCGACCACACCCATGCCGAGATTGCGCTCGCCGCCATCGCACTCGGCAAACACGTCTACTGCGCGAAGCCGATGACACACACCATCGAGCAAGCCCGTGCGGTCACCCGAGCCGCCCGCGAGAAGAGGGTCGCCACGCAGATGAGCGTGCAGAGCTGTGCGTCGGAAGACGCCTGTGCAACGGAAGAATGGGTGCGATCGGGCGCGCTCGGGACCGTGCGGGAAGTTCATACCTGGAGCGACCGTCCGGTATGGCCCCAGGGTATGGTGCGACCCGAACGCGCCGTCAACCCTCCGAGTACTTTGGCCTGGGACATCTGGCTGGGTTCGGCTCCGAAACGTCCCTTCCACCCCATCTACCACCCGTTCAATTGGCGCGGGTGGTATGACTTCGGCACCGGCGCCCTCGGCGACATGGGCTGTCATACCCTGCACATCATCTTCCGCGCACTCCAACTGCCGCCGCCGCTCTCCGCTTCCGCCAGTTCGAACTTCACCATGATCCCGGCCTCATCGCAGGAGGCGGACCAGCCCTGGATGCGGGCGAAGACGTTGAAGACACCGGAGACCTTTCCCCATGCTTCGTCGGTGGTGTGGGACTTTCCGGGCGGCGTTCGTGTGTTCTGGTACGACGGCGGTTGGAAGCCTCCTCGGCCGCAGCTGCTCGATGCCGAGGCCGAGCTCCCACGCACGGGCCTTCTCTTCGTCGGGGATAAAGGCACGCTGCTGAGCGGCTTCTCGGGCGGGCGATCGCGGCTGCTTCCCGAGTCAAAGTTCAAGGACGCCCCGCCGCCCGCAAAGACCGTCGCGCGCAGCATCGGGCATTACCAGGAATGGATCAACGCCTGTAAGGGCGGTCCGGCGCCCAACTGCAATTTTGAGTTCGGCTCGCTGCTGACGGAGACGGCGCTGTTGGGCGTGGAGGCAATCCGCACGGGAAAGACCGTGCGGTGGCGGTCATAGAGCGCTCGCTCGACCTCGGCGCCGCGTTCCTCTGCGTGCTGCCGGACGTTACGGGCGGGGCGGGAATCGGGTATCGTTTCTAGGATGTCCGCGCGGTTGATCGACGCGTATGCGCATTGCGGCCTCCGCAAGTACCGGCCGTACGACGATGTGGACCGCATCCTGCGTGAGCAGCGGGTGGAGCGCGCCGTCCTGGTGCAGCATCTCGGAGAATTCGACAACTCCTACATAGAGGGCATCGTTGCTCGGGAGCCTCACCGCTTCGCAGGAGTGTTCGTCGTGGATCTGTCGGCGCCCCGCGTGATCGACGACATCACACACTGGCACGACACGCGCCGCTTCCGCGCCATCCGCGTGCCCGCCTCCAGCCTGCTGACACATCGCGGGCCCTGGTATTGGGCGGCGCAGCTCGGCCTGCAATTCATCGTCTACGATTCGCCCTGGAAGTACGCCGGCGCCCTGCGTCACTTCGCCAACCAGCAGGCAAACAACACGATTGTCCTAGCGCATCTGGGCCTGCCCGACTTCGCGGACACTTACTCCCAACGCATCACGCTGGAGCTGTCCGCGCACCCGAACATCTGCGTGCAAATCTCGGGCATGCATCAATTCGATGATCCGCCGTACCGGAAACTCTCCGCGTTTATCGCCTGCCTGTACGAGGCGTACGGCGCGGATCGGCTGCTGTACGGGAGCAACTTCCCTGTAATGAAAGAGGAATCGGTGTACGCGCTGGAGTGGGACCTGGCGCGGCGCGGCAAGCTTGGCGTCCCGGCATCCGCCGCCGAGTCGTTTCTTTACGCGAATGCCCTGCGCGTTTACTTCTAGAGTTCCGAGAGCTGTTCGAGTTTGCCCGTTGCGTCGCCGAACTTCTCCGCGGGCACACCCATACGGTCGAGCATGGTGACGAACAAATTCGCCATTGGCGTGTCCTTGCCGTACCGCACATGGCGCCCCGGGTGGAAGTTGCCCTTGCCACGGCCCGCCGCAATCACCGGCAGATCGTGATGCCAGTGGCGGTTCCCGTCGGAGAGGCCGCTGCCGTACACCAGCATCGTGTTGTCGAGCAGCGTGCCGTCGCCTTCCTTCACGCTCTTGAACTTCTCGAGCATATAGGCGAACAGCTCCATGTGGTAGACGTTGATCCTGGCGATCTTCTCCACCCACTCCGGATTGTTCTGATGGTGCGACAGGCCGTGGTGGCCCTCGGAAACCCCAATCTCGCGGTACGTCCGGTTCGACCCCTCGCGCGCCATCATCAGCGTCGATATCCGCGTCAGATCCGCCTGGAACGCCACGGCCATGAGGTCCATCATCATCTTCACGTAAGCGTCGTACTCCACCGGCACCCCGGAGGGCTTGTCGAGTGCCGGAAGGACGTCCGGCTGCTTTTCCGCGCTTTCAATCCGCCGTTCAATCTCTCGGACCCCGTGCAGGTACTCGTCGAGCTTCCGCTGGTCGGTCGGCCCGAGCGCCGTCTTGAGACTCCGGGCATCCTCCAACACGAAATCGAGGATGCTCTTGTTGTAGCGCTGCCGCCGAGCCCGCGCCTCCGGCGTCTCGGAAAAATCCGCATTCCCGAACAGCCGCTCGAACACCGCGCGCGGATTCACCTCGGGCGGCATCGGCGTGGTCTCACTGCGCCAGGAGATGGAGTTGGAGTAGGCGCAGCTGTAGCCGGAATCGCAATTGCCCACCAAACGCCCGTCTTCGCACCCTAATTCAATGGACGCGAAGCGCGATGCCTTCCCGATGTGCTGAGCGGCGATCTGGTCCACCGAAGGCCCGTTCTTGATGTCCGCGCCGGCCGTCTTCTTGGGGTGCACGCCAGTGAGGTAACTGGCCGCCGCGCGCGCATGGTCGCCCGGCCCGTCGCCGAGGGCTCGGCCGTTGTGATGAGTCAGACCGGACAACACCATGAAGTCCTCGCGGTGCTTCTCCAGCGGCGCCAGCACCCGCGGCAGGTCGAACGCTTTTCCTTCCACCGACGGCGTGAAGTACGGCATGTGGATGCCGTTCGGCACGTAGACAAATGCCATGCGCAGCGGCGCCGGGCCCTTGGTCCGGGCGAAGGCCGGCGTCATCGCATCAAGCAGCGGAAGGGCCAGCGACGTGCCCAGGCCCCGCAAAAACGTTCGGCGCGGAAGATGTTTCTTCATGTGGTGCCGGTCCTCTCAGCCCGCCTCATGCGGAAGGGCAGGCTGTTCACAACCTCGAGTATCAACGTGGAAAAACGGTAGTCGTCGGCCTTCAGTTTCGCGGCGATCGATTTGACCGAGCGCCGGTCATACGCCTCCAGACCGCGGCCCAGGGCATACGTCAGCATTTTCTCGCTCAGCGCGTAAGCAAACGAATCCTTGTCGTCGAGAAGAATCTTCTTCAGTTCCGCCGGTCCGGCGAACGACTTGCCGTTCGGCAGCGTACCAGCCGGCTCAATGGGATGACCGCCGTCGTTCACCCGCCAGGCGCCCACGGCGTCGTAATTCTCCAAACCAAACCCGATGGCATCCATCCGGGCGTGACACGAGGAGCAGACGGCGTTGCTGCGATGCTTCTCCATGCGCTGCCGCAGCGTGCCGATCAACTGCGCGTCGCCCTCTTCCAGCGCCGGTACGTTCGCAGGGGGTGGCGGCGGCGGAGCGCCCAGAAGGTTCTCGAGCACCCACTTGCCCCGCATCACTGGCGATGTGCGCGTCGGGTACGAGGAGACCGTCAGCACGCTGGCATGCGTCAGAACGCCGCCGCGATTGCCGTGAGGCAGCTTCACGATCCGGAACGGCTCGCCCTCCACGCCGGGGATCCCGTAGTGGCGGGCCAACCGCTCGTTCAAGTGTGTGTACGGCGCATCCAGGAACTCCAGGACGCTGCGATCTTCCCGGAGTACCTTCTGGAACAGCAGCGTCGTCTCGCGGTACATTGCATCGCGCAACTCTTCATCGAATCCAGGGAACTTCTCGGGGTCCGGTTTCCACTCCGCCAGGTTGCGGATCTGCAGCCACTGTCCCGCGAAGTCCTCGGCGAGCGCAGCCGCCTTCGGGTCCGCCAGCATCCGCTTCACCTGCGCCTGCAGCACGTCCGGCTTCAATAAGGAGCCTTCGTCGGCGGCGCGAAAGAGCTCTGCGTCCGGCATGGAACTCCAGAGAAAATAGGAGAGCCGCGCCGCGATCTCGTGAGCGTTCAGCTTGCGATCGCCGTCCGGCTCGATCCGAAAGAGAAACTGCGGCGACACCAGGATCGCCTTCAGTACCTGCGCCATCGCAGTCTCGTAACTGTCACCTTCGGCGCGCGCCATCTCCACGAATTTCATTAAGCGGTCCGTCTCCGCTTCCGCCACTGGCCGTCGCCAGGCCCTGCGGACCAGACGGGAGACAGAACTGCGCACGCAGGCGGCGTCATGTCGGGTTCGGTCGTGACTGCACGTGAAGACCGCCCCATAACTCAACGGTGTGGAAGGCATTCCGGCAGGCCGAAACGGGCCCCGAACCTCGACGTGGTCCACCACCATGTTCTTCGAACGATCTCGGGGGTCGGAGCCGTCCTGCGCCGTCGACTCCAGCCGCGCCGCGATAACGTGCTCACCCTCGGGCACCGTGATCCTGAGCACCGCCGGCTTGCGATACTCGCCGTCCGTGTCAATCGAGTACAGCCCGGCTTGCCGGCCGTCGATGAGAAGCTCCAGCGTCACCGGGGCGAAGCGCTGTTCCTTCTGTCCGCCCGCGCCGGCGCGGATCTCGTACTCCGCAGTCTGCGGGAAGTAGTGGCGCGCCCGGAAGAACAACGGCGATTGCGGCCGGTACTCGGCCTTGTATCGCTCCGCGGTCGGCTTCAGCGCGGTCTCCAGCCCCAACGCTTTCCGCGCGATTTTCTCCGCCGCCGCCAGGTACTTCTCCATCAGCACCGGTGACAGCGAAAGCACATCTCCGATGTTGTCGAATCCGTAGCCGGCATCGTCCGCCGGAAAATCGTCCGCCGGCCGGAACGGCACGTTCAGTAAGTCCCGGATCGTATTGTTGTATTCGGTGCGATTCAATCGCCGGGCCGTCACCCGGCCGGGATCCGGAGGTATCGACTGTTCGCGCCGCTCGAGCTCCGCCTCGAGCCAGGAGGCGACCGCATCCACTTCCGGCTGCTTCGGACGAGGAACACCCTTGGGCGGCATCTCACCCGTCTTTAACTTGTGGACAATCGTCTCCCAAGTGTTGTGCTTGTCCAAAGACGCCGGGTCGCGGAAGGGCACCAGGTTGAGTTCCCCGGACTTGACACTCGCATTGTGGCAGGCAACGCAATTCTTCGTAAGGAATGGGCGTACCGTTCCCTCAAAGCCCGGCGTCTGCCCATTGAGAGACAGCGCCGTGAGGCAAGACAAAACTGGAAGGATGCAGCGGAATCGCGGCATGGGTTCGCCCAGGTATGCTGCATACTATCGTACCTGAGATGACCGTGAAGCGATACGAGCGGGAGGGAGTTCAGGGCTTTATTCACGAGCCTGGCGGGCCGGCGGAGGCCGCCATCGTTCTGGCTCACGGAGCCGGTTCCAATGCCAATGCGCCGCTTCTCGTGGCTCTGTGCGAGGCGTTCGCCGGCTCCGGCACCCTCGCCCTTCGGATCAACCTGCCGTTCCGCCAGAAACGCGCCTCGGGGCCACCGCATCCCTCAATGGCAGCCTTCGACCGCGACGGTCTTCGCCACGCCGCCGCAGCGCTCCGGGCCGACGGGATGAGCCGCATCCTGCTGGGCGGGCACTCCTATGGCGGACGCCAGGTCACGATGCTGGCCGCAGAGGAGCCTACCCTCGCAGAGCGCCTGTTGATTCTCTCGTATCCGCTGCACCCGCCCGGCCGGCCCGACGCGCTCCGAACGGCCCACTTCCCGGACCTGCGAACGCCGGCGCTTTTTGTTCACGGCGACCGTGACCCGTTCGCGACGATCCCCGAGCTGCGGAAGGCGCTCCAGGACATCCCCGCTCCCTGGAAACTGCTCGAGATTGGAGTCGCGGGACACGACCTGGGACGGAAAGGCGGTGAGCCGAAACTCGCGCAACGTGTTCTGCGAGAGTTCCTCTCAGATGGTTAGCTCGATCCGGTTGCCGTCAGGATCGGCGACGACGCTCTCGTAAAACCCGTCGCCCGTCCAACGCGGCTCGCTCACCACTCGTATGCCCTCGCCGCGCAGCCGCGCCGTCAAGCGGTCCACTTCTTCCGCGGACCCGAGCGAGACGGCGATGTGCGCCCACCCCAAACGCTCCTCGCCCCCTGCTCCCTCGGCGACCTCAGGCGATTGCATCAATTCAAGCGCGGCGCCGGTGCGGAACCGGAGGAAGTAAGACGAGAAGGGCCTCCGCGCGGATCGGTACAGCGGCCCCGACTCGACGTGGAAGTAGCGTTCATAGAACGCGCGGAGGCGTTCGATGTTCGGCGTCCAGATCGCGACATGCGAAATCACCGGGCTCCCTCTCCCACCGCTCGCTTCAGTTCGAGCAACAGCAGCCGCGGTTGCAGCGAAGGGTGATCGATGTGGAGGAACTCAGGCTGTATCCGGTGCTCGTCCAGATACTCCGCAAATGCCTCGATCATTTCCGCACAGGCCTCGCGGCCCTCCAGGCTGTCACAGCTCGGGCCGTCGCAGCGGCAGACCGCGGAAAAGGTTTCCTGTAGCATCCGCGCCGCGCGCGAGGCCCGCTGCTCGTCGCCGGCAAGGTAGGCGTCGCGGGTCAGCATCGCCTGCGCCACCAGGCGGTCATCGCCCGGCTTCAGTCGCCGCGTCAGCTCCAGCGCCTCGGAGGCAATGGCTGACCGCATCGGCGCGGGCAGATCTTTCTCTCGGGAGCGCTCGATCATCTTCTCGACCTTCTCTTCGACCGCTTTCTGCTCCTCGCCGGAGCCCTCGTCCCGGCCGTGCTTGAGCGTTCCCTCCGGCAAGCGCTCCGCCCACCGCGCGAGCCGGCCCGGGTTCGCTTTGAAAAAATCCGGGGCTTCCCGCCTAAGTGTGCTCACCAGCCGGTATAGGACCATCTCGCGCGGCTCAAGAGGCCGGCTGCGGGAACCGTGCTCCAACCGCCACCAGTCCGGAGATGGAAACGACTTCGGGAATCGCCGGCTTTCGGCGGCGGCCAGTAGTCGCTGAACCGCGTCCTCGGCAGCGGGCCGGTGCCTCTTCAGGAGCCGCGGCAACAGATTGACCATCGCCTCGGCGCCCTCAATGTCCGGCTGGTCCGGGAATGCCCCCGCAATCTGAAGGCAAAGTGACTGGCTGGTTGCTTCGTCCAGTGTCTTGTCCAGCAACTCTCCGAGCCCGTCCATCGGCCAGGCGCCCAGCCGCAGGCCTTCCATGGCTACGGCGGCCGCCGCTTCCGGCGACGCCTTCAGACTCTCCCGCAGCAGGTGATCCCACGTCTCGCCGGAGGGCTGCAACGTGGCTAAAGTCCGTGCGGCGACGGGGTCAAGACGCAGCAGCAACCGCACGGCCCGCTGTTCGAAGTAGGCGCGCGTCGGCTGGTGCGTCAATACGGGAATCGCTGCCAGGCTGTCGTCGATCAGGCGGCGCGCTCGGAGCGCGTCTTTGGCCAGGACAATCTCGGCCGTCCGCAGCCGCGTGTCGATGCCGAACACGGGCGCTTCGGCCGGCGCTAGACGCTCAAGGTCGTCGAGCAGCCGGCTGCGAAGCTCGGCCTCCTGCGGGAGCAGAAGGCCGGCCACGACGAACGTAAGCGCGATCGGGCGCACAAGTGGAGGCTAGAGAACCTGGTCGGTCCAGCTCTCGAGCACGGACTTGATCTTCTGGCAGAACTGATCCGCCAGCGCACCGTCAATCAGACGGTGGTCAAACGTGAGCGCCAGGTAGCAGACCGAGCGAATGGCGATGGCGTCGTCGATCACCACCGGCGTCTTCTCCACCGAGCCTACACCGAGAATGGCCACCTGGGGCTGGTTGATCACCGGCGTGGCGAAGACGCTTCCGAAGCTGCCGAAGTTCGTAATGGAGAATGTCCCGCCCTGCACCTCATCCGGCTTCAACTGCCGGCTGCGGGCGCGGTTGGCGAGATCGACGATGGAACGCTGCAGGCCGACGACGTTCCGCTCGTCCGCGCTGCGTATGACGGGGACGATGAGACCGCTGCCGCCATCGAGCGCCACCGCGATGCCGATGTTGATCTCATTGTGATAGAGGACGTTGTTGCCCTCTACAATCGACGCGTTGAGGATCGGGAAAGCCCGTAGCGCCTCCGCTGCAGCCCGCGCTACAAACGGGAGGAACGTCAGGCCGAAGCCATAGCGCGCCTGGAAGTCGCCCTTCAACCGGTCGCGCAGCTTTGCCACCTTCGTCATGTCGACCTTGTGCACGGTGGTGACGTGCGCGCTGGTGCGCTTCGACATCACCATGTGCTCGGCGATCTTGACGCGCATGTTGCTCATCGGTTCCACACGAGCCTTCGCGGCCTCGGGGCGGGGAAGTGGGGGCTCGGTGGGCGCGGCGGGTGGCGGCGCGGGCATTGTGGGCGCCGGCGCCGGCGACGGTGCCGCGGGTGCGGCCGCGGGGGCAGCGGGAGCCGGAGCCGGCGCTTGTCCCGCACGCGCCGCCAGGTAATTCTCCACATCGCTCTTGGTTACCCGGCCGCCGGCGCCGGTCCCCTTAATCTGGCGGACGTCCAGGTTGTGCTCACGCACCATCCGGCGAACCAGGGGCGAGAGCGGCCCGGCGTCCTCAGGCGAAGCTTCTGTAGAGGCGGGCGTCGGTGCCGGCGCCGGAACCGCCGGCGTCGTCTCCGCGTCGCCCTTCATTGCCTCGGGCGCCTCCTCCTTCTTCACCGGAGCCGCCTCCTGCACCTGTGGTCCGGGGGCTGCCGCCGGAGGCGCGGGCGCAGCGGCGCCGTTCGCCTCGCCAATGCGGCCTACGACGGTGTTGATCGCGACGGTGGCGCCTTCCTGCACGAGGATCTCCTGCAGCACGCCGGCAGCCGGCGAGGGAATCTCCGTGTCCACCTTGTCGGTCGAGATCTCAAACAGAGGCTCGTCACGCTGCACCGTGTCGCCGGGCTTCTTGAGCCAGCGAGTCAGCGTGCCTTCCACAATACTTTCGCCCATCTGGGGCATTACGACATCGGTCATGGAACTCTCTCCAGTTCTGCTTCGGTCATCTCGACTTCGAACACGCGCGTGAACTCCCGCGCGACGGCCGCCACCACATCCGCGCGGCCGGCGGAAACCCCTTCTGCGGCCAGCGACGTCACCGGCTTGGTGAGGCCGCAAGGCACAATCAACTGAAAGTAACTCAGGTCCGTCGTCACATTCAGAGCGAACCCGTGTGATGTCACCCAGCGGCTGATGTGCACGCCAATGGCGGCAATCTTACGGTCTTCAATCCAAACTCCCGTAGCCCCGGGGACGCGACCGGTCCGAAGGCCGAAGAACGCCAGAGCGTCGATCAGCACCTGCTCCAAACCGCGGACATACTCTACTACGTCGCGTTTCCATTCTCGCAAATCGAGGATGGGGTAGCCGACCACTTGTCCTGGTCCGTGGTAGGTGACGTCACCTCCGCGGTTCGTCTCGTGCACCTCCACGCCCTTCTGTTCCAGCAACTCCGGGCTTGCCAGAAGGTTCTCGCGGTGGGCGTTTCTTCCCAGGGTGAGCACGTGTGGGTGTTCGACGATGAGTAGTTGATCGGGAACCAACCCCTGCTTGCGCGCCTCGACGTATTGCCGCTGCTGCGCCAGGGCTTCCGTGTACCCCAACTGCCCGAGATCGCGGAACTCGCACCTGCGCATCAGAAGTTGATGGCCATCCCGTAGACCGAGTTGAAAGCCTCGCCCACGGCTTCGTAGAGCGTCGGGTGGGCGTGGATGGTGGACATCATGGTTTCCACAGTAGCTTCCGCTTCCATCGCGGCTACGCATTCGGCGATCAGCTCGTAGCCGTTGTAGCCGATGATGTGCACGCCTAGGATCTCGCCGTACTTCTCGTCCGCCACTACCTTCACGAAGCCGTCGTGGTTGCCGACGATCGACGCCTTGCTGTTGGCGAGGAACGGGAACTTGCCGACCTTTACTTTGTAGCCCTTCTCGCGCGCCTGCGCCTCCGTGAGCCCTACGCTGCCGATGCCCGGCTCCGTGTACGTGGCGCCCGGGATGCGATTGCGGCGAATCGGCGTGAAGGGCTTGCCGGCGATGTGCGCCACCGCTACCATTCCCTGGGCCGCGGCCACGTGGGCCAGCTGCGGGAAGCCAAGTACGATGTCGCCGATGGCGTACACCCCCGCCTCCGCCGTCCCCTGGCACTCGTTCACCGCAATAAAGCCGCGCTCCGTCTTGATCGCGGTGTTCTCCAGGCCCACACTCTCCGTGTTCGGCTTGCGTCCGACCGCCACCAGCAGCGTGTCGACCTCGAACTGCTCCTGCTTGCCCGAGGACAGCGTTGCGGTGAACGTCACCCCGTTGTCGCCCTTGACGATGTTCTCGACCTTGGCCCCCGTCTCGCAGCGGATGCCCTGCTTCTTGAAGCTCTTCTCGAGCTCCTTCGAGATCTCCTCGTCTTCCACGGGCACGATCCGCGGCAGCATCTCAAACACCGTGACGTCGGAGCCGAAGCGCTTATAGACGGAAGCGAATTCCACTCCCACCGCGCCGGAGCCGATGATGCCGAGCTTCTTCGGGACCTCGGTGAGGTTCAGGATCTCAATGTTCGTCACGATGCGCTTGGCATCCGGCTGCAGCCCCGGAAGCATGCGCGCCTCAGAGCCGGTCGCGAGAATGATACTCTTCGCCTCCAGCGTCTTCTTCGCGCCGTCCGCGCCCGTCACTTCCACTTTGCCTTTGCCGAGCAGCCGCGCGTGGCCCTTGATTACCTCGGCCTTGTTCTTCTTCATCAGGCCCTCGACGCCCTTGGCATGCTTGTTGACAATGCCGTTCTTGCGGGCGTTCACCTTTTGAAGGTCCAGGGCGGGATTGGACAGCGTGATGCCCTCCTGCTCGGAGTGCTTCACATACTCCCAAACTTCGGCCGTGTGCAGCAGAGCTTTGGTCGGAATACACCCCACGTGGAGGCACGTTCCGCCGAGCTTCGTATCTTTCTCGATAATCGCCGTCTTCAGGCCGTACTGTCCGGCACGGACCGCCGCCGAGTATCCGCCCGGACCGCTGCCGATGATGATCAGGTCGTAAGCCATTTTATTTTGAGTGTAGCAATCGGGGTGAGCGTGGCTCGCCCAAGTAGCTTTGGATGACCTTGCATGCCGGAAGGATGCATACCAGCGCGATACGATTGAGCCATGCGGCTCGTCCTGTTGCTGATCTGCACCCTTCCCGCCCTGGCCGATAACAAAACCGCTGCCCGGCGGTTTATAGAAGATACATGGTTCCAGGGCAACCTGCAGGTCATCGACGAACTGGTAGCGCCCAAGGTGGTGGTCCACGACATTGGCGACCGCAAGAACGCCGCCGAAACGCCCGAGATGCAGAAGCAGGTGGTGAAGTCGTTTCGGGACAACGGAACGGTCACTGGCCGCGTGAACTTCCTCATTGAGGAAGCGGACCGAGTGGCGGTTCATTGGACTTGGAACTACAAGTCAAACGTGTGGTGGCAGCGCATCATGGGCGGTGACCTGTCCACTTCGGTCGTCAATATGTTTCGATTCGAGAACGGCAAGATCGTCGAGATCTGGAACCACCGCCACGACATCGACGCGTTTGAGCAGGCGGGCTTCCTGCGATGGGAGTATCTCAAGGGCCTCATCATCGGGCTGATTGCGGGGACCGCATTCTCGCTCGTGTTGCGGCGGCTGCTGCGGCCGACGGGGGCGGCTTCGAGATGAGCCACCACCCTGACGCCGATTTCGCGCGCGATACCGATCCTCGAGCGCTGGAGGTTTTCTACGAGATCCAGCGGCGGAAGACGCCGGAACAGAAACTGCAAGAGGTGTTCGACCTGATCGAAGGACTCTTCGAGTTACAGAAGGCGGGCATCCGTCTGCGGTACCCGACGGCGGACGAACGCGAGGCTTCCTGCGAACCGTGGCGGCTCGCATCCCACGCGAGCTCATGATCCGCGCATATGGCTGGGACCCGCTCGAGCATGGGTAGCCTTCGCGCCGCGGCCGCGACGCTGTTCGACATCCTGCCGCGCGCGTCAGCATCGCTGACCTTCTTGCCCGCCTGTTAGCGCGATAGCTCCGCTTCCTCGTCCCCCGGCGTGTTTCGCGACGCGAACTTCTTTGCACGCGCCCGCCATTCGTACGTTACCGCCGTCTTGCTGAAGTAGAGCAGCCCCAGCGAATCCGCTGCATACCGGAACGGCTTCATGCGCTCGAAGTCGAAGTCCTTCTCGCCGCGCCGGTGCAGCATCAGGAAGGTGAACGAATCGGCCGGATCGGCGGCCAGTTCATGCAGCGTGCCGTCTGCCATGACGGCGATTACGCGCTGGCGGCCGCCGGCCACGATCTGCAGAGCGAAATCTTCGCGGCCGTCGCGGTCGAAATCAGCGCGCACGAGGTTCGGCTCCCAGCCCAGCCCGTACTCCTTGAACCACGCTGCAATCTGCGGAGCCACCGGCGCCAGTTTCCAACCCGGGTAGCGCGCGTCCAAGGCGCTCTGCCACGCGGGCGCGAGCAGCAGCGCGCTAGTCAGGAACGCTGAAAGCATAGATGGTGCTGTCGTGCGTGACCACGTAAATGCGGCCGTTGGCCATCGCCAGCCCGCTGAAGTGCGTCCAGCCGGGAATGGCCTTGCCGCTCGAGTAGAGCACCTTGCCGGTCTTGGCATCCAGGGCGTAGAGCACGGCATTGCCGGCCGGGTTGTCAGCGCGGAACTTGGTGGTCAGCAGACGGCCTTCGTTGTCCACCTGGCTGATGTTTTCGCCATTCGACAGGGCGAAGACCATGCCGTTCGAAATGATGACCGGCTCGGGCACCGACATGTTCACCGAGTTCCATGCCGCCACCGGCTGGATCTTCCCGTTTACCTCTTCGATCTTGAACGCCATGATGCTGCCGTTCGGCGTCTCGCCGTACGTGATGGGGAACTTCGGCGCCGAGGACGCGGGAGGCCCCCAGGCTGGGGCGAAGAGCCAGCGCGTGCCCTCGCTGTCTTCATACGTCGACATCACACCCCAGAAGCCGCGTCCCGCGAAGTCCACCTGCTCATTCGTGATGAGGTTGCTCCGGTAGAGAGGCGTACGCTTGTCCTCGCCGCCCAGCGCGGAGCCGTCGAGCAGATAGAGCACGCCTTCCTTGCCGCCCCCCGCGACGATCTCTTTGCCCTTGAACTGAAACACCACCGGGCTGATGCAGCCCATGTCGAGATCCTTCCGCGTAATCCAGGCGCGGTTCGCGGGCGTGTAGTAATCCACCAGCTTCAGGTCGCGGGCATTCAAGCCCAGGAAGGTGTCGGCGTACTTGCCGTTCGGCGGATCGTACGGACCGTCCCCGGTCTCGGCGTAGACGCGCCCGTTGAAGCCGATCGCGGCGCCCGCGCGGCCCCAGATGCCCGCGCCGCCGGTGGTCGTCGAAAGGAACGACGTGACTGGACGCTTCGGGTCCTTGACGTCCATCGCATACACCGCGCTCTTCGCACCATTGCAGCCCTGCGAGACCGTTGTGTAAATCACGTCGTCCACCAGGTTCAGGCTCCAGTTCTTGGAGAAGGGCGGGACGAAAGGCGTGGGCGGGAAACGGTCCTCGCCGTTGAGCAGATTGACGCCGCGCAGTTTGCCGTCGCTGGTAATGACGTACACGGTCCGATTGCGCTTATCTATGACCGGCGTCGCATTAAGGCCTGCGGGGCAGAGCCAGTCGGGGCGGCCCTTGGCCGCGCCTTCAGCCTCGAACTTGCGCGACCAGTAGAGCTTTTGCGTGTCGGGATCGATGGCGAAGAGCGCATCGCTTGACCCGGCGACGACCACGTAATCCTTGAAGCCGCCCGGAAGCGTCATCGTTGCCGCGATCACCGGAACAGTAAGCGACGTCAACTCCTTCGGCTGATTGTCGAGCTTCATCTTCCACTCGAGGCGCAACGTGCTCACATTCGACTGGGTGATGTAGTTCTCACGTCGCTGGAAGCCGCTCCGCTGCGGGTCGCCGCCAAAGGTGAGCCAGTCTCCGTACAGGGCGGCGGCGGTTGTCAGAAGGGCAAACAGGGCGCGTCTGGTCATGCTTCCGGACATGGTAGCGCACTACCGGTTGAGCAATCGTACGCCGGCGATCGTCAGCGCTCCACCCGCGAGAGTAGCGGCACTCAGCGATTCCTGCAGGATCAGCGAACTGAACAGCACCCCAAACACCGGAACGAGGTTGATGAAGATCGACGCGCGCGCAGGGCCGATGTGGCCGACGCCCTGCAGAAACAGCAGGAACGCAAGGCTGGTCCCCAGCAGGCCGAGAAACGCCGACGCCAGCCAGGCTTTCGTGCTGAATGTCGCAAGGGGCGCGTAAGGCTGCACGAAAACGAGAATCGCAAGTGGAACTGTGCCGAGCCACGTCGAATACGCGGTGGACGCGACGGCGGGCAACTTTCCTGTCAGCAGTCGTCCGATCAGCGTGTAGCTCACCCAGGAGACGACGCAGCCGAGGATCCACAGGTCGCCCGTGTTCAGCCCGCCGGCGAAGAGCTTAGGATAGTCACCCTGGCTCAGTACGAGCGTGGCGCCGAAGAAGGAGAGCGCAAGGCCCGCGATCTTCCAGGGGCGAATCGTCTCGCCCCACACCAAGGCCGAGAAGAGGAAGACAACTGACGGCTGCAGCGCGGCCATGAGCGAACCGCGCCCCGCAGGCACCGTCTTGAGGCCCGTGAAGAAGCAGACGTTGTAGAGGAAGACGCCCGTGAAGCCCATTGCGCCGAGTTTCCAGGCGAGGCGCGGGGTGAGCCGGGGCCATGGACGATTGAACAACATGATGGCCAGCAGGCCCAGCGAGCCAAAGGCGAAGCGGCCGAACGCGCCATAAGCGGGCGGAACACCTTCGGCGGAGATCACCCGGCCGCACAGCCAGGAGAATCCCCAAACAGCGGCGCAGAGGGTGAGAGTCCAGTAGGCGCGTACGTCGGTGATGCTCTTATTATCGCGGCAGGTAGGGACGGAAGTCTTCAAGGATCGCGCGGGCGACAGTGATGGGCCGCGCGTCCCGCTTTCCGCCGCCGTCGTTATAGGCCGCTTGCAGAGCCGCGCCCCGTTGGTGAAGCCCCGTTTGGATCTGGATCAGAGCATCGTCTTCGATCGCGTCGCCGTCGCTAAAGTTCTTCTCGCACGCGAACACGCGCCCCGGCTTCGTTGGATTGTAGAGGGGCACGCCGAATTTGCGGCAGATGAGCGGCCGTGCGTCGTAAATGCGGCACAGCCCGTCTTCGAGCGCCGGGCACAGCAGGCGCGTGCCGGGCGGCGGCAGGCTGCCCCAGGCTTCCTGCTCGCCTTTCGCTGTCACCAGCCGAGCGCGTTCCTCCACGTATCGCGCCGCACGTTCGACCAGCGCGGCGCATTCGGGCAGATGCGCCACCGCGTCCGAAATGCGCGCCGCCTCGAGTTCCGTGATTTGGAACAGCTGATGGCAGCACTCGTAGCAGCCGGGGCCGCACTGTATGCGCGCGCCGTGAAGTCGACGGCCGCGCGCGAATTCCTCGTCGACGGCTGCTGCTAATGAGGCATACTGGCTTTCGAGCGGCGTCATGCGAACTCGAATCATAGCAGCGGCGGCTTTGCTGGCGGCGGCGGGCTGGAGCGCCGAGCTCTTCCGGCCGCTCTTCCATTTCTCGCCCGCCAAGAACTGGACGAACGACCCGTGCGGGCTGGTCTTCTTTAGCGGCGAGTATCATCTCTTCTTCCAGCACAACCCCAGCGGCGATCAGTGGGGCAACATGAGTTGGGGCCACGCCGTGAGCCGCGACCTCCGGCGCTGGCAGGAACTGCCCGTCGCCATCCCAACGGGCGCCGACGCCTGGATCTTCACCGGCAGCACCGTCGTCGACTGGAACAATTCGAGCGGTTTTTGTCGCGGCGGTAAGCCCTGCCTCGTCGCCATCTATACGGGCGATACAGGTGTCGATAAGTCGAAACCGTCGCGGGAGCATCAGAACCTTGCTTACTCGAACGACAACGGGCGCACTTGGACGAAGTACGAGAAAAACCCCGTGCTGGACCCGGGCCTGAAGGACTTTCGCGATCCCAAGGTGTTGTGGCACGCGCCGACAAAGCGGTGGATCATGGCGTTGGCTTTGCCAACGGAACACAAAGCCGCATTCTATGCTTCGGCAGACCTGAAATCGTGGAGGCGCGTCGGCGAGTTCGGTCCCGCCGGAGCCACCGGCGGTATCTGGGAGTGCCCGGACCTGTTTGAAGTGGACGGCAAATGGGTGCTGAAGATTGGGCTGAACCCGGGCCACATTGCGGGTGGTTCGGGGGAGCAGTACTTCGTCGGACGCTTCGACGGAACGACTTTCGTGAGCGAGACCAAGGAAACGAAGTGGCTCGACTATGGGCGGGACTGCTACTGCGCCCTCACGTTTAGCGACACACCGCGAGGCCAGAAGCCCGTGATGCTCGGCTGGATGAGCAACTGGCAGTATGCCGGCAAGACCCCGACGTCTCCCTGGCGCGGCCAGATGACGTTGCCGCGAAGGCTGTCCCTAAAAGGCGACACCCTGCTGCAGCAACCCGCCGCGGGCGTTGCGCGCCCCTGGCGCCCGTGGAATGGCAAGCCGCTGGCGGCGGGCCAGATGTTCGAACTCGAGATCGAGCCGGCTGGCGACACCCTCGATCTTCGAGTGCTGAAAGGCGCGGGGGCGGAGACGGCCATCGGCTATGCCGCGGGCAAACTTTCGGTCGATCGCACGAAGTCGGGCGCCGTCGCCTTCGACAAGACGTTCCCTAGCCGCACCGAGGCTCCGCTCGCCGTGCTGCGCCGCCTGCACGTGGTCGTGGACCGGATGTCCGTCGAGGTGTTCGCGAACGACGGTGAGGTCGTGCTCACCAATATCGTCTTCCCACCGGCCGCTGCCAACGGTGTCGAGATCAACAGTCCGGCAAAGCGCCTGCGCTGGCGCTGATCACTTCAGCCGCGCCGCCTGCGCGTTGAGATTCGCCAGTTGCTTCAAGTCCTCTTCAGCGGATTGAATCGCCGTCTGGATCCGCGAGAGGTCCATCTGGTTCGGCCGCTCCTGCGGATTGTCCAGCCGCAAAGCCATGGCCCGCATCTGATCGGTGATGTCCCGGTACCGTCGCTGCAGGTTCGTGAGGTAGATTTCCCGCCGGCGATTCAGGTCCTCAATCGCCTGCCCGGCCTTCGCTGTGCCGTTCAGCTTCTCCTTGGCCGCTTTGAGTTCCTCCGCGTTCCGCCGCAGCGTCGTCTCCAGTTGGATCAACCGCTCGGACTTTCCCTTGAGTTCCGTTTGAATCGCATCCACCAGGCGCTGGTTGGAGGCCACGGTCTCGCGCAGTTCGCTCTCCGCCTCCGCCAGCCGCTTATTCTCCTCCGTCGCCCGTTGCGTCGCCGCCTCCATCTCCGCCACCTTGCTTTCGAGCGATTTCACTGCCCCTTGCGCCGCGGCCAACTGGTCGCGCGTCTGTCCCAACAGGCGGATGCTCTCGAGCCGGGCGCCCGCATCGCTTGGCGCCGCCGCCGCCCGGCGCGGTTCGCGTTCCGGCGCGGCAATCGGCGGCTCGCCCGCTTCCACGCGACGCTGATTCGCCTGGTCAAGCAACTGCCGCAGAGACTTGGCCTCCGCTTCCGCCTTTGCCGTCGCCTGCCGGCTCTCTTCCGCCGCACGAGACTGCTGCCAAGCCAGGAAACCCGCGCCCGCCGCGGCGAGTGCCAGAACGACCGCCAATGCGCGGACCATCATGTTACTTCTCCTTCAGCACGAAGCGCGTGCGGTAGCTCAACGGCAGATCGCCGGCTTCGATGACCACCTGCAGGCTCTTGAGCGGCTTGTCCGGCAGCTGTAGCTCCAGAGTCGAATGCTGCGTGATGCGATCCATGGTACGGCGCACGGCCTCCGGCACCTCCGCCAACGTCCGGCAGAAGAGGGCCGTCCCACCGGTCACCTGCGCCAACTGCAGCAAGCCCGTCTGGTACGCCTCATTGAGGCGGTCCCGCTGCCAGTTCAGGTGTGCGATAAACAGCGGCACTTCCAGTGTTACCAGGCTGTCTTCAAGGCGCGAGATCTTCTCGCGGACCAACCCTTCGGGAAAGCGCCGGCTCAAATCACGCGAGTCCGACGAGTTGACGACGGGATTCGTGTAATCCTCGCGGTACCCGTAGATGTTGCTGTCAGTCACATACAGTAGCGCCAGGCGCACGGCCGATTTCCTCGCCACCAGGTCCGCCAGGCGCGCCGCCTGATCCACCGTTTCCAGTAGCCCGGGGCGCCCACTGATCGGCAAACCTCGAATCGCATCGGACACCACCTTGCGGTCGCCCGTCGGGTCGAGCAGTACTCGCAACCCGTCCTGCGCGCGCAGCAAGCCCACCCACACGTTAGGAGGCAGCGCGGTGATCGACTCGATGAGCGCTTCACGCGCCGGATCCACAAGGGCAATGTCGCCCACTACGTCGAGCACGATCAGCACGATCAATTCATCACCCGGACCGCGAACCCGCTTCACCGGGGCTGCCGCCCCTTCCACCTTGGCTTCGATCCCCGCCGGCAGTGGCTTGCCTTCCTCCGTCCACACCGGCACCCGCACGCTGGCCCGCTCCAGCTTATTGTTGGCCGCGCCGCTCAGCACAGCCGCCAGCGCCAGGATGGCTAACGGGAGGCGCATCGGCTAAAAGCTCAGCCTCAGGCCAAGCTGGATCACTCGTCCGCCGCGCGAGCCGATGATCTTGCCCGCGTTCACGTTTGGCGCGCTCTCGGGGCCGATCACCGCGTCGGGGTCGTTCCAGTTGGCATGGTTCACAAAGTTGAAGCCGGAGGCGTTGAACTCCAACGTTCGTTCCGGCGCCAGCACGAAACGCTTGCTCACGCTCAGGTCGTGATTCTGGCTGGTCGGATTGCGCAGGAACGGGTGCGTACGCGATGCGCTGCCGAGCGTAAAATCGGCGGGCTGCGCGAAGGCCGCGGGGTTGAACCAGAGCGCGGGCGACGGATCCTCCACCGCTGCCTGCACTCCCGGGACTACGTTCACGTTGAGAGATCCGATCACCTGCCCCGTATTGTTAAACTGCGGCCGCAGCGCCAGCGGTTCTCCGCTGGTGACGGTGCTGATGCCGCTCACCGCCCAGCCGTCCACCAGAATGCGCCGCCAGTCCGTGAACGACAGGAACGGCTTGTTCGCCCCGATCGGAAGCTCATACACGTAACTCAACGACAGCCGGTGCGGGTTGTTATAGGCGGTGAGGGACCACTCGTTCTCGGCGTTAAAGAAATCCTGGCGGCCATATGGGCCCGAGTAGTCGTCCATTTGCTTCGAGTACTCGTAGTAGGCGTTGAGCGAAAGACCGGACGAAGTTCGCTTCTCGAGCCGCAGATAGCCCGCATCGCGACGATACCGGCCCGCCGGGTAGGAACTGTAGAGATCGAACCCGAGAAACTGCGGATAGGGCCGCAAGGAGCGCCGGAAGGTCTCGTTGTTGAGCTGATCCCGATACTCGAGCGCGTCCGGATGAATCGCGTTAAGGTTCACCGTGTTGCCGCTGACCAGCAGATTGCGGCCGTTGGCATGACCGGCGCCAAGGGTCAGGATCAGCGACGCCGGCAGTGTCCACTCGAACGAGGCCGACGCGGCGTTATAGGTCGGAACGTCATCAGCCGGGTGCAGATACTCGGCCACCGTGTCGTTCGCGGCTTGGGGCCGCAAATCCGGCAGCCTGCGCGCGGCGGGCATTCCGCCAGCGAATGTCACGGCGGGCTCGAGTTGGACATTCGGCGAGAAGAACGTATCGTATCCGTTGAAGCCCTGCGTCCCGAACTGCGCGGAGTAAATGGGCAGCGCCGTATAAGCGCGAGACCAGGCGAGCCGGACAATGCGCTTGGAATCGTTGCCGGGGCTCCAACTCAAGCTGGCGCTCGGCTCCACCCACGCCATCACAGGTTGAAACGCCCGGTCATCCGCGGTGACGGCGGCTAACGCGCCGGAGCGCTGGTTGGCAGGGTTGGTCCGCGTCAGGTCAACGGAGCTTTGGCGATTGAACTTCTCGATGCGCGGCGTGTGCACTTCGAAGTTGCCCGCAAAGGCGATCTGCAGGCCCGGCCGGATCTCATACTGGTCGCGCAGCGCCAAGGCCCAGCGCGCGCGCCGGAAGTAGGACGGCTGCTCCACCAGGCTCCGTTCCGCAAAATCGGAGAGACCTAACAGGAAGCTCGCGAACGCATGGCCGGTGTTGTTGATGCCGGGCAAGCTGGTTAAACCGGCGGTGAAGCGGTACGTTCCCGCCGGATACTGCGGCACGAAGCTGTTCACCTGAAACAGGGCAAGTTGCGTCGAGCCGCGAAGATTGTGCTTGCCGCGCCGCGTTGACGTGCTGTTGGTCAGCACGTACGTATTGCGCGTATTGCGGGCGGAGGGGTTCGGGTTCCCCAGGTCCAGGTAGTTGCCGAGGCGAATCCACGGGAAGACATTGCTGCCCACCGTATCCACGCCCAGTTGCTGGGCAAAGGTGGACTTCAGGGAAACGTACTCGGAGGAGTCCGTGGACGCCTCAAAGGTCACGCTGTTCACGGTCTGCGGCGAGATAGTGAACACGTGCTCCAGAGAGCCGCGCCGGTTGGCGAAGGTGCGGTCCGGCAGGCTCGAATCCGCCTCCGTGTTGAAGAACTTTGCCGCGCCTGCGAAACCGTCCGAGAACGAACCGTTCAAGTTGATGCGGTGCCGCTCGGTCAGATTATGATCCACGCGCAGGATTACCCCGTCCGCGCTGTTGGACTCGGGCGAGAACACGAAGTAGTTGTTGCGGAAGAAAGGCCCGATGGAGACGTTTGGCTGCGGGTACAACTCGAGCGCCCGCTGCGCCGTCGCGTCGAGCCGCGTCTGCGGAACGCGGTTGGCCGGGAACTGGTCGCGCAGGTATTGCAGGTTCGTCGTCGATACCGGTTGAGCGGGATCGTAATCGGGGTTGGGGCGCGTGGACTTCGGGTCGTAGATCGGCAGGGGATTACCGGCGGCGTCCACCACGTGCGCCCAATCGCCCGTGCGCTCGAGCGTCGTCGGCACGGTGCGCAGATAGGAGCGGCCGATGCGCTCTCGCACACCCTCATAGGAAACTGAGAAGAACGTCCGCCGCGCGCCATTGTACAGCCACGGGATGCGGAACGGCCCGTTCAAATTGAAGCCGAACTGGTTCCTTCGCAGGAACGGTCGCGTGCCGCCCGCCTGGCGGACTTCCTTCGGTACCGCGTCCAGAACGTCGTTGCGGAAGTTCTCGAAGATCCGGCCGTGAAACGACGGCCCGGAGCGCGACCCGTTGGCGCGCGCTTTCGCCGGGCTGTCCTCGCGGAGGCCCAAATTCCGGCTCTGTATCTTGAACTCCTCGGCCGCTTTCTGCAATTCCGAAGCGGGCGGCGGCTGCTGCGCGAGGGCCTGGAGTGCGAGTAGACACACTCCCGGTAAGGCTAAGGCTGTGCGCATCAACTTCCAGTGTAGCGGTACTCTGTGTGTTTATGAGACTCGAGAAACTGGCAGCCGCGTTGGGCTGTGTGGTCGCTTCCGGCGACCCCGGTGTGGAGATCTCCGGAGTTGCGGGCCTGGAAACCGCCGGTCCCTCGGATCTCACCTTCCTGGCCAACCCGAAGTACGCCCCGAAAGTGAAGCAAACCCGGGCGGGCGCCGTCCTGGTCTCGCAGCCCCTGCCGCACGTCCCATGCGCCTGCGTCGTCTCCTCCAACCCGTACCTCGATTTCGCCCGCGCGCTGGAACTGTTCTACCAGCCTCCGCGCCCCTCGCCTGGTATCCACCCGACGGCCGCCATCGCTTCCACGGCGGTCATTGGCGAGGGTGCTTCTATCGGCGCCTACGCTGTCATTGGCGAGCGCGTCCGCATCGGCCGCAACGCGCTGCTGCACCCTCACGTTGTTTTGTATGAAGGCGTCGAGATCGGCGACGACTTCTACGCACACTCCGGGGCCGTCGTTCGCGAGCACTGCCGCATCGGAAACCGTGTGATCCTCCAGAACAACGTCGTCGTCGGCGGCGACGGCTACGGCTTCGCAAAGCGCGCGGACGGTAGCCACTACAAGATCGTTCAATCCGGCGTCACCGTCATCGAGGACGACGTCGAAATACAATCGCTCACCAACATCGACCGCGCGACGGTTGGCGAAACCCGCATTCGACGTGGCGCAAAGGTCGACAGCCTGGTGCAGGTGGGCCACGCCTGCGTGGTCGGCGAGGACAACATCATCTGCGCTCAAACCGGATTGGCGGGGTCGAGCGTTCTTGAAAAGAACGTGCTCCTGGCCGGCCAGGTCGGCGTCTCCGGGCACCTCACCATCCACGACAACGCCATCGTGTACGCACAAAGCGGCATCGGCGGCGACGTTAAGCCGGGCGCCGTAATGTCCGGCTCTCCCGCTTTCGAAGCCCGTGAATGGCTGCGCGCTGTCACCGCCTTTCCTAAACTGCCGGACTTGGTCAGGACAATGAGACAATTGGAAAGACGCGTCGAGGAATTGGAGAAAGTACGTCAGCCTCACGCCGAGGGCACTTCACGATGAGCGAGACCCCGCTGCGCAGCCGGCGGCCCGTGGCGTACAAGAACGAGGAGTTCCTCGACAGCCAGGCCGGCCGTACCGTTCGCATTCTCTCGGAGTACCTGGAGCCCCTGGATCACTTCCGGCGCGCTAAGATTCGCGACACAGTGGTCTTCTTCGGCTCCGCGCGCATCACGACCGACGGCCCGATGGGTTCCTATTACGAAGCGGCGCGCACCCTCGCCCGCAGAATCACGGAATGGTCTGACAGTCTTGAAAACCACACGCGGCGCTTCGTTGTTTGCACCGGCGGTGGTCCCGGCATCATGGAAGCCGCCAACCGCGGTGCTTCGGAAGCGGGCGGCAAGACCATCGGTCTCAATATCGGACTCCCCTTCGAACAGTGGCCGAACGAGTACATCACCCCCGATCTCTCCTTCGAGTTCCACTACTTCTTCATGCGCAAGTTCTGGTTCGCCTACCTGGCGAAGGCGCTCATCGTGTTTCCCGGCGGCTTCGGCACGCTCGACGAACTAGCCGAAATCCTCACGCTCGTGCAGACCGAGAAACTCGAGAAGAAGATGCTGGTGCTGCTCTACGGCTCTAACTACTGGCGCGAAGTGATCAACTTCGAGGCCCTGGCCAAGTACGGCATGATCAGCCCCACCGACCTCAACCTCTTTGAATACGTGGACGATCCCGAGATCGCTGCCGTCCGCCTGAAGGAGTGGCTGACCGAGCACTACCTGCAGCCCGATGTGCCGCTGTCCGAACCGGAACGCCAAACGCCTGCCATCGCCAAGAGCCGGCTGTAGAATGCCTTCAGACAAAAGCGGGAGAGTTCCTTGAGTCCTGGTCGACGATGGCCGTCCTTCACGCTGCTCGAGAAAGTCTTTCTCGCGCTGGCGCTGCTGGCCGTCGCCCTGTGGTTTGCCGGAGCCGGCGGATTCTTCGCCGGCCTGGTGACCTTCGCCGCCGTGTCCCTCGGCGCCTGGCTCGGCATTCGGCTGCTGGTCCGCGGAATTCGACGTGCCATCTGGCGCCTACGCAACCGCCTCATCGTCACCTACGTTTTCATCGCCGTCGTCCCCATCATCCTCATCCTGTTCCTGGCGCAGTTGGGCGCTTCGGTTCTCGCCCAGCAGGTGGGGGTCTACCTGGTGAACTCCGAACTGGACCGCCGCCTCGCGTTCATTCGCAGCGGCGCCTCGGGCTTCCTTCGCGTACCGCCGCAGGCCCGGCCCCTGTTTATTCAGCGGAACGGCACCTTCGTCCGCGAGCGGTTTCCCGGCTTTCAGATGTTGGCTCGCGACTCCAAAGAAGAGTACCGTTTCCCCGCCGACTCGGACCTCGCGTTCCCGCCCTCCGGCTGGAACCCAGCCTACGGCCTGGTGGCCCGGGATGGCCTGCTCTATGCCTGGGCCCTTGAGCGCAAAGACGACTTGCAGGTGCTGGCCATGGCCCCCATCACGCGCCAGTTCCTAGCCGATCTCGTGCCGAACCTCGGTTTGATCGACTTGGTTTGGTTTCCCGATCCCGACCGCAGCAACAGGGGCACCCGAGCCCGGCCCCACGACGACCGCCCCGCGGACTCGCCCGGAATCCCACCCGGTGCGAACTTCTTCGATCGCGCCATCCTTTGGGGAACGGCGATTCCCGTCTCTCTCTGGGCGGAACCCCAGAAGCAGGACAGCTACCTGCTGTCCGTGCACACCCGTGTCTCCGCCATCCTGAACGTCGTCTTCTCGGGCGGATGGGAGCGTCCCGGGCTGTTGCAGATCCTCTACGGGTTGGCCATGCTGCTGTTGGTTGTCCAGATCGTCTCGTTGGTCATCGGCGTCTCGCTCACGCGCACGATCACCGGCACCGTGCACGCCATTTACGAGGGAACCGAACGCGTCAAAGAGGGAGACTTCGGCCACCGCATCGCCATCAAGGGCAATGATCAGCTTGCGGAGCTCGCCATGTCCTTCAACAGCATGACCGAGAACCTGCAGCGCCTGGTCACGGTCGAAAAGGAGCGGGAACGCCTGCAGGCCGAACTGGAGATCGCCCGCGAAGTGCAGGACGCGCTGCAGCCCCGCGTCGCCCCTCGCGTGAAACGCCTGCGCGTGACCACCGCTTGCAACGCCGCGCGCATGGTGTCGGGGGACTATTACGACTACCAGATGTTGGGAGAAACGCGCTTGGCCCTGGCAGTGGGCGACGTCGCGGGAAAAGGAATCTCGGCGGCGCTGCTCATGGCCACCGTGCAGTCCGCCTTCCGTACCCAGATCCGCCACTGCGTGGAAGCGGCGGCGAAGGCTACCAACGGCGGCGCCAGCAGCGTGATCACCGCCGTCGCCACCTCGCAATTGGTCACCCAGCTGAACCAGCAGCTGTACGATTACACCGCCGCCGAAAAGTACGCCACATTCTTCCTCGCCTTCTACGACGACGAGAGCGGGGAGATGACGTACACAAACGCCGGCCATCTGCCGCCGCTCTTGATCCGGGACGGCGAAGCACACAAGCTCGAGATCAACGGCATGGTCGTCGGCGCTTTTCCGTTCGCGCGCTACGGAGAGAGCCAGGTCCGCCTCGAAAGCGGTGACCTGCTGGTCTGCTACACGGACGGCGTCACCGAACCTGAGAACGAATACGGCGAGATGTTCGGCGAGGAGCGGCTCATCGACGTGCTGATTCGCAATGCCCGCCGGGACGAGAACGAGATCGCCGCAGCCGTCACCGGCGCCGTTCGCCAATGGACGGGCTCCCCTGAGTTGCAAGACGACATGACGCTCGTGCTGGCGCGGAGAGTCTGACATGGATCTCATCCGCCGCCGCGCCGTCTGGATCGGCCTCACCCTTGCCGCCATCCTCGCGGTCGGCACCGCCGGCTACGTCCTCATTGCCGACTTCCCCTTGTTCGACGCCTTCTACATGGCGTTGATCACCATCACCACCGTAGGCTACGCCGAGGTCCAGCCGCTGGGAACGGCTGGCCGCGCCTTCAACGCCTTCTACATCTTTATTGGCGTAAGCGCCATGTTCGCGGCCATCGGCACGATGACCGAGACTATCATCGAACTGCAACTGGGCAACTTCTTAGGGAAACGGCGGGCTCGCCGAATGATTGAGAATCTCAAGGACCATATCATCGTGTGCGGCTTCGGCCGCGTTGGACGCGGCGCCTCCGCTGAACTGCAGCAGGCCGCTGCGCCGTTCCTCGTCGTTGATCGAAACCCGGATAAAGTGGAGCGGGCCATCAAGTCCGGCATGCTTGCCGTGCTCGCCGATTCCACCCGTGACGAGACCCTCCGCGATGCCGGCATCGCTCGCGCTCGCGGAATCATCGCCGCACTCTCCACCGACGCCGACAATCTCTTCCTGACGCTTTCCGCCAAAAGCCTCAACCCGAAGGTGATCGTCTCGGCGCGTGTCAGCGAAGAGGAGAATGAGAGCAAACTGCGTCGCGCCGGTGCGGACTCCGTCATCGCTCCCTACGCCGCTACCGGCACCCGCCTCGCCCAGTCCCTGCTGCGTCCCCACGTCACGCAGTTCCTCAACTTCACCACCTCGAGCGTCGGCGAGGACATCGGCATTGAGCAGGTTCAGGTCGGGCTCAACAGCGACTTTGTCGCCAAGACGCTCCAACAACTCCCCATCCGGCGCGAGCTCGGCGTGATCGTCCTTGCCATCCGCCGCACCGACGGGCAGATGCAGTTCAACCCCGCGGCCAACGCCGAGATTGGCGCGGGCGACTGCCTCATCGTGATGGGTGAGCACGCTTCGCTGCGCAAACTGGAACGAATGGCGGAGGCCCGGCATGAAAGTGCTCACCGCTGAGCAGATGCGCGCCGTTGACCGGCGCACCATCGAACTCGGCATCCCGGGCATCGTTCTCATGGAGAACGCCGGCCACCGCGTCGTCGAGTTCCTTGTCGAACGCTTTTCCCCGCTGCGCGAGAAACACGTCGTCATCCTGTGCGGCAAGGGCAACAATGGGGGCGATGGCTTCGTCATTGCGCGCCAGCTTTGGACGCGGCTTCGCCCGCGCAGGCTGGACGTGGTGCTCGGCGCACAGCCCGATGAACTGCACGGCGACGCAGCCACGGCGTGGCGAATGCTCGAAGCGTGCGGTTGCCCGGTCCAGCTCGCCGTGACGTCGGAGATGTACCGGGCCGACCTGCTGCTCGACGCCGTTCTGGGAACCGGACTGAAGGGCCCCGCCTGCGGCCCCGCGCTCGAGCTCATCAACGCCGTTCCCCACTTTACGAAGGCGAAAATTGTCGCCGTCGACATCCCCTCCGGGCTTCCAAGCGACACTGGCGCTTGGGTCGGAAATCACGTGCGTGCGGACGCCACCGTCACCTTCACCGCGCCCAAGATTGCCCACGTGCTGCCGCCCAACTGCGATGCGGTGGGCGAGTTAATCGTGGGCGAGATCGGCAGCCCTCCCGGCCTCTATGAGCAGGACGCTGGCGTCTGGCTGGAGGTCACCGATCCTCGCCGGTTCGCTCCCCTGTTTGCGCCGCGCGCGCGCGGCGGGCGCAAGGGCGATTACGGCCATCTCGTCGTCGCCGGCGGTTCGCCCGGCAAGACGGGCGCCGCGGGCATGTGCGCCCTCGCGGCGTTACGCATCGGCGCCGGCCTGGTGACCGTCGTATGCGACGCCGCCGCCAACTACGCGCCCGAGGTGATGACCGCCCCACTCGCTGAGCTCGACGACCTCGTTCGCAGCAAGGACGTGATCGCAGTCGGCCCCGGCCTCGGTACCCGCCCCGAGACCGTCGACTGGGTGCGTCGCCTGGTCTGCGAGGCCCAGAAACCCATGGTTGTCGACGCCGACGCGCTCAACGCCCTCGCCGGCTTCGACTGGCGCGCTCAAGGCCCTCGCATCCTCACGCCGCACCCTGGCGAGATGGCGCGGCTCATGGGAACCACCACCGCTGACGTCCAGGCGAACCGCCTGGACATCGCACGATCATTTGCCCAGGAGCGCGCGGTCACCCTCGTTTTGAAAGGTCAGCGCACGCTCATCGCCTTCCCCGACGGCTCAGTGGTCGTGAACCCCACAGGAACCCCCGCTATGGGCACCGGCGGGACCGGCGACATCCTGACGGGCATGATTGCCGGCCTGCTGGCGCAATGGAGCGAAGCACCCGCTCTCGCCGTCGCCGCCGCCGTGTGGCTCCACGGCCGCGCTGGCGAGATCGGTGCGCGGACTCTCGGCGAACCCTCGCTCATCGCGACCGACCTGCTCCACTTCCTTCCGGAGGCCATTCGTGAGATCCCGAAGCTTCGAGACCTCGAGTGAAGAGGAGACCGTCGCCCTCGGGAAACAACTCGCCGGCGGGCTCCCGCCCCAGGCGGTTGTACTCCTGATCGGCAACCTCGGAGCCGGCAAGACCACACTCGCCAAGGGCCTCGTGCAAGGCTTGGGCGCAGCCTCTCCCGACGACGTCTCCAGCCCGACGTTTACGCTCATTCACGAATACTCGCCGTCGGTGTACCACATCGACCTCTACCGCTTGGACGAAGCCCACGAGGTCGCCCGCCTCGGCCTCGACGAGCTGTTCGATCGTCAGGCCGTCGTTCTCATCGAATGGGGCGAACGCTTCCCGGAGTTGATGCCGCAGAATCGCTGGGAGATCCGCATCGAACGCCTCCCGGACGAGCGTCGCCGCCTAACGATTACAGAACATCCGTGATGGAGCGCGGCGGCTGCTTCACTTCGGACTCCACGAACACCGCCATCGAGCGGGGAATCAGCTCATAGTATTGGCCGGACGGAATCTGCAGCCCCTGGTCCACCTGCTCTGTGTACTTCGTATCCAGCACCAGCTGCCAGTCACGCGTCTTCTCGCACTTCGGCAGGTAGAAACGGATCGGCTCGTGGTGCGGGTTCAGTAGGATCAGAAACGTATCGTCCTCGATCGGCTCTCCTACCACGTCGTACTCGTCCAGCGTCTTCCCGCTCAAGCGCACGCCCAGGCAGCGCACCCATCCCGCCGTCCATTCGTCCTCCGCCATCTCATGCCCGTCCGGGCGGATCCACATAATGTCTTTCACCACCTGGCCGCGCACCTCGCGTCGCGTCTCGCCTGCGGGGTTAATCGCCCGGCCCTGAAAGTACTTCCGGCGGTGCAAGTTGGGATGCGCCTTGCGCAAGGCGATCAACATCCTGGTGAACTCGATCAGCGCCGCCTTCGCCTCCCCGTACTCCCAATTGAACCAGTTCAGCTCGTTGTCCTGGCAATAGCCATTGTTGTTGCCGAAGCGGGTCAGGCTCAGCTCATCGCCGCCACAAATCATCGGTACGCCCTGCGAAAGCAGCATCGTTGCCAGGAAGTTGCGCTTCTGCCGTTCCCGCAGATCGTTGACCGCCTTATCGTCGGTGGGCCCCTCCGCGCCGTGGTTCCAGGAGTGGTTGTCGTCGGCCCCGTCCCGGTTTCCCTCCCCGTTTGCCTCGTTGTGTTTCTCGTTGTAGCTCACCAGGTCGTGCAGGCTGAAGCCGTCGTGCGCGGTCACGAAGTTGATGCTCGCCGACGGATGCCGCCCGTCACGCTGGTAGAGATCGCTCGAGCCGGTCAGACGGTAGCCGAGCTCCGCCAGCATGCCGTCGTCGCCCTTCCAGTAGCGCCGCACCGCGTCACGGTACTTTCCGTTCCACTCCGCCCACAACGCCGGGAAGTTGCCCACCTGGTAACCGCCCATCCCCACGTCCCACGGCTCGGCGATCAGCTTGACCTGCGAAATCACCGGATCCTGGTTGATCACATCGAAGAACGCCGACAGCCGGTCCACGTCGTACATCTCGCGCGCCAGGGCGGACGCCAGGTCGAAGCGGAACCCGTCTACGTGCATCTCCTGCACCCAGTACCGCAGGCTGTCCATGATCAGCTTCAGAACCTGCGGATGCCGCACGTTCAGCGTGTTGCCGCAGCCCGTGTAATCCATGTAGTAACGAGGATTTTCCGCCACCGTCCGGTAGTAGGTGAGGTTGTCGACGCCGCGGAAACTCAGCGTCGGGCCCAGGTGGTTCCCTTCCGCGGTGTGATTGTAGACCACATCCAGAATCACTTCGATGCCGGCCGCGTGCAGCGCCTTCACCATGGCTTTGAACTCGCTCACCTGCTCGCCCCGGTCGCCCGCCGCCGAGTAACTCGCCTCCGGCGCGAAGTAGTTCACAGTGTTGTAGCCCCAGTAGTTGCGGAGCCCTCGGTCGAGCAGGATCTTGTCTTGCAGGAACGCGTGCACCGGCAGCAGTTCCACGGCGGTGACGCCCAGCTTCTGTAGATACTCGATCGCCGGGGGCGAGGCGAGGCCCGCATAGGTTCCCCGCAACTCCTCCGGAATGTCCGGGTGCAGTTTGGTGAAGCCCTTGACGTGCACCTCGTAGATGATCGACTCGTGCATCGGGATCAGCGGCGGCCGGTCGTTGCTCCAGTCGAAGTGCGTGTTTGTCACCACACCTTTCGGCACTCCCGCGCAGGAGTCACGAGGGTCGCAGGAGAGGTCCTGCTCCGGGGAATCGAACTGGTAGGCGAACAGCGGTTCGTTCCAATTGACGGTCCCGGCGAGCGCTCGCGCATAAGGGTCGATCAGCAGCTTGGCCGGGTTGAAGCGGTGGCCCTGCACTGGTTCAAACGGACCGTATACCCGGTACCCGTAGAGCTGCCCCGGCTTCAGACCGGCAGCGTAGCCGTGCCACACGCCGCCCGTCACCTCGGGCAGGCGGATGCGCTCCTCGTTGGTGGATCCATTCGGGTAGTCGAACAGGCACAGTTCCACGCCCGTCGCGCTTTCCGAATAGATCGCAAAGTTCACCCCTAAACCGTCCCATGTGGCGCCTTGGGGA
Organism: Bryobacteraceae bacterium; assembly: GCA_033763935.1. GTDB lineage: Bacteria > Acidobacteriota > Terriglobia > Bryobacterales > Bryobacteraceae > DALYJJ01. Next base: position 67,416 of record JANRJO010000051.1, read on the forward strand.
AAGGGTTTTCCAGGTTGCAGCGTCCGTACCATCCAGCTGTAGACGCTGTGCAAGGTCAAAAGCGAACAGTTGACATCCGTGTAACAGCAACCACGGAGCGACCCTCTATCAGGTGGAGTCTTCTCATGAATATCCTTCGCCGAGAACAACTCGAAGAGCTGGCGCGGGTGCGCGGCTCGCAGTGTGTTTCCATCTACTTGCCGACCCATATGAAGAGCCGCGAGACGCGCCAGGACCCCATTCGCTTCAAGAACCTCGTGAAGCGGGCCGAATCGGATTTGGAAGCCGTCGGCCTGCGCGCGGCCGAAGCCCGGGAGATGCTCGAGCCCGCCAACCGCCTGGTTGACGACTACGAGTTTTGGCAGCACCAGGGACTTGGGCTCGCTGTCTTCGCGTCACCGCTCTTCTATCGCCACTACCGGGTGCCCGTCGAGGTTCCCGAACTCGTCCTCGCGAATGACCGCTTCCACCTCAAACCGCTCATGACCATGCTCACCGGTGACGGCCGCTTCTTCATCCTTGCGCTCGGCGGGAATCAACTTCGGCTCCTCGAATGCTCGCGCTTCGGGTACCGGCGTGTGCCGCTGCCCGAGGGCGTCCCCGAGAGCTTCACCGAGGCGATGAAGTTCGTCAACGCCGATTCCGGCTCGAAGCTCGCGAATGAAGATCCAAACCGGCCTCCTGTCTCCTACATCACCAGCGCCAGCGATACGGACCGCAAGGGACGCTTCCTCGAGTACTATCGTGCTGTCGACCGCGGCCTCTGGCCTCTGCTGCGCGAAGAACAGGCGCCGCTCGTCCTCGCCTGCGTCGAGCATCAGTTGCCGATCTACAAAGAGGCGAATACCTACAAGAACCTCATAGACGAGGTGATTCGCGGCAACCCGGAAGGCCGCCCCGACGACGAACTCTATCAGGCGGGCCAGGGCATCGTACAGCCGATCTTCGAGCGCGCCATGCTCGAGACCGCCGTACGGTTCCGCTCCATGGAGGCCGCCGGCAAAGGGTCGGAGAAAATCCCTGAGGTCGTCGCCGCTGCCCACCAGGGACGCGTCGACACGCTCTTTGTCGGGCTCGGACTCCAGCACTGGGGCCGCTTCGATCCCTCCAGTTACCAGGTGGAACTCCACCGCGAAGCGCAGCCCGGCGACGAGGATCTGCTCGATTTCGCTGCCCTGCAAACGCTCCTGCACGGCGGCCGCGTCTATGCCCTCGATCCTGACAAGGTGCCCGATAAACTGCCGCTTGCCGCCATCTACCGTTACTGAATCAGCAGCGCCTGCCGCGCCAGACGAGCCACCAGTGGATCGTCTGGCGCAGGCGCGTAACTGCCGTCGAGCTTCAGCAGCAACTCCCGCGCCGCCTCCTCCACCTCCACCAACGCGTGCCACAGGTTGCCTACCAGCCGTCTCCGCATCGCCGCCTCTCGCCTCGCCACCGCGCTTGCCACCGGCTGCGCCGAGGGCTGTCGCGTGAAGGAGGGCTGCCAGATGTGCAGGTCGACGAATCCGCGCTCGAAGCACACCAGCAACAGCTCGTACACAATCTTGCGGTCGCTCTCGGTGGAAGCGAGGTCGCACGCACGCACCGCCGCCGGCCACGCTCGCCCCAACTGCTGCATCATCACCCGCGTCAGCGGATGCTGCGAACGCAGGCGGCCCTGCCCCCGGCGGAACACCCCCGGCTCCTCCTCACGGGCCGGCGACGTCACCAGCATCTCCGCAATTCGTTCCGGTCTGGCCTCCTCAATCTGCCTCTCCGCGCGTACCAGCAGCGTCTGGCGGAACTGCCGCCCTTTCAGGTAGTCCAGGTACTGCTCCCGCCGGATACGATCCCCTCGCGCGAAGTCCTCCACGCGCGCCGCTGCTTCCGGGCTCAGAAAGGAGCTGGACATCTCCGAGTAATCCGCCTCGCCCAGGTACGCGAGCCCCGCCTTCTGCGCCCGCCGCACAAACTCCGTCAGGTACAACGCCTCGTGCTGCGGCGCCAGGTGATCGTGGTAGACAAACCCCGCATCGCGCCCCTCCAGCCGCTTCCATTCCGTCATCAACCCCTGTCCGTAGGAGCGCTGCGGATTCGCTTCCTTCGCCGCGAACGCCAGAATCTCCTTCGCGTCGCGAAGCCGCTGCTCGGGCTCTCCGGACGTCGCGTGAAACGCCATCAGGTCACGCACCACCTGGCGCTCATACCCTCCGGGCAGCGTGTCGTAGCTGATGAACGCAACGCCGTGCGGCGCCAGTGACCGCCGGCAGATCTCCAGCGTCCGCTCCTGCACCGCCGCCGGTACCCACGAATACAAGCCGTGCGCCAGGATGTAGTCGAACGGCCCTTCGTCTTCGAACTCCAGGATGTCGGCCCGGCACAGTTCAATGTTCCCGAGCCCTAACTCAGCGGCCGCGCGCCGCCCCGTCTCCACCGGCTGCGCGGCGTAGTCGATTCCCAGGAACCGCGCCCCCGGCATGCCGTACGCCATCGGGATTAGATTCGATCCGTCACCGCAAGCAATCTCGAGCACCCGGCTCCCGGCGGGCGGCGCCGGCTCCAATCCGTGCAAACGGGCGATGGCGCCCAGCCGGTCGGGATGCGTCTGCGCGAAGGGATAACCCGGATAGGCGATCGTGTCGTACTCGCTCATTGCGCCGGCCTCACGTCCTTCACCGTCATGCACCAGTTCGCATACCCGCGCGCCGCTGAGTACTGGTCCTCATCCAGCGACACAATGGCGTCAATACGCGTGCCCGCGGCCACCTCGTCTTCCCGCTCGCGAAACCGCCACGCCTTCATCTTGATGATCCTGCCGTTCTGCCTTGCGGGCACACGCAGGTGCGCTTCGCCCATTGGCGACGGCGGCCCGCAGACCTCTACACCATGCACGGCAAACTGCGGTGCAGGGTTTCCACACCCGAACGGAGCCAGTTGCAGCACCTGCTGCACCGCCTCCTCGTTGATCTCCCGAAAATCGAGCGGCGCGTCCGCTCGCATCCGCGGTGTCAGGTCGTCTGCGGTAAGCCGTCGCCGCGCGTATTCATTGAAGCGCCGGCGGAACTCACCAATCCGTTCCACCGGGAGCGTGACACCCGCCGCCTGCCTGTGCCCCCCGAACTTGAGGAACAGATCGGACATCGACTCCAGCGCGTCAAGCAGGTGAAACGCCGGGATCGAACGCCCGGAACCCTGCGCCAGGCCCGTATCCGGATCTTCTCCCAGCACAATCACTGGCCGGTGATGGCGTTCCACCACCCGGCTTGCCACGATGCCCACCACGCCCTTATGCCATCCCGGTCCCGAATAGACGAGTCCCACTTCCTCCGGACCGACATCCCTCTTCAGGCACTCTTCGACAATCTGCGCTTCCACCTGCTGCCGCTCGCGATTCAACTCATGCAGCCGCTCGGCGATCTCCGTTGCCCGTCCGGCGTCACCCGTCAGGAACATCTCAATCACATCGGAGGCGCTCGCCATCCGTCCCGCTGCGTTGATCCGGGGCGCGACGCGAAATCCAATATCGCCCGCCGACGGCGTCTGCCCGTCCCCCAGACCCGCCCTCGCCAGCAACGCCTTCAAACCGTGGTTCTTCACTGTATGCAGGCCGTCCAGGCCAAGCTTGACCATCGCCCGGTTCTCCCCGGTCAACGGCACCACGTCAGCCACTGTGGCGATGGCGACCATCTTCAACAGTGACTCCGTCATCCGCCGGACCCGATCCGCGGGCCATGCCATCCGCTGCATCAGCGCCTGGATGAGCTTGAACGCCACCCCCGCGCCGCAGAGATTCTTCTCCGGATACGCGCAGTCCTCGCGGTTCGGATTCAGCACGGCGAGAGCTGGTGGAAGCTTCTCCTCGGGCAGGTGATGGTCTGTAATGATGCAGTCAATCGCGTGACGCGAGGCGTGCTCCACCACCGCGGAAGCCCGAATCCCGGTGTCCACACTGACGATGAGCCGCACGCCGTCTGCAGCCGCCTGCTCCACCACTTCCGGGCGCATGCCGTATCCGTCGCGCAGCCGGTGCGGCACGGTGAAGCTGAAGCGGGCGCCCGCCGTTTCTAGAATCTTGCTGAGCAAAACCACCGACGACGTTCCATCCACGTCGTAGTCGCCATACAGCAGGATCTTCTCCCCGCTTTCAACGGCGCGGAGCAGTCGTTCAACCGCTCGGTCCATGTCCCGCAACAAAAGAGGGTTGTGTAGATCCGCGAGCGTTGGCGTAAGAAAATGGCGCGCCGCGCCGGCGTCGCGATACCCGCGGCTCCACAGTACCCGTGCCGCCGGCCTTTGAATGCACAGATCGCGGGCCAGCGCCGCGGCGGCGGACTCGTCTGGCGAAGCCACACTCCACTGAGCGCGGGGCGGCATCGTGAGCGCTAGTTGTTCGAGAAGTACCCGCCGAGCGGTCCAGCGTCCTCGTCGTCCTCGGGCACCGCGGCGTCGATCTCATCCAGGATCTCGTTCAACTCCTGGTACCACTCGGTCTCCAACTCGAACAGGTACATCCGTCCCTGGTAATCGAAGGAGAGATCCAGGGCATACGTGAAGCCCTCGTAAACCCGCATGTCGCGAAGACGGCGCTCGAGCGTCCGCTTCTCGTCTCGCGGGAGGTCGGCGTCCTCCAAATCCTCCAGCGCTTCGTCGATCATGTCCGGCGTGAATTCGGAGGCATGAAAGACCACCAGCTTGATCTCCACCTGTTTCGCCGCCTGCAGGAACGGGTGATAGTCGGGGTGCTGCACCGTGTCCCATCGCACCACCGGTACTGTCTCGTGCTGCCGCGGGTAGCCGTAGAACGCGACGAAACCCTCCGTCTCCAGGTAGTGCTGGATCTCTTCCTTCAGTGCGTCCAGATTCTGTTTCATGTTCGTTGCGCCATCACGAGCGTCTCATCCCGCGCCGCTTCGCGCGCCGCTGGCGTGACGATCGTCTTCGGACCGATGTAGATTTTGCGCGATTGGGCGATGGCTGCGCGCACATCCGCCTCGCAAACGAAGTCGACTATGGTCACTTCCCGCTCGGCAGGAGCGGGAGCGGGAGCAGGAGGAGGAGGAGCAGGCGCACCGGCTGGAACCGCCGCCGCCTGAGCGGCTGTGGGAGCCACACAACACGCGCCGGCGGTCGGAGCGGCCGGCTTCGACCGCGAACGAAGAAATCGGTCAACCACGCCTTCGGTTACGCTTGCCGGCCGTGCTGCCGGCAACGGCGCCCCGCTGCCGTTCACCTTCACGCCGCGCTGCGCCAGGTACCGCTCCACGGCGCTGACAATGGCCTCCCGATCGAACGCCGCAGCCCCTGGATTGGGCGTTGCCGCCGGTGCAGCCACGGCGGGAGAAGGAGCGGGCAACACCGCCGCCTTCGTCTCCGATACCGTCGGCACCTGCAGCGCATCCTGGGGAAGCCGAACCGAGCGCGCCAGCCGCTTCACGTTGATGAGATGCTGCGGCCCCACGTTGTCGCTCGTGCTATTTCCCGCCACTGCCCCGCAGCCCAGCGTCATCGATGGCTGAATGTTCGTCGTAATGCCGGTCGACCCCTGCGGCGACGACGTGTTCACAAGCACTCGGAACGCCGGCATCCTGCGCGCGTATTCGTGGATGTGCGCCTCGTCTTTCGCGTGGATCACGCATGTGTGACCCAGCCCGCCAAAGCGAAGGATCCCCTCGCACGCGTCTAACGCCGCCGCGAAGTCCGGAACGAACAGCAGCGAGAGCACCGGCGAAAGCTTCTCCGCCGACAGCGGATGCTCCTTGCCCACGCCGCCAATCTCGCAGCACAAAATCCGAGCCTCGGCTGGAACCGAAAACCCAGCCATCTCCGCGATCTTCTGCGGCGATTGTCCCACGCACTTCGGGTTCACGCCGAAGTTATGCGTGATCAGCAGCTTCTCGAGCGCCTTCCGCTGCTCGTCGTTGCACAGGTACGCGTTGTTCTTCTGAAGATGTTCCAGGATCACCGGCCGCAGCGATGACACCGCTACCACCGTCTGCTCACTCGAACACACCGTCCCGTAGTCGAACGACTTTCCGGCGACCACCTTCATGATGGTCTTCGTCATGTCGCACGACTCGTCCACCAGCACCGGCACATTCCCCGGCCCCACGCCGAACGCCGGCTTGCCGCTCGAATACGCAGCGCGCACGATCCCGCTGCCGCCCGTCGAGAGGATCACCGCCGTCCGCTCGTGCCGCATCAGCACGTTCGTTGCTTCAATCGACGGATTCTCGAGGCACTGGATGATGCCGTCCGGTGCGCCCGCCTCCACCGCCGCCTTCAACATCAGCGAGGCCGTGTAGCAGGTGCACTTCTTCGCTCTGGGGTGCGGGCTCAGCACCACTCCGTTGCCGGCTTTGAGCGAGATGATGCTCTTATAGATCGCGGTCGAGGTCGGATTCGTCGTCGGGCAAATCGCAGCCACCACGCCCATCGGCACGCCGATCTCCGTCACCCGCTCCTCGGCCAGTTCGCGGATGACACCCACGGTCTTCATGCTGCGAATCGATTTCGGCAGCAACTCCGCGCAGAGCAGGTTCTTCGCAGTCTTGTCCTGCACGTTGCCGTAGCCCGTCTCTTCGACGGCCATGCGCGCCAACTCCACCGCGTGCGCGCGCCCCGCCTCGCCCATCCGTTCCACGATAGCGTCCACCTGCGCCTGCGTGAAGGTGCGAAACGTCTGCCACGCACTCCAAGCTTTTTCGACTTTGGTCCTGACTTCCTGGATCGAAAGCAGGTCTTGATCGTGCAACATTCGGTTCTCTCCCCGCCTGCGCGCACCTCACGCGCTGGCCGAGTCGCACCCTAACCCAGCGAGCCGCCGGATTTCTTCGCGCCGGGCAGAACCTTCTCCACTTCCTCGTGCGGGTTGGGAATCACGTGCACCGACACCAGTTCGCCAACGCGCCTCGCCGCAGCCGCGCCCGCATCCGTCGCCGCCTTCACCGCGCCGACGTCACCGCGGACCGTTACCGTGACGTACCCGGCGCCGATGAACTCTTTACCGGTGAGGACCACGTTCGCCGTCTTCACCATCGCGTCCGCCGCTTCGATCGCACCAACGAGACCCTTGGTCTCGACCATTCCGAGGGCTTGCATGGAGACTCCTGTCGAATTGAATTTCTACAGTACCACAGCGCTACTATGCTTCTGTGCGCGTGTTACTGACGGTGGCAACACTTCTTGTATCCCTGGCCGCTGTAGCTCTGGTAGCCTTCTTCGCGGTCCTGATCCTCGCCGGTCCGCATAGCTCCATGCTGCCGAACTGGATGGGCGGCCCCATGCTCGCGCTGGCTTGGCTGGCGGTCATCGTTCTGCCCGTTCTCGCCGCGCGCCGAGTATGGATCGCACTCGCCCCAAAGTAATATCCTGTTCGCCATGCCTACCCGCCGCGCTTTCCTTGCCGCCGCCGTCGCCGCGGCCGCAGCCCACGCCCAGCGCACAGGGGACATGCGCGACCCCGACCTCCGCTACGACGAAGCCTGGACCTCCCTGTTCAACGGCAAGGACCTCGGCCGCATGGTCGTCGTGCTGAAGGGCGAAGACGGCCGCGCCCGCAAGTATTTCGAAGATCGCATCAACGAACAGCAAACCTTCTCCGCCCGCGACGGCCTCCTTGTCACCACCGGCACGCCCGAAGGCTACATCCGCACCACGGACGTCTACGACAACTTCGCATTCCACGTCGAAGTCCGCTACCCCAGCCGCGGGAACAGCGGCGTTCTCATTCACATTCAACAGGACGCCGTCTGGCCGCGTGCCATCGAGTGCCAGCTCTATCAAAGCCACATGGGCCGCATCTTCCCCATTCACGGCGCGTACCTGGAGGGTGGCGAGATGATCCACGAGGCCTCAAAGCCCGTGGGCGAATGGAATACGTTCGAGGTCTACTCGGAAGAAGGCCGCGTCGCCACCGTGCTGAACGGAGTGCTCGTTGGTCTCGCCGCGGAAGCCGAACCGCGTATCGGACACGTCGCCTTGCAGGCCGAGGGTGTGGCGGCGGAGTTCCGCAACATCCGCATCCGCCGCCACGCCCCCTCGCATCACTTGTGGCCGAAGCCGCCCCGCGAGAAGCGCTAAGTCCCCGCCGCGCCCGCCTTCACCGGCGCCACCTTCAATTCCAGTTGCGCCGCCAGCGACGCCACCGCCGGCCCATGCCCGGGCAGGCACGGCATCAGTTTGTCGATATGCTGGGCCACCCACGGATCGGTCTTCGGCGTGGTCTCTAGCCGCGCATCGAGCGAAAGCAGTTCGCGCCAGGTGTGTGTCCAGCGCGCATTGTGATTGTCGAGGTCCGCAAGTGAGCCGGGCCCCCGGAGAATCTTCGCCAGCGTCGCCGCCAGATCGTATCCTTCGAACAGCCCGGAGTTCATGCTCTGCATGCCCGCTGGTCCCGTCAGGTGCGCCGCATCGCCCGCCAGCCACAGGCGGCCCTTCCCGAACGCCGGCGTCAGGCGCCGCTCGAACCGCACCACCGTCCGCCAGGAGAAGCTGTCCACAGATCCCGTGAACCACGGCGCCCGATGCGACAGGAACCATCGCAATTGTTCTTCCTCCAGCACCGGAAACTGACCCCACTCGGTTGCCAGCAGCCGGTCCTTGGATCGGCTCGCATTAGGCGGCGGGTACTCCGAGAGCTCAAAACTCCAGCGGCAGAAGCCTCCGGGCAGCGGCCAGCACACATCCGCGGTATGCTCGCCCAGCACCAGCTTCGACTCGTTGCCGAGGTCGGCATCCGTCTTGAACTCGAACACCGCGTAGTATCGAGCCGCGCCCACTTCGGGAAACTCGTTTCCCAACGCCCGGCGCACGCGCGAACGATGTCCATCCGCGCCAATCCCGAAGCGCACCTCCACGTTCAGCGTCCGGCCTACCACCCATTCCGTGTGCGCGATGGCGTAACCGCGCGATTCCTGCTCAAACCGGTTAATCGTTGCCCGCACAGAATCCGCGCCCGACTCCACCGACGCCAACTCGTGCCGCCACGCCACCCTCACGCCCTGGCGTTCCAGCTCGTCTTCGAGCAGCGACTCGAGCGTCTCCTGTCCCAGTACCGCGAGCGGCGGGTCTAACTCGATTCGCGCCCGGGGCCCTTCTTTGTCATAGAGCACTACCGCGCGCACGGGATAGCACGCGCTGATCGTTCGGTCCTTCAGACCGAACTCTTCCAGCAACCTCAGCGACTGCGGCTGAAGCCCTAACGCGTAACTGTGAGTAGTTGTCCAAATGCCGGTATCGAGAATGCCGACATCGACGTTGTTTCGTTTCAGTGCGAGTGCAGTAAATAAGCCGACCGGACCTGCGCCGGCGATGAGTACCTCAGTCTGATCGAACATAAGATCCTCACGTCCGGCGCCAGTATACACCCGCCGAAACTACACTATTTCTTCGGGAATCCCGGCGACGCCTTCACTTCGTTGATCTGCAGCAGGTGCCGTTCCGTATGCGCCGGCACGAGCAGGAAGAACTGGTAGGCATCGATCTCGCCGAAGCCCGACTTCACCACGCGCCCACGCATGTCAGCCTGCGTCTCGTGGAAAAACTTCACGGTCGCGTCGCGCCGCGCCTTCCACGCTTCGCCCAGCTCCGCCGCCGTGGCCTGCCTTCCCGTCGGCCGCAGCATGGCCGGCGCTTCCGCCCGCTTTGTCCGATCCGTCATCGCCGCCACAATCTGCTCGTCCTTCATCGCCGACTTCTTGTCCGCCGCCACCGGAGTCCGCAGCGACTGCGCCGCCAGCCCTGACAGCGCGGGCTCCGTCGTGGTCAGGTGTTCCACCACCTCCGCCACAGACCACTTCGAGGGCTCCGGCTTGTAATACAACTGCTCCGCCGACAAACCCGCGATCGCATCCAGTACCTGCTTGCGCGTCGAGTGCAGGTAGGAGAGCATCCGCTCCCGGTCCCCCTGCGCCAGCGGTTTCCCCGGCGTGATCACTGAGATTTCGCGGAAATAAACCACCGAGTTCCGGTCGTGATTCTGAAGCCCGAAATAGCCGTACTCCGGCCGCGGCCCGCGCACCGGCTCGTACCATTGCTTGCGCTCCGGAACCTGCGCATCCGGCTTGAACTCGTTCACCAGTTCACCGTTCACGCTGATGCGCGTCGTCACGCCGTCCAACTGGATCTCCATCGTGTTCCACTCGCCCACCGCCTTCTGCGTCTGCTTCTCGGCCTTGCTCAGCGAATAGATCGAGCCCGTTGAATGCCACGCGTCGCCGCCCGCCGCGATCTGCACCTCGTGCCCGTTATGCACGCCGTACCAGGGATCCGGCGGCGGCTCCGGCATGCGAATCACCACGCCCGAGTTGTCCCGGGGGCCGCTCGTCTTAAACACCACCCGCAGCGTCTCGTTCCCCAGCTTGCGGCCCCTGTAATACAGAAGCCCCATGCCGCCCTCGGTCTTCATCATGCCGTCTTCAACGACGAAGCGGCCCGGCCCCACCATCTCCCAACCCGAGAGGTCCTTCCCATTGAACAGCGGCACCGGCTCCGCGGCGACTAAGAGGGCGGAGCATACGAAAAACGCGACGACGACTTGGCGCATGTCGCCGAGTGTAGCACCGCTAGGCGCGCCACCGGAGAAACGCGCCGACGCCGTTCATACCCGTCATAAGCGCGGCATCCTGGATGAAACTCACCGTCGCGTCCGTCTGCTTGGCCTTCGTTACCAGCAAGTCCGAAAGCAGCGCTTTTCGGTCGCTGTCTGACTCGGTACTGCCTTGAGCGTCCGGGATTTCCGGCGCCAGAATCGCTTCAATCGCCTTCTCCTCCGGATGCAGGCTCTCGCTGCACGTGCACAGCAGCAACTCGTCCACCTGCCCGTTCGCCAGCGCCTCCAGCGTGGCCTCCGGCCCGATGCACGCCAGCCCGCCCGCCCGGTATTGATCCAACAGCCGCTCGATCTTTTCAGCGTCCGTCTCCGCGTCCTTCTCTCGCATTGCCTCGAGCGTCGCCTCAAACACCTCCTGCTCGCTCGCCTTCACGTTCATGCGAACCGCGTCGACCACCTTCTCGGCGAGTTCCTTCGGCATCTCCTCGCGCAACAACGCCGTCGTCTGCGGGTCGCCGGCCAGCACGATCCCTCGTACCTGCTCCTGCCGCACCAGCCGTCCCAACGCGTCGATGACCTCCTTCGCGTGGCTTGCCTGTGCGTTCTCCACTCGCCTCTGGTACCGCGCCTGCGACCATCCGCCCACCTTCACCCGCTGCATCTTCTTACCCTTCACCTGCTCGGTTTCGATGGTCTCACCCAGCCCGAACAGAAAGATGCGCGCGTGATGGGCGTCCGTCACCAGCGCCGCGTATCGTGGGTACTCATCGTCCAGCCGCGCCAGATGGTAGAGGTGCGGCTGATGGTAGACATACACGAAGTGGTCGCCCGGCGCCGCCTGCAGTTGCACCGCCTCCCACAGCCCGGCTCCGCTGCACGCGAATACCGCCACGCCGTTCGCGCTGCTCTCAATGTCGTCTTCCAAGTACCGCTCAATCCGTGCCATATCGCGGTCGAAGCTCTCACGCTCCGGCGTTCCAGTACGATACGTCTTGGCACGGCTCGCCAGTTCCCTCCTCACGAAAGCCGTGTAGTCAGGGCGAGCGCCGTTTCCGGCACTGGTATCCAGGTACAGGCTCACCACAGGGAGGGTGGTCGGTTCGAATGCAAGGAGCCGCTCCAACGGCTCCTCCACGGACGTGACAATCGCGGCATCGCTTGTTTCGGGCATACACCCCGTGGACGCCCGTTTGCCGCCCAATGTTTCTTACGTCAGAAATGCCTGCCGCAGCACTTCGTAGCTCTTCGGCACGGCGGTGGACGGATCTTCCTTGCCTTCCATTTCGAGCGACACCCAGCCACCGAACCCCGCCCCCCGCAGAATGCCCGCAATCCGCTTGTAGTCGAGGTCCAGCGTGTACCACTCGCCCCCGCCATAATAGGTCTTCGCCTGCACGATGGCGGCATGGGGAGCCAACTTCGCGATCCCCTCGTATGGGTCTCCGGGAAAGTTCCCCGTGTCGGCGTTGATCACCAGCCACGGCGAGTTCACCGCCTTCCAGATACGCAGCAGCATGTCGACGTCCGTCGTCAGCCCCCAGTGGTTCTCGAGCGCCAGCACCACGCCTCGCGACTCCGCCGTCGGCAGGCACTCCTGAATCGACTCCACGCACCACTTGAAGGCATCCTCGTTCGTGAAGCCCTCGAGCGGCGGTTCGTTTCCTTTCACCTTCATCAGGTCGTCGAAGGAACGGATCGTCTTCCATCGCCCGGAATTCAGCCGCACCGCCGGAATACCCAGTTCCGCCGCCAGGTCCAGGCAGCGCTGCGTGTGCCGGATGTGCTTCCGCCGCTCCGCCACGCTCGGATAAACGAAGTCCTGGTGAATGGAGAGCATCGGCAGCGCGAGGCCGTTCCGAAACGCCGCCTGCTTCAGCCGGTTCAGGTACGCCGGAGTTTCGTCCGTCATCTGCCGGTGCAGAATCTCAACACCGCTGAAGCCGAGCCGCGCCGCGTCCTCGATCACCTTCTCGATCGGATACTTTTCGGTTCGAAAGTGCCAATACGAGTAGGTGGACACCGCCAGCCGCACTGGCTTCGCGGCCGCGCCGCCCTGCGCCCCCTGGCCTGCCGCGGCCGGCGCCAGTGCAGCCCCCGCTGCACTTGTGATGAAGTTACGGCGAGAAGCTCTCATAACAAACGGGACTGTAGCATGACCTCTTACGCCTGGTGGGTCTCCCTCGTCGCCGCTACCGCCGGCCTCCTCTTCGGCTACGACATCGCCGTCATCAACGGCGGCCTCATCCTGCTCCGCGCCGAATTCACCCTCTCCGAGGCGCAATCCGAAACCGCTGCCTCCAGCCTTCTGTTCGGCTGCGTCCTCGGCGCGTCTATTGCCGGCTGGCTGAGTGACCGCTTCGGCCGCCGCCGCCTGCTGATGGTCGCCGCCCTCCTCTTCGGCCTCTCCGCGCTTGCCGCCGCGCTCCCGCGCAACCTCCCGGAGTTCGTCGTCGCCCGCTTCGCCGGCGGCGTCGCCGTCGGTGTCGCCTCGCTCCTCGCGCCGCTTTACATCGCCGAAGTCTCTCCGCCTAAGGTCCGCGGCCGCCTCGTCTCTCTGAACCAAATGGCAATCGTCAGCGGCATCCTCCTCGCCTACTTCGTCAACTGGCTCCTCTCCTTCCAGGGCCAAAGCAGTTGGCGATGGATGTTCGCCGCCGCCGCGGTCCCCTCGCTCGCCTTCTTCGTCGCGCTCTTCTTCGTTCCCGAAAGTCCGCGCTGGCTGGTGGAGAAAGGCCGCGACCAGGAAGCGCTGCACGTGCTCGGGAAGGTCGGCGCGGCCAATGAGTTCCGCGCGATTCGGGAGGCCATCGCCGAAGAACAAGGCACGCTCGCCCAGCTCTTCCAGCCTGGCTGGCGGCGCGCTCTCGCCGTCGCCGTCGCCCTCGCCGTCCTCCAGCAGTGGACCGGCATCAACACCGTCCTCTTCTACGGGTCCATCATCTTCCGCGAACAGGTCGGCAATTACAGTGACTCGGCAGCCATCGGCGTCAACGTCGTCGTCGGCCTCATCAACTTCTTCGCCACCCTCGTCGCCATCTGGCTCATCGACCGCGTCGGCCGCCGCCCACTCCTGCTGATCTCCGCCGGCGCCATGGGAGCCTGCCTCGTCACCCTCGCCCTCGCCTTCCTGCGCCAGCCCCCGCCCGGCGAACTCATCCTCGCCGTCATCGGCATCTGCGTCGCCGCCTTTGCCATCGGCCTCGGTCCCGGCACCTGGGTCGTTCTCTCGGAGATCTTCCCCACCCGCATCCGCGGCCGCGCCATGTCCATCGCTACCATCTCGCTCTGGTCGGCCTGCGTCGTTCTCACCTTCACGTTCCTATCCCTGGTGCGCGCCGTCACTATCACCGGCGCCTTCGCCATCTACGCCGCGATGTGCGCGATCGAAATCGTCGTCCTCTGGAAGTGGACCCCCGAGACAAAAGAAAAGACCCTCGAGGAAATCGAGGGTCTTTGGACTACTGCGAAACGAACCGCCAGCGCCGGCGGCTAGAACACGATCCGCGCCGCGAGCTGAATGGCCCGGTTCAGATTCGCCTGGCTCGTAATGCGCGCGAAGTTCGCATCCGTCGGGCTCAGGTTCGGCCCGTTAAACTGCGGCCGGTTTACCAGGTTGAACGCCTCGCCGCGCAACTGGAAGCGAACCCGCTCGGTGATCGCGACGTTCTTGATCACCGAAGCGTCGATGTTGTTTACGCCCGCCGCCCGGTACGCCGTGTGGCGCGTGTTGAAGAAGCGCCGGTTGCGATCGAGTTGCTGAGCGGCCACTGTGTTGAACGCCGAACGGTTGAACGCGTTGTTCAGGTTCTGCGAATCCCAGTTCAGGTCGCCGCCAAGGTAGATGACGTTGCCCCACTCCACCGGCGGCCCGGACTGCACGTTCCAAATCCCGGTGATCTGCCAGCCGCCGATCAGCCGGTTCGCCCAAGGACCAGCGTTCGCGCCGATGGCCTTGCCACGGCCGAACGGCAACTCGTAGCTGCCCGAGGCAATGAAGCGGAACGTGCGGTCTTCGTCCGAAATACGATACTCCAGGTTCGGATCCGCCGCGTTCAGGCGCCCGACGGCCTCCAGCATCTTCTGCCAGGAGAAGTTCGCCAGGAAGTTGAACCCTCCGGAGAACCGCTTCTCCACCCGTGTCATCAACTGGTGGAAGTTCGACCATCCGCTGGTCTGCCCGTCCATGCGCACCCCGCCCTGCCCGCTGAACTGCGGGTACGGCCGCAGCAACTGCTCCTGCGCGATGTTCGTGCCGTTGATGCCCGTCCCCGGCAGCAGTCCCGCGAACGGGTTCCGGACATTCGCGGTCAGGCGGTTGATGTTCGCCTGATCGCGCACCGGGCTCGTCGACAGAAACTCCAGCGGAATGAAGTTGAGATCCCGGTTCTCGGTCAGCTTCGACCCGCGAGAGCCCATGTAGCCGACCTCCATCACCAGGTTCTTCGTCAGCTCCCGCTGAATATTGAAATTCCAGCGCCACACATACGGCTGCCCCGGATCCGGATTCGTGAACGTAATGTTCTGGCCGAGGAACGTGTTGACGCCGAGCGTCGATCCCACCGGCCGCTGTATCGAGTCGAACGGGTTCGATAGCGTATAGACCGGCGACAGGAAGTTGTTCACGTTCGCCGCCAGCGGCGTGGTAGCCGAGAAGCCGGGTTGTTGAATGCCAGTGGTCCCGAACGTCGTGTAAAACATGCCGACCCCGGCCCGCAGCACCGTGTTTCCGCCGAGAAATCTCGGTGTCCACGCCATCCCGAAGCGCGGCGCGAAGGCCCAGGGATAGGTGCTGTACACCTTGCGATCGCTGTCGCTCGCAAACAGCGGCCCGCCCACCGGGTTGAACTGCGCCGCCGGCAACAGCGGGCTGGGGTTCGCTGCATACGCCGTGCGCGCGGCATTCGTTACGCTGTTCGGGGAGTTGAAGTCAAAGCCCGCCAGTGTGCGGTTATAGCGCTCGATGGTTCCTGTCTCCCGCTCGTACCGCAGTCCCAAGTTCAACGTCAGCGCGGAACTCACGCGCCAGTCGTCCTGGAGGAAGAACGAGTAGTAGCGCGCGCTCTGGGTCCGCGTGGCGTTGATCTGCCAGTTTCCGCCCGTCGGAATGCCAAGCAGCAGCGCCGCCATGTCCTGCCCGTTCGGTGCCGTCGGCGAGTTCGCAAAAGGCCCGCGCGTCCAGTTCTGATTGAACTCGTAGCGCCCGCTCGAATTGCCGAAGCTGTTCGACGACTCGCGCTGCTCGCGCAGATCCACGCCGAACTTGAACGAGTGCTTGTTCACGATCTTCGTCGCCGCCGAAAAAATCTGGAACGTATCGAACGGCGTCAGTCCGCCGCCTGAGTCGCCGATCGACGTCATGCCGCCCGACATCTCGATTCGCGGAAACACGTTGCGCGCGCTGGACTGTTGCAGTGAAGCCGGGAATCCGAGCGAAACGAAGTCGAACCCATTGTGCGGGCGGGTATCGCCTTCTTTGAATCGAGTCCAGTTCGCTCGCGTGTTGAGAATGAAAGTCGGCGTCAGCGTGTAAACGTCGTCGAACATCGCTCCCCAGTTGATGCGCGACAGGAAGTTGCCCGTCACGATACTGTCGAAGCGATTGCCGCGGTTCTCCACGCGGTCGTTCGTCCGCATGTTGAAAAACAGCTTGTGCCTGTCGGAGACGTTCCAGTCGAACCGGCCGAGATAGCTCGAGAACACGTCCGAGCGCACCGCGTTCGAGAAGAAGTTGTCGCGCCCGTCGTTCCGCCCCGCCTGGTTCGGGAGCGGATAGTAGTTCATGATGTTGCGGGCCACCGGACTAATCCGGTCCGCCGGGATGATGTTGCCCACAAACGGGTCGCGGCGGATCTGCCCGCCTTCCAGACGCCCCGTGCGCGGATCATACAGCTGATAGATCGAACCGGCAGCCAGCAACTCGGAGAAATCGCCCCGCCGCTGCCGCTCCGTCGGCACCGTGGAAAACGTCGGCTCCGGTTCGCTCTGCCGGATCCCTTCGTAGCCGAAGAAGAAGAACAGCTTGTTCTTGCCGTTGATTAATTTCGGAATCCAGATCGGTCCGCCAACCGTCCCGCCGTACTGATTGAAGCGCGTGACGGCCTTCCGCTGGCCCGCCGCGTTCGTGAAGAACTGCGTCGCCTTCAGCTTCGAAACTTGGTTGAACTCGTAGAGGGACCCGTGGAAGTCATTCGTCCCACCCTTCATGGTTACGTTCACCGTGCCGCCCGACGTGTTGCCGTAGGCCGCATCCGTCTGGAACGCTTCCACCTTCACTTCGCTCACCGCGTCCACCGGCGGGTTGTACGCCACGCGGCGGTTGCGCGTCATGTCGGGCGCGCCGTCCAACAGCAGTTCGTTGGTCTGCGCCTGCCCGCCGCCCATGGAAAACCCCGACGGCCCGGCATTGTCGAAGGGTCGCGTGAATCGCGGATCGGACGCCGGCGTCACGCCAAACGCCAACTGCGCGAGCGTCAGCGGCGTGCGGCCGTTCATGGGGATGCTCTCCACCATATTCGACGTGATCACCTGCCCCACCGCCGCCGTCGCCGTACTCAATAACTGCACGTCCGCGGTCACCGTCACGCTCTCCGTCTGCGCGCCGACGTCCAGCCGGATGTCCTGGTTCAGCCTCTGATTGGTGCCGACCTGTATTCCTTCCTGGACATATTTCTTGAACCCCCCCGCCTCCGCCGTCAAGTTATACGGACCCGGACTCAGAAACGGGAGCGAATACTCACCCTCCGGCCCCGACACCGCCTCGTACCGCGCGCCGGTCTCGCGCTCCACCGCCACCACCTTGGCGCCCGCCACCGCCGCGCCGGTCGCATCGACCACGCGGCCCGACAGCGTCGAGCGAAATTCCTGGGCGTAGGCGCCGCACGCAAGAACGAGGGCGCAAACAAAGCGCAGTGCTTTACTCATCAATGGAAAGACCTCCTCAAGCTCGTGCGACAAGTGTATGTTGGGCCTTGACGGAGCGTCAAGGCCCAAAGGTGTGAAATGAACTGAGGCTTACTGGCGGGGCAGCACTGTCCTTACTTCCTCGACCCATCCGTTAACAAACGGTTGCCCGCCCGTAATCAGATCTTCACGCGTCATAATGTCCAACTCGACATCCGGCTGCACACCCGCGTTCTCGATGAAGCGCGTCATCCCCAATGGGCTTGGGAACGCCCGCTCCCGCACCAGCAGTGAGCGCGTGATGGAAAGACTTGCCTCGGTCACGCCCGTGCTGAAGTAGCTGTTCACGTTGCCGCCCAGACCGCCGGTACGCATCCCCACGATCTTCCCGCGCTCGGCATCCTGGAACATTGCCGGGAACGCATCGCCCGCCGACACGCTGAAATCGTTCGTGAGCAGGATCACCGGCTTCGTGTACGTCACGTCCTGCGGCTGCACTGATAACGAAGACGTGCAGATCGGGAACACGCCCGTCTCCTCGCCTCGCTCAAATGCGGCATTGAACGCGGTGCTGTACGACTGCAACGCCTCGCGCTCCCACTGCGGCGTATTCGCCGTAATGTTCAGCACCCGGTTGTCAAAGAAATTCTTCCAGGTCTGCGTCGGCTTCACCCAATAGCCCACACCCCAGAAGGGCCGTTGCGCCAGGAAGCGCATCAGCTCGACGGCGTAGCAGAGGTTGCCTCCAGGGTTGTGCATCACATCGATAACCAACGCCGAGGTGCTCTGCTGCATCTCCGTGATCTCTTGCCGGAACTGCGTCAGCGCGGCCGCGGTATTGGACGGGCTGAAGGTATAAACGCGAATCCAGCCCACCGTCTGCCCATCCACCGGAAACGTCCCGGAGACGAACTGGTCCCCCTGCCGTGCCCCCAGCCGCAGCCGGAACCCGGCCGGCGGATCGTACAACGGCGCCGGAGAACCGAGTGCGATCAACGCCTGATCCACCGGGTGCGCCTGCCCCACCTGCGCTTCACGAATCTCCTGCTCTACCGGTGTCAGCGCCTCGTCTTCCGCCTGGCGAGGTCCCATCCAGATCCCCCACTTCCGCCCGATCTCCTGCAGCCGTTCCGACCGGTCGCGGACGAATGAGAGAGTCCCTCCGGCCAGCCTTGGACCACTTGTGGGAGGCAGCTTCGTCAGAGGAACCCCGAACTTCTGCCACGGGATGTCGTACGTCGCCTCTTCACCGCTCGGCTTCCGAATCACCACCCGCGCCGTCTCCCCTACGTTCGGAGCCGTCGGGATCAAAACCTGTGGCCGGAACGTGATGTAGTCCGCCGCCTGCCGGCGCGTGGCTCTCGGGTTCGCATTTTCGCCGTACTTCGTGAACCGCCGGATCCACTCCTCCGAAGTTACCCCGTCCACCGACACTACCTCGTCGCCCACCTCAATCGGAAAGTCGCGCTGGTTAAATGTGGGCGAAATGAACTCAATCAACGTCTTGCCGTCGTAAATGTCCACGTCAAAACGCAGGTAAGCCTGGAAATTGGACGGCAGCGTGTAGCTGATATGTCCGTCGCGGAGACTCGCGAGGTAATCGATGACCACGTCGTAATATTCTAGGTCGTCCTTCGTCGCCAGCACCCGCGGCAGCCAGGGCCGCAGGTCCGAAAGGTCGAACCCGAACTGTTCGATCTTCCAATTCGCCGGTGTGTAGTGCCGCACATAGAACTGAGACATCGATGTGAAGTCGGCCACCTTCTGGGCCGGCGTCATCTGCGCGTTCAGTGTTAACGCGAATATCGTTGACAAAAGTAAAGTTCTGATCATCGTCGCTTTCCGCCAAACCAACAGCGTTTGCAGGAAGCGTAACACAAGGCGGCTTACGCCTTCGGGAGCTCGAACCCAGCTCGCCGCGCCCGTCTGACCTTTGCGTTCGCCTCATCGTCGCCCACGAACCGCTCCGCTTTCGCGTCCCACTTCAGGCTCCGCCCCAACTCCCGCGCAATGTTCACCAGGTGGCACAAGGTCGTCGACCGGTGCGCGATCTCCACATCCGCGTTGGGCCTCTTTCGCGACCGCATGCACTGGAAAAAGTTGCGGAGGTGATACGAGTTCTCCCCCGGCCCTTCTTTCGTCACATCCGGTGCGCCTCGCTTCAACTCGGGAAGGCTCGTCACGAAATCCCCGCGCAGAATCTGCAGCCGCCCTTCGCTTCCCTCGAAAATCGCACCTAATTGCGAATGGTCTGCCCGCTTCGCCTCCTCCAAACTCACCACCACGCCGTCCGCGTACTTCAGCTGTACCCGCGCCTCCGGGGCCGGCCCGTCCACGACGATCTCCCGCGGTCCCGTCTCATCCATCCCCAACGCCGCCTGCACCTGGTCCAGGCTGTGCGTCCCCCAACCCGTCACGCCCCACGATTGCCCGCCGCCGTCGTAGTCCCACCAAGTCGCCCACTTGTATTGGAGGTCGCGGTGATACGGCCGTAACTCCGTTTGATTGCACCACTGGTTCCAATCGAGCCCGTCGGGTACGGGCTGCTCCGCCTTCGCCGTCCACTTTTGCGGTGCGAGAAAGTTGCACACCACCACCTTCTTCACCTTCCCGATCTTCCCCCTTCGCACCAACTCACTGGCGAACATGTTGATCGGTATCGACCGCTGCTGCGTCCCCGTCTGCAATACGCGTCCCAGCTTGCGGACGTGCTGCGTCAACACCCGCCCCTCTTCAATCGTCAGCGAGAGCGGCTTCTCCGCATACACGTCGAGTCCCGCCTGCAGCGCATGAATGGCCACCAGCACCCGCGCGTGCGTCGTCGTCTCCACGAACACCGCGTCGAGCTTCTCCTTCTCGAACATCGCTCGATAGTCCGCGTACTTCGCCCACTTCTCTCCGTCCGGATGCAACTTCGCCGCCTGCTCGCATCGCGGCCGGAAACAGTCGGCCACGGCTTGAATCCGCCCCTCACCGAAATCCTCGTGCTCGATCAACCACCTCGCCCGGCCGCCGAGCCCGATGATGCCCACCGCGATCCGATCGTTCGCGCCCAACACGGTAGGCTTGGCCACAAACGGAAACGCGGCTGCGCTGGCAATAAAGGTCCTTCTTGTCTGTTTCATCCGAGCCGAATTATACGCCCTGCGGAAGCGTGAAGGAGAAGGTCGAGCCTCGCCCCGGCTCCGATTCGCACCACATCCGCCCCCCGTGCGCCTCCACGATCCGTTTCGACACCGCCAGGCCTATCCCGCTCCCCGACGGCCTCGACGCCGGCTCCAGCCGCTCGAACATCCGAAAGATCCGTGACGCATACTGCGGATCGAACCCAATGCCGTTGTCCCGAACGAAGATCGTCCACGCCAGCCCCTCCCGCCGCGCTCCCACATGAATCGCCGGTGCCGCCTCCCCCCGGAACTTGATCGCGTTCGCGATCAGGTTTTGCAGCACCCGCCCCACCTTCATCTCATCCGCCAGCACCTCGGGCAACGGATCATGCGTAATCAGCGCGTGCGACTCCGCGATCGCTGTCGCCAACGTACTGGTGACCGACTGCAGCACCGTCTCCAGCGAAACCCGAGTCAGGTTCAGCTGTGCGCCGGCGCGCGAAAACTCCAGCAGGTCCGCTATCAGCATCCGCATCCGCCGCGCCCCGTTCACCGCAAATCCGATGTATTTCCGCGCATCCTCGTCCAGCCGGTTTGCGTACTTCGACTCCAGCAGTTCCATAAAGGTCGAGACCATGCGCAGCGGTTCCTGCAGATCGTGCGAGGCCGCATAGGCGAAGGTCTCCAGATCCTCATTACTGCGCCGTAGCGCCTCTTCCTTCGCCCGCCGCTCGGCGATATCCCGGAAGACCAGTACCACCCCGATGAGTTCGCCGTCCTCGTCCCGAATCGGCGCGGCGCTGTCGTCGATCGGCCGCCTCGTTCCATCGCGTGCAAGCAAAGCGGTGTGGTTCGCCAACCCCTGCGTCGCTCCCGTCGAGAGCACCTTCTCCACGGGATTGCTCGCCGGTTCCCCCGTCTCCTCGTTCACAATGCGGAACACTTCGGTCAGCGCTGCGCCCGCCCACTCCCCGCTGGTCCATCCAGTGAGCTGCTCGGCCACCGAGTTCATGAACGTCACCCGCCCCTCGGCGTCCGTGGTGATCACCGCATCTCCGATGGAGGCAAGCGTCGCTTTCGCCCATTCCCTCTGCCGCTGCTGTTCCCGCTCCGCCTTGCGCCGCGCCGACGTCTCGAGCACCAGTTGCTCGTATCGGCGGCGCTCCGCCTCCGCCGACTTCCGTTGCCCCGCGATGGCGACGATCGTCACGCTCGATGTCAGGAGATAGAGAGAGTAGTAGGCCAGGACGCTCGGCAGATCAGTCACGCCGGGAATGACAAACCCGCGCGCCGCTGCCACCCCGAGGGTCATCGTCCACAGCGCCGGTCCCAAACGGAGCGCATAGGCGGAGACCGCGTTAGCCAGAAAGAACGTCACGAACGGAACGCGATCCCCCAGTACCGGCTCGAGCAGCAGTCGAAGCGCCATGGCCCCGAGAGCAATCCCGGTCGCGATGCCGTACCGGACGAGATGCCTCATCCCCTTCCCCGCCCGTCAATGGCCTGCCGGTCGCGCGGCCTCCGATGCCGCTTCCGGCAGGAAATAGAAGATGATTCCGAGAATCAGGTACACCACCAACAGTTGCAGACCCTCCAGCCAGTTCGATTGTCCGTCGCTCGAGATCTGCCCCGTGATGACCACCGCCAACACCACTGCCAACACCTCCGCGGGCGTGAAGACAAGGTCCATCGGCTGCGGCCCGATCACCAGCGACGCCAGCACCAGCAGCGGTGCGATGAACAGCGCGATCTGCAGGCTGCTCCCCGCCGCGATGGTCAGGCTCAGGTCCATCCGGTTCTTCATCGCCACCAGAATCGCCGTGCTGTGCTCCGCTGCATTACCGACAATCGCCACCACGAACACGCCCACGAAGACCTCCGTCATTCCGAACGTCTTCGCCGTTGCCTCCACGCTCCCCACCAGAATCTCGCTGACCCAGGCGATCAATCCCGTCGCCACCCCCAGCACCACCATCGAACGGCCCACCGGCCACGGCTGATGATGCTCCTCCTCCCGCACCTGCGCCGTCTCCGGCGGCGGGCTCACGAAGTAGTGCTTGTGCGTCTTCAGCGTGAACCACAGGCTTGCCAGGTACGTCAGCAGCAGAACGATCGAGATCTCCACACTAATGTCGATCTCCCGCGGCCAACCCGTCGGCCCGGCCAGCGCGTGGAATGCCGCCGGCAGCAGCAGCGCCGTCGCCGCCAGCGTCAGCATCGTCGATTGCATACGCGCGCCCCGCGCGTTGAACTCCTGCTCCCTGAATTTGAGGCCTCCGGCGAAGATCGCCGCCCCCAGGACCAGCAGCACGTTCCCGATAATCGACCCCGTCAGCGACGCCTTCACCACTCCGTACAGGCCCTTGTTCAGCGCCACCAGCGCAATAATCAGCTCCGCCGCGTTGCCGAACGTCGCGTTCAGCAGGCCGCCCACGCCTTCGCTCGTTCGCTCCGCCAGGTGTTCTGTAGCGCGTCCCAGCCATCCCGCCAGCGGAATGATCGCCACGCACGCCGCAACAAAGATCAGAGTGTGAGATTCCGGTGAGGCGAATTCGAGCCCGACGGCGACGGGCACGAACACCAGCAACCAATTTAGTGAGGGCTTCAACAGGTTCTTCATGAGGTGGGGATGTCAGCCTTTGCGTGATCGTTTCTTGCGCGCGGGCGTGACGCGCGTGTTTTCTCCCGCCCAGCGGCCGAGCCGGTAACTCCGGCTGTAGCCCGTCGTCCGGTTGGCAATCGTCACTGTCACCGTACCGCTCGCATCGCAGCGGTAACGCTCCTCAATCTGCTGCCCTGCCGCCGCCGGACTGTGCGCCACTCCCACCGCCTCCAGCGTCGATTCCCCTTGCAGGGAAGGATCGAACGGGAATCGCACTTCGTCCCACGACGTGATATCGCCCACTGGTTGCCCGTCCTCGCTGCGCTGCGTGCACTCCAGGTACCGGAAGTGCCCGATGTTGTGCACCGGCGAATAGGTCCGCGCCCGCTCCAGAGGCGGCTCCCCGGCGCCCGGCAGCGGTGTCCCCTTGGGGAACAGCGGATCGAACACCACCGCCCGCCCCGCATCCGTCTCGCGCCACACGCCGAAGTTCCGCGTGAACTGCTCCCGCAGAAGAAAGCCGGACTGCACGTCCGCCTGAATCGCCAGCCCAATGGCCGTCGCCGACCTCGTGTGCGCCGAACGCTTCACCCGCCGCCCGTACTCCTCGCGCAGCACCCGCGCCACCAGCGGCAGCTCGCTGCCACCGCCCGTCACGTACAGGGCATCAAGCGTCTCGCCGTGCCGCGCCAGCAAGTCCTCCACCACCCGCCCTGTCTCTTCCACCAGCGGCCGGCAGCGCTCGTAGTAATCGCCCACCGGCACTGTCACCTGCCCCCAGCCGTCCCTCACACGCTCCAGGTCAATAATGATTCGCCGCGTGTTCGGGTGGATCGCTTCCTTCTTCTCGCGGCACTCCTCCAGCAGCCGGAAGTGCTCCGCCTGCGTCAGGCTCTCGTACCGCTCGGCGTCCAGCGCCATCTCCGCCAGGGCTTCATCGAAATCGTCACCCCCGAGCGTCGAAACACCCTCCGACGCAATCACCGAATGCGTCTTGTCGGCAACCGACACGAGCGAAGCATCGAACGTGCCGCCTCCCAGGTCGTATACCAGGAGCCGCTCGCCCGCCGCGCCGCTCTCCCGCTGCTTGTGCCCGAACTCGATGCTCGCCGCCGACGGCTCGTTCAGCAATCCCAGCACTTCGAAACCCGCCAGCCGGAAGGCCTCCGCCGTCAGGAACCGCTGATTGCTGTTGGCGTTCGCCGGCACGCCCAACATCACCTCCAGCGGCTCGCCCTCGGCAAGGTGCACGCTCGAGCGCTCCACCAGGTCCCGCCGCAGAACGCCCACCAACTGAACCAGCCACTCGAGCACCGGCGCCTCGACGCCCCCCACCTCCAGCACCGTCTGCGGCCCCGCCTCCATCAGCAGGCGCTTCAGCGAACGGACCACTGTCGAGCCGGGCTCGCTCTGCGACGCCCATGCGTCCCAGCCGTAGAGCCGCCGCCCTTCGTGCACCGCTGCCAGCGGCGGAAACCAATCCCACGTAGTGCCGTCCGCTGCCTCGAACGTCACCACCGGATAGTTCCCGCGGTCCGCCGCGGCCACCACAATGCGCGTAGTTCCGAAATCGACTCCAAGCCTCATACTGCGAAGCGCCTCACCGCATAGGATAGCGGCTTATCGCGTCGCCTTGCCGATGGCGTACAAAAACTTGTCCGTGCGTAGAAACAGTTGCCCGTCGGAAACCGCGATCGTGCTCAGCGTGTACTCGTTCATCGCGTTCTCCGCCAGCACCTCAAACTCCGGGCCCGCCTTCACCACGCTCGCCACCCCTTCCTCGCTCGTGATGTAGATCTTCCCGTCCGCCAGCGTCGGCGACGCGCTGTACGTGCCGGCCCGAAGCCGTTTGCCGCCATAAATCTCCGCGCCGGTCTTCGCGTCCAGGCAATACATCGCCCCGTTGTCGCGCACCACGTAAAGGTACTTGCCGTCCGTCACCGGTGTCGGCACGTCCGGCCCGCTCTGGAACTGCCACAGGCGGTGGGATGTAGTGATGTCGCCCCGCCCGCCGCCCTTGAACGCCGTCATCGGCTTCACGCGCGTCGGCGCGTACACCACGCCTTCAAACACCACCGGCGACGCGATCATCCGATAGAACGGGTTGTTGTCCGGGTTCAGCCCGCCCCCGCGCCACAGCTCTTTGCCCGTCGTCAGGTCGTGCCCCGTAATGCAATCTCCGCCCAGGACAACCAGCTCCAGTTCCTTACCGTTGCGCAGCAGCGTCGGCGTTGCGTAGGAGTCGGGCGACTCGCTCACCGCTGCCGTCGGCCGCTCCACACGCCAGATCGTCTTTCCGCTTTTCCCGTCGATCTTCAGCACGTACGACGGTTCGTCCGTCTTCATGCCGTGCAGCACCTGCACATAAAGCGATCCCTCGTGCAGCAGCGGCGATGACGCGTACCCGTGGTTCAGACCGAACGCCCCGTAGTCTTTCTGGATGTCGCGCGCCCACAGTTCCTTGCCCGCGAAATCGAACGCCTTCAGAACGCCCGTGCCCGTCAGCGCCCACACCGTCTTCCCGTCGGTCACCGGCGACGGCGACGACATATTCTGCTTCCGCATCTTCACGTTGCCGCCGCCCATCGGCCGCTTCCACAGCACCGTGCCGTCCTTCTTGTTCACGGCCCACAACGACAGGCCGTCCCCCTCCGCCATGTTCAGAAAGACATGCTGGCCCCAGATGATCGGGGTCGCCCCGCTCCATGCCGGCATCTCCAGCTTCCATGCCACGTTCTCCGTCGCGCTCCACTTCGTGGGCAGGTTCTTCTCGCCGCTGCGCCCGTCCAGGTAAGGTCCTCGCCACTGCGGCCAGTTCTCAGCCAGTAGCGGAAACGCAGACAGAATGACCAGACAGGTAAATTTCATGCCCCAGTTCATTGCTGGCAGTGTACACTAGCCCGGTGACTCTCCACGAGGCCATCGACACCCTCGTCCGCGATCCGCAGGCGTTTATGCGATCGGAGGTGCTGTGTATCGCGGGCAAAACCACCGCCTCAGCCGGCCCTGCCCTGTTCGAGTTACGAAAGACCTCCGGCGCTATTTGGTCGGCGGTCTATGTCACCCACGACGTTGCTGCCGGCGTTAAGCCGGACCGCTTCGTTGCCTGGTACGTTCCCATGCAGCAGATCGGGAACTTCAGCGTGAATTGGTTGCCCACCCCGGAGCAGTCTCCCATCGACCTTATGCTCACTTCGCAACTGAGCGGCTGTATGTTCGGAATGGGCGAGTCGGGGGGCCGAACGTGCGTGGCTCATGTGCAGCCCGACCAGAACGCTTACAAGAACACGTCAGTTTCACCTGGAATGAAGCACGCATACCGGCAGAACGATCTCGGCTCTGCCTTTATGCACAAGGATCTGATACCGATCGCCGCTGCCGACTTCGACTACGATCGGGGAGAGAAGGCCGCAGTCGTCGGGAAACGAACGCCTGACGGTGAATGGAAAATGTACATCCAGCGCTTCGACATGCTCGCCGAGCAGGTGACCGGCCTGAAGACCGTTTAACGCCCTCGCCCCCGCCGCCCCGCCTCCGGAGCCGCCTTCAAGTTCGCTTCGAATAGCTTCAAAATGCGCTTGTACTCGTCTGCCCAACTCGCCGGCTGCACGAACCCGTGGTCCTCCACAGGGTAAGAAGCGAACTCCCAGTTCTCTTTCCGCAATTCGATCAGCCGCTGCACCAGCCTCACGCTGATTCGGAGGCGGACCAACAGAGCAAGCACGACGTCCGAATAAGTTTATTTAGTATCATCCGGTTGTCCCATGTACCTCAAAGCCTATGCAGACGCCTATGGCAAGCCCTACCCTGATGATGTCTTCATCCTGGGCGCCGGCTTCTCAAAAGCCATCTCAGCCCTTATGCCGTCTCTGCAAGAACTCTCGACGGAACTCAACGTAGGCTCTCGGGCCCCGCACGTGTTCGTTCCGCCAGAAGCGAGTTCAACCTGGAAATCGCTTTGGCATTCTTCCTGCAACGTCACCCGTGGTTGAAGGCGAGTGACTGCCACCGTCGTCAGGCGCTCGCCTTGGACATGCTGGAAGAGATCGGGCCCGCCCTTCAACGTAGGGAGCTTGAGGCCACCCAGGGGACTCGCCCTCCGGAATGGTTGTTGAAGCTGGTGTACTGGGCCCACGACGAGCAAGCGGCAATGATTAGTCTCAACTACGACACGTTGCTCGAACGCGCCTTCGAATGCTTGCCGGTGGTCCGCACGAATAGTCGGGAGTTCCGACTGGACGCTCGTGCCCTTTATCCACACCAGTTTCCGCTAGATTCGCCCGACGGTTCTAAGGCATCTTGGTGGCCTACTGCCGAGTTGCTTAAGCTGCACGGATCACTCAACTGGTACTACTCGGGCGCCGACGCTTTCTTCGGTGAGACTCTCCGCTATCTTCAGGTTGCTCCCTGGGGAAGCGGCTACACGGCCGGCGCTTCTGGACTTAGCGACAAAGTGCCTCTCATTGCGCCTCCCCTCACGGACAAGTCTGCCTTTATAAGCCATGAGAGTCTGCAAATGGGCTGGCGTCGCGCTCATCAGGTGCTATACCAGGCCAAGAGAGTATTTTGCATAGGTTTCAGTTTCCCGCCGACGGATCAAGCAATCCGATTTCTAATTGCGGACGCATTCGGAAACACAAAGAAGGGGTTCTACTTGGTGGACATCGACGATAAACTTCCTAGTAGGGTCAGAAGCATACTGCCGCGCGGTGTCGACATAGCCCTGGACTTTTTCGGCAGGTCTTGGCCTGAGACTCTCACTAACTATCTCTGTCGTCTCTTGCCGAAGGAGTACGGCTACGACCGGAACGCCGGGATTACGGAAGCGGTCAAAAAGCAAGTTAGGACCAGCATCTCACCTGGACTGCAAATTCGGACCGCACGCGGCACCTACGAGGTGTCGCGCATTGACGATGCATCCCTTTCTATTCGCAGCGCCGATGCTCCGGTTCCTTGGGTTTTCACCTACCGAAGCTTGGCGGCTGTAATTGCCCATTTGCTTGAGGTGCCTGGTCCGTTGCGGATTGCTAGGGAGACAGTGTCGGACGGGGGCGAGTGCGTTGAGGTGCTTTTAACCCCGTGGTATGCACGAGTTTGTGGACAGCCGGCAGTTGCAGTCATGCTGCGAGCGGAGATCGTTTTCCTTGTGGCAGACGATATGATCGGAGGTCTGACGCCCAAATTCGCACAGACTCTTCCGCCGTCAATCATTACTTAGCGACGCCGCCCCGCCTCCGGAGCCGCCTTCAAGTTCGCTTCGAATAGCTTCAAAATGCGCTTGTACTCGTCTGCCCAACTCGCCGGCTGCACGAACCCGTGGTCCTCCACCGGGTAAGAGGCAAACTCCCAATTCTCTTTCCGCAATTCGATCAGCCGCTGCACCAGCCTCACCGAATCCTGGTAATGCACATTCACATCCACCATCCCGTGTGCGATCAGCAGCGCTCCCTTAAGCCCCTCGGCAAAGTAAATGGGGGATGATTTCTTGTACGCCTCCGCATCTTTCTGCGGCAGGTTCAAAATATTCGACGTGTACGGGTGATTGTAGTGCGCCCAATCGGTTACCGGCCGTAGCGCGGCCCCCGCCGCGAACACGTCGGGCTGCGTAAACATCGCCATCAGAGTAATGAACCCGCCGTAGCTGCCCCCGTAAAGTCCCACCCGCTTGGGGTCTACCCCGTGCTCCTTCACTAACCACTTCACTCCGTCGACATGATCCTCCAGGTCCTTCCCGCCCATATGACGGTAAATCCCTGCCCGCCAGTCCCGCCCGTGCCCCGCCGAGCCGCGGTAATCCATGTCCAGAACTAAGTACCCGCGCTCCATAAGTAAGTGGTGGAATAGGTACTCCCGTGCGTAACTCGACCACCCCTTATGCGCATTTTGTAAGTACCCGGCTCCGTGCACAAAGACAACCGCCGGTCCCCCCTTCCTGTATCCTTCTGGCTTATAGAGCCGCGCGTACACCTCCGCCCCATCTCGGGCTTTGAAAGTAACAACCGGCGGCGCCGTCCACGGGTACGTCGAAAACTCCGGCGCGGGCGACTTCGTCACCTGCGTCATCTGGGCCCCCGCCCGGTTCTCCATCACAAACAACTCCGGCGGCCGGTTTGCCGTCGAATGCACGTTCGCCAGCATCCCGCCGTCAGGCGAAACCTCCGCCTCGTGCTGCCCGGGCAGCCCCGTCACCTTCACCCGGTCACCGCCGTCCGCCGGCATCACGTAGAAATGCTGCTCCCCCGGGTGCGCCTCGTTCGTCGTCAGATAGAACTTCGAACGATCCCGCGATAGCCGCGCCGCCTGCACTTCCCACTTCCCCTGCGTCAGCGCCCGCGCCTCGCCCCCGTCGTACGGCAGCGCGTACACGTGCGAGTACCCCGACCGCTCCGACTGGAACCACAGCGTCCGGTCGTCCGCCAGCCACCCCAGCGAAAACAGCCGCGGCCCCTGAATCCACGCCTCGTCATGTTCGTGGAACAGTTGCCGCGTCTTCGCCCCCGCCACATCGAGAGCAAACAGCCACCGATCTTTGTTGTCCGCGGCCCGCGCGAAAAACACCGCCCTCGCCGCGTCGCGCGACCACACCACGTTCAGCGGCGTCATCGTCCGGTCCTTCGGCTCCGGCTCCACCCACTTCCACTCCCCGCTCGCCACCGTCACCACTGCCAGCCTCGTCCGCCCC
Organism: Bryobacteraceae bacterium; assembly: GCA_033763935.1. GTDB lineage: Bacteria > Acidobacteriota > Terriglobia > Bryobacterales > Bryobacteraceae > DALYJJ01. The sequence goes on from JANRJO010000051.1 coordinate 97,238, forward strand.
GGCGGGTCACCCACTTTCACGCGAGTATCGATCGGCTCCGTGAATGCACTCTCGGTCACGAAGTTCGGCACAATCGTCCGCTTCGCATCCGTACCCGCTTCCGTCACCCGGACAATCACGTGCTTCTCGTCCGGCGTCAGTTGCAGCGCGGCCACCGTCTGCCGCTGCTGCAGCACAAACGGCTTCCGCGCATTCGCCCTCTTCCGCTTGGCCTCGTCCTCTTCCCGCTTCTTCGCCCGCTCCCGCACGGCCTCCAGCAGTTCGCGCTCGTCTTTCTTCAAGTACTCCTGGTTCTCCGGCGCCTTCTTCTCCTCCCCCTCCACCCGCGACCCCGGGGGCCGGATGTCCGTCAACTGCTCGATCATGCCGTCCTCGAGCGACAGCACGTACAGGTTGTTCGCCCGCGTGAACGCCACCCTTCTCGCGTCTCGCCCAAAGTGCGCCGCGCCCTCCGCCTCCCCGGTCTTCGTCAGCCGTCGCGCCTTGTCCGCGTCCACCTCGTAGAGGTACAGGTCTCCGCCGCTCGTATAAACCCCCCACTTCTCATCGCGCGACAGCACCATCCCCTGCGCCGGCGGCGCCAGCGGCATCTCCTCGTCGGACAACCGCCGCAACCCAGCCCCGTCGCGCCCCACGACGTACGTCCCCAACTCCTCCAACAGCGAATCGTTGTACCGCTTCCACTGGAAGTACACGCGTTTCCCGTCGCCCGACCACCGCACGTTCCGCGGCTCGTACCCATACAACCCCGGCCCGCGCATGATGTTGTCAATCGTCAGGGAAAAGCGCGGCTGCGCCGCCAGCGTCAACACGACGCAGGCGCCCGCAATTAAACAGGCTGACTTCATATTGTTCTGAGTTCTATCGTAACGGCTGCAGCCGCCCGTCATCCATCTCGTAGCGCTGCTCGAAGTGCCCTGCGAGATCCACGCTGTGCGTCACCACCACCAGAATGTTCCGTAGCCGCCCGTGCAAGTCCAGCAACAAATCCGCCACCACCGCAGCGGACTTGCGGTCCAGGTTCCCCGTCGGCTCGTCGCATAGCAGCAGCAGGGGATGCCGGATCAGCGCCCGCGCAATCGCCACCCGCTGCTTCTCCCCGCCCGACAATTCAGTCGGCTTATGTTCCAGCCTGTCGGCCAGCCCCACCTGCTCCAGCAACTCCCGAGCCCGTTCCCGCGCCTGCGCCTCCGGCTTCCCCACCAGCGTCGCCGTCAGCACATTCTCTAGCACGCTCAACTGCGGCAGCAGGCAGTGATCCTGAAAAACGAACCCCACTCGCTCGTTCCGGAACGCCGCCACCTCCGCCTCCGCCAGCGCCCCCGTCTCCACGCCATCCACCCGTACCGAACCCGACGTGGCGCGGTCCAGCGCCCCCAGGATGTGCAGCAGTGTACTCTTCCCGCTCCCCGACGGCCCCATCACGCAGCACGCCTGCCCGGGCTCGAGCGTCAGTGACACCCCGTCCAGCACGCGCAACCCTCCACGCGGCGTCGCGTACTCCTTCACCACGTCCCGAGCTTCCAGCATCTACCGGTTCACGCTCCGCAATGAAGGCGCGCCTACCCGCTCCCACACATCCACCGTCCGCCGCGCCATCTGCTCCACCGTGTAATGCTCCCGCATCCCATCGTACCCGCGATGCCCCAACTCCAGCGCCAGGTCCGGGTCCTCCCACAGCGACAGCAGTCCCTCCGCCAGCGACTCCGGATCGTTGTGCTCCACCAGCACCCCGCCGCCCGTCCGCTCCACAATCTCCGGAAACGCGCCGCACCGCGGCTGCACCACCGGCACCGCGTTCGCCATCGCCTCTAGCACAAACGTGCCCTTCGGGTCGGGATACACCGTCGGCACCGACAAGACGTCCAGGCTGTGCAGGAACTCGATCTTCTCCTCGCGGCTCAACACCCCGCGATACTCGAACTGCCCGCCCAAACCCCAATCGCGCATCTTCCGCTGGATCTCGTCGAGGTACGGCCGCGCGTCCTCCCCCATCCATCCCGCCACCAGCAGCTTCGACGGCGGCAGTCCCGGCCGCTGCCGAAGCAGATGATATGCCTCCGCAAGAATATGCAGCCCCTTCTCCGGAGCCACCCGCGCCAGGTACCCGATGTGAAACGTGTTCCCGTGCGAAGCCCGCGTCGGCGCGTGCCCCTCCAGGCTGATCCCCAGCGGAACCACGTGCACCTTCTCCTCGGGAATACCCAGGTACCGCACCATATACTGCGCGTAATACTCGCTCACCGCGATGAACGCGTCGACGTGCCTCGCGTGCTCGCGTATCCGCTCCAGCGCCTGCCCCTTCCAGGGCTCCTGCAAGCCGTCCAGGAACAGATCCTCACCCTGCAGCGTGCAAATCACCGGCGCCCGCTTGATTCGCTTCGCCGTTTTCGCAAACGCAATCACCAGCGCAAACGGCAGGTTGATGACGTCGAACTCAGGCTCGTGCTGTAGCCACTCGCCCAGCTTCTCGAACTCTTTCCGCAACACGCCCGCCTCGCCGTCCAGCATCGATACCGTCATCGATCCCAGAAACTGCGGGTCCGTCTTGATCTGCCGCTGCGCCGCCCACCGCAGCAGGGCGGGGGACTCGAAAATGCGGTCCACAAACCGCGGCGTCCTCCGGAACAGGGGCACATTTTGCTGCAGCCAGACGTTGATGCCGCTGAACAGCACCTCGCCTTCGCTCACGTTCGCCTCGTCCGTTAGCGTCGGCGTGTAGATCGGCATCAACACCACTTCGTGCCCCTGCCGCATCAGCTCCTTCGCGAGCGCGTTGTCCCGCAGGCACGATCCGCAGATCATGTTCGCCGCGCCCGCCGTGAAGGAGAGTACCCGCATCGCTAGACCACCGCCGCCATCTCCGCCTGGAACGCCCGCCGCGCGTACAGGTGCTCAAACAGGTTCCCTTCGTGCGGCTGGTCCCACGAAAGCTTCATCGTCGAAATCGGCCCGATGTTCAGCCGCCCCACATGCGGCGAGCTCAGCATCCGCCCGATCAGCGCCTTGTCCTGCGTGATCGCCGTCACCACCAGCGACGGCCCCAGCACCTCCGGCATCTCCTCCAGCGGCGCCTCCACCACGCTCGCGTACGGGAACAGAAACTCCCGGTTCGCCAGCGGATGCTGAGGCGATTCGCACCACACCACTGTCGGCAGCACATACACGCAGCCGTTCCACTCGGCCACGCGATCGCCCCGGATCTTCGCCGTCACGTCCTCCGCTCCCGCCAGGTCCTGGTCCACCATCATCGACACGCGCCGCCCCACGTTCGGGTCCGCAAACGGCGCAATCTGCGCCTCGGGATCATCCTCGGCTCGCGGCCGAATCGCCGCCAACCGCTCCGCCAGTGCCTGCGCGATCTCCCGCCCTCGCCGAGGAACCCACACTCCCGACGCATTGACGCAGGACCGCCCGCCGTTCTCCGAAATCGAATGCACGATCACGTCGAGGTACTTCTCGTACTCATCCACGCAGTCCTCGCCAAGGACCACCTTGCTGTACCCCGGCCCGTGCACCTCGATCCGCGGATCGCTCAACCACACCTTCGTCGAACCCACATCGCCGAACACCATCCCGCGCCCGCACGAGCGCAGAATCTCGTTCCCACCCGCGTGGTCCGCCGGAAAATATCCGAAGACCTCCCCGGGAACGCCCGCCTTGATAAACGCCTGCAGAATCCGGTACGGTGTCCACGGCTCAGCGCTGCCCGGCTTCAACATCAGCGGCGTCTTCAGAGCAATCGCAGGCACCCACAACGAATGCACACCCGGCGAGTTGTTCGGCAGCACCACGCCGAGAGATTCCCCGCGCGGAAAGAAACTGATGGCCGACCCGCCTGCCTCGCCGTACCCGCGGTCCAACACCGAAAGATCCAGCCCGCGCGTCAACCCGCCCAGCACCGTCGGCAGATTCTTCAACACGCTCTCGATCTTCGCCATGTTCCGCCGTGCCAGCACGTGCGGCATGCCCGTCGTCGCCGACAACTGCTCCACGTAATCCTGCGGTGTCTGCGAGCCGTCCCCCAACGCCAGCGCGTCGTTCAGGAAATGCCGCGCCGCCTTCGCGCTCATCTCCATCAGTTCGCCCACCGAAAAGCCCTCCAGAATCCGCCGCGCCTCCCCGGTGTCCCGCATCTCCCGGCGAATCAAACCCACGTTCGCCATGCTCATCTCGACGAACGGCTCCCGCGTCCGGTAGTGCACCGTCCGCGTCACGTCCATGCTCCGGTACGGACGCCCCTTGCGAAGAATGGGAATGTGCAGCATCAGTACACTCCCTCCACCACCTTGTTCTGGAACCGCGAGAACGGCCGCACGTTGCGCACCCCGTCCCACGGATACTTCTCGTAGGGTACTTCCCGCTCGCACTCATCGCGCTCCAGGAACCGCGGCATGAAGAACTCTTTGGTCAGCGTCGTCAGCCGCGCGCGCCCCGTCTCGCCGTAGCCGACAATCCGCGTCGGCTGGTCCGGGTCCACCACTTCCACCATCGCTCGCGGCGACGGCGGATAGTACACGATCGCGTACCCGTCGTCCTTCGAAACCGGCCGGTGCGTCGCCAGCCCCATCAGCGTGTTCCCGTAGGTCGGCGCGAAGTAGATCCCTTCCAGCAGCTCTTCCACCGCGAAGCGAACCCACTGCGGAGTCATCTCCGTCCCGCCGCAGAAGATCCCCGTGATCCCCAGTTTCTTCAGCGACACCTTCTCGCACAGCGCTTCCAGCAGCTTCGGCGTGATGAACAGGCACTTGATGTTGTCGTGCGCCTTGAGCAGCGTCAGCGCCTGGTCGATCACGTGGCCCTTGTACAGCTCCATCTGTCGCATCTCGCCCATCTTGATGAGCTTGATCACCCAGCGCGGGTCCAGGTCCACCATGAAGCAGATGCCGCCCCGATGCTGCGCCAGGTGCTCCACCGCCAGCCGGAGCCGCCGCGGCCCGCTCGGCCCCACATGCAGCCAGTCCGCGCCCTTCGGAAACGCGTCGTCCGGCAGCGTCTCGCTGAACATCTCGTAATCGATCCGGAAATCCTCAATCGCAATCCGCGACTTCGGCACGCCTGTGCTCCCGCCCGTCTCGAACGTGAACGCCGGCCGCCCGGCATAGCCCCTCGGAATCCAGCGTTGCACCGGCCCGCCCCGCAGCCACTCGTCCTGGAAGAACCCGAATTTGTCCAGGTCCTCGTAGCGCTTCACTTCACGCCGCGGGTCCCAGCCCGCTTTCCTCGCCCAGTCCAGCCAGAACTGGCAGCCCGTCTCCGGACTAAAGTGCCAGTCGATCACCTCCCGCGTCCAGGCGTCCAAACGCTCCTTCGCCGCCGCGGCCTTCGCTTCCATGCTTAAGTCTAGGGTGGGTGTCACGGTAGAACTCCAGAGGAACAGTAATCTCAGTGTACTTCGGCGTCCCTTTATGGACGAAGCCCGCCGCCGTTCGACTCAGAAACTTGCTGCTAGAATCGAAGCAGCCGTGACCAAGGCCTACGTCGAGGAGCGCGACGGCAACTACTACGTCGCCGCCACGCGTGTCTCTCTCGACTCCATCGTCCTCGCCTTCCAACGGGGCGAGTCTCCGGAGGCCATCCGCCAGAACTTCGAGGTCCTCACTCTCGAGGAGGTCTACGGAGCCATTGCCTTCTACCTGGCGAACCAGGATGCCGTCGACGCTTATCTTGTACGCCAGGCGGCGAAGTGGACCGAAGGCAGGGCCACCGCCACGCCGCTTCCTCCCGGCCTCCGCGAACGCCTTCGCGCCCGGCCGGCGCATCCCCTCCCCAACTGATCCAACCGTCCGCGAAGCCCGCCGCCCGAGCCGCTCGGCCACCGCCCACCATCCGCCCCGTTACCTCCGCAAACTTCCGCCCGCCGCCCAGCCCACGCAAAGTCCGATGCTATCCTCCAGATATGTTTAGCCCGGGCTTCGCCGCCTTTCTCACCGCCGCCCTCCTCGCCGCCGCTCCCGTCCCCGACACACAATGGACCCGCTTCCGCGGCCCCAACGGCTCCGGCGTCGCCGACGCAAAGAACCTTCCCGTCGAATTCGGCCCCTCCAGGAACCTCGTCTGGAAGACGGAAATCCTCCCTGGGTACTCCTCACCCGCCCTCACCGAAAAGCAAATCTTCGTCACCGCCCACAAGGACAAGAAGAAGCTCTATACCATCTGCCTCGACCGCAAAACCGGCCAAATCCTCTGGCAGCACGAAGCCGGTGAGAACCCCAACAAGCCCCTCAGCGTCAACACGCCCGTCTCCCCCACCCCCGTCACCGACGGCGTGAACGCCTACGTCTTCTTCGAACACGCCGGCCTCATCTCCTACTCCCCCGACGGCAAAGAACGCTGGCGCGCCAAGCTCGGCCCTTTCCAAAGCCCCTACGGCCTCGGCGCCTCCCCCATCCTTATAAATGACAAGGTCATCCTCCAGATCGACCACGATAACGGCTCCTTCCTCGTCGCCTTCCGCGCCAAGGACGGCAAGCAGCTCTGGCGCACCCCCCGCAACGAATTCACCCACGGCTTCTCCACACCCGTGGTCTACAAGCCGAAAAAAGGCCCGGCGCAGATCGTCACCTCCGGCTCCTTCAAGCTCGCCGGTTACTCCGCCGCCGACGGCGAACTTCTGTGGTGGCTGGACGGCATGGCGTGGCAGGCAAAGTCCACCCCGCTGATCGACGGCGACACCCTCTACGTCCATTCGTGGATGGCCGGGTTGACCGATCTCGGTCACAAGCCTGTCACCGAAACCTGGCCCCAGATCCTCGAAAAAGCAGACGCCAATAAGGACAGCAAGCTGCAAAAAGAGGAACTCCCCGACCCCTCCATGGCCAAGTACCTCTTCCTCTTTGACCTCGATGGCGACGGTACGCTCGGTGAACGCGACTGGAACAACGTCCTCGCCCGCAACAATGCGAAGAACGGCCTCTACGCCATCAAACTCGGAGAGAAAGCCAAGGGGGACATCAAGGCCAACATCCTCTGGCGCTATGACAAGTCGCTCCCCAACATCCCCTCGCCTGTCCTCTATAACGGCGCCCTCTTCATCCTCAAGGAAGGCGGCATCCTCACCGCGCTGAACCCCCAGACCGGCGAGGTCGTCAAACAGGGCCGCATCGAAGGCGCCGTCGATCCCTACTTCGCCTCCCCCGTCGCCGCCGATGGCAAACTCTACACCGCCAGCGCCCCCGGCAACATCGCCGTCCTCAAAGCCGCCCCCCAGTGGGAACTCCTCGCCGTTAATAAGCTCGACGAAGAGACTTGGGCCACGCCCGCCATCGCCGGCCAGAACATCTACGTCCGTACGCAGAAGTCCTTATATTGCTTCGGCGTATCACAGCCGGCGCCGTGACGTAACACGGTCCGTGAATCCCCAAGATACTTGTTCCCGGCCCGGCGTCTCCGTACAGTCGCCCCATGGCCGTCACATTCACCGATAAAGCAAACGCAGTCGTCGAATCCATTGGAAGCGAGAGCGGCTTCACTGGGATGGATTCCCGCCTGAGGCGTCTCCTCAACTCGCAGCGTCTGATTACCGGCTATCAGGGTAATGGGGGATACGCCCAAGGCTTCCAGAGTCTCGCCAGCCTCCAGGACGCTCTGGACCGCATCTCCCGCGGCGCCGTCGTGTACACCGACTTCACTGCCTCGAAAACCATGACGCTCACCCTGTCCGCCAAATACCGTATGGCGCTTTCGGGGCAGCTCGCAACGGACCTGCACTTCGTGTTCACCGCCCTGGGCGAGCGTCAACCCGACTTGAGTGACAATACGGGCAATCGTACCGTCATCGTCACCCGCAACAATGCCACCTGCTACCTCGTCCTCTCAGAAGATAAGCAGGCGCTCAAAGAGATCTTGTTCGTGCGCGGCGAAGAAACGTACGGCAAAGAGTTGGTCGCGGCCTTCCGCTGGAACGATACGTCCCAAACGTTCTCACGCTAGCCGGCCGCTTCCGCCGAAGGCGGCGCCGCGGAGGGTCGCCGCCTTCGCCTTCGTATAATGTAGACAGTCCTCGCTGGGCTGTCCCCTATGAAGCGCTTCTACATCGAGACCTTCGGCTGCCAGATGAACGTGCACGACTCCGAGAAAGTCATCGGCACACTCCTCTCCCAAGGCTATTCGCAGGTCGAAACACCCGAAGCCGCCGATCTCGTCCTCTACAACACCTGCTCCATTAGGGACAAGGCTGAGCAGAAGGTCTTCAACCGCCTCCAGAATTTCAAGCGCGAGGCCGGAAAAGGCAAGGTCTTTGGCGTTCTCGGCTGCGTCGCCCAGCAGGAAGGCGAGCGCATCTTCGAACGCGCCCCCCACGTCAGCATGGTCGTCGGCTCGGCCAGCTACACAAAGCTCCCCGAACTCCTCGTGCAACTCGAAACCGGCAACAATCGCGTCACCGGCCTCAGCCTCGATACCGACGACACCTTCGAAACCCCGCTCACCCGCCGCGACAATCCCCACCGCGCCTACATCACCATCATCGAAGGCTGCGACAAGTCCTGCGCCTATTGCGTCGTCCCCTTCACCCGTGGTCCTGAGCGCAGCCGCACCAGCGAATCCGTCCTCGCCGAAGCCCGCCAACTCGCCGGCGCCGGCTACACGGAGATCATGCTCCTTGGCCAGAACGTGAACTCCTACCGCGACCCGTCGCCCGCCGGCCTCAACTTCGCCCAGCTCCTCGAACGCGTTGCCGAGGTCCCCGGCCTTCGCCGCGTCCGCTTCACCACCTCCCACCCGCGCGACTTCACCAAGGACATCGTCGACGCCATCGACCGCAATCCCGTCCTCTGCAACTTCGTCCACCTGCCCGTTCAGTCCGGCTCCACTAAGGTCCTCGCCGGCATGCAGCGCCTCTACACTCGCGACGAGTATCTGCGCCGCATCGAGTGGCTCAAAGCCTCGCCCCGCAACATCGCACTCTCCACCGACATCATCGTCGGCTTCCCCGGCGAGACCGATGACGACTTCGAACAGACGCTGCGCCTCCTTGACGAAGTCCAGTACGACTCCATCTTCAGCTTCAAATATTCAAAGCGCCCCAACACGCCCGCCCTGGCCTACGACGATCACTTTTCGGAAGAGGAAAAGGGCCGCCGCCTCACTATTCTTCAGGAGAAGCAGCGCGCTATCCAACTGCGCCGGCACTCCGAACTGGTAGGCTCTATCGACGAAGTCCACGTCGAGGGCTATAACCAGGCCACCGGACAATGGATCGGGCGTACCTCCCAGCACCGCACCCTCAACTTCACACACCCCGAGGGCGCGTCGGCAGACCTCCTCGGCCAGTACCTCTCCGCCCGCGTCACCCGCGCCGGTCCCAACTCACTGGCCGGCGAGTACATCCGCCCGGCGTAGCGTGCGCGCAATCGTACCGTCTGTTCTAATGGAGAAAGGGGTTGCCATGGAAGTTGAAATGAAGATCCGGGGCTTGATGATGGACCCCGTCACCAATATGCCCATCGTCATCCTGAAAGACGTCGCTGGCAACACCATCCTGCCCATCTGGGTTGGCATCTACGAGGCCAACGCCATCGCCCTCGAGATCGAAAAGGTCTCCACCCCCCGCCCCATGACCCACGACCTCATCAAGACCCTGCTGCTCGGCCTCAACGCCGGCGTGCAGAAAGTCGTGGTCAGCGAACTCAAGGACGACACCTTCTACGCCCTCATCTGGATCGAGCGCGATGGAGAACTGATCAGCGTCGACTCCCGTCCGAGTGACGCGCTCGCCCTCGCCCTCCGCCTCGACTGTCCGATCTTCGTCGAGGACATGGTCTTGAAGTCTTCGAAGACCGCCAGTTCCGCCAGCGATAAGGTCAACAACGAAGAACTGCGCCGCTGGCTCGAGAACCTCGGTGACGAAGACCTCGGCCGCTACAAAATGTAGCCGTGAGTCCCCAACTCCTCGCCCGGCTGGAACGCCTCGCCGCCGCTCAGATCGAAATCCTTCCCTTGCCCACCATCGAGAAGCACTTCTGCCTCTCCCGCGACGGCTTCGTCGCCCTGGTCGAACGTCGCCCCGATGGCTTTGGGAAAATCGGAGCCTCCGGACTTCTCACCTCGCAAGGCTTCGCCGCCCTCGTCTGGCGCGACGGCGTCCCCCGCTTCGTCGCCAAGGGCGTCGACGAACCCGCCAACCCCGAGCAGGTCGAAAGCCTGCGCCGCTTCGCGAACGATCTCGAGTCAGCGCTCCGCTGAACCCACCGGCTACCCCGTCACTCCGTTCCCGACGCTCACCCCCTGCGCCGCCCTCTGCTGATTCCGCCGCCGCACAAAGCGGAACGTGGCGAAGTTCACCCGGCAGGAGTCGCACCGCACGCGCCTCGCTCCCAGCGCCACCTTGAACGCCACGCTTCCCGTCGGAAAGTAGTATTTCGGGTTCCAGGAGGACAGCTTCGTCCCCAGGCAGCGCGGGCACTTAGCCAACAGCCACTCGCTGAATCCCCACGTCCGCCGGAACCGCGTGCCGCAGTGCGAACACTTCAGCCGGAATACACCAAGGAATTCCGCCAGGGAATGGAACGGGTGGCGAGCTTTCGCCACTCGAATCTTCGAGGAACCGCACAACGGGCAGCAAATGGGCATGGAACAGTCGCGGTTGTCTTCTTCCCAACCTCTTCTTCAGCGTTGTCCGGCTAAAGCCAACCTCTTTTGGACATACCCGTCCATGTACCGGCTGAACGCCTTCTGCAGAGCCTCTCGTATGCTCTGGCCCTGCCGGATCCTCAAACCCTCCACCTCAGCCACAGGCAGCAGGTTGCGTGTGGTCGACGTGATAAACACCTCATCGGCATTTTCCAGGTCGTTCAGTAGGATGTTGCTTTCCTGAACCCGGATCCCCGGCACGCTCACCTCACCTGTCACCAGCAGTTCCCGCGTCACACCAGGCAGGCATCCGGCGCTCAGCGGCGGCGTCAGCACGTCCACCCCCCGCGCGATAAACACGTTCGCCGATGTGCACTCGCTCACCTCGCCCCGCTCGTTCAGCAAAACCACTTCGTCGTAGCCCCGCTCGTGCGCCTCTTCGTACCACACCAGGTTCTGCGCCCACGAGAGCACCTTGGTCCCCGCAAACCGCGACGCCGCATGCCGCCCGTCTCTCACCACGCCCAGCCGTACCGCCGCCCCCCAATCGTTCAACGGCGCCGTGAACGCCACCAGGTCCGCATCCCGCCGCACCCCCGGACCTTCCCACATCCCTCCACGGTTGCGAATCACCGCTACCCGCAACGTCGCATTCTGCGCCCCGTTCGCCTCCACCAGCCGCAGCAGCGCACCCTCCAATTCCTCCTCGCTCCACGCAAACGGAACCCGCATCACGCCCGCGTCCCGCTTCATCCGCGCGTAGTGCCGCTCATACGCAAACAGCACTCCGTCCCGCACCCGAATGGTGCTGAAGACACCCCACCCGTTCAAAACGCCCACTTGCCCCGGCGTCAGCAGCGTCGCCGAAGCATCGTGCACGTCACCGTTGTGCAGTAGGAAGCGATGCATTGCTACCTATTCTAACGGCTTCACGCCGGCTCGCTACTGCATCGTCACCGTCACCCTCTGGTTCCCGCTCAAACTGAACTGCGCCGCCTTGAACGAGGGCGGTCCCATCCGCCCCTTCGCGTCGTTCGACGCCCCCGTCGGCTCCTTGGGAATCCCGATGAAGTTCGTATCCATCTTCCCGTTGCCGTTCGCGTCGTGATACGCCGCAATCGCGTACGTGCCCGCCGGCAGGTCCTTGAATTCGACCCGGGCCTCTCCGTTCACGATGGCCTCACGCACACTCGCCCGCGCCTTCTCCGGCTTCGTCGGATACGCCGCCGCATTGTCGAACAAAGCCACCGCCACCTTCCCACGATCCGACTTGAAGCCCGTCAAGTGCACCGTCAACGTAAACCCCTCCGCACACACGAGCGCCGGCATCAGTACCGCCAGCCAAAGAGCTCTCATCGCCCTACCTCCTCCCGAAAAGCCGCTTCAACTCCGGCCCGAACTCGCGAAAAACGTTCACCACAGTCCTCGCGCCCAATTGATAGCCGCCGAACCGCACCCCTTCGGACGTCGCCCGGTACCGGTCCGGATACCACGCCGTCGCAATCATGCCCCCACCGAATGATCCGCCCCACAGCGCCACGTTGGGAATCGTCGTCCCTCCCTGCGTCCGCGTCACAAACGTTCGCGACACGGCGTAGCCCAAACGCCGCCACCCGCCCTCGCACTCGCATCTCCGATAACCCGTCTCGCTGCCGAGCACCGCCGCCGACGAGTGATACAGCGCCGTCTGCAACTGATACGTCGCCGCGCGGCGCCATAGCCGCTCCCCAAACGCATCCCACCCCTGCCCGAACTCCGCGGGCCGGTCCCCCGCGTGGTCCCCAACCGCCGGCATCACGCTCGCAAAGAATGCCCCGGGCGACAGAAACGACTCCTGCGCGTAGTTCCTCCAACGATACTGCGCATCGAACCGCACGGCGTTTCGAGTCGTAGTCGAAGAAATTGGCTTCTCCGCTCCCGCCGGTAGTTCCTCGGCCTGGAGCACCATCACAGACGCAAATAGCACCAGTGTTTTTCGCATAGCAGCTCATCAGACTGGGCAAGCAGCGCTGCCGATGCAGAATTTCGAGTGGCAGTCGAAAAAGAGATGTGGTTATGACGCTTTCCCTACAGCTGCGGCATCATGATGAAGTACCCGTGTCTCTTTCCCGTCAGGCCAACAAGGAGCGGCTCCGACAGGACATCCTCGACGCCGCCGGACGCTTGTTCTCCGCCGAGGGCTACCACAACGTGACGTTCCGGCGGATTGCGGACGAAGTCGGCTACTCGCAGAGCTCCCTCTTCTACTATTTCAAGGACAAGGAGGAGATCATCCGTGCACTCTGCGTCCAGACCTTCGAAGGCCTGTCTCAGCTCACCGCCGGCATCCTCGACCGCCATGCGGACCCCCTGCCCCGCCTCATCGAAGCCTCGCGCGCCTACATCGACTTCGGTCGCACCCATCCCCACCACTACCGTCTCGTCTTCGACCCCTCCTCCGAACTCATGGGCCAGAATCGCGTGGAGTTCATCGGCGAAATCGGCCGCGAGCAATTCGCCCTCTACCGGCAACTCCTCGCCGATTGCGTCGCCTCCGGCGCCTTTCCCCCCCACGACGCCGCCTTGCTCAGCCCGGCCTGGATGTCAGCCATCCACGGCCTCACCAGCTTCCTGATCACCCACGCCCACTCGCCCTGGGTCGACCCGCCCGCCTTGATCGACGCGCTTCTCACCCGCCTCGTCGCCGGCTTTAAGTCCACTCCGGAAAAGGGTTGACCCGCCCCTTCTTGCAATCCTCCAGAAGATCCCTCACCCGCTTCCGCCGCCGCATCAGCCGCTCCAGCAGTTCGTCCAGTACCCCCTCGTCCCCAGCGAACCACTGCCCCGGAACGCTTCGCAGCGCCTGATCTACCACCTCTTCGGGAAAGTGCGTCACCCGGTCCAGCCACGGCTGAAAATCGTCGAGCCCCCTCACGCTCCGATACACCGCCGGCCGAAAATACAACCCCTGTAGCGGGGAGTCCGCGAAGCCCCAATTGGGTCCATCAAACACGTAGCCGTGGTCGATCATCAGCGCCAGAAATCCCTGCCGTGGCGGGTGTTGCTCCCGCTCCGGCTCCGGCGTCCAATCCCTCAGTCGCGCCCGCAGAAAGACCGCCTGCCGCGCGTCTGCGTTCCCCATCCACTTGTCGAACACCAGCACTGCCAGAAAATGATGCAGGTTCTCCACCTTGAAGAGCAGCGTGTCCGGCAGGAAGTCCCACACCGGAGTCCTCGTCGGATCGCCCGGAAACTCGCTCCCGAAGTGCCACCCCGCCGACACCGGCGCCCGCCGCGTCCCCAACTGGATGTGCACCTCGGGGTTCGCCTCGAGAAACTCATCCGTCAGCCGCACCGCCGCCGTCCGCGGCGCTTGAATCTGCAGGTACTCCAGGAAGGTAGACGCGATCGTCTCGTTCAGCAGAATCCGCCGGTGTTGCGGGTTCTCCAGGAACTTCACCACGTAGAACCTGCCGTCGTCGGCTTCCATCAGGTGCGCCTGCGCACCACCACGCATCTTTCGTATCAGTCGGCGAGCGGTTACCGGCATCCGGATGGGATACTAAAGGTTTATCACAACCCCTGGAGGTGCCTTCTCACTATGCCATCCGCTGAAAACATCGCCAACGCAGGAACGCCTGACGTGCCGCCCGGACCTACGGGTCCCGCACGCTCCAAGGATGAAATTGCGCTGGAGCTGATGAAATTCATCACCGTGACCACCGGCTATGGAAGGGGCGTGTCGAGTCCCGGGTTCGGTGGCAAGTCCACCTCCCGCACGCCGGAGGAACACGCCGATGCCCTCCTCCAGCTCTTCGATCGCTGCCGGGATGCGGTAAACAAGTAAGCGAAATCGGCTTCGGGGCGCGCATCTGCCGCGCCCCGCCAAACTGAACTCCAGGCGCTACTTCTTCTTCCCCGCCTTCTTCGCCGGGGCCTTCTTTATCGCAGCTTTCTTCGCCGCCGGCTTCTTCAGGGGCGCCTTCTTCGCGGGGGCCTTCTTTGCCGCCTTCTTGGGCGCCGCCTTCATCGGAGCTTTCTTCGCGGCCTTCTTCACGGCGGCCTTCTTAACAGCCTTCTTCACCGCCTTCTTGGCCGGAGCCTTCGCTGCCGCTTTCTTCGTAGCTTTCTTCACCGCTGGTTTTGCCGTTCCTTTCTTAGTCGAGGATGGGCTCGCCGCCTTCTTGGCGGCAGCCTTCTTCACCGGGGAGACACTCTTCTTCGAGGCCGCCGTCACGGGAGCCTTCGCCGCCGGCTTGCGCGCCGGCTTCTTCACCGGCGCCGGCTCTTCCTCCGGCTCCGGTTCCGCTTCCTCTTCGGAAGACTCGTCGGGACCCTCGCTTACAATCGGTGGCGAGGCCGCAGGCTCCCCCTCCACCTCGGGCGCCGATGGACTCGGCTGAGGTTCGAGGCTTGCTTCCTCGTCCCCCTCGTCCTCCTCCAGGTCGTCATCGTCCTCGTCGATATCGTACTCGCCTAACTCCGACTTCTCGTCGATGTGCCCTTCGTCGTACTCGAGATCGTCCAAGTCATCGTCGTCGACTGCGAGCATCCGCCGTTCAAACATTTTCCGTGCCTCCTGTGCTCGGTCAAGAGATAGAATAACTCGATTCTATTTGAAGGCAAGCGGAAATGTGCTGCTCTGGCTCCTAAGCGCCAAGCGCTGCCGCGGTCCACACGCCGAGAGCTTTGTCGCGATACGCGCCGCCCGCTTCTTCGCACCCTTCGACGATCGCCCGCACCGGCGCAGGAAGATGAAACGGCGCGCGCGTGAAGTTCAGCGGCCGCCAGTCCCCGTCCTCGATATCCCGGTTCTCTTCCTGCCCCAGAAACGTCGTCAGCAGAAAGAAGCGCGCCCCGCTTCGCTGCATATTCTCGAGCGCCCGCTCAATGTTCGCGAAGCTGAGATGGACCAGGCAGTCCCGGCAGAGTATCGCATCCGCCTTCGGCAGTGCGTCCCGTGTAAGGTCAAGCGTGACAAACTCCCGCCCTGGCCTCGAGTACCGCTCACGGTTGCGCGCCACCAACTCCTCGACGATGTCTCCGCCGATGTACGGAATCCCCAGCTCCACTTCCGACAGCCAGTGGAAATCCCCGCATGGCACATCCAGTAGCGAGCCCGCCCCCAACTCCGCCAGCGTCCGCGGCAACTCCACCCGCAACAGCCGCGTCTCCTCCGCCGACGACCCCTCCCCCGAACGCGATTCCGCGTTGCTCCACAGGTTTTCCCGATAGATGTACTCGAAACGCCGCCGCAGGTCGAGCTCCGCCATCTCGTCCCGCTTCGCGGCAAACTGTGTCTGCGCTACAACCGCCGGCCGGTCCCCGCTCATCGCCCTATCGCTGCGCTCGCATCGAACCGCTTTTCCGGAAGCCCTTCTGCGTTGTTCCCTTCGAGGCCGACACCGAACTCTTGCCGCGCCCCGCCTTTGCCCTCGCCGTCGTCCGCGTTGCCTTGCCTGAAGGCTTGCGCACCGCCTTCTTGACCACCGGCTCCTTGTACGCCGCCGGTATCACCAGCACATCGCCCGCTTCCGGCGTCTCCAGCGCACTGCCCCCATTTGCCGAGGCCAGCGCCGATACCGGCGTGTTGTACCGCTTCGCGATCACGCCCAGCGTCTCGCCCGCTCCCACCCGGTGCAGCCGCCAGCTCGCCCGCCGGCTCTCGGGAACCGACTCGAACGCCTCCAGCACCATGCTCGCCGTGCCCTTCGGTACGCGCATCTCGTAGCCCGCGGGGGCCACACTCTTCAGCAGCGCCGGGTTCAATTCCCGAATCTCCGTCACCGGCCGCTCCGCCGCGTCGGCAATCAGGAATACGTTCGTCGCCGCCCGCAGCTCCACCGATTCGTACTCGAGCGGCGCGTCCAGCTCCACTTCCTCCAACCCGTAGTGCTCCGGATTCTTGACGACGATCGTCATCGCTAGAATCGCCGGCACGTAGTTCCGGGTCTCCTTGGGAAGAGCGTTCTTCTCGCGCAGCACCCAGAAGTCCGCATACCCCGTCCGCGACACCGCCCGGTCCACGCATCCCGGACCGCAATTGTAGGCCGCCATCGCCAGGTGCCAATCCCCGAACTGCGTATACAGGTCCCGCAGGTGCCGCGCCGCCGCCCGCGTCGCCTTCTCCGGATCGAAACGGTCATCCGTCGCCGCGGTCTGCTTTAAGTCGTACTCCCGGCCGGTCGCCTTCAGGAACTGCCACATGCCGCCCGCTGCCTTCCGCGACATCGCACGCGGCAAAAACGCCGATTCCGCCTGCGCCAGCATCATCAGCTCCTGCGGCACCCCTTCCTCGTTCAGCACCCGCGAAATCATGTGCCGGTACCGGCCCGAGCGGCGAAGCCCGTGCAGCAGAATACGCCGCCCCCGCTCGCCCGAAAAGAAGTTCACGTAGCTCAGCACCGCCTCGTTCACCGTCAACGGCAGCTGCGAAGCCGTCGCCCGTACTTCCTCCACCACTTTGTTCTTCAGCTTCGGGTCAACCGGGAACGTCATCTCCAGCAGCGCTTCCAGCGGCGATTGGTCGAATACCGGATTGTCGCCGTCCGCCCCCGTTTCCTCGTTCACGTCGTAGCGGTGAATCGCTCGCACCAGTTCTTCGAACTTCCGCTCCACCTGCGCCCGGTCACTCGCGTCCGATGCGTCAAGCAACGCGTCCATCGCCCGGTCAAACTCCCGGCGCGCCTCCTCCGTCTTGCCCTCCAGAAACAGCTTCTTTCCCTCCACGTAGTGCCGGTCCGCCTTCCGCACGGTCTCGGAAAAGCTCGGCGCATGGGAAATCACCGGATGTAGAAAGGTGGCGGGCGCCTCCTTCACAAACGGGTTCGGCTGTACCTTGGGAGGCTCAATCAGAGCCGCCACTGCCGGGGCTGTCCCCGGTGCGACAGGCGTAGGTGGAAGAAAAGACATCCCAAACGGATCCATTCGCGTCTGGGAACATCCGGTGAGAAAAACTGCTGGGAGGGAGATGAAGAGGACTAAAACCGACAGGCGGTGATTTTGAACCATCATTAGCCTTCGTTTATGAATTAACGGTTACATCGGAGTACGAATCTTCAACTGTACTATGTTCGGCTGGGGTGGGTCAATCCTGTACACCTGCTGTGTCAGGCCGACCCACCCTAGGGAAATCCCTGGGAAGGGCAGTACTCCCCTACTCTTCCTCCTCCTCTTCGCCCGCCCTCGCCGCCTTCGCCGCGCTGATGATCTTCTCCGCCTGCAGCGACGGCACGAAGTCATAGTGCGAGAAGTCCATCGAGAACGATGCCCGCCCCTGCGTCATCGACGTCAGGTCGCTCTGGTAGCTCAGCATCTCCGCCATCGGAACCTGGGCACGAATGATCTGCGTCTGCCCCTTGGTGTCCATGCCTTGCACCCGTCCGCGCCGCGAGTTGAAGTCCGACATCAGGTCGCCCGCATATTCCACCGGCGCCTGCACTTCCACGTTCATCACCGGCTCCAGGATCGCCGGCTTGGCCACCTCCATCGCCGCCTTGAACGCCTTCCGCGCCGCCAGCTTGAACGACATTTCCGAGGAGTCCACGTCGTGGTAGGACCCGTCGTACACCACCACCTTGAAGTCCACCACCGGGAAACCCGCCAGGTATCCCCGCTCCGCCGCCTCCAGAATGCCCTTCTCGATCGCCGGCACATACTGCCGGGGCACCGCCCCGCCGAAGATCTCGTTCCCGAACTCGAAGCCTGCCCCCCGGTCGAGCGGCTCCATCCGGATCCAGCAATCCCCGAACTGCCCGTGCCCGCCGGTCTGCTTCTTGTGGCGCCCCTGCACCTGCGCCCGCCCGCGGATCGTCTCCCGGTACGGAATCTTCGGCGCATGCAACTCCACGTCCACCGAGTACCGTTTCTTTAGCCGGCTGACAACGATCTCCACGTGCTGCTGGCCCGATCCCGCCAGCAGGAACTCCTTCGTCTGCGGATCCCGGTAGAACCGCAGGCTCGTGTCCTCCTCCATGATCCGGTGGATCGCGTTCCCCATCCGGTCTTCGTCGTTGCGCGACTTCGCCGACACTGCGTACGCGATTGACGGCTCCGGCGTCTTCACCGACGCATACACGATCGGCGTCGCCTTGTCCGACAGCGTGTCGCCCGTCAGCGTGTCTTTCAGCTTCGCCACCGCTCCGATGTCCCCCGCATGGAGATCCGTCACCGGTGCCAGGTTCTTGCCCGACAGTACGCTGATGTGCGACAGCCGCTCCGGCGCGTTCGCCCGCATGTTGTGCAGGGTCGCGTCATTCTTGATGACACCCGACATCACCTTGAAGTAGGAGAGCCGCCCCGCAAACGGATCCACCACCGTCTTGAACACGAACGCCGCCGGATGCTCCGTGTCCGCTACCGCCCGCTCCACCTCTTGCCCGTTCGAAACCGCCTTAACCGCCTCCCGTTCGTGTGGCGCCGGCATTACTTCCACCGCGTAATCCAGCAGTAGGTCCGTCCCGATGTTGTGCAGCGCCGACGCGCACAGCACCGGGAACACCTTCAACTCCCGCATCTCGCGCTTCAGCCCGTCGATGATGTGTTCGGCCGGCAGCGTTCCCTCGGCGAAGAACTCCTCCATCAGGTCGTCCTCGCCCTCCGCCACCGCCTCCACCAGCGCCTCGTGCGCCTTCTGCGCCGCCTCCGCCATCTCGTCCGGAATCGGCGACTCCTTCGCCTTCCCGTCTCCGTCCGGCGTGTAGAGGTACGCCTTCATCCGGACCAGGTCCACCACGCCCTTGAAGTCCTTCTCAGAGCCGATCGGCAGATGAATGGGTACCGCGTGCCGCCCGAAGAACTCGTGGATGCTGTCCAGCGCGCGCTCGAAGCTCGACCGCTCCCGGTCCAGCTTGTTGATCACCAGCGCCCGCGGCAGGTGAAACTCGCTCGCGTACTCCCAGACCTTTTCCGTGCTGACCTCGACCCCCGCCACGCCGTCCACCAGCACGAAACACGCGTCCGCCGCCGCCATCGCCGAGCGCGTATCGTTCAGGAAGATGTTGAACCCCGGCGTATCGATCAGGTTCAGCTTCGTCTTCTTCCACTCCGCATAGGAAAGCGCGCTGGAAATCGTGAACTTCCGCGCAATCTCTTCTTCGTCAAAATCGGTGACCGTATTGCCCTCGTCGGCTCGGGTCAACCGGTTCGTGACGCCCGTGGTATAAAGCATACCCGCCGCCAGCGAGGTCTTCCCCGACTTTCCATGCCCGACGAGGGCCACGTTTCGGATGTCTTTTGTTTCGTAGACTTTCACGCTCACTCCTAACCGTGCTGTAACGGGAGCGGCTCCAGTGCCCCCGCGGCAGGCCAGTCAGGACTGGTCAGCGCGCAACCGGGCGCTGGTGTCGGTCCGAAGTCAGGATAGTATCACAGTACGGTAACACCAGGCCGTCGCAACGCGGTCCGCCATCGTTACCGGCGTTTCCACCCGCTCGTAGTCCGGCCCCTCGTATGGGTCAAGCCACCGGAAGGCCTCTTCCGGGTTCGCCAGTTCCCAGACCTCCCCGTGCACGCGGTCTTCTTCGCCCGGCAACTGCGTCAGCCCGAAGTACCGCCCCATCGCCCGCTTCCGCCCGAGGACGTGCCCCGTCCCCGCCAGCCGCGCGCACTCCCGCAGACGCACCGCCGCCGGATGCTCCGAATCGCTCTTTAATGTCCCGTATACAAAAAGGTAGGAGTTCACATCCGCCGAATCGGCATCGGCCGGGCTTCCACCTGCTCGTCCACCGCCGTCGCCGGCAGATAATACACCAGCCGCCCGCAGCTCTCGCAAAACATCAGCTTGTCGCCCTGGCGCAGCTCCTGGAAAAACTGCGGCCGCAGCATCATGTGGCACGCCGTGCATCGCCCCTCGGTCGCATCCGCCGTGGTGATCGGCGAGTTCCACTTCTTGCGAATCCGCGCATACGATGCCGCCATCGGCTTCGATAACTGCGCCAGCGCCTCTTGCCGCTGCCCTTTGTACTCGGCAAGCTGCTTCTCGTCGACCGCGGTCCGCTCCCGCGCCTCGGCCTTCTCTTTCTCTACCTGCGCCTTTTCTTTATTCAGCGCCTCTTCCGCAAGCTTCACCGCCTTATCGAGCGGCTCGGACTCCCCCATCAACTCCAGGATCCGGTCCTCGGCCCGGCGAATCTCCTTCTCGCAGTACTCGATCTCGTTCTGAAACGCCCGGTACTGCTCGTTGGTCTTCGCCGACATCATCTGGTCGCGCAGCTTCGAAATCTTCTGCTGCTGTGCCTGGATGTCCCCGTCTTTCGCCTTCCGCTCTTTCTGGTTCCCGCTCAGCGCCGCGCGGTCCGCCTCCAACCGGCGAATGTGGCTCTCGAGCGTCCTTTCGATCTGCGCAATGTGCTTCGGCAGTTGCGCTACTTCGCGCTCCAACTCCAGGATCCGCTGGTCAAGACTCTGCAGGTCCAGGAAAAGCTTCACTTCCGGGTGCATGGGATTGCCTCAAGTCTATCATGCCCCTTCCGCGGCCACCCTCTCCCTACACGCCCACCCGCGCCGGCAGCACCCGCAGCACTTCGCCCTTCTGCGGCTTCTCCCAACCCTCCGGAAGGTCCCCGTTATCCGCCCGCAGAAACTTCCAGTGCTGCGGCTTGATCCCCGCCAGCAACTCCTTGCGCGATTTCACCTTCATCGGCTTCCCGACGTAAATCTTCCCCATTTTCGCCATCAGCCACTCGGGCACCGCGCTCGTGAACATCATCAGCGGCCAGGTGAAATTCGGCCCATTGGCCTTTCGCAGCTTCCACGCCCAGAAGAACAGCGCCCCAAGCCGCCACGCATACGGCCCCCACCAGCTCTGCAGCGCCGCCCGCATGTTCATCTTCCAGCACTTCATCATCACCTGCCACTGCAGCCGCGTCATCTCCCGGCTCTCCTGCACTCCCTCCTTGTTCTCCATGCGCGTATCGTGCAGCGGCGTAAAAATCGACGGCACAAAGAACGCAAACAAACCCCTCCGCTCCACTTCATACAGTAAGTCGAGCGTCGCCTTCGAATCCTCGTCCGTCTCCCCCGGATTCCCCACCATCAGCGTCACCACCGGGAACCAGTTATTCCGGTTGTAAATCGTAAGTCCCTCGATCAGCACGCTCGGCCAGTCTTCAATCGAGAACGGCACGCCCTTCCCCGGCATGATCTTCTTCGCCATCGGCACCGACGCCGTCTCCATCCCGATCAGCGGCGACAAAATCCGCTTCTCCGGATGCGTGCTCATCGACGGCAGCTTCACCGGACTCTTGTCCAGCAGAATCTCCGACAATTCCTCGATCAGCTTCGGATCCACCACCGCCGGCGCCATCGTGCAGTGGCTGAGTAAGTGGTGATCCACTCCCGGCGTCTCTACCACCGACCGGTATAAGTCCGTCAACGCTTCCCGGTTCGGAAAGTAAAATGGCGTGTCCGTGTGCACCTGCCCCCAGATGAACATGTCCTCC
Organism: Bryobacteraceae bacterium; assembly: GCA_033763935.1. Classification (GTDB taxonomy): domain Bacteria; phylum Acidobacteriota; class Terriglobia; order Bryobacterales; family Bryobacteraceae; genus DALYJJ01. The sequence goes on from JANRJO010000051.1 coordinate 119,230, forward strand.
GTCGCCAGCGAGATCTGCCGGTTCCCGTTCTCCACGTTCGCCCGCACCGCCGTCATGATCGACTCCTTCGGGAAATCGATCTGCGGGTTCAAATCCGGCAGGCAGAACTGACACCGCCGTCCGCACCCCGTCGTCATCTCCACTACCCCGAAGGTCGTCCGCTTGTGCGGCGTCAGCAGCTCATGCCGCTCCTTCGGGTGAACTACCTCCGCGAACCTCGGCAACTCCTCGCCCCGGATCGCCCGGTGGAACAGTTCCAGCACGTCCGCAGACTCGCTTCGCCCCTCCACCACGCAGTCCACGCTCAATTCCTCATAGGCGTTCGTCTGCGCAATCTGCCAGCCGCCTGACCCGCCCACGATCACCTTGAAACCCGGCCGATGCGGGCTATCCTTCAAAATGCGGAACAGTTGCTTCGCGTAGAAGGAGTTAATAGGCTCCTTCGACGACCCGAAGATCGACGCATACACGCCCGCCGCGAACGTCACCCCCAGCGGATTGTGCGTCGATACCGCCACCACCCGCGTCCGCGGGCCCACGAACTTCGGCAGATCGTCCGGATAGCAGCAGGCGATGTCCTCCGGTTGGAACTCTCGCAACAGCGATGCCTCCACCAGCCGCACGCCCGCCGGCATGTACTTGGCCGACCCGTCCGCGTTGTAGTCCAGCTTCTTCCACTGCGGGTACTTCTGCGTGATGATCCCTTCCAGCCGCACCGGCAGTGACGCCAGCGCCATCTGAATGAAATACCCTGCGTGGTCGATTGTCTCCGTCAGCGGTGCGGTCAGTACAATCAGTCGCCCGCCGTCGTTGGTCTCCGCAGCCTGCATCGGTTCCGGTTCTCCTTCTCGTTCTTGAAGCTGCCTCTGGCCGTTGCATTAGTATAAGGTGGGAATCACCCCGATGCGCAAGATCGCTCTCGTGCATACCTCGCCCGCCGCCATCCCTCCCCTCGCCGACTACTTCAAGAACAACGCCCCTGACCTCCTCGTCACCAACCTCCTCGACGACGCCCTTCTCCGCTGCTTCTCCGCCGGCGACGAAGCGCAGGCCGCCGAGCGCCTCACCCGCGAACTCTCCATCGTCCGCGACTTCGAACAGGTCGAACTCGCCATGATCACCTGCTCCGCCGTCACCGCGTCTCTCCTCCAGACTCTCCGGCAGCGCTTCCCGTTTCCCATTCTCAAGATCGACGACCTCCTCGCCGAAAAGGCCTTCACCTACGGCCGTCGCTTCGCCCTCCTCGTCACCTTTGCCCCTACCCTCGCCACCTCCCAGGCCCTCCTTGAGCGCACCGGCGCGCGCCTCGGCATCGCACCCGAACTCGACATGCAGTACGTCCCCGGCGCCTATGACGCCCTCCTCGCCGGCGATGCCGCCACCCATGACGGCCTCCTCCTCGCCGCCATCCAGGACGCCGCCGCAAGGCACGTCGATGCCGTTATCCTTACCCAGGTGTCCATGTCCCGCATCCTTCCCCAGATTCCTGCGGACATCCCCAAACCCGTCCTCTCCAGCCTCCCCATCGGTCTCGAAGCCGTCAGGAAACAACTTGCATGAACCGTCGAACGTTTCTTTCACTCGGAGCCGCCGCCCTCGCAGCGGCACAGCCAACGAAGAAGCAGCTGATCGTCCACGCCGACGACGTCGGTATGTGCCATTCCGTCAACGTAGCCTCTATCAAGGCCCTTTCCACCGGCGCGGTCCAGTCCGCCAGTATCATGATGCCGTGCCCCTGGGTCTCCGAAATCGCCGCCTGGGCCCGGGACAACAGCCGGGCGGACCTCGGACTCCACCTCACCCTCACCAGCGAGTGGATTCGCTATAAGTGGCGTCCTCTCTCCCCTCCCTCCGCTGTCCCCAACTTACTCGACCCCGACGGCTTCCTCTTCCGCGACGTCCGCTCCGTCGCCACCCGCGCCACCGCCGCCGAAGTCGAGACCGAACTCCGCGCCCAGATCGCTTTTGCCCGCAAGCTCGGAATCGCCTTCACCCACTTCGATACCCACATGGGCACCCTCTACGCCCGCAAAGACTACTTCGACGTCTATACGAAGCTCGCGAAAGAGCACAGTGTTCCCTGCATGATCCCCCGCCCCTCGGAAGCCACCCGCGCCCAGGTCAGCCAGTACCCCATCACCGAGGAGATGCTCGCTCAAAAGGGCAGGGAAGGCTTCCCCCTCCTCGACTGGCTCGTCACCGGCGTCCCCGGCAATACCGTCGAAGAGCGAAAAGCCAGCTACCGCAAGTTCCTGCGCGAACTCAAGCCCGGCGTTACTAAGCTGATCGTCCACCTCGCCATGGACGACCCCGAAATCCGCGCCGTCACCAACTCCTGGGAACAGCGCTGGGCCGACTTCCTGTTCTTCACCAGCGACGAAGCCCGCGCGCTCATGAAAGAACTCGACATCGAACCCTTCACGTACCGCCAGCTCGGGAGCCCGAAAGCATGAAACTCCTCGCCGCCCTTCTCCTCGCCGCAACCCTCTTCGCCCAGCAGAAACCCCTCCGCGTCCGCGCCGTCACCGGCGGGCACGACTACGAGCCGTCTTTCTACAAACTCCTCGACGGCCATCCGGAATTCAAAGTGCTCGTCCGCCCCCACCCCGACGCCTTCCCCGACGACATGCGCAAGTCCGTCGACGTCTTACTGCTCTATGATTCCGTCCAGACCGTTCCCGAAAAGCAGAAACAGAACTTAGTGAATTTCCTCGAAGCAGGTAAAGGCGTCGTCATCCTCCACCACGCTCTGGTCGACTTCGCCGACTGGGAATGGTGGTGGAAAGAGGTGATGGGCGGCCTCTACGACCTCAAGGTCAGTAAGTACCTCCATGACGTCGACATGACCGTCACCCCCAAAGGCAGCCACCCCATCGTTGCCGGTCTCAAACCCTTCCAGATTCACGACGAGACGTATAAGTATCTCCGCATCGGCGCCGATAACCAGGTACTCCTCACCACCGACCACCCCACCAGCGACGGCCCCGTCGCCTGGATCTCCCCCTACAGGCAATCGCGCGTCGTCGTCATCCAGCTCGGCCACGGGCGCGAAGCCCACGAACACCCCGTCCTCCGCGAAATCGTCAAACGCGCCATCCTCTGGAGCGCCGGAAAATGAGAAGCGCCCTCCTGCTGCTGGCCGTCGCCGCCGCCTCCGCCCAGAACTTCAGCGACGTCAAACCCAGTCCGCAGCAGGTCGCCTGGCAGGACCTCGAAATCGGTGTCTTAATCCACTTCGGCCCCAATACCTTCATGGACCGCGAATGGGGCGACGGCACCGCGGATCCCAAGGTCTTCAACCCGAAACAACTTGACGCCGAACAATGGGTGCGCGCCGCCAAATCCGCCGGCGCAAAGTACCTCATCATGGTCGCCAAGCACCACGACGGCTTCTGCCTTTGGCCCAGCCGCCACACCGCCTACAGCGTCAAATCCAGCCCCTGGCGCGACGGCAAAGGCGACTTGGTCAGAGAGGTGGAACAGGCCGCCCGCAAACACGGTCTGCAGTTCGGCATCTATTTATCCCCCTGGGACCGCCACGAGCCCAGTTACAAGGACAACAAAGCGTACGACAAGTACTACCGCAACCAGATGCGCGAGTTAGTAACTCGCTACGGCGAGCTCACCGAATGGTGGCTCGACGGCGCCGGCAGCGAAGGCCACGTCTATGACTTCGATTCCTACGTTGACGAACTCCGCACCTACCAGCCGAACACGCTCATCTTCGCCGACGTCGGCTTCCTGAAGTACGGCGACATCCGCTGGGTTGGCAACGAATCCGGCCACGCCCCCGAAACCAACTGGAACGTCATCGACCGCCGCGGCTACCTCCGCTACCGCCCCGCCGAAGCCGACACCCCGCTCCGCAAAGACCATTGGTTCTGGCATCCCAACGCCGAATCCCGCCTCAAGTCCCTCCCCGAACTCATCGACACCTACCACCGCACCGTCGGCCGCGGCGCCCAACTCGTCCTCGGCCTCGCCCCCGACGACCGCGGCCTGCTTCCCGAAAACGACGTCAAGCGCCTCGAAGAGTTCGGAGCCGAACTCCGCCGCCTTTACGCCCAGCCCGTCGCGAACGTCCCTACTGACGTCCGCTTCCATCAGTTCCCCAAACCCACGCCCATTGACCGAGCCGTGTTGGCCGAGCGTCTGGAAGTAGGCCAGCGCGTAGCCGCCTACACCATCGAGGTCCGCGACGCCGCCGGGCAGTGGAAGACGGTCGCCGACGGCGCCACCATTGGCAATAAGAAGATCGATCTCTTCCCTCGTATCACCGCGTCCGCCGTGCGCGCAACCATCACCCGCTCCTTCGGCGAACCGCAACTGCGCGGCATTCAGCTCTTCGACGGCGCCGGCCGGTAACGGCATACCCTCACCGCGTGCGCCACCGGCCAAGACAAGACCAGCATCAACGCCAACCCCGCCCACTCCGTCTGCGCCTTCGCCACCGAGCATAGTCCAAGTGCGGCGACAACCATTCCTGCCACAATCGCCGCCCGCCACGATACCCCGCTCGCCGTCCAACCCATCCTGAAGCCCAACCCGGACGGCAATACCGCGAGCGCCAGCACCCCGCCGGCCGCGTTCCAGTCCCACGCGTTCCGTCTGAAGAGAGCGTACGCCGTCACCATCAGGAGCAGCGGCGCCGCCGGGGCCGTTGTTCATCTCGCTTGGCGTCTCCGGGACGAAGGACATTGCCAGCCGTCCTGCCTTCATCGCCATGATGGAAGCCCTGCATGGCGACGGCATCAAGTTGGTGCTGGTGGAATCCCTTGGAAGGCTGGCTCGTGATTTGATGGTGCAGGAGTCCATTCTTCACGATCTGAAACGTCACGGCTTCGATCTGGTTTCCGTCACCGAACCCGATCTTTGCAGTGACGATCCTTCACGAAAACTGATGCGTCAAATCATGGGCGCATTTCATGAGTACGAAAAACAAATGATCGTGGTGAAGCTCCGTGGCGCACGCCAGCGGACGAAGACGAAGCGTGGGCGATGCGAAGGAAGAAAGCCATACGGCCATCACCCCGGCGAAGTCGAAACACTGAAGCGCATGAAAGAGCTTTGGGCGGCGGGGATGACGGCGACCGACATTGCCGCCACGCTCCGTGCGGAAGGCCGTAGATCTCGTAACGGTGGCGATTGGCTTCAGCCCACAGTAAGTAAGATCCTCAACCGTGAGAAAGAGTGACCGCAGGAAGTTCAGTCCAGCGGCTCTCGAAACAATAGCTTCCAGTGGTTGTCTTGCCAGAGGAAGTAGTGGGCGTATGAATGGTGATTCATCTGCGAACAATCGGGAGTTGCTTTGACAACCATGAGGCGGCTGTCCCGGCGAAACGTGATTTGAGGGTTGCTCGACACTGAGTTGCCTACGCACAACATGGGCAGCGTGAAGGTCCTTTCAACGGCCAGCGGTGGCAAGAATACTTCACCAGTTTCGCCATCTACGACGGCCATCATTAAACATGGTGCCCCGCAACCCCATTGAACAACGACCATCTTCCCGGCGAAATTCGGCCCCGGATGGTTCTGCTCTTTGCCGTCTTGACGAACGCCCCACCCTTTTTCGACGCCTTCCCTGATTCGAGTCCGATACTTTCGCTGAACTGGCGTCATGATCTTGGGGGCGGCAAGCGCAGCGCCGTGGATTTCCGTCGCAGGATAGTCTTCAAATCTTGGAACGGGACCACTCCGTTGTTGCGCCAACACCGAAATACTCGCCACGCAAGCCAGTAAAAGAAGGCGGTTCACACCTTCATCATAAACCAGACAGAACAGCCTGAAATCGCCGACAGCGAACTCACCCCGGCTCGGGGAACCGCACTAGCGGCTTCGGATTACGTTCGACGTGCGTTCTGATATACGGTGTGCAATAGCGGTAGCATGAGCGTGAATGAATACGCCAATCGGGGCAGTCATGAGCATGATAGCTGCCTCAGTTCTCGCCGCCGTCGCCTTCGGGCAGGTGAACCCCAATGGGACCAACAGCGTGCCGTCCTGTACCAAGGTCCAAAGAAGCGGACGCCGGATTGTCTCGAATTTTGAAATCGTGGAGTTCTACGTCCCACGTTTCGCCCACGTCACGACGGTGCGGGATGTGGACTACGTGGAATACTACGTTCGGTACGGCCCCAAAGAAGAGAAGTTGTGGCTCAAGTTCATGTTCGGCGGGTTGCGGAAAATGCCCCGACTGCAAGAAGCAATGTCGCAGGTTCTGACGGATTTCAGGTCCGTGCGTTTGCTGCCGGGCCTGATGAAACGATCCGGCGATGACGTTTCGCTCGGTGGCAATGTTCGAGGAAGCGAGTCCGTGGTGGGCGCACAAGGACTCGAACCTTGGACTTCCACCTTGTAAGGGTGGCGCTCTAACCAACTGAGCTATGCGCCCATCGAAACCCACTGTAGCATAGCGAGAATTTGCATCACTACCAGACCGGATACCTCCGTTTGACCGTGCAGCGGTGAGCACGTCTAAACTATTGAAATAAAAAGAGCGGCTTCACAAACCAGATTGGATGCCTTACAAGCAGGAGGTCCACAGTTCGATCCTGTGACCGCCCACCACTCGCCACCTCCAGGTCAACCAAGAGACGGCTCCACCGCTCTGCAACGCTTCAGCTAACCGGTGCGAAGGGGCGGCGAATGCGGAGAGCACAAAAGGCCCGGCCGTCTGGAGGTCCTCCGAAAGCGGGCGGCATCCCGTGGGCAGCCGCCTCGTCCCGGCCCCGCCCGCCGCATCTGTCCGCTCTAACCCGCCGCCGTGTTCCGGATCAGCGTACCGAACCGCTTCCCGATCGCCAGCGCCGGGTCCAGCGGCACATCCACGCCCTCGCATCCCTCCGGAATCGAAATCACCGGCCTCGCCGCCACCGCCCGCCCCGTGAACCCCGGCAGCCACTCCCGCTGCGCCTCCAACATCTCCGCACACATCCGCCGGATCTCGTCCAACGTGCACACCGCCCCCGTCAAAGGGTCCAGCGCCGCCGCCTGCACCACCATCTCCGGATCGCAGGTCAACGCCGCCTCCGCCGCCAGCATCTGCACGTTCACGTTGGTCATGCACAGCGCGGCGCACTGCATCGGCAACGCGCCCACAAACGTCGGCCGCAGCCCCGTGTCGTCCGCGAACGTCGGCACCTCCACGCAGCATCCCTGTGGCAGGTTCGTAATGTACCCGTCGTTCCGCACGTTCCCCATGAACCGGAACGGCCGCCCCGTCGCCACCGCTTCCATAATCCACGAACAGTACTCCACGCTCCGCGGCTCCAGTTCCGTCTTCTCGAACTGCAGCGGATCGTGCGCCGCATAGTAATCGGATACCGTCCGGCACCACGAGTAATACGCCCCCGTCTCGCCCCCAAAACTCGGCTCGTCGCAGTAAGTCCCCAGCGCCGGCTGACTTTTCCGAAACCACGGCACATACTCGCTCAGATGCCCCGTCGATTCCGTCATGAAATACCCGAAGTGCCGGAACACCTCGCCGCGCACCTTCTCGTTCTTATAAAACTCCGGTCGTTCGAATAACTCCCGTAACTGCGGATACAAATCCCGACCCTGGTGCTCCAGCCGCAGAAACCAATCCATATGGTTGATGCCGCCGCACGTGTAGGTGATTTCGTCCTTGGGAACCCCGCAATACCGCGAAATCAAATCCAGCGTCGTCTGTACCCCGTGGCACAGCCCCACGAACGAAACCCTCGACGCCTTCCCCAGCGCCAGGCAATTCGCCGCCATTGGGTTCGCATACTGCAGCAGAATCGCGCCCGGCCGCGCCACGTCCTCCATGTCCCGCCCGATCTCCACCAGCAGCGGAATCGACCGCAGCGCCCGGAAGATCCCTCCCGGCCCCAGCGTGTCCGCAATGCACTGGTCCACGCCGTACTTGAGCGGGATCTTGTAGTCGATCTCGAACGCATCCACCCCGCCTACCTGCGCCATCACCACCACGAAGTCCGCGTCCCGGATCGCCTCCCGCCGGTCGAGCGTCGCCCACACTCGCGCCGGCAGTCCGTTGTCCCGCACCATCCGCTGCGCAAACCCCTCCATCGCCCGCAGCTTGGGCTCGGTTCGCGACATCAGCGCAATCTCCGACCCCTCCAGCGCCGGCGTCGCCAGTATGTCGTTCAACAGCGTGCGGCAAAAGACGATGCTCCCCGCTCCGATCATCGCGATCTTCTGTGCCATATCGCCCTCCTGAAGCATCATAGTCCCTCCGGCGGAGCAGAGCGGAGCCGGACCTCCCCGCCGGCGCACAACGCCCAACCCGGGGGCTCCGCGCCCCGTCGTCTCGCGACACTCGCCTCTCACGCCTAAAGCCCCGGCCTCCAAGCGCCGATCCATGGCAGAGGGTAGATTGACTATGCGCCTCGCACTGACCGTCTGCATCGGCATCGCGGCCGCCAGCCTCGGCTTCGCGGCTCCCAATAACCTGATCGAAGAGACCTCCTACCTCGGGGGCACCGTAACCACCATTCCACGCAACGCGCTGGGCAAACTGGACTTGCGTGGGGAGAGCGAGATCGTCTTCCTTTATCGTGACCCGCACTGGTCTCTGCCCTATGACAAGGTAAGGGCTATTGAGTACGACCCCGGTGAGGTAGTGACTCGCCGGCGGACGATCCAGACGCTGGGCTTCGCCAAGCTCCCGATGTTCGCCTCCAAGCCGCAGCTCACGATCAAATTCGAGAGTGGCGTGGGCCAGACGGAGAAGGTGGTGCTCGAACTTCCGAAGAAGCAAGCACTCACCACCCTTGCGCGCCTTGAGGAGAAAACCGGCAAGAAGGCGGTCCCGCCCACCTACGACGGCGGCCGGGAGCGGACCGACGGCGCGAACTGGTGGGGGGACCGCTACTGGCGGACGAACCGCAATCAACAGACCTGGGACGCCGCCAAGAACTAACGCTCATTGGAGAATCAGCTTCTCGCCGGCCTTCAAGCCGGCGAGGAGTTCCGTCTTGACGCCGTTCGAAATGCCGAGCTGCACCGGCAGTTTTCGGCGGCCCTTTTCCTGGGAAGCATCGGGGACCTCGACCGAGGCCTTTCGATCCTTGTCGTAGACCACCGCGTTCTCAGGAATGAGGAGCACGCCCTTCTTTTCCTCGAGAATGACCTCGGCGTTGGCGCTCATGTTCGCCTTCAACTCCCCGCCGGGATTCTTAATCGATACCCGCACCTCGAAGGTGGTGACGTTGTCCTTCTCCACTCCGAGCGGCGAGATCTTCGTGACGGCACCTTCGAACTTCTTCTCTTTGAACGACTCCACGACGATGCGCGCGCGCTGCCCCAGATACACCTTCCCGATGTCCGCCTGGTCCACCTTGCCGAGCACATACACGTCGCTGACGTCGCCCAACTCCATGATGAGAGTTGCCTGCGAGCCGAGCACAAGAATCGAGCTCACCGCATCGCCAACTTCCACGTTCCGCGCCAACACGAGACCGTCCATGGGGCTCACGATGGTGGAGTTCCGGAGATCTTCTTCCGCACGCTCGAGGATCGCCCGGGCCTGAGATACCTGGGCCCTGGCGCGTGCAATCTCCGCACGGTTGACGGCGAGTGTGCGCTGGGCAGACATCTGCTTGTTCAGCGCGAGCTGATACGCCTTCTCGGCGTCTTCCATCACGGCCTTGGCAATCAAGCCCTCGCGGTGCATCTTCAGCCCGCGGTCCATTGCAGATTTCAGGAACGGAATATCCGGTCCTTCGGCGTCGACCTTGGTTCGTTCGAAGGAAGCGTGGGCCGCCTGTTCAGCCGCCTCCGCCGCCTCGAGCGTCGCCCGCGCCTCCCTGACCCTGGCTGACAGCTCTTCTTTGTCCAACTCGGCCAGCACCTGCCCGGCCGACACACGTTCGCCGTAATCGACGAACAACTTCTTGACGATCCCGGAGGCCTTGGACTTAACCTCTACCTTCGCCTTCGGTTGGATTTTCCCTGTGGCCACGACGGACCGTGCTATGTCGCCGGTCTCCACAGACGCGATCTTCGAAGGTTCAATTGCATTGTTCGGCTTCAACGCCGCGCGCACGGCCATTCCCGCGCCCGCCAGGAAAACAATTACTACCGTGAGAATGATGAATAGCCGGCGCTTCCCGCGCCTCTTACCGTTGGTTGCCATGAATGCTGCTCCCAATCGTGAATACGGAGCAGCGGCAATCTAGTTCAGAAAATAAGTGCGGTACAGGCTGTCGCGCTGCTTCGGCACGAACCCCGCGTCGCGAATGATGCGCCGCAGTTCTTCTTCGCTCGCCCGATGATGAGCGCCGGCTGCTGAGACGACGTTCTCTTCGATCATGATGCTCCCCACGTCGTTGCCGCCGAACCGCAGCCCCAGTTGACACGTCTTCAACCCCTGGGTGACCCAAGACGACTGCACATTGGGAATGTTCTCGAGGTACAGCCGCGAGATCGCGAGCGTCTTCAGGTATTCGACGGCAGTCGCTTCTTCCTTCACGAACCGCCCCAGCGACGTGTTCTCCCGCTGGAAGGACCAGGGGATGAACGCCGTGAACCCGCCCGTCTCATCCTGAATGCGCCGTACGGCCTCCAGGTGATTCATGCGCTGCTCGATCGTCTCGCCGCAACCGAACATCATGGTCGCGGTGGTATTCATCCCCAGTTGGTGCGCGGTGCGGTGCACATCGATCCACTCCTGGGTCGAACACTTCAGCCGGCTGATCCGGTGCCGCACTGCGTCGTCGAGGATCTCGGCACCGCCTCCCGGAATCGATTGCAGCCCGGCGTCGCGCAGGCGGGCAATCGTGTCGCGCAGGGAGATCCCGCTCACCTCGGCGATATTGGTGATCTCCGGCGCGGAGAAGCAATGCAGCCAGATTTTGTCACCGAACTTGTTCTTGATCGCTCGCAGCAAGTCCTCGTACCACTCGATCTTGAGGTCCGGGTGCAGGCCGCCTTGCATCAGCACGCCGGTGCCCCCGAGATCGATGGTCTCCTGGATCTTCTCGAAGATCACCTCGTGCCCGTGAACGTAGCCCTCGCTGTGGCCCATGGGCCGGTAGAAGGCGCAGAAGCTGCAATACTCGGTGCAGAAGTTGGTGTAGTTGATGTTGCGGTCGATGATATAGGAGACGACTCCCTCCGGATGCCAGCGCCGCCGCAGGGCGTCCGCCGCCATCCCGATCCCAATCAGATCGTCATTCGCAAACAGCTCCAGTGCCTCTTCCCGCGCCATCATGACGTCACACTCTCCGCTACTTTCAGATTGCCGCCCAAGCCCGCGTAGTCCAGAAAAAGACGCAGCCCCTCCCGTTCGGGCTCGCCCAGCTCGAAGCGGATGTGCTCGGTCAAATAGCGCCGCACGAGGCCTTCATCGAACCCCCGCCGCCGGGCCTCCGCCTCAACGAGATCATCCAAATGCGCGCGGCCATACTCGTACGACGTGACGAACACCCGCCCTACCTCCGGCGTAACGTGACGGGCGCGGCCGGCCCAAGCCGCAAACACGAAGGGCCGCCCGGTCATCTCCACCCACTCCGCGCCCAGGTCGAGAGTGACAAACGGCAGCTCGGCGGGCTCCAACCGCAGCGCCGCATCGCCGATGAGCAGCGCGGCATCCGCCGCCCCCAACATCGAAGCGAGTGACGGTGACATCCGTATGAACTCCGGCGCCACCCCGAACTTCTCCCGTAAGATCACCCGCGCGAGTTCGACGCTGGTCCGCGAACTCGTATCCGCCGCCAAGGTCCGGATCTGACGGACCGCAACTTTGGAGACGAGCAGTATGCTCCGCACGGCGCCCCGGCAAGCGATGCCTACCCCCGGCGCAATGTGCAACCCCAGCCTTGCAATCTCCGCCACCGGCACCAAGCCAATGTCCGCGGCGCCGGCCGCCACCGCGTCCGCGCAGGCCGAAGGCACCGCGTAGCTTACGTCGAACACGCCACGCTGCGGCCCGTGCTCCATCCCCCATACCAGCGGAGCCGTGTTGAGAAAGCTCACCGCGCACACCCGCGCCCGTTCGATTTGTCCCAGTTCCCTCAACCCCCAAGTTTACCGCGCCGCGTCTCCTGCTCTCTTCTGCAGGCGGCTATGCGGCAGGCAGCGCGAGGTCGCGCTCTTCTCCCTCAAGGTCGAGCTTGAGGGCGAGGAAGCCGAGGAGGTCTTTGAGGGCGACGATGGCAACGAGTTTTCCGCGTTCGACCACCATAAGGCGGCTTTGCTGGTTCTTGCTCATCTTGGCGAGGGCCTTGACGGCGTCGGCTTCGGGCGGGATGGTGTTGTCGAGAGAGCAGGGGCGGACCAGGTCTTCGACACGCCGGTCATCCCATTGTTCGCGGGGCACTGTTTTGATCTCGTCGGTGCTGATGCATCCGAGGAGGCGGCTGTCGCCGGCGGCGACGACCGGAAACACTTTGTGGTGGTAGCGGTAGACGTAGTTGTCGACGAGGTGGGAGACGGAGAGGTCGGGGGTCACGGCGACGACGTCGGTCTGCATGAAGCGGCTAACGGGTTCGCCTTCCAAGGCCTGGCGGACGAGGACCTGGCGGTACGACATCTCAGAGGCGTTACGGACGAACATGCCGATCAGGAACCACCATACGGCTCCGATGAAGTTGCCCGAGAAGAGTTGAAAGACGGACAGGATCATGAGCAGGATCCCGAAGGCTCCGCCGATGCGGGAGGCGATGCGGGTGGCTTTGGGAAGGCTGCCTTTGTAATGCCAGAGCGCCGCGCGGAGGACTCGGCCGCCGTCGAGGGGGAAGGCGGGCACCATGTTGAACAGTGCGAGGACGACGTTGATCCAGGCGAGGTAGGCGAGGACGCCGGTTACCGATTCGCGCCACGTATTCACGCCGGCGGCGTAGAGCAAGTAGCAGATGCCTCCCAGAAGGATGCTGGAGATCGGGCCGGCGATCGCCATGAGGAACTCCGATTTCGCGGTGTCGGGTTCGCGCTCCATCTCGGCAACGCCGCCGAAGATGAACAAGGTGATGCCGCGCATGGGGATGTTGTAGCGGCGGGCGACGAGGGAGTGCGCGAGTTCGTGCCAGACGATGGAGACGAAGAGGCCGGCGGCGCCGGCGACGCCCATCGCCCAATAGGTGGCACGCGGGAGGCCGGGGTTCTGGAAGGGGAAAAAGCCGAGGGCGAGGGTCCAGGTGACGAGAAAGGCGAGCAGCAGCCAGCTAGGGTGCAGCCGAATCTCGAATCCGAAGATTGTGAAGAGCTTAAAGCCTCTGGTGAACACGCGCGGGTCCCCTTCCGCTCGTGTGACGCGTGCAGGAGCGGGAGTGCGACACAGGATCGGCGTGGCGCGTGTCTTACATCGGGAGCGATTATGACCAACCACGAGAACATCGCCAAGATTCGCGAGTTAATCAAAGATATTCGCGTTGCCATGTTGACGACCGTTGAACCGGACGGACATTTGCGGAGCCGGCCGATGGCGACGCAGACTATGGAATTTGATGGGGATCTGTGGTTCTTCACCTATTGGCACTCCGGGAAGACGGAGGAAGTGCAGCGGGATCAGCGGGTGAACGTTTCGTATGCGAGTGACGATGACAACCGGTATGTGTCCATCTCGGGAGTCGCCGAGGTGGTGCGGGATCGTGCGAAAGCGGAGCAATTGTGGAGCCCGGCGCTGAAGGCCTGGTTTCCCAAGGGGCTGGAGGATCCGGAACTGGCGCTGCTGCGGGTGGTGGCGGAACGGGCGGAGTATTGGGACGCTCCTTCGAGCACGGTGGTGAAGATGGTGGGGTTCACGAAGGCGGTGCTGACGGGAGAGCGGTACGATCCGGGCGAGAATCGCAAGCTGCAGTTGCAGCGATAATGAGCGAGTGCTGCGACTCTTTCTGCTGGCGCTTGCGCCTTTGATGTGTTGCGCGGAGTTCCGGCCGCTCTTCAACGGCCGGAACCTGGAGGGGTGGGTTCACGAAGGTCCGCGCATGAGCTTCTCTGCCGAGAAAGGGGAGTTGGTGGTGAGCGGCCGCGGCAACCCGCCCAACTGGCTGCGGACGGCGGCGGAGTACGAGGACTTCCGGCTGCGCTTTGAGTACAAGCTCGAGGAGTGGGCGGAAGCGGGCGTGTACCTGCGGGCGCCGCGGGCGGGGTGGCCGTCGCGGGCGGGGTTGGGTTTGTTTCTGGCGCACGATTTTCATCGCGAGGTGACGAAGTACGATACGGGGGCGCTGACGGGGGCGCTGCCGCCAGTGAAGAGGCCGGCGCCATCGTGGGGCGTGTGGCATTCGGTCGAGATCGAGTTGGTGGGGGAGCGGCTGAAGGCGAAGGTGGACGACAGCGTGGTGCAGGACGTTGATCTGGCGGCCGACGCCGAGTTGCGGCAAAGGTTGAAGCGCGGGTATATCGGGTTTCCGGATTCAGGGTACGGGTGGCGGCTGCGGAATATCGAGATCGAAGAGCTGGGGTCGCCGACGAAGTTTCTGGAGCCGTTTGACAGGCGGACGTTGAACGGGTGGCGGCTGCGGAACGAGGGCATGTGGAGCGTGCGGGACGGAGCGATCTATGGAGCGAACGGGCACGGCATCCTGTATGCTCCTACACCGGAGTTACTCAATTTCGAGCTGACAATGTTAGTACGGAGTCATAACCAGGTCAACAGTGGAGTGTTCCTGCGCGGGGACGTAGAGGGGCCGCGGCGTGGGTTCGAGGTGCAGATTTACTCGCCCTTGGATACGGTGTTTCCGACGGGGAGTATCTATAACCTGGCACGAAGTAAAGTCAGCGCGGAGTATGACGGGCGGTGGTTTCTGATGCAGATTCGCGTGGAGGGGCCGCGGTGCGTGGTGCGGCTGGACGGAGAGACGGTGGCCGAGTACGAGCGGCTATCCGGCGAGGCGTTGAAACCGGGGCGGATCGGGCTTCAGATTCACCGCGAGGACTCGGCCGTGGAGTTCAAGGATTTGCGGATTCGGGTGCTTCCTTAATGGGGAAGAGTTGGGAATCCGTGCGCGCCTGAGCGAGGATGGCTTCGATGCGGCGGACGATGTCGGGGTGCCGCGCCGCGACGTTTTCGGCTTCACCGACGTCCTTCGCGAGATTGTAGAGTTCGATGGGCTCGCGGCTGCCTAAACGGACGCCTTTCCAGTCGCCCATGCGGACGGCCTGATGGAAGCCGCGCTCGTGGAACTCCCAGTAGAAGTATTCGTGCTGTTTCGCCGGCTTGCCGAAGAGGGCGGGTGCGAAGGAGAGTCCGTCGAGGTTCGAGGGGGCGTCGATGCCGGCGAGGTCGCAGGCGGTGGGGAGAAAGTCCCAGAAAGCCCAGGGGTGATTGCTCACTTGGGCTGGTTGCACGCGTCCGGGCCACCAGGCAAGGCCGGGGACGCGGATGCCGCCCTCGTAGAGGTCGCGCTTGATGCCGCGCAGAGGGCCCGTGCTTTTGAAGAACGCGGGGTCGTGGCCGCCTTCCTGGTGCGGGCCGTTATCGCTGGTGAAGAGCACGAGCGTGTTCTCCGCCTGGCCGTTCTGTTTCAGGGCGGCGAGGAGGCGGCCGATGTCGCGGTCCATCCGGGTGATCATGGCGGCGAAGTTGCGCTCCTGCTGCGGCCAACTCTTGCCCTTGTAGGGGGCGTCGTCGGGGACCTCCATGCCATTGCCGGTGTCGCGGCCCACTTCGTTGTTTGCGTGGGGGATGGTGTAGCAGAGGTGGAGAAAGAAGGGATCGGGATTCTTGTTGATGAAGTCGAGGGCGCGTCGGGTGAATAAGTCGGGGGCGTACGTGGTCTTCTTCGCGCCGAAGTTACCGCTGACGAGGAATTCGCGGTCGTTTTCGAGTAAGTGCTCGGGGTAGTAGGTGTGGGCGTGCACCTGGCTGAAGAAGCCGAACCAGTCGTCGAAACCGCGGCGCGTGGGATAGCCGGCGGTGCCGAGGCCGCCCAAGGACCATTTGCCGTAGAGGGCGGTGAGTAGCCGGCCTTTTTCAGGAGTTCCGTGACAGTGATGTCCTCGGGAAGGAGATGGACGTCGCGGCCGGCATTGCCTCGGACGCGGGAGTGGCCTGTGTGGAGGCCGGTCATCAGGCAGCCGCGGGAAGGCGCGCAGACGGTGCTGCCGGCGTAGGTTTGGGTGAAGCGCATGCCTTCGGCGGCCATGCGGTCGAGGTTCGGGGTCTGAATGTCTCGCTGGCCGTAGCAGCCGACGTCAGCCCAGGCGAGGTCATCGGCGAGGATGAGGACGATATTCGGCTTGGTGCGGGCCTGTGCCGTGAGAGGAGCGGCGGCTACGGTTGACAGAAACGTGCGGCGATTCACGCCCCTACTCTATCGCGCCGAGGCGGCTTCAAGAGCGTCCGCGCCAAGGAGGCGCTGGGCCATCGGGAAGAGGACGTTGTCTTCCTTGTAGATGTGATGGCGGAGCATGTCGATGTAGGCCGTGGCGCGGGAGCGGATGAGGTCGCGTGCGGCGGGGTCGCCTTCGGCGGCGGCGGGGAGGTTGGCGCGGATGGCAGCGAGATAGGCCCGGCCGGTTTCGTGTTCGTGGAGCATGCAGTCGACGGGGCCGCCGGGGCTTGGGAGGCCGGCTGCGATCATGGCGGGGAAGAGGAGGTCTTCTTCTTTGTGATGATGCCGGGTGTCGGCGAAGTCGCGGAAGAAGTCGAGGG
Organism: Bryobacteraceae bacterium; assembly: GCA_033763935.1. Classification (GTDB taxonomy): domain Bacteria; phylum Acidobacteriota; class Terriglobia; order Bryobacterales; family Bryobacteraceae; genus DALYJJ01. The sequence goes on from JANRJO010000051.1 coordinate 135,809, forward strand.
CTTCGGTCAGGAAAGCAGCGGGGAATTCGCCGGCGGTTTCAAGGGCGTTGATCCGGGTTTCGAGGGCGGTGAGCATCTGTTCAATGACGCGGTGCTCGTCCATCAGTTGTTGAATCATTCTCGCCTCCATGCCCATGATGGAGGGGACGAAGCGACGTGTCGGTGATCGCAGTCACACCAGCATGATTGGAATCAAAGATCTGATACAGGGCGGGGCGAAGGCTCCGGAAGGGCCGCTGGAACACCTGCAGGCGTGCCACCGCCGGATTGAGGACCGGCTGGCTACGTTGGAGCGGGCAGGGGAGGCGTTGGAGAGGTGTCCGGCGGAGGCGGTGGATGCGATCCTGAAGTCGATCGAGTTCTTTGATCGAAACGGGGTGTGGCACACAGAGGATGAGGAGCAGAGCGTATTTCCGCGGCTGCTCGAGAGGTTGTCGGCGGACGAGGCGGCAACGCTCCGGCGGCTGGAAGAGGAGCACGAGCGGGCGGAGGAGCTGCACCAGCGGTTGAAGACACTGGTGACGGCTCTGCCGTGGGCGGCGGAGGAGTTTCGCGGGTGCGTGCGGGAGCTGGCGGCGCTCTATCGGGCGCACATCGAGGTGGAGGATTCCGAGTTGATGGCGGCCGCGCAACGGGTGTTGACGGCCGACGAGTTGGAGGCGATCGGGGCGGAGATGAAGGAGCGGCGGAAGCCCTAGATGGCGGCGCGGGCGCTGGTGTTGTTTGACATCGATGGGACGCTGGTACGGAGGGCGGGGCCTCATCATCGAGAGGCGTTGATTGAGGCGGTGCGGTGTGTCACGGGGTTCGAGACGACCACCGATCACATTCCGGTGCAGGGGATGCTGGACGGGGACATCATTGCCTGGATGCTGCGGGATGCCGGCGTTTCGCAGGCGGCGGCGCAGAGGTTGCTGCCGCGGATTGTGGCGGTAGCCCAGCGGCACTACGTGAGACGATGCCCGGATCTGACGCAGAAGGTGTGTCCGGGGGCGCGGCTGGCGCTGGCGCGTGTCGTGCGGCACGGCGCGCTGACGGGGCTGGTGACGGGGAACCTGACGCGGATCGGCTGGAAGAAGATGGAGCGCGCGGGACTGCGGCGGTACTTGCGGTTCGGCGCCTTCGCCGAGATGGCGAAAGATCGGGCGGGGCTAGCACGGATGGCGGTGGCGCGGGCGCGGAGCGAAGGGTGGATTGACGGGCGGACGGCGGTGACGCTGATCGGGGATCATCCGAACGATATCCTGGCGGCGCGGGCGAACGGGATTCAGTCGATTGCGGTGGCGACGGGGGTGGTTGCGGCGGAGGAGTTGCGGGAGTACGCGCCCGACGTGCTATTGGAGGATCTGCGCGGGCTGCGGGTGGGGATGGTGATGCCGCGAAACGGGAGAGAATGAGCGTAGTGGAAGCACAGAGCATTGCGGTAAAGCGTGCGCAGGTGGAATTTCACAACTTCGCCTCGCTGGGGGAGCCGGAGCGCGCGCTGGCCGCTTACAGCGAGGAGAATCAGCGGCGGGGGGCGGTGATTCGGGCGCACGCGGAGTTCATCGGCGAGATGACGCCGTTTGCGGAGATCGGGTCGAACGCGGGTCATACGAGTTACATGCTGGCGAACGAGTTCGGGGCGGATGGGTTTGCCCTGGATATTTCGGCCGATTCGCTGCGGCATGGAATTGCGCTCAAGGAATTGTGGAGGCTGGAGCGCGAGCCGGTGCGGGTGGCGGGCGATGCGCTGAACCTACCCTTTGCCGATGGGTCGCTGCGATGTGTGCTGGCGTTCCAGATGCTCAGCCAGTTCATGGACATCGAGCAGGTGTTCCTGGAAGTGAAGCGGGTGCTGGCTCCGGGTGGTGTGTTTATCTTTGCGGAGGAGCCGCTGCGGCGGAAGCTATCGCTGCGGCTGTACCGGTGTCCGTACTACGACACTATGAAGCCGTGGGAGCGGAAGCTCTACGACTGGGGACTGCTGGGGTACCTGGTGCGGGACGTAATCGGCGCTCACCAGGAGGAGAGTTTCGGGATTCGGCAGAATCACCGGATGAATCTTGGCGATTGGCACGCGCTGATCACCAAGCATTTTGTGGAGCACCGGTATCAGTTGTTCGTGCCTCAGCGGGGGTGGGGAGAGCGGGTTGCGTACCGGGCGGCGCGGGCGTTGGACAGGCATGGGTCGGAGTGGGTGCCGGCGCGGCTGTTGGGCGGGACGCTGGCGGCGATTTGCCGGAAGGAAGGCTCCGCGCGCGGTGTCGCCTGGGGGGCATTCGAACAGTTGCTGCGGTGTCCGGATTGCCATACTGCGCCGATGGGACGTGGTGCGGACGACGGGTTACGGTGCGGGACGTGCGGATACGAATCGCCCCATGAGGGCGGAGTGTTCAACCTGTTGCCGTCGGCGGACAAGAAGGAGTTGTATCCGGGGGACCGGGCGGACGTGTTGGACTTCAGTCTGCCGGGGCATGCGGAGCGGTTGGGCGAGGGGTGGTACGAGTTGGAGGGTGTGTACGGGAACAAGTACCGGTGGATGGGGCGGCGGGCGGTGGCGCGGCTGACGTCGTTGCGCGGCGGGCAGCAGAAACTGCGGGTGCGGGGGTATGCGAGCGAGCGGTCGTTTGCGGCTGGGGAGCCGGTGCGGGTGGGGTTGACGGTGAACGGGGAGCGGCTCGAGGAGTGGGTGCTCGAGCGGCACGGATTATTCGTGCTGGAAGCGGATGTGCGGGAAGCCGCGGAGTACGAGGTGGGGATTGAGGCTTCGCCGGTGTGGGCGGTGCCGGAGGACGATCGGCAGTTGACGGTGAACGTGAGCATGGTGCGGCTGGCGCCGCGGGATTAGAGTTAGCAATTTGCTAACATATCCGGTTGAGGGTGATCAGCAAGCCGAGGCTCATGAAGGCGGCGTCCGTAGCGGGCCAGACCGATCGTACCGAGGCGTGGTACCGGCTCGCGAAAGCCGCTCGTTGGGGATCCTTCGTAGAGGTTCGTCGCACATTTCCTTCAGCGGACCAGATAGGCAGCGTATTGATCTTTGACCTCGGGCGGAATCACCGATTGATCGTGCGGGTGAACTACCGGCAACAAAAGTTGTTCTTCAAAGCGCTGCTGACGCACCAGGAGTATGACCGTAAGGAGTGGATGAAATGGGCTCGGTAGCGAAGGTTGACCGGTGCGACGACTATGGCGCGCTGTTGGCGAGGTACCGCCCGAGAGTCATTCATACGAAGCGAGAATACGAGCGCCTTGTGCAGTTGTTGGAGGATTTGGACTTCGCTGAGCGGGAGCTGACCAAGGATGAGCAGATCTTTTCAGAGTTGTTGACGCGACTGCTTTTGGATTACGAGGACCGGACCGTAAAGATCAAGCATCCCACGCCCGCAGGGATGCTGAAGTTCCTCATGGAACAGCACGGGCTGCGGCAGATGGATTTGGTGGGGTTGGTGGGTTCACGGGCACTGGTCTCGCAGTTGGTCAACGGGAAGCGAGGTATCAGCAAGGACATAGCGAAGAAGCTGGCCGCACGGTTTGGAGTGTCAGCAGAGGTGTTTTTATAAGGGTTCGTGTTTTTTCAGTTCCAGCCGCGCGATGGATTCGCGGTGGACTTCGTCGGGGCCGTCTGCGAGGCGGAGGGTGCGGACGTGGGCCCAGGCTTCGGCGAGGAAGGTGTCGGGGCTGACACCGGCGGCGCCGTGCGCCTGGATGGCGCGGTCGATGACCTTGAGGGCGACGTTGGGCGCCACCACCTTGATCATGGCGATTTCGGCGCGGGCGGCTTTGTTGCCGGCTTCATCCATAAGGGCGGCGGCGTGGAGGGTGAGGAGGCGGGCCTGGTCGAGTTCCATGCGGGACTCGGCGATCCAGTCGCGGATGGTTCCTTGCTCGGCCAATGGTTTCCCGAAAGCCACGCGGCTTTTCACGCGCCGGCACATAAGTTCGAGCGCGCGTTCGGCGATGCCGATGGTGCGCATGCAGTGATGAATGCGGCCGGGGCCGAGACGGCCCTGGGCGATCTCGAAGCCGCGGCCTTCGCCCAGGATCAGGTTTGACGCAGGCACGCGAACGTGGTCGTACTCGATCTCCGCATGACCGTGAGGGGAGTGGTGGTAGCCGAAGACGGTGAGCATCCGCTTCACGGTGACGCCGGGCGCATCCATGGGGACGAGGATCATGGAGTGGCGCTGGTGTTTGGGGTTCTCGGGATTGCTGAGGCCAAGGAAGATGGAGATGCGGCAGCGAGGGTCGCCGGCGCCGGAGATCCACCACTTGCGGCCGGTCACGATGTACTCTGGCCCGTCGCGGGTGATGGTGGCGGCGATGTTCGTCGCATCGGAGGAGGCGACGGCGGGTTCGGTCATGGAGAAGCAGGAGCGGATGTCGCCGTTGAGAAGGGGTTCGAGCCACTGCTTCTTCTGCTCGTCGCTGCCGTAGCGGGCGAGGACTTCCATGTTGCCGGTGTCGGGGGCGGAGCAGTTGAAGACTTCGGAGCCCCAGAAGGTGCGGCCCATCATTTCGGCGAGGGGGGCGTACTCGCGGTTGGGGAGCTTGAGGAAGAGGTTCCAGAGGCCGGCGGCGCGCGCCTTCGGTTTGAGCTCTTCGATGACCGGAACGGGCTGCCAGCGGTGGGCTTCGACCTCCTCGCGGTAGCGCTGTTCATTGGGGTAGATGTGTTCGTTGAGGAAGGCGGCGAGTTGCTCTTTCATCGGTGCTAGCGGTGGGTTCGGATGTCGGGGGGGAGATGCGGCGCGGCGTTGAAGAACTGGAGGTAGTAGTCTTCGCGGTGGCGGCGCAGGGAGGTGATGGCGGTGTTGAACTGCGCGCCGGCGAGGGGCAGGATGTTTTTCGAGGACGCGCCAAGAGTGAGGTTGACCCAGACGGAGATGGGCGTGGCGGAGGTGAAGATGGCAACGACGTCGCCGTCGCGATGGTCGCCGAGGATGCCCCCGCAGGAGGCAACGCGTTCCTGAAAGCCTTGCCAGCTTTCGCCGGGGTACTGGAAGCGGCCTTCCACCCAGGCCATGACCACCGCCATATCGCATCGCGACCATTGGCGTTGGAGGGCGCTTTCGGGATCGCGGGCGGCGGCGCGGAGGGTTTCGTACTCGGCGCGGAAGTCTGCATCAATGGCTGCGATCAGCGGGGCGTGGAAGCGCCAGACATCGTCCAGGTCGAACTCATTCCAACCGGCGTGCGGGGTGATTTCGGGAAGGGGAACGCCGGCGTCATTGTATGCGGCCTGGAATTCGGCGGCGGTTTCGCGCTGGCGCGTGAGTTCTCCCGAGTAGACGGCGGTGAAGCGAAGACCTTCGCGGACGCAGTGCTCTCCCAGGAGGCGAGCCTGGCGGCGGCCGAGAGGGGAGAGCTTGTCGTAGTCGGTGCGGGTTCCGGCCTGGCCATGGCGGAAGAAATAGATGGTGCTCAAGCAACTTGCTCCGCGAGGCGGGCCGCGGTGCGGGCGAGTTGTTCGACAACGGCGCCGAAGCCGGCGAAGCGCTCGTCGCGGGTCTGGCCGCGCAGCCAGCGGGCGTAGATCTGTTGGACGATGACGATGAGTTTGAAGACCCCGAAGACTTCATAGTACGCGAGGCGGGAGACGTCGCGAGCGGTGCGGGCGGCGTAGTGTTCGACGATCTGGTCGCGGGTCCACCAGCCGGGGCCGGTAGTAAAGGGCGGGTCGGGCAGTTGGGCGTGGCGCCAATAGGCGAGGGCGACGCCGAGGTCGAGGAGGGGGTCGCCGACGGTGGCCATTTCCCAATCGAGGACGGCGACGACGGTGGGGTTGGGGTCGTCGGAGAACATGATGTTGTCGAGCTTGTAGTCGTTGTGAATGAGGGCAGGCGGGCCAGATTCCGGGATGAAGGAGACGAGGAAGTTGACGGTGTATTCGGCGGCGGGGAGAGGGCGGTCAGCGGCGCGGCGCCAGCGATCGATCCAGCCGGCGACCTGGCGGGAGAGGAAGCCGTCGGGCTTGCCGAGGGCGAGGAGGCCCGTCTCTTCGAGGTCGAGGCTGTGGAGCTGGACGAGAGTGGAGAGGAAGGCTCTGCTTAGCGGCGCGGCGAGTTCGGCTGGGGCGGCGGTGCGGTAGATGACACCGCGGCGGCGCTCCATGAGGAAGAACGGTGCGCCGAGGATGGAGAGGTCTTCGCACAGCGAGATGGGTTGGGGCGCGGCGCGGAAGACGGGGTGGAGGGCGGCGAGGAGGCGGTACTCGCGCGCCATGTCGTGCGCCTTGGGGGCCACGGGGCCGAGGGGAGGGCGGCGGAGAACGTACTCCGCGTCCGGCGTGGTGACGAGGTAGGTGAGGTTGGAGTGGCCGCCGGGGAACTGGGTGACGGTGATGTCCTGTGTGCCGAGCCACACGGAGAGGCCGGCGAGGTTGAGTTCCTCGCCGGCGCGAACGGCCGCAGTGTCAGGGGCGCTGCTGCTCATGCGGCCGCGGACAGGGAGATGGCGGTGAAGTGGGCGCCTTGGGGATCGCGGAGGACGGCGAAGTCGCCGACGCCGGCGATGGGCATGGGGCCGAACTGGACGTGCGCCTTGAGTTCCTGGGCGAGTTGAACGGACTCTGCGCAATTCGAGACGAGGAAATAGGGCATCCAGTGCGGGGGCAGGTCCTTCATCTCCATCATGCCGCCAATCGACTGACCGGCAAGCTGCCACTCGGTATATTCGATCTGGCTGTCCGGCACCGCCGAGGCGCCGACCTTGGTGGACCAAGGGAACAGCGAGGTGTAGAACTGTTTGCTGCCCTTCGCATCCGGTGTGACGAGTTCGGTCCAGCAGAGGGTGCCGGGGACGCCGGCGATGCGGGCGCCGATGTGCTCATTGGCCTGCCAAACGGCGAAGGTAGCGCCGTGAGGATCCTTGAGGATGGCCATGCGGCCAGAGGAGCGGACGTCGAAGGGGCCGGCGAGGATGGTGGCGCCGAGTTCGCGGGCTTTGGCGGCGGAGGCGTCCGCGTTGTCTGTAGCGATGTACACGGCCCAGTGAGGAGGCACGCCCTGGGCGAGATGCTCGGGTTGGAGCCGGTACATGGCGGCGTGCTGGAGGCCTTGGGTTCGGAACATGGTGTAGGTTTCCGAGGGGCCCATGGGGACTTCCTCGACGTCCCAGCCGAAGAGGTCGGTGTAGAACTGTTTGGCGCCGGCCGTGTCAGGCGTACCGAGTTCTACCCAGCAGAAGGCGCCTTCCGGGTGCTTTTGGATGATGGGGACGGGTGCGCTCATAGCAGGGGTGATTGTATCTCGGGGGAGGGGCGATGCGATAGGCTGTCAGCCATGAGATTGGCACTTCTACTAGTGGGTTGTCTGGCAGGCGCGTCGGCGGCCGAGCCGAAGTTCGTGGCGTTGTTTAACGGGAAGAACCTGAAGGGGTGGGTCCAGTGCAATGGAAAGGCCACCTACGTGGTGAAGGACAAGGCGATTGTCGGTACTACGGTGGAGGGGAGCCCGAATAGCTTCTTGTGCACCGAGAAGGAGTATGGCGACTTTGTGCTCGAGTTTGAGGTGAAGGTGGACCCTGTGCTGAACTCGGGGGTGCAGATCCGTTCGCACCGGTACGAGGCGGAGCAGAAGGTGCGGATCTTCGATGGCAAGAAGGTGGATGAGCGGACGATGCCCGCGGGGCGGTTTTACGGGTACCAGGTGGAGATCGCCAACCTCAAGGATGGGAGTTCGGGCGGGATTTATGACGAGGCGAGGCGGGGGTGGTTGAAGGATCCGGCCCAGGATCCCGTTGCGAGCAAGGCGTTCAAAGACAACGAGTGGAACTTGTACCGGGTGGAGGCGATCGGGGATCGCATGCGGACGTGGGTGAACGGCGTGCCGATTGTCGAGGTGATCGACTCGGCGGATCTGAGCGGTCAGATCGGGCTGCAGGTGCATTCGTTCAAGGGGGAGAAGCCGGCACAGGTGCGGTGGCGGAACATCCGGATTCAGGATCTGGGGCGGCACACCTGGACGCGGGTATGGGACGGCGAGACGATGAAGGGGTGGACGCCGCGCGGGGGCGGGAGTTGGAAGATCGAAGACGGGGCGCTGCACGGAGCGAGCGTGGCGGGCGATACGCGGGTGGGGTACCTGGTGAGCGACGAGTCGTTCAAGGATTTGACGGTGCGGTGGAAGACGAAAATCACCAAGGGGAACAGCGGGTTCTTCGTGCGGACGGATCCGAAGACGATGGCGGCGTACGAGGTGGAGATTGATGCGCAGAAGCGGATGGGCGGGTTCTGGGAGACGGGCGGACGGAATTGGGTGACGGGGCCGGAGGACAATGCCGGTGCGGTTTCCGGGGATTGGAACGAACTGACGGCGCATCTGCACGGGCATCGAATCGTGTTTCACCTGAACGGGGCGAAGACGGTGGAGTTATTGGAGGATGTGAAGGGACGGTTGGAGGGGGTGCTTGCGCTGCAAGTGCACGGGCGGATGGACACGGATGTGTGGTTCAAGGACATCGAGGTGCTGACGCCGGAGAAGAAGTAAGGTTCAGCGCTTGCGGCGAAGCGTGCGGAAGGTAATGGAGTACCGCGGCTCTTTGGTGGCGGGGATGTGGTGCTGCCATTCGGTGCGGGCGGGGCCGTCAAGGACGTAGAGGGAGCGCGGGGCGAGGGTGAGCTCGGCGGTCTGGCGGGCGGGGCCTTCGCCGCGCCGGAAGCGCATGCGGGCGGCGCCGAGGAGGGACACGCCGATGACGATGCCGAACTGGGGGGCGTCGCGGTGCCAGCCGATTTGGGCGCCGGCCGGGTACTCGGTGATGAGCACCTCGGCGAGGTCTTCGGGCGTGACTTCGATGACGGCGGCCGCACGGGCGCGGAGGGGATGGAGGAAATCGGGGATGGGAGGGCCGGGGGTCACCTTCCAGCTCTCGTAGCCGTAGAGCCAGCCAAGGTGGACGGTGCGGCGTTTGGCGATGACGCCGTGCATGCGCACTTCGGAGAATTGCATGGCGCGGACGTGTTCGAGGAGCGCGGCTTCCTCGGGTTCGGTGATGAAGCCGGCTTGGTAGACGAGGCCTTCGGGGAGCGTCATCACTTATCGACGCGCGGGGGCGAAGTGAAGGGCAGCGGAGTTGATGCAGAAGCGGCGGCCAGTGGGGGCGGGGCCGTCATCGAAGACGTGGCCGAGGTGGCTGTCGCAGCGGGGGCAAAGGACTTCGGTGCGGGCCCCGTCGGGCCGGGTGACGACGGCTGCGGAGGCGTGGGTGAAACTCGGCCAGCCGGTGCGGGAATCGTATTTGTCGCTCGAGTGAAACAAGGGCGCGGTGCAGGCGGCGCAGCGATAGACACCGGGTTCGTAGTGGTCCCAATAGCGGCCGGTGTAGGCGGGCTCCGTGCCTTTGCGACGAAGGACGGCGAAGGCGGCGGGCGAGAGGCGGGCTCGCCACTGGTCTTCGGTAAGGACGACGGAAGAGCGGCCGGGGGCGGGATCTTCGATGGCAGGCTGGGGGCGTAGGAACGCGCCGGCGAGGGCGGCGAAAGCGAAGGCGGCGATGAGCGCGGCGCGGGTCACAGGGCGGCCTTGAGGATCTCGGTCATTTCGGCGGGGGTGAGGGCAATGGGATTGCCTTTGGTGCTGGAGGCGCGGGCGGCCTTTTCAACGAGCGTCGCGACATCGCCGGTGGTGATGCCGTAACGGGAAAGGGGCGGGATCTCGAGTTCGGTGCAGAGTTGGCGGATGCCGCGGATGCCGTCTTCGGCTGTGGCACGGGCGTCGCCGGTGAGGAGGATGGCGGCGGCCTGATAGCGGGAGAGCGGGACACCGGTGGGATCCCGCTGCTGGAGAGCGCGGATGTTTACGGCCATGGCGTGGGGCAGGAGAGCCGCGCAGACGGCTCCGTGCGGCGCGTCGAAGGCGCCCCCGATGGGGGCGGCGAAGCCATGGACGATGCCGAGCCCGGCGTTGGCGAGGGCGAGGCCGCCGAGCAGGGCGGCAAAGGACATGTCGCGGCGGGCTTCGGCATTGTTCGGCTGGCGGAAGGCGAGGGGGAGGGCGCGGGCGGCGAGCGATATTCCTTTCCGGCAATATAGATCGACGAAGGGATTGCGTTTGGCGCCGACGTAGGGCTCGATGAGCTGGGTGAGGGCATCGAGGCCGGTGGAGGCGGTGACGGCAGGCGGGAGGTGGTAAGTGAGCGCGGGGTCGACGAGAGCGGCGGCGGGGAGCATCTTCAGGCTGCGTAGGCTGGCTTTGACGCCGTGTTCGGGGGATGCGAGGACGGCGTTGCGGGTGACTTCGGAGCCGGTGCCGGCGGTGGTGGGGACGGCGAGGAAAGGGAAGGGAGCGTTGGCGAGGGGAGCGCCGCGGCCGACGACCTCGAGGTAATCGAGGGGCTCGCCGGAGTTGGCGGCGAGGGCGGCGATGGCTTTGCCGGCATCGATGACACTGCCCCCGCCAATGGCGACGACGCTATCGCATCCGGCTGCACGGAAGGAGGCGACACCGTCGCGGGCTAGATCGACGGTGGGTTCTGAGGGAACGCAGAAGAGCAAATGCGGAATATCTTTGAAGGCGGAGCGGAAGCGCTCGGGGTGTGCGCCGGTGACGAGCAGGGCACGGGTGCCGCCGGCGTCGCGAAGGACGGCGGGCAATTGGGTGACGACGCCTTCGCCGAAGACGATGCGTTGGGCGGTGGCGAATTCAAACATCGTCCGTTACCAGAGGTTGTCGGCGGGGAAAAGGTTGCTGAATTTCATGCTGGAGCGGGGCTCGGCCATCATGAGGGCGACCGTGTCGCGCCAGGTTTGGTAGTGCGCGGTTTCCTTGTGCGCAGCGGGAGCATGGGCGTCGCGATAGACCTCGACGAGAACGAAGCGTGCCGGGTCGTCAGCTTGTTGAATGACATCGAAGCGAGCGATGCCGGGCTCCTTGACGCTCTGCTGGGCGTTGGCGACGGTGGCGGCGGCGAAGGCTTCGATGTACTCGGGCTTCACGTGGACGTGGACGTGGACGATGAGCATGACCTCTCCAGGATACGGCGGAGAGGCCATGCTCGTGCCTGACTATGGCCGGGCTTCGAAGACCAGGTTGAAGGGCGTTTGGGCCGCGCGCCGGAAACGGGTGAAGCCGCCGGCTTGGACGACTTCCCGGATGCGGGCTTCGCCGGCCTGCGCGCCGAGGGCCGCGCCGACTTCCTGGGCCATGGATGCGGGGGTGCAGATCATGGTCGAGGCGGAGTAGTAGATGCGGCCAATGGGGTTGTGGTTCTGTTCGGGGCGGTCGTTGGCGTAGGGCTCAACGATCATCCAGGTTCCGTCGGGTTTGAGCGTGGAGCGGACGTGGGCGGCGGCGCCGGCGGGGTCGCCCATGTCGTGGAGGCAGTCGAAGAAAGCCACCAGGTCATAGCCGCCGTTGGCGGGGTAGCTTTTGGCGCTGGCGACTTCGAAGGTGATCTGGTCGAGGAGTCCGTCCCGGCCGGCGATGTGGCGGGCGTGCTCGACGGAGCCGCTATGGTAATCGAAGCCGTAGAAGCGGGAACGGGGGAAGCCACGGGCCATGAGCAGGGTGGAGGCCCCGTGTCCGCACCCGACGTCGGCGACGGCGGCGCCGGCTGTCAGCTTGGCGACCACGCCGTCGAGGGCGGGCAGCCACTCGTTGATCAGGTGGGCCTGATAACTCGGGCGGAAAAAGCGCTCGGTACCACAGAAGAGGCTGGGGTCATGCTCGTGCCAGCCGAGGCCCTCTCCCGTGCGGAACGCCTCTGTGACCTTCGGCTCGTCCTTGAAGTAAGAGGAAATGCCGTGGAAGGCGCCGGGCAGGTCTTGTCCGAGAAGGACGAAGGCCTGCTCCGGAGGAAGCGTGTATCGCTGGGTTTCCGGGTTGTAAGCGATGTAGCCGCCGGCGGCGTTCGCATTGAGCCACTCGCGCACCAAACGCTCGTTGGTGCCGGTTTTGGCGGCGAGTTCGGCGGAAGTGAGCGCGCCGGCGTTGTCCATGGCGCGATAGAGGCCGAGTTTGTCGCCGACGACGATGAGCGCGGCGTGCATGGCGGCGCCCATATCGGACACCACCTGGTTGAGAAATGACTGCAGTTTGTCCTGGTCAAGTGGCGTAGCATTGGCAACGGAAGCCATAGGCGTTCTACTCCTGTTCTATTTGTTTGTTCAGCCAGCCCCATCAACTACGCGAGAAAAGGCGGGCGAGTGGATGAATTCAACACCGGGATGTGACAGGCTGGAGTGCGTATGCGATATCGAAGACTTGGCAAGACTGGTTTCGAAGTGAGCGAGGTGGGTTTCGGGGCGTGGGGGATTGGGGGGAAGCAGTGGCGGGCGGACAACGACGATGAATCGCTTGCGGCTCTGCGAAGGGCCATCGAGTTAGGCGTGAACTTCATCGACACGGCGCTGGCGTACGGCGACGGGAAGAGCGAGAAGCTGGTGGGGGAGGTAGTGCGCAGCGCGGGCAAGGAGGTGCTGGTGGCGACGAAGGTCCCGCCGAAGAACCGGATCTGGCCCGCGCGGGGAGAGTTTGCCATCGGGGAGGTGTTCCCTTACGAGTACGTGGTGGCGAGTACCGAAGAGAGCCTGCGGAACCTGGGGCTGGAGCGGATCGATTTGCAGCAGTTACATGTATGGACTCCGGAATGGACGGGGCGCGACGAGTGGAAGAGGGCGGCGGAGGATCTCAAGAGAGCGGGGAAAATTCGCGCGTTCGGGATTTCGGTGACAGAGCATGAGCCGGATACGGTGCTCGACGCGATACGAACCGGGCTGGTGGACGCGGTACAGGTGATCTACAACATATTCGACCAGTCGCCCGAGCGGGCGCTTTTTCCGTTGTGCCAGGAGTCAGGCGTGGGGGTGCTGGCGCGGGTGCCTCTGGATGAGGGGGCGTTGACAGGGGCGATTACCGAGGACACGGATCTTTCGGGCGACGAGTTTCGCAGTTGGTACTTCCGAGGCGACCGGAAGCGGCAGGTGGTGGAGCATGTGGAGCCGTTGAAGAAGGAGTTCGCGGGCGAGCCGGGGACGTTGGCGGAGAATGCTCTGCGATTCGTGTTGTCGCATCCGGCGGTTTCGACGGTGATACCCGGGATGCGGCGGGTGCGCACGGTGGAGAGCAGCGTGTCGGTGTCGGACAGTGGGGGGTTACGGCCGGAGTTGCTCGAGAGGGTGAAGCGGCACGCCTGGCAGAGAAGTTTTTATTGTTGAGGCGAGGAACCTGGGCGTGGGGCTTATCGCCGGACGCCCAGGTGCTCGACTTCGCTGATCACTGCCTCACCGAGATGGTCGGCAAGCGGGTGCCGGCTAGCGGGTCAGTGCTGGGGATGCCGCGCTGTTGGATGATGACGGGGAGTGCGTTGCCCGGGGGGATGTTTTGCGGGATGCGCACGTTGATCTGCCAGAGCGCGA
>JANRJO010000061.1:0-69141 GCA_033763935.1 Bryobacteraceae bacterium
CCACGAAGCCCCCGAACAACAACCCCTCAGACCAGCTGCTACCCCCTCACAGAACCCGGCAGAAAAAATCGCCGCATCGAACCTGACCGCGCCGAACCACTCGCAACGTCAACGGATTACCTCGAAATGCAGCCGCCGCCAACCCGACGCCCGCGTCATCCGCACCTCCCATCTCGTCGTCCACCGCGCCCGCGCCTCCAAACTCCTGCGCCGCCGCTGACAGCACACCCCCCCACACTGCTATGCTGATCTCCATCAGCGCCGGGACGCTGCCTGGGATGCCCACGCTCCGCGCCTTCCTCGTCGCTCTGCTCGCGACCGCCTTGCTCCACGCCCAAAAACCGTCCGCCGAGGCCCTTGACCACTTCGAAACCCGTATCCGCCCAGCGCTCGCCAAGTACTGCTACGCCTGCCATAGCGCCAAAGCGCCCGTCGCCCAAGGCGGACTCCGCCTGGACTCCGCGCACGGCCTTCACCAGGGCGGCAACCGCGGCCCCGCCGCCCCCCAGATCCTCCGCGCCCTCCGCCACACCGACCCCGAACTCAAAATGCCCCCCGGCAAACCCCTCCCGCCCGAGATCATCAAGGACTTCGAACAGTGGCTGATCGCCGGCGCCCCCTACCCGGAAGCCGGCCCCGCGAACGCGCCCCGGACCGGGAAATGGTGGGCCTTCCGCCCCATCGTCAAGCCGCAAGGCGCTCACACCATTGACTCCCTCGCCCAACCCACAAGGCCCCCCGCCGATCGCCGCACCCTCCTCCGCCGAGCCTACCTCGACGTCACCGGCCTCCCGCCCACTTACGAAGAGGTGCAGGCCTTCCAGAATGACCCCTCGCCCGACGCCTGGCCCCGCCGCGTCGACGAACTCCTCGCCTCCCCCCACTACGGCGAACGCTGGGCCCGCCGCTGGCTCGACGTCGCTCGCTACTCCGATCAACTCGATCTCGATATCCGCTACCCCTTCTCCTTCACCTACCGCGATTGGGTCATCCGCGCCCTCAACCAGGACCTGCCCTATGACCGGTTCCTGCGCCTCCAACTCGCCGCCGATCTCGACCCCTCCGCCCGCCAAGCCGACCGCGCCGCCCTAGGCTTCGTCACCCTGGGCCGCAATTACCTCAATAACGAACCCGAGAACATCGACGACCGCATCGACGCCCTCACCCGCGGCGCCATGGGCCTCACCGTCGCCTGCGCCCGCTGTCATGACCATAAGTACGATCCCGTCCCCACCAGGAACTACTACGCCCTCTACGGCGTCTTCATGAACTCCGCCGAACACCTCGATCCGGCTCCCATCGAGGGCGCCGACGACCCCGCCCGCAAACAGGTCTTCGAACGCGAAATGGCCCGGCGGCTCAAAGACATCGACGATTACCGCCGAACCCGTTACGAAATCCTCATCAAGGAACTCCAGCAGCCCGCCCAGGTCCTTCGCTACTTATTCGCACTTACTAAGTCGCGCGCCCTCTCTCCTGCCGCCCTCGAAGAATTCGCCAAGGAGCAGGACCTCAACCTCGAACTCCTCCGCCGCTGGCTCCGCTACACCCAAGCGCGGCCCGTCGAGCCCACCGAGCAGCAGGCCGCCGCCCTCCTTAAGGACCCCGCCAACCCCATGAACGTGCCCTTCAGCGAGATGAAGCTCATCCAGACCGAGGGCGACAACAACAACCTCCGCGACCTCCGCCTCCGCGCCGAACGCGTCTGGATCGACTTCGCTTACCGCGGCGCCGCCCCCCGCGCCACCGCCCTGAAGGACGCCGATACACTCCGCCCCGCCCACGTCTTTGTCCGCGGTAACCCCAATAACAAGGGCGTCGAAACCCCACCGCAGTTCCTCGACATCCTCTGCGAACCCGCCTGCGCCCCCTGGACGACCAAAGGCAGCGGCCGCTGGGATCTGGCCAACGCCGTCACCAGCCCCTCCAACCCCCTCACCGCCCGCGTCATCGTCAACCGCATCTGGGCCTGGTACTTCGGCGAAGGCCTCGTCAAAACCCCCAGCGACTTCGGCGCCCGCAGCGACCCGCCCGCCAACCAGAAGTTACTCGACTGGCTCGCCGCCACGCTCATCGAGGAAAATTGGTCGCTCAAGAAACTCCACCGCCGTATCTTACTCTCGGCTACTTACCAACAATCGGGTCTCCGAAAACGCCTCGACTTCGAATCTCTCCGCGACAGCATGCTCGCCGTCTCCGGCCAATTAGATAGGACTCAAGGCGGCCTCCCCTTCGAACTCACCGCGTCTCCCGCCGTCCCTCGCCGCACCGTCTACGCCTACATCGACCGCACCCGCCTCCCCGGAGTCCTCCAGACCTTCGACTTCCCCTCCGCCGAACAACACAGCCCCGCTCGCTTCACCACCACCACCGCCCCCCAGGCCCTCTTCCTCATGAACAACCCCTTCGTCGCCGAACAGGCCCAAGCTCTCGCCGCCCGCGCCTCCGGCATCGCCGCCCTCTACCGCGCCACCCTCCAACGCGACCCGACCCCGGCCGAGCGCACCGCCGCCGAAGCCTTCCTGAACGACCCCGCCGCCGCGACCGGCGCACCAGCCGCCGGCACCGCGGCCGCAAGCTCTTTGTGGTCCTACTACCTCGGCCCCACACCCCTCGCCTACTTCGTCCACGACGCCTGGCAACCCTCCCCCATCCTCCCCGACAAACACGCCGGCGAAGCCCGCCTCACCGCTGACGGCGGCGTCGCCCCCGACAACCTCCAACCCCTCATCCGCCGCTGGACCGCCCCCGCCAAAGGCCGCATCGACATCTCGGGCGTCCTCCGCCACTCCCCCAGCAAACACAAGAACGTCGACGGCATCCGCGCCCGCATCGTCTCCAGCCGCCAGGGCGAACTCGCCACCTACACCGTCAACGGACGCGAAGACGACACCAACCTCCGCGGCCTTGAAGTCGAACCCGGCGAATACATCGATTTCGCCGTCGACGGCCGCCAGGACGCCGAAGCCGACCGCTTCTCCTGGTCCCCCACCATCAAACAGGGCGACCACACATATAGCGCCAGAGCGAGCTTCCGCGGCCCTGCGCCCAAACCCCTTACCAGAATCGAGCAACTGGCCCAGGTCTTACTCAGCACCAACGAATTCGCCTTCATCGACTAACATGACCCGCCGTGACTTACTGTCGAAAACCGGTATGGGCTTCGGCCTCACCGCCCTCGCACCCCTCCTCGCCGAAAACCTCACCGACCCCCTTGCCCCCAAACAGCCCCACTTCGCCCCCAGGGCCAAACGCGTCCTCCACCTCTTCATGAACGGCGGCCCCTCCCATGTCGATACCTTCGATCCCAAGCCCGCCCTCAAGAAGTACGCCGGTCAACCCCTCCCCTTCACTTTTCGCACCGAGCGCCGCACCGGCGCCGCCTTCCCGTCCCCCTTCGAGTTCAAACCCCACGGCCAAAGCGGTATCGAAATCAGCGAAGTCTGGCCCAAGCTCGCCGAAATGGCCGACGAACTCTGCGTCATCCGCAGCATGAAAAGCGAGATCCCCAACCACGAACCCTCGCTCATGCTCATGAACTGCGGAGAGGTTCGCCAGGTCCGCCCCAGCATGGGCAGTTGGCTCACCTACGGCCTCGGCACGGAGAATAAGAACCTCCCCGGCTTCGTCGTCCTCTGCCCCAACGGCCTTCCCGTCCAGGGCACTGAAAACTGGCGCTCCGCCTTCCTCCCCGGCGTCTACCAGGGCACCCGCATCGATACCGCTCAAACGGACATCGAGAAACTCATCGAGAACATCAAACCGAAATTCGCTACCCTCAAGGACCAGCGCCGTCAGCTCGACTTACTCAGCCAGCTCAACCGCCGGCACCTCGCCGAGCGCGGCGGAGAGGACCAGTTACTCGAATCCCGCATCCAGTCCTTTGAGATGGCCTACCGCATGCAAATGGAAGCCGAAGAAGCCTTCGACATCGCCAGGGAACCCGAAAGCGTCCGCAAGCTCTATGGCGAAGGTCTCCAGGCACGCCAACTCCTCATCGCCCGCCGCCTCCTCGAGCGGGGCGTTCGCATGGTCCAGATCTGGTCCGGCGCCGGCCAGCCCTGGGATCACCACGACGACGTCGCCGGCAATGTCCGCCGCCTCGCCAATACTTTTGATCAGCCCATCGCGGCTCTCCTCAAAGACATGAAGCAGTCCGGGCTCCTCGACGAGACGCTCATCGTCTGGGGCGGGGAATTCGGCCGCACCCCCACCGTCGAGCTCCCCGATAACGGCGCCAACTCCGGCATGAACAACGGCCGCGATCACAACCCCTACGGCTTCTCCATGTGGGTCGCCGGCGGCGGCATCCGCAAAGGCTACGTCCACGGCGCCACCGACGAGTTCGGCTTCGCCGCCGTCGAGAAAGTAGTCCACGTCCACGACTTACACGCGACGTTACTCCACTTACTCGGCTTCGACCATACCCGCTTCACCTTCCGCTACGCCGGCCGCGACTTCCGCCTCACCGACGTCGCCGGCAACGTCGTCAAGGAACTCATTGCATGATTCGCCAACGCCTCTCCTTCCTCATCGCCATTCTCGCCGCCTCCGCCATTCAGGCCGCCCCGCCGGACTTCGCGCGCGAAGTCCGCCCCATCCTCTCCGATGCCTGCTTCCACTGCCACGGCCCGGACCCCGCCACTCGCATGATGGGCCTCCGCCTCGATCTCAAGGACGCCGCCTTCACCCCACGCAAAACCGGCGCACCCATCGTCCCCGGCGATGCCAAAGCCAGCCTCGTCTACCAGCGCATCGCCCACGAAAACCCCACCCGCCGCATGCCCCCGGCATCGTCCCACAAAACCCTCACGCCCAAACAGATCGCCACCATCAAAGCCTGGATCGACGCCGGCGCACCCTGGAAAGAGCACTGGGCCTTCGTCCCACCCTCGAAGCCCAAGCCCCCCGCCGTCATCAACGCCGCCTGGCCGAAAACCCCCATCGACCGCTTCATCCTCGCCGCCCTTGAAAAGCAGGGCCTCACCCCCGCCCCCCCGGCCGACCGCCGCACCCTCGCCCGCCGCCTCTCCCTCGACATCACCGGCCTCCCGCCGTCGCCCCAGGACGTCGAAGCCTTCGTCAGGGACCTCTCGCCCAACGCCTACGAAAAGCTGATCGATAAGTTCATGGCCTCCCCTCGCTGGGGCGAACATCGCGGCCGCTACTGGCTCGACGCCGCCCGCTACGCCGATACCCACGGCCTCCACATCGATAACTTCCGCGAAATGTGGCCCTACCGCGATTGGGTCATCCGCGCCTTCAACCGCAACCAGCCCTTCCATCAATTCACCATTGAGCAGCTCGCGGGCGACCTCCTCCCCGAGCCCACCATGGACCAGCTCATCGCCACCGGCTTTCAGCGCTGCAACGTCACCACCAACGAAGGCGGGGTCATTCCCGAAGAGGTTGCCGCCATGTATGCCAAGGACCGCGCCGATACCACCGGAGCCGTCTTCCTCGGCCTCACCGTCGGCTGTGCCACCTGCCACGACCACAAGTTCGACCCCATCACGCAGAAAGACTTCTACTCCCTCACGGCCTTCTACCGCAACACCATCCAGGACCCGCTCGACGGCAACATTTCCGACACCCCGCCTGTCATCGTCGTCCCCCGCGACGAGGACCGCCCTCGCTGGCAGCAGCTCTCCGAACACGAAACGCGCCTCATCGCCCGCCGCGAGACCGTCCGCAAAGCCTCCCTCCCCGACTTCGGCCGCTGGCTCGACGGCGACGCCCGCCGCAAACTCGCCTCCCCCCTCGAACCCGCCGACGAACTCCTCGCCCTCAACCCAGGCGCACTCACCGTCCGCAATCAGCCCAAGCCCTTCCCCGACTCCGAGGGCCTCAAAACCGGCCCCGCCCACCTCCCGGAAATCAGAGCCCTCTACTTCGCCGAAAAATCCCAACTCGAACTCGAGAACTTCGCCGCCTTCGAAGCCATTCGCCCCTTCACCGTCTCCGCCTGGATCTACGTCCCCAAGAAGTCCGACAACTACACCATCGTCAGCCAGCTCGACCCTCAATCCCGCGGTCGCGGCTTGGCCCTTGAACTGAACGGCCGCACCCCCGCCCTCAAGCTCACCACCCAGCCCAACAAGACCTTCACCATCCGCGCCGGCCCCCTGGACCGCCTCCAGCCTGAGCGCTGGTACCACCTCGCCGCCTCCTACGACGGCACCCGACGCCTCCCCGGTATCGACTTCTACATCGACGGCAAACTCATCGCCGCCGAAGGCCGTAACGACCGCACCCCGCTCCCCGGCGACTTCAAAACCTACGCCCCCCTCCGCATCGCCTCCGACGGCCGCGGCCGCTTCTTCAACGGCGGCGCACTCGCCGACCTCCGCATCCTCACCCGCGCCGTCACCCCCGAAGAGGTCAACCTCCTCCGCGCCTGGCCCGTGATCGAATCGGCCCGCACCAAGGACACCAAGACGCTCACCGAAGCCGAACGCGAAGCCTTCCACGCCTGGTACCTGCACCGCGAGTACTCGAACTTCATGAACGTCTCCGACGAAATTCGCGCCGTCCGCGAAGAGCGCCGCGACATCGCCTTCCGCGGCGCAGTCACCCACGTCCAGCAGGAACGCACGGACCAAAAACCCTTCGCCCACGTCCTCTACCGCGGCGCTTACGATCAACTCCGCGACAAAGTCGAGCCCGCCGCCCCGTCCGCCCTGCCGCCCATGCCCGAAGGCCTCCCCCGCAACCGCCTCGGCCTCGCCCAATGGCTCGTCAGCGATTCCAACCCGCTCACCGCTCGCGTTACCGTGAACCGCTTCTGGCAGGAGGTCTTCGGCACCGGCCTCGTCCGCACCAGCGAGGACTTCGGCAGCCAGGGCCAGCCTCCCGTCCACCCCGAACTCCTCGACTGGCTCGCCGTCGACTTCCGCGAAAACAACTGGGACGTCAAACGTTTCTTCAAGCAGATATTCCTCTCCGCGGCCTACCGCCAGTCCGCCGCCGCCACTCCCCTCAAACTCGAGAAGGATCCCGAAAATCTCCTGCTCTCCCGCGGCCCCCGCTTCCGCATGGACGCCGAAGTGGTCCGCGACTCCGCCCTCGCCGTGAGCGGCCTCCTCAACCCCCGAATCGGCGGCGCCAGCGTCAAGCCCTACCAGCCAGACGGCCTCTGGGAAACCGTCGCCATGCCCGTCTCCGACACCCGCTTCTACGTCCGCGACGCCGGCGACAAACTCTATCGCCGCAGCATGTACACCTTCTGGAAACGCAGCGCCCCGCCCGCCTCCATGGACATCTTCAACGCCCCGTCCCGCGAAAACTGCACCGTCCGCCGCGAGCGCACCAACACCCCCCTCCAGGCCCTCGTCACCCTCAACGACGTCCAGTTCTTCGAAGCCGCCAGAGCGCTTGCGCAAGCAGCGCTAAGCGAAGCCGCCACCCTGGACAAACAACTAGACCACATGACCACCCGCGTCCTCGCTCGCCTCTTCGACCTCAAAGAACGCGCCGTCATCAAAAAGGCCCACGCCGACTTCCTCGCCCAATACAAAGCGAACCCGGCCCAGGCCAAAGATGCGATCAACGTAGGCGAATCCGCCCCCGACCCCACCCTCGACCCCGCCCAGCTCGCCGCCCTCACCATGGTTGCCAACAGTATCCTCAACCTCGACGAGGCAGTGAACAAATGAACCTCGAACGTCCCATCCGCGAATCCATCCTCGCCGAAACGCGCCGCCAGTTCTTCGCTCGCGGCGCCCGCGGCCTCGGCGCCGCCGCCCTCGCCTCCCTCATTGCGGAAGGCTCGGAACTGAAGCTCCCCCACTTCGCCCCCAAAGCCAAGCGCGCCATCTATCTCCACATGGTCGGCGCGCCTCCGCAGATGGACCTCTACGACTACAAGCCCAAAATGCGCGAATGGTTCGATAAGGACCTCCCCGACTCCATCCGCCAGGGCCAGCGCCTCACCACCATGACCAGCGGCCAGACCCGCTTCCCCATCGCCCCCTCCGTCTTCGAATTCCACCAGCACGGCAAGTCCGGCGCCTGGATCTCCGACATCCTCCCCTACACCGCGAAGATGGCCGACGACCTCGCCATCATCCGCTCCATGCACACCGAGGCCATCAACCACGAGCCCGCCATCACCTTCATCCAGACCGGTAACCAGATCGCCGGCAAACCCTGTATGGGTGCTTGGGTCGCCTACGGCCTCGGCAGCATGAACAAGGATCTACCCACCTTCGTCGTTCTCAACGCCACCCATACCCACCCCAAGGCCGACGTCCAGGCCATCTCCGCCCGCCTCTGGTCCGCAGGCTTCCTCCCCGCCCAGCACGCCGGCGTCGCCCTCCGCGCCGCGGGCGACCCCGTCCTCTACATCAATAACCCCGACGGCGTCACCCCCAAGACCCGCCGCCGCATGCTCGATGCCCTCGCCGAACTCAACCAGATCCAGCACGCCAAACTCGGCGACCCCGAAACCAAGGCTCGCATCGAGCAGTACGAAATGGCGTTCCGCATGCAATCCTCCGTCCCCGATCTGACGGACCTCTCCAAGGAACCGGACAGCACGTACCAGCTATACGGAGAGGACGCGCGTAAAGGGGGCACCTTCGCCAACTCCTGCCTCGTTGCCCGCCGCCTCGCCGAGCGCGGCGTCCGCTTCATCCAGATCTATCACCGCGGCTGGGACGTCCATCACAGCCTCCCCGAAGTCCTCCCCGCGCAGTGCAAGGACATCGACCAGGGCTGCTGGGCTCTCGTCCAGGACCTCAAGCAGCGCGGCATGCTCGACGAGACCCTCGTCATCTGGGGCGGCGAGTTCGGCCGCACCATCTACTCGCAAGGCCGCCTCACCAAAACAGACCACGGCCGCGACCATCACCCCCGCTGCTTCTCCCTCTGGCTCGCTGGCGGCGGCATCAAAGGCGGCATCGTTCACGGCGAAACCGACGACTTCAGCTACAACATCACCAAAGACCCCGTCCATATCCGCGACTTCCAGGCCACCATCCTCCACTGCTTCGGCATTGACCACCAGCGCTTCACTCACAAGTATCAGGGCCTCGACCAGAAGCTCACTGGCGTCGAGCCCGCGCAGGTCGTCAAGGAGCTGTTGCTATGACTCCGCATGTCCCTCGCGCTTAGGCTCTCGCCGAGGTTCTCGGTCACAACCAGAACCCGAGGCCACGATCTCTTCGCCCACGGCGCCGTCCGGCCCGTACGCTCGACTCCCACGGAACTGGAAGCCGTGGTTCGCGGCGGCGAAGACTATGACGTCGATCTGGCCCTCTCGGGTAACGCCCTCCGGGTCGCCTGCGAGTGCGCCGCCTTCATCGAGTACGGCCCCTGCAAGCACATCTGGGCCACCATCCTCGAGGCCGACCGCCGTGGCGCTCTCGATCGCGCCCGCCACATTTCGCCCCTGACGCTCGTCGACGGCTTCCATCTGCCGCCTGCCGGCCGCCCCCCGCTTCCGCCGCCGGCAGCCCCCATCTGGCGCGAGCAGCTCCAGGCCATCGCCCGTCACTCCCGCGACCACGCCTTCGCCCGCACCCGCGCCACCGCCTGGCCCGCGGGCTTCGAAATCGGCTATGCCATCGACCTGCCCGGCTCCCGTTCCGCCGGCGCCCTAGTCCTCCAACTCCTCAGCCGCAATCGCAAGAAGAACGGCGAGTGGACCGTCTTCAAGGACCTTCGCCTCTCCGCCCCTCAGATCCCTGCCCTCCCTGATCCGCAGGACGTCGAGATCCTCCAGACCCTGGTCGGCGCTCCCGAGCCCTACCACTTCGGCTACCACCACGACATCCACCGCTTCGCTCTCTCGCGGTCCCTCGCTCTCAAGGTCCTGCCCGTCATCGCCGCCGCCCAAAGGCTCTGGTCAGCTCCGGAGTACAACTACCACCACTTCCGCCCCATCTCCTGGGACGCCGGCGACCCCTGGCGCTTCGTCGCCCGCATCCAGCGCAACGAACGCGACCTCTGGGAACTTACCGGCGAGTTCCGCCGCGGCGAGAGCGGCCGCCTGCCCCTCGACGCCCCCGAGTTCATCTTCTACTCGTCCGGCATGCTGTTGCACGGCCAGACCCTCGCCCGCCTCCACGACACCGACGCCCTCCCCTGGATCCGTCAACTCCTCTCCGATGGCGCCATCACCTTCACCGACCGCGATCGCGACGCGGCCCTCGCCGACCTCCTCGATTCGCCCATCCTGCCCCAACTCGATCTCGCCCCCGAGATCCAGTTCGAACAGCAGACCGGTGCCCCGCGCTTCGGCGTCCGCCTGGAACAACTCCGCGACACCTTTGGAGAAACCGCCTTCGCCGCCACTCTGCTCGCCGACTACGGCGCCGGCTTTCAACCGCTCCGCCGCGAGGAGTCCCGCGGCTTCTGGCTGCCCGCCCAGCGCCTCTACATCCTCCGCGACCAGCCCGCCGAGGAAGCCGCCTGGCAGACCCTCGCTCAGAACGGTGTCCGCCTCTCTCCGGATGGCGCCTCTCCCGGACGCCTTGCCCCCAAGGCCATGCCCAAGCTCGCCCGCCACCTCATCGCCGCAGGCTGGCACGTCGAAGCCGAAGGCAAAGCCTTCCGCCGTCCCGGCACGGCCCGGCTCGACGTCTCCTCCGGCATCGACTGGTTCGAACTCCGCGGCCAGATCGACTACGACGGCCAAACCGCCTCGCTCCCCGACCTCCTCGCCGCCATCCGCCGCGGCGACGCCATGGTCCGCCTCGGCGACGGCTCTTACGGCCTGCTCCCCGAAGAGTGGCTCGCGAAGTTCGCGCCCCTCGCCGGCTTGGGTGAGGCCACCGGCGACCACCTGCGATTCCGCCCCTCCCAGACCGCGCTCCTCGACGCCCTCCTCGCCGCCCAGTCCGAAGTCCGCGTCGACGAAGTCTTCGAACACGCGCGCGAACGCCTTCGCACCTTCGGCGGCGTCAAGCCCGCCGTCCAGCCCGAAGGCTTCCAGGGCCAGCTCCGCGGCTACCAGCTCGAAGGCCTGGGCTGGATCGAGTTTCTCCGTGAGTTCGGCTTCGGCGGCATCCTCGCCGATGACATGGGCGTCGGCAAGACGGCGCAAGTCCTCGCCGCCCTCGAACAGCGCCGCACTGGCGGCCACGGCCCCTCTCTCGTTGTCGCCCCACGCTCGCTCCTCTTCAACTGGCGCCAGGAAGCCGAACGGTTCACGCCTCAGTTGAAGGTCCTCGACCACGCCGGCCAGCAGCGTAATCTCGACCGCATCGATCAGCACCACCTCGTGCTCACCACCTACGGCACGCTCCTGCGCGACGTCGCCACCCTCTCGCAGCGCCGCTTCGACTACGTCATCCTCGACGAAGCTCAGGCCATCAAGAACGCCGGAACCGCTTCCGCCAAGGCCGTCCGCCTCCTCAAAGGCAATCATCGCCTCGCCCTCAGCGGCACTCCCATTGAAAATCACCTGGGCGAACTCTGGAGCCTCTTCGAGTTTCTGAATCCCGGCATGCTCGGCGAAGCCAAGGTGCTTAAGCTCGCCGGCGGCCTCGCCCGCAACCCGTCGGAAGAAACACGCCGCCTCCTCGCCGCCGCCCTCCGCCCCTTCATCCTCCGCCGCACCAAGCAGCAGGTGGCCCGCGAACTACCGGAGAAGACCGAACAAACCATCTTCTGCGAACTCGAGGGCGACCAGCGCCGCCAGTACGACGAGCTCCGCGACCACTATCGGAACCGCCTCCTGCGCCCCGCGGCTTCCACCGCCGGTAAGGCCGCGTGGAACAAGATGAAGTTCCAGGTGCTCGAAGCCTTGCTGCGCCTCCGCCAGGCCGCTTGCCACCCCGGCCTCCTCGATGCGAAGCTCGCCGACCAGCCCGGTGCGAAGTTCACCACGCTCATCGACCAACTCGAGGAACTCCGCGAGGAAGGGCACAAGGCCCTCGTCTTCTCGCAGTTCACCTCGCTCCTCGGACTGCTCAAAACCCGCCTCGACGAAGCCGGCTTCACCTACGAATACCTCGACGGCGCCACCCGCAACCGCCAAGTCCCCGTCGAGCGCTTCCAGACCAACCCGGACACCCAACTGTTCCTCATCAGCCTGCGCGCCGGCGGCCTCGGCCTCAACCTCACCGCCGCCGGCTACGTCTTCCTGCTCGACCCATGGTGGAACCCCGCCGTCGAAGCCCAGGCCATCGACCGCGCCCATCGCATCGGCCAGACGCAGAACGTCTTTGCCTACCGCTTAATCGCCAAGAACACCGTCGAAGAAAAGGTGCTCGAACTCCAGAAGAGCAAGCGCGCCCTCGCCGACGCCATCCTCAGTGAAGACAACGCCGTCCTCCGTGACCTCACCCGCGAGGACCTGGAGATGCTTCTCTCATGAGCGCCACCTCCAGCATCACCGGCGCCAGCGCCCGTCGCCCCAGCCGCACTGCCAGTTCGTGCCCTCCGGCCCCCAGCGAATCCGGCACCCGAAAGTTCACCTCGTATCGCGGTAGCTGGGGATCGGTGCAGAAGATGTCCTCCACCTCCACCGGCACGCCCCCCAGCGTGGCCGAGAACTGCGAAGGATCGAGTACTTCCTCGAGCGTCACCTTCACGGTGCCCGTCACCACCTTCGTTCCGGATAACAGGTCCACCCCGTCGGTCGCGGATATCAGCCGCGGGACCATGGGTGGCGCGGGAATTACCCGCGCAAACGCGCCCTCGCACACTTCCTCGCCCCGCCACGTCAACCGCACCGGATGCAATCCCGTGGGCAGCCCCTCCGGCAGCAGCAGCGTCACCTGCCTCAGCCCGTCGTACTCGGCCGGCCCAATGAACGTGGCCTGCGCCGGCCTTCCGCCCACCTCCAGCCCCAGCCCGACCAACGAGACTGCCGCCGGCAGGCTCTCCACCAGAAGATTGAGCGCCGCGAACCCCCCGCGTGTCGGGATTGCCGGCTCCGAACTGTGCGCCGCCGTAACCCGGCGAACCCGAGCTATCCCGGCCCCCGGTCCCGCCGCCGCGCCCTTCACCGCGCATACCCACATGTACTGCGTCTCCCGCCCT
The DNA here is from genome assembly GCA_033763935.1 of Bryobacteraceae bacterium. Taxonomy (GTDB): domain Bacteria; phylum Acidobacteriota; class Terriglobia; order Bryobacterales; family Bryobacteraceae; genus DALYJJ01. The sequence continues at coordinate 12,991 of JANRJO010000061.1, forward strand.
TCCAGGGCCAGCACCTGGAAACCGAGCCGGTCGAGGAACTCCGCCACCTCCGCGGCCGAGAACCGCACCCCGGACCACGTATCGAACTGCTTCGCCGTCCGCGGCAACCCGTTGATCTGGCAGCGAAGGACGCCCTCCGGCTTCAGCACACGATGCGCCTCGGCCAGGTAGCCCAACACTACCTCACGGCTCGGAATGTGTTGGAACACCGCGTAGGAATAGACGAAGTCGAACGACTCCGACGCAAAGGCCCGCAGATCGGAGTGGGGCGCATGGTGGGCATGCGCATGAGGGATATCGGCCAGCTTCCGCCGGGCCAGCGCGACCATCTCGTCGGAGATGTCCACGCCGTGAATCTCGCCGAAGAACGCGCTCATCGGCCTCATCAGCCGGCCCGGTCCGCAGCCGATATCGAGCGCCCGCCGCGCCCGCGCGTCGCCCTTCGGCAGACGCCGCAAGTCGCTCTTCAGCAGCCGGACCACATCCGCCGCTGTCCCCAGGAACTCCGCGTCGTCCTGCTCCCGGCGGCCGAAAGCGACGTAGTAGTACGCGTCCTCGCGCGCCCGCGCGTTCCAGTCCTCGCGCATGCGTGCCGCTATGCTGGTGTCGATGGCTCTCTCGCTGCTCAACGTGACGTCCGGACCGATCGTCCAGTTTAACGCGCAGGCCCCGGACGGCGTCACCATCGGCGTCGTCGGCCTTCGCGGCTCCGGCGTCCCGGAACTCCTCGCCCTCGCCTCGGACCAGGCCGTGACCGTCGACTACTCGCTCGACGCCCTTGACCCTCTCGAACGCGCTCGCGAAACCTCCCGCCTTGAAGCCCGCCGCCGCAACGGCGCCACCATCCTCCTCGCCTCCCACGACGAGTGGCTCCTGCGCCAGTTCTCGGACGAGCTGTGGTGGATCGACAACGGCCGCCTCCGCCTCAAAGGTGACCCCGCCGAAGTCCTCGCCGCCTTCCGCCGCCACGTCGCGCAGTGCCTGAAGGCCGAACCCCTTCCCCTCCACCCGTCGCTGCGCCGCGGCGACGGCCGCGCGACTCTGGAAGCCGTCGACACGCCGCCCCACTGGCGCTCCGGTGAACCAACCTACGTCACCGTCACCGTCCGCTTTCACGCCCCCGTTGAGGACCCCGTAATCGGCATCATGATCCGCACGCGTGTGGGCTTCGAAGTCTACGGCACGAACACCGAACTGGAGCGGCTGAAGCTCGGCCCGTGCCGCGAAGGCGATACGCGCACCGTTCGTTTCGCCTTCCGGTGCGAGCTCTGTCCCCGTGAGTACACCATCACCGCCGCGTCCCATGACCCGGACGGCGTCTGGCATGACTGGATGGAAGATGCCGTCGCAGTCACCGTCTCCGGCGACCGCTACACTGCCGGCGTGGCGAACCTCCGCGCGGAGGCCGCTGTGCTTACTTCGCCGTCTCGAGGATAAACGTAGGCGCCAGGCCGCTCAAGGTAGAGAAGCCGCTCACGCCCAGCGGCGACAGCCAAGTCGAAGCCCCATGCACTCGCCCGAGGTAGGCGTGGGGATGCACGTCCACGCGCATCTCCTTCATCTCCACCTCGCCGTAGCGATACACCGGGAACGTCGACGCCGCGTCCTTCACGCGCTCCTGCACCACGTACGATGACCGCATCGCGGTCCGCACCGCTCGCTCCCAGGCCGCGTCGTCCGAATCCCAGCCGCGGAACGTCTGCAAGCCGCTCGACTCGTCGTTCGGCTTCAAGACCAGATTCTCGCGGTTCTTCAAAATGAAATCAGGCAGGTCGACCTGCTTGTCGTGATACGTCGACTTCGCCGCCGCCACCACCCGCGTCCACGGCAAGTACTCGCGGATCGCCTTCTTCTCCGCCAGCGGAAAACTCGCCGTGACGGTCTCGTCCGTCAGCAGGTCGAAGATCGCCTTCTTCTGCGCCAGCTCCGACCGGAAGCTGTTTACGATGCAAACCTTCCCCTCGCGGTACGCCCGCACCATGGCGTGGGAAAGGTCGAACCGCACCAGGAACTCCTGCGCCTTCACGCGCCGCCAGATCAGGTCGATCGCAAATTCGCCCCGTCGCAGCACGCCGTTGCGATACTCCAACTGGTCCGGCGAGACGATCTCGGTCGGGTACCCCTGCTTGATGAAATATTCCCGCAGAAGCAAATACTCGTCGGGGAATGCAGTCTGGAACGGCTGCTTGAACTCGACGATGGCGATATTCGGCTTCTTCGTCCCGCCGAACTCTTTCCAAGTCTTCAGCAGCGCCTGCAGGAACTGTTTCGTACCGCCCAGCTTCGCGAGCTTATGCTTCTTGCGGAATTCCTTTACCGGCCCCGCTTCCCAGTACAGTTCACCCAGCAACTCGCCGTAGGCCACGCCCAGCGGCGTGTCCGCGGTGTAGTCGGTGAACTGCAACGTGCCGTTATTCAGGTGTGTGTCGAGCAACGACGTCACCGAGAAGTACGGGTAGCGAGGATCCAGGTTCGCGAGCATCTTCTCGGCCGGCAACAACTCCATCCGCGACAGCAGCGCGTTGTTCGTCAGCGCCATCTGCTTGACGCGGTCGATGGCACAGAACAGCGACTCCGCGGCCTTTACCAGGTTGGTATACTGGCGGCGGGATATGAAGTGGGGCCGCAGGGTCGCGGATATCGGCCGGCCGGAAAAGGTGAGATGCGCCTTCTGCATCTCCTGCTGCAACTCTTCCGCCCAGACCAGGTCTCGATACTTGTCAATTTCCAGTAGCTTGTGATAACGAGCTACTGCTTCGCCCAACTGGCTCATGTAGCTGCAATGCTTCCTATTTTTGAGTATTGCACGGGCGAATGGTTTTCGCATTATCCGGGCGTACTGACTCCCTCGTAACCTACAGAAAAGAACTCACTTTTCTTTATCTGCAGGAGCTCGGCTCAGACGTCCAGGCCGACCGATCTCATAAGTTCGAGCGCATTGCTCTTCTGAACAACGCCGTCTTTCAGCAGGTAGTCGAACCGAATCCGTCCCTCCTCAAAGTGGTCTTCGAAGTGGACGTTTTTCGCCCGCGGATGCAGTTTGCCCACAATCTCGGTAAGCGCGAGGTCGTGCGTCGTAACGAGGCCCAAAGCGCCGCGCTCCACAAGACGGACCACCACCGCCTCTGCACCGATCCGCCGGTCGTGCGAGTTCGTGCCATGCAGCAACTCGTCGAACAGGAATAGCAGAGGCAGATCTCCGTTGGCGAGGTCCGAGATCTTCTTGAGTCGCAGCACTTCCGCGTAGAAGCGCGAAATGCCGGTTGCGAGCGAGTCGGTCACCCGGATCGACGCGCCAACACTCATTGGCGTCAGCCGCAGCCGGCGAGCGCACACCGGGGCGCCGGCGAGTGCCAGGACCACGTTTACCCCCAGCGTCCGTAACAGCGTGCTCTTGCCCGACATGTTCGACCCGCTCACGAAGTACACCGCCAGGTCCTGATCCAGCCGCACGTCGTTTGCTACGGCGCGGTCCGATAGCAACGGATGCGAGATTCCGTCCGCCTCCACCACCGCTGCGCCATCCACGAACTCGGGAAAAGGGTCCTCGGGGCGTTCGAAGGAGTACGAGGCCAGCCCGCTCAAGGCCTCCAACTCGCCCAGTGCTTCCAGCCACTTCTGGATGTCCCGGCCGTTTCGAAGCCGCCACGCCTCGATGGCGAAAGCCAGCTGCTCGGTCCAGAGGAGAAACGGATCAATGATTCGCACCAGCAGGTGGTCCCTCGAATCCAGCGCTTCTACCAGTCGGTTCAGGGTGGCGATGCGCCGCGACGAAGGCTTCCCCTCAACGTCCAGCCGCCCCTTCAGATCCCGCAGACGGAGGTTCAGGAAGTTCTCCTGCTCCATCCGCCGCAGCACGGACGCGAGTAGTCCCAAATCGTGTCCCGGTTGATCCACCGCTGCTACCACGTGTGCGACGCTACGGCGATGCGCCAAGCGAAACCCCGCCAACGGGACCACGGCTGCAAGCGCCAGCGAAAGAGGCGCCCGCCCGGTCAGCGCGGCCACCAGCGCCGCCAGGAAGAGCACCACCAGGCCTGCCGCCAGAAGGCGCATCCTGGCCGATACCCCGACGGCCGGTTGCCGGCCCCACGCCACCAACTCGGTGGCATGCACGCCCGCCATCACGTCTTCGCCGAGAAACGCGAGCGCCTCGCGCAGCTCCAACCGCGGCTTCAGCTCCGTTACTGCTTCCTGCCGGGACCGTAGCTCCCGCGCGTCCGCCTCCGGCTGGCTCAGCCACCGTGCCAGCGTCGTCGCCCCCGCGCGCGTACGGGCAACGGAAAGGCGCTCAAACAAGCTGCCTTTCCCGAATACGTCCAGGTCTTGCGCATATGGGTGTTCCGCGTCGGCGTAGTCGTCGCCCGAGTCGCCTCGCCCCGCCCACTTGCCATCGAGCCGTTCGAGGGCCCGCGCGTAAAAGGCCTCCGCACGCCGGGAGTGATCCCGCTGGCGTACCACCCCCTCATGAACCGCGAGCAGGATCGCCAGCGCTGCCCCCATCGCTGCGTAGGCCTGCCACGCCGCACCCAGTAGCATTGCCACGGGAACGGCCACCACCACCAGGACTTTCGCATTGCCCAGCCAGACATGGCGCCGTTGTAGCTGGGTTGTGCGCGCGCGGCGCTCCTCGCGGCGCCGAGTGTACTCGGCGCGTGGATCGATCATTCTTACAGTTTGCTACGGCGTCGTCGGTGTTTCTTCCAATTTTTCGTATTCCACCACCATCTGCGAGTTCTCGAGCGCAGCGATGAAGTCCTCCTGGCGGTCGTCGGCTACATCGTACTCCCAGATCTCGGTGCCGATGCTCTGCCAGCTGTCGTCCTCGTCCAGAACCTCCTGCACGTGCAGCGTCAAGGGCGCTGTCCGCTCAATGAACTGTTGGTCGAGCACAATGCCGTCCGTCAGGTGCGGCTCCAGAAACTCGGGTGGATCCTCGGTCTGATTCCCTTCCACGTCGAAGCGCGCGCGGAACGCCACACGGTATCTCATGCCCGTGTGACGCCCCCACCCGGCGGACTGCTACAGTGCGGAGAATTCGTCCTCGGCGAAACCGAGCACGATCTTTCGCCCCTTCACGGCGATCGGCCGCTTGATCAGGTTCGGGTTCGCCGCCATCAGCCGGATCGCCTCCTCACGGGTGGGCGGGTTCTCTTTCATCCCTCGCTCGCGGTACAGCTCGTTTCGCGAATTCAGAAACGTCCGGTAGTCCCTGGACCCGATCAGCTCCTCCAACTGAGCCTCGGTCAAGCCCTTGTTGAGATCGACCTCCTCAAACTCCACACCCCGTTCGCGGAGGAAACTCCTCGCTTTACGGCAGCTCGTTCAAGTCGGCTTCAGGTAGAGCTTCGTCAAATCAGTACCTCGGCACCTTGGGATCTACTTCCATGCTCCAGCGGTCGATCCCGCCGCTCATGCTCTGGCACTCCTCCACACCCTGCCGTCGCAGCCAGTCCACCACATTCAGGCTTCTCATCCCGTGATGACAGAAGACCACGAGCGGCGCTTCGTCGGCCTTCGCCTCCAGTTCCGGCAGCCGGTGGGGAACCGTGTTCATGGGAATCAGCTCGGCGCCGTCAATCGACGCGGTCGCGTGCTCAAAAGCCTCTCGCACATCGATCAGGTGAAGCTTCTCGCCCGCATCTACCCGCTTCTTTACGTCCACCGGTGTGGTTTCCAAGGGAAGTGGCACGAGGAGGATTGTAGCAATAGAAAAAGCGCCGCGGCTGCTCGAAAGCCGCGGCGCTTATCTGGTGCGTCGGGAAAGGAGGGTTACCGGTTACGAGTCAGCTGGTCGTAGACCAGGCCGCCCACGCCGCCGGCGATGGCGCCGATGCCTGCTCCCTTGCCGCCGCCTGCCAGTGCGCCAATCGCCGCGCCCGCACCCGCGGAGCCCCCGACGATTGCAATCGACTTAGCGGTCGAACGCCGTGCCCGCGTGCGAACCACCGGAGCACTGCGATAGGTAGTCCGTTGCGCCACCGGGCGTTCCACGACGCGCTCCACCACCCGCTCGCGCACCGGAACATCCTGCGCGTAGGGCATGTACCCGGGACCTTGCGCATACGACGCCTGCATGTACGGCGAGGGCGCCGGGGCATAGCCGTAAGGCGCCTGCCCGTACGGCGCGTATACACCTTGCGCCGCGCCCGGCTGTCCGTAGGGCATTGCCGGCGTAAACTGCTGTTGCACCGGCAGCGGATTCATGGCGTTCACCGGCGCCGGCTGGCGTACCCATCCGGCCACCGCAATCACGGAAAGCAGCCCGAAACCGAGGACGGTGAGTATGTTTCTGGTCATGTCCAAAGCGTCCCTCCTCACACCTTTTCTGATGGATGAGAGTCTCACTCGGTTGCCCCTGGCTCCCGGTGTTAATGTCCTTTTAAGCTAATTCCTCGTGTATTCGGTTTTGCTGCTCGCCATGTGTTGCTTCAGCGCTTCGCAGTCCATCTCCAGCTTCTTTTGTGCTTGAGGCACGACGATCGGCATCAGCAGCTTGAAGAACCAACTGTGCATTTCATAGCGGGCCTCCGCCTCCAGCCGGGTCTGCCCACCCCCAAGGTCCGTCAGCACGTAACTCGCATCGCCCTCAAACGCATCCCCGGAGGAGGACCGCACCCGTAGCCGCTTGTGCGGCTCCACCTCGCGATACAGAGTCATGATCTCCATGCGCTGGTTGTTGTTGTTGGCGTCTCGCATCACCCATTTCGACTTGGTGCCCACCATGGGCTGCGGTGACTCCGGTTCCACTGACTCCACCCAACTCACCCACTTCTTGATCCGCTCCGGCTCATGTAGCCACGGCCACACCTCGTTCGGTGGAGCCGGTAGCACAATCGCATGGTAGAGGCGATTGGAATCCTTGCGAGCGCCGAGCGCCGCCAGAAGACCCACCGCGAGAATCGTCAGGCCGGCCAGTGCGCCGGCAACCCGCAGCACCCACTTCATCGCTTTTCTCCTTGTGGCAACGCTCCGCCCGCGGCCACTCCCGCGCCAATGGTTGCCGTGATAATCGCCCGATACCAGAACGGTGTCACACCCGTGATCGCCCCTAGCGCCAGCAGCGTAAACAAAACGGCAATCGGCGCCAGCACAAACGCCCGCCGCCCCCGGCACGCATATCCCGCAACCGCGCCCGCCGCGCCCGCCAGCCACAAACCCATCGCGAGGTAATCCATCCCCCGCACCACGCCCGCGCGCAGCGGCACCTGCGAGAGAATGAACGACCAGAATCCGTCGAGCAGCAGAATCGGGCCCGCGGAAGCCGCGAACACTGCCAGCAGCGACGCCTCCCAATTCGCCGAACGCGCCTGCATCCCCACCAGCGGAATCACTGACCGCACCACCTGCCGCCAGTACCACGCGCGCGACTGACGCACGCGCCATTCCTCTTCCAGGTCGCCTTCCACCCACTCCCGGTGCGGCGAAGCCACGGCCGCCCGCAACAGTAGCACTGCCCCGCGCGGAGGACTCACGCTCGCTCTCCCGCCAGTTTCAGGCCCTTCGACATGCGCCGCAGCGCTTCGAGCGAGGTCTCGAGCGCCGCCTCCCCCGCGCCCGTCACCGCGAACAGTCGCTTCGCCCGCCCGCCGCGCTCTGCCGTCGGCTCGCCTTCTTTAGACTGTACATATCCCTTCGCTTCCAGCCGCTCGAGCGTCGCGTACACCGCGCCCACCGTCACCTCGCGGCCCGCCCGCGCCTCGATCTCCCGCCGCACCGTCATGCCGTAGGCATCGCGTCCGAGACGCAGTACGGCCATCAGTACCAATTGTTCGAATTCACCCAGAAAGTCGCCCTTCGGCATCGCTTTCTACAAAGTAGAAGAAATGCCGGGCGGCGTCAAGACTTTTCTTGCGTTTATTTCGCGGCGTTCATTCGCTCGAGCTGCTTTACCAGGAATGGCATGTCCGTGAACGGATCGCCGCCGCTCCGCGCCCAATGCACTCGCCCCGCCTTGTCGATGAGGATCGTCGAGTGCACCTCCATCTCCTCGAAGTCGTCGTAGGATTGGAAGCGCCGCGCGTTCGCAAAACCCTCGTCTGAGAGCAGCCGCACTGCCCCCAGCTTCAGCCCGTCCTTTAGATACTTTGCGTTCTCGGCAGGCTTGTTGCCGCTCACGGCAAGCACCACGGTTTCCAGCCGCTCCCAGTCGTCGCCGCGCCCGCTGATGTCTTGCAGTTGCTTCATGCAGTGCAAACACTCGCGCCCCAGGTAGAACACCAGGATGACGTTCTTGCCCTGGTAGTCGGTGAGCGTGACCCGCTTACCGTCGGGATCTTTCGCATCCAACTCCATCGCCGAGTAAGGCGCCCACACCGCCGGTCCATACTGCTCGAGCGTAGCCTTCGTGTAGATCCGCTGCGGCCGCGGCGATTCGTCTTTCGCCTCCGCTTCCACCTTCGTCGCCGCCGCCCGTTCGAGCGGCTTCAGCCCCTTGTCGGCGCCCAGAGTGACGAAGCGCAAACGCGCCATCGCTGACTTGGCCTTCTCCGCCTCCCCCACCGCCTGATAACTCTCCACCAGACCCGCGAGCGCGAACAGGTCGTTACGCGTCAGCTTCAGCGCCTTCTCGAAGGCCTGCCCCGCCAGCGCAGGACTCTGCGCCTCCAGGTACGCGCGGCCCAGTGCATTGTAGAGCACCTCCGGATACCGCGGCGGATCGTTATCGTGCGACTGCATCTCGAACTGCTTCTCCGCCGCATCGGAGAGCAGCGCCAGCCCCGGAAGCGTCTCGCCCGCCGCCAGCGCCAGCCTCGCTCGCAGGTCCAGCGTCTGTATCTCGAAGAGCGTCTTATCCGCCTTCTCGCCCTCTTCCTTCAGCTTCTGATGAGCCGCGAACGCCTTCTCGGCAAGACCTGTGTTCCCCAGCGCCGTGTGCGCCCTCGTCTCCACATAAGCCTTCCACAGCTTGTCCGCCGCAATGTCTCGCCATGGAATCGCTTTCGGATTCAGCAGTTCGTTCCAGCGCTCGTACTTCACCAGCGTACGCACCAGCGAGCGCAGGCCCTGCGTATGGCTGCTGTACGGATGTTCGCCGTTATGCTGCGGATCGAGCGGCGCGTCAATCAACTGCCGGGCGCCGAACACCGCGGCCTCTACCATTCCCAACTGTTCCTGGATGTAGCTCAGGTAATGCCGGTTGTGCCCGTAGTTCCATGTGTTGAACGGAAACTTCAAGTGCTCCTGCATGTAGCGAAGTTCCGTCCGCGTGGCCGCGTCCATGGCAATCGCCGCCTCATGCCACATGCCCACCGTGGCGTAGATATGCCCCGGCATGTGATGCGCGTGCCCAACGCCCGGCGCGATCTTCCCATATCGCACACAGCTCTCCAGCGCCTGCTCCGGCTCGTGATAGTTCCAGTTGTGAATGCGGTAGTGGTGCGCGCCCGGATGCTCCGGCTGCTTCGCCAGGATCTCCCGGACAATCTGCTCCGTCCCGTATCGCGAATCGCCCATGTTCGCCAGCGCCAGGAGCGCCCGCGCTTCCATGTCGTCCGGGTACTTCACGCACAGCGACTCCAGCTTCTTCTTGTACTCCCCGTTCCGCTCCGTGTAGTTGTCACCGCGGTCGCGCAGCCGGTCGACCTTGTTCAGCGCCTCCAGCGCTTCAATGTACAGCCGCTCCCGCTCGCTGACCTTGTCCTTCCGCTTCACTGCCTCGCGAATGAACTCCGTCGATCGCTCTTCCCCCGCGGCGCGCGCCAGACCCCAATAGCACATCGCATTCTCGGGCTCCAACTTCTGGCACCACCGGAACGCGCGCTCGGCCTCGTATTCCCAAAACGAGTGCAGCAGCGTCACGCCCTGGTTGAACCACTTCTGTACTTCGGGGTTCCTGGTAGTGATGGGGAAGTGCACCTGCCCGATGCCCTTCAAATCCACCGGCCTGTGCCGTGGGCCGGTGTCGAAGGCCGGCCCCAGGTGCGAGTGTCCTTGTTTAATCTCGAGCCACGCAGGTTTCTCTCCCCGCGGTTGTGCGCACAACGGCAGAACCAGCCCGGCAGCGGCCAAGAGTCCCAATCTCAACGAAGCCCTCCAGCTTCGCCAATCATCTCACGGTTGCTTCGTACCCAACCGTTCACATCCCGGTGAAAGTGAGTAGTGGCCAGGCAGCGGAACTTCGTCCCGCTTTCCTCCAGTTCATGCTGGGAAACCGAGATGCGGCCGGGCTCCACCCGAATCAGTTGGAACGAATTTCCCTCCCCGCGCAGCCGCCGGGACATCGTCCCTGCCTGTACAAACACGGCGGACTGTCCTGCCACTTTGTGTCGCTCCGCCGTCGGCCCGGCGTGCGCCACGTGCATGTGCCCGGCCAGCATCAGGTCCACTACCCGGACCACGCGCGCGAACACATCCCGTCCAATCAACTCCCGCGCGGCGAACCGCTCCGGCAGGTCGAACGGGTGGTGAGTCACCAGCACGCGTGTCAGCCCCGGCGCCGCTTCGGCCATGAACCGCTCCAGCTTCTCCACCTGCCGGCGGCTCACCCGTCCCCCGCGAAACAGTTCCACGCGTGCGGTATTCAATCCGCATACGGCGATCTCGCCATCGACAAACGACGGCTCCGTGTCTTCCGCGATGTAGCGCCGGTACATCGAGAGCCGCTCCGTGAAGCGGCGAAACGGGTTCATGAACGCCATATCGTGGTTGCCCGGCACGGCCAATACGCGGCCCGGCAGCGCCCGCACGAACTCACGCGCCTCGACGAACTCGTGGCGTCGTCCGTGCTGCGTGAAGTCGCCGGAGATCGCGATCAGGTCCGGTCGCGCCGCGCGAATGGCGTTCACCAGCGCCGGCCCCACGTGGGCGTCGACTCGGCCGAAATGGAGGTCGGAAAGGTGAACGATTGTTCTCATCCGTATTCGAAGCCCGCCATTGCGTAGACGCGTTCATCCGCTGTTTGCGCGACACCGCCTCTCCGCATCCGCAGCAGACGCCGTACCGGCCGGAAGCCATACCGGGAGGCGAGGCCCATCCCCACCTCGCTCAGGTCCCAGTAAACGTCCCCGCTGCCATGCCGCGCCAGCATCCACTCCACCAGCCGCCGTGCGTCCCCCTCCCGCTGTGCGCGGCAGGGTCCGAAGAAGCGAGCCAGCCGGCCGGGCCGCGTCATTGCGTATGAGCCGGGCCCGGCGGTCGCCGTTTCCGAATCGCGCAGGACCATTCTGGCCGCACCATCCAGGTCCGCCTCCTGCGCCCTCGGCAGTTCGAGCGCGGGCCGCGCCGCCTGGTCACCTTCCCGCTTCCATCGCTCCACCGCGTATTCACCCGCGAATCCGAAGCGCTCATACAACGCCAGCCCCATGTCCGTGGCGTCCAGCCGCTGGCAGCGCACGCCCCTTTCGTCCAACCAGGAAAGCGCCCGCTCCATCAGCGCTGCAGCGTAGCCGCGTCCGCGGTACGAAGCGTCGGTCAACACCATTCCGATCCACGCCAACTCCGTCCCGTAACGCACGGCCGTTGTCGTCGCCACCACTCGCCCGTCGTATTCGAACCCGAAGCACCCTTCCGGTTCCAGTTCCAGCAGCCGCTCCCAGTCGCGCCGCGTCTGGTTCCACCCCGCGGTTGTCGAAAGCGCCAGCGCATCCTCCACGTCCGCCGGCGCGAGGCGCCGGATCATCGCAGCCAACGATCCAGGTTTTCGCGAACAAACGCGTCGTCGGTCAAGTGCGGATACGCCCGCACCACACGGTCAATCTCCTCCATCTGCCCCGGCGAAAGATCCTCGTTCGGGTCCAGGCACCATCGCCCGCACAACAGTCCCTGGCGCCGCAGCACCTCGTGAATGCCGGCGATGCACCCGTGGAACCCGTTCGCCGCGTCGAACAAGGCGGCGTTCGCATCCGTCAGCTGTTGCCCGAGAGCGAGCCACTCCTCCGTCGCCTTGACGTCACGGTGGACACGTACTGCCTCTCGCGTCCACACCGCCCATTGCCCCAACAGCCCGCCGGCAAATCGCACGGTCACTTCGCCGAACCGGTACGGCGTCACGAGATCGGGGATGATGTTGTCGTCGTTGCCCGTGTACAACGCGATCTCTCCCGCGCGCCCCGACTCCGCTACCGCCCGCATCACATCCAGCGTCTGGTACCGGTTAAAGGGCGCCACCTTGATGGCGACCACCTTCTGAATCTCCGCTGCCTGCCGCCAGAACGCATACGGCAGCATCCGCCCCCCAACGGCCGGCTGGAGATAGAACCCCACCACCGGCATCACCTCCGCCACCGCCCGCACATGATCCACCAGTCGATCGAGAGTGGCATCCCGTAGCGCGCCCAGGCTCAACAACACCGCGTCATACTTCAATCGCGCCGCCAGTTCCGCCTCCGCCAACGCCTGCCGCCGCTCCCCGCACACACCCGCCACCAGCGCCACGTCTCGCCCGCGCGCCTCTTCCGCCGCCAGCACGAGCACCGGTTCCAGCAGCCCCGCCTCCCGAATGACGAACTGCGTCGTGTGTACGCCCACCGCTACCCCGCCCGCTCCCGCGTCCAGGTAGTAGCGCGTGAGCGCCCGCTGACGCCGCTCGTCCAGCTTTCGTTCCGGCGTCAACGCGAGCGGGTGGGCGGGAATCACGCAACCTTTCCGCAGCCGTTCAAAACTTCCCATCGCGTGCCTCAAAGTGTGTCGGCTTCTCCCAACGCACGCCGCCGGCCGCCACCCAGGCTGCGACATCGTCAATGGCTTGGGTCACCGATACCTCCGGCGGCCCGAACAACTCCCGGCAGCGAGAGGCGTTGCTCAGTAAAGCGGTCTCCGACTCCGAGCCTGCCAGGAGCGGCGCACGCCCGAACCGCCGGCCAAACTCCTCGGCCAGCCATCGCACCGACAGCACTTCTGTCCCCGTTACATTGACGACGAACGGCGGCGAGGCGCAATGTGCGAACGCGCGTAGTGCAACCGAGTTCGCATCGCTCTGCCAGATCACGTTCACATAACCCATCTCGAGGCGCACCGGCTCTCGATGCCACACCCTCCAGGCGACGTCCGCCAGCACCCCGTACCTCATCTCCACCGCGTAGTTCAACCGCAGCAGCGCCACCCTCGTGCCGTACTCCCGCGACGCATATTCGAACAGCCGCTCCCGCGCCAGCGCGGACCACCCATACTCGCCCACCGGCTCCAACGGAGCGCTCTCATCCGGCCCGCCGCTTTCCACACGCATCAGGGGATAGACGTTACCCGTAGAAAAGGAGACGATGCGCGATCCGGCGTAACGACGGGCGACCAAACCCGGCAGGAGCGCGTTCGTTGCCCACGTCGCGCCCGCATCACCACTGGTGCCGAACTTTCGGGCTGCCATGTACAGCACGTTTGCTGCGTTGGGCAACCGCTCCAGCGAACCGGGCGCGATCAGGTCCGCCTCGACGCACTCGATGCCGGCCAACTCCAGGCGCTCGCGCGTCGCGCGGTCCGTGAACCGCGAGACGGCAATCACCGGCGTTGACGAAGGCGCCGCCCGTCGCGCCCGAAGCGCCAGAGTCGGCCCCATCTTTCCGCCGGCGCCGAGAATCAGCAGCCCGTCCCGCCAGTCTTTGGCTGCCTCCTCGTCTGCCGCCGAAGGCCGGCTCAGTCTTTCCTCCAGTTCCGAGGTCGACGCGATCAATAGAGACGCACCCCACGCGGGCCGGCCGGCTCCAGTTGCCGCACCGAATCAATGAATCGAACGCTGTTCGCCTCGCTTGTCATCACGATCGAATGCGTCCGGTAGCCGCCACGGAAGAACCGCACGCCCTCGAGCAGAGCGCCCTTCGTTACGCCCGTCGCTGCAAAGACGATGTGCTCGCCCGGGGCCAGGTCCTGTGCCTTATAGATGCGCCGCGGGTCATTGATCCCCATGCGCTGCACCCGCTCCTCCAATTCCGGCGTATCCACCACCAGGCGGCCCACCATCTCGCCGTTAAGGCAGCGCATTGCCGCCGCGGTGATAACACCCTCCGGCGCCCCGCCCGACCCGATGACCGCGTGCACGCCAGCCCCCCGCACCGCTACCGCGATGCCCGCTGAAAGGTCGCCGTCGCCGATCAACCGTATGCGCGCCCCCGCACGCCGAATCCTCGAAATCAAGTCCTGATGCCGTGGCCGGTCCAGCACTACGATCACCAGGTCCCGTACGTCGCGGTCCAGGCACCGCGCAATCGACTTCAGGTTGTCCTCCACGGGCGCGTCGAGGTCCAGCGCTCCCTTGCACGCCGGCCCGGCGATGATCTTTTCCATGTAGCAATCCGGTGCGTGCAGCAGCCCGCCATGTTCGCTGGCTGCGAGCACGGAGATGGCATTGCTGGCCCCTGTGGCGCACAGGTTCGTGCCTTCCAGGGGATCGACGGCAATATCAACCTCTGGATATCGGAAGCCGGGCGGCGGGGTCGAACCCACCTTCTCTCCGATGTACAGCATCGGCGCCTGGTCGCGCTCGCCCTCCCCGATCACGATCGTCCCCGCGATGCGCACCTTCTCAAACGCCTGCCGCATCGCCTGCACGGCGACATGATCGGAATGGTCCCGCTCGCCCATCCCCATCGTTCGGGCGGAAGCAACGGCCGCTTCTTCGACCACCGTTACCAGGTCCAACGCAATCTGGTGTTCGAACTCAGGAAGCGGTTGAATGCTTACCGTACTTTGAGTTACGGTTTCCGTCACGAGGGAAGCCCTCCTCTCCGACACATAGTACCGCTCCCCGATTCGGTTCATCAGTCTGCCCAATTGTTCGATATGCGTCTCAGAGCGAGTCTGCTGCCGCTATGTTGAACAAGTTCCGAAATCTCTCCCTTGGGCGAAGACTAGGGTCATGCGTTGCCGTCCTCGGAATCCTGACGCTGTTTGTCGGTGTTTGGTCTCTCATGAACCTCCGCCGGGTGCATCGTGATCTGAGCGCGGCGGTTGAAGAAGGAAACCGTATTGCCCACGCCGCTTCCGAGATGCGCGGTGGGCTCACTGAACTCGGGGCGCACGTGTCGTCCGTGCAGTTCACCTACACCATTACGTACCTGGCGAAGGTCAACCCGAAAACCGAGGCCGCCGTGGGCGACTGCGCGGGCTGCCACTCCTATAGCGGCGCCGTTGCCGAGTTGAAGGCGTTCGACGAAAAGGCACAAAAGGTTCGTTCCCACGCCCAGGAATTGCGGGGGCTCGCGGCGCCGTCGGTCGCGGTGCATCTGGATGCAGTCAATGCGGGGATCGCCCGGTGGCGAAACCTGTACGCCGACTACCTCAAAGTCGCGGAGCAACGCCACTTCGATACCGCACATGGCCTCCTGATGAACGAGATGGCGCCCCTGGTGGGAGCCCTCGGGAAGACGGTCGATCACGCCGAGACCAAAGTCGAGGAACACCGTCAGGCCGTCCTCGCCGAGGCAGAGCGCCATGCCGCCGGGAGCCAGCGCGCGACGGTGGTGGTTCTGGTATTCGCTGCCGTCGTGGTGGCGTGCATATTTCTCATCCTGCGGTCCACCGCGGCGACCCTCCAGCGTCTCTGCTGTAACCTTGGTGCTCAGTCCCAGGCGGTAGCTGTTCAGGCGGAGCAGGTGTGCGGAGGGAGCCAGTCTATCTCGCGCTCCGTATCCGAGCAGGCCCAGGCCCTCGAGGCAACCGCCTCTTCCGCCGCCGAGGTGACAGCTTCGGCGCAGCAGAACGCCAACTCCGCGGCCTCCGTGGCCGAGACGTTGGATCGGCTCGGCGCCGCTGTCGTCCAGACCAATACTGACCTTGACCGCTCGGTTTCGGTGATGAAGGAGATTGGCCGCTCGGCGTCGAAGATCGGAACGATCATCAAAGTGATCGACGGTATCGCCGTGCAGACGAATCTCCTCGCGCTTAACGCCGCTGTGGAAGCGGCGCGCGCGGGCGAGGCCGGACTCGGGTTCGCGGTCGTGGCCGACGAAGTGAGAAGCCTCGCCGGCCGCGCAGCCGAAGCGGCCCGCGACACACACCATCTCATCGAAGAGGCTCGCACCTTGTCCTTGCAGGGCGGGGAGGCGCTCGAAGGGTTATCGAGCGGCTTCGCCCAACTGATGGCCGAGATCGAGGCTGCCGGCGTGAATACGCGCGAAGTCGACGCGGCCAGCCGGGAGCAAGTGGAGACCGTGGAAATGATGCACAACGAACTCCGCCGGATCGAGAGCCTCGGCCGGCGAAGCCAGTCGGAATCGGAAGAGAGCTCGGCCTCCGGCGAGAACCTCCGGCAGCAAGCTCAACTGCTTTCGGAGAGCGTGGCTACCCTGGTCGCCCTGGCCGGAGGCCGTAAGCGCCTCTGTTAGATTAGTAAGTGGCTTTGCCCGCGACAACGGTTACTTTCCTCGCCATCCTGCTCCTGACGATGATTGCCATCGCCGGAGCCGTCGCTGGCGTCCTCGGCTCGGGCGGGGTTCGCCGGCTCGGCGCCATCCTCCCATTCAGCGGAGGGCTCCTCGTGGGCATCGCCCTCTTCTGGATGATCCCGGAGATCTCGTCGGAGTGGAAGTGGCCCCTCGCCGCCGCCTTCTCTCTGGCCGGCTTCCTTCTGCTCTGGTTTGTGAACCGTCACCTCTACCCGGTCTGCCCTTCCTGCTCCCACACTCACGACCACGACCACTGCAGCACTCGCCTTCACGGTTTTGGCGGTCCGCTGGTCGTCGCCGCGACCCTGCACAGTTTCTTCGACGGCTGGGGCGCAGCGGCATCCTCTGAGGGCAGCATGGAACTCGGCCGCGCGTTTATGCTTGGAGCGCTGGTGCACAAGGTGCCCGAAGGCCTTGCCTACGGCGCCATTCTTCGCGCTTCGTTCTCGCGAAAATCCACAGCACTGGTATGGGCCGTGCTCATCGAAGGCGTCACGCTTGCCGGCGGCGCCGCTGCCCTAGCTGCGGGTCCGCTGATGACACCGGTCGTTCTGCGCGTCATTCTGTCGCTCGTGGCGGGGACGTTCCTCTTCCTTGGGTACCACGCGATTCACAACGAATGGCGCCGCAACGGACGCCCCTCGGTTGTGCCGGCGCTCACCGGCGCCGCCGGCGCCGCCGCCCTTCAGCAAGGCCTGCGTGTTCTGCTGCGTTAGAGTGCCGGCCGCCGCCGGTGGAAGTCCGTCCGCCGCTGGAACTCAGCACCGATCGCAATGAGATTGCTCTCCGAAAACGGCCGGCCCACCAGTTGAATCCCCACGGGCATGCCGTCCACAAACCCGCAGGGCAGTGAGATGGCCGGGAGCCCGGCGAGGTTGCCGCCGGGAATGATCCGCGAGAAACCGATGTCCTTCGGTATCGAGCGGTCCACTGGCCGGTCCAACGGCTCGCTGACCTTTGTCGCTACGTTCATGCGTGCTGGCGCGACGATCACGTCCACCTGTGAAAACAGCAGCCGGAAGCCATCCTGTACTTCCGTCCGGATGCGCATCGCCTTCAGGTAGTCTTTCGCCTTGATCTCGAGCCCTGCCTTCAAGCCCGTGATCTGCTTGGCGTCCGCCAGTTCGTCCACCTTGCCGCTACGGATAAGCGGCTCAAAAATCGAGGCCGCCTCCGCCGCGATGATGGTGCTCGTCACCGGTCCGTACGGCAACTCCGGCATCTTCGCTTCCACCAGCGGCAGCCCCATCTCCTTCAGCACCGCCAGTGCCTTCTGCAGCGGCTCGCGAGCACCCGGCTCCGCCCACTCCTCAAAGTCCACCCGCGCGTACGCCGTCTTCAGGTCCTGGAATTTTCTCCAGAACTTCGGCGCGTGAAAGTACGACTTCCGGGCCGATGCCGGGTCCGCCGAATCGCCGCCGGCAATTGCGGCCAGCACCAGGCTGCAATCCTCGGCCGACCGGCACATCGGGCCGATCTTGTCCATCGTCCACGACAGCGACATCGCCCCTGCCCGGCTCACCAGTCCATAGGTCGGCCGGAGCCCGGTGATTCCGCAATACGCGCTGGGTGTCAGGATCGACCCCGAAGTCTCCGAACCGATCGCAAAGGCTACCAGCCCCGCCGCGACCGCCGCACCGGAACCGCTCGAGGAGCCACCCGACCACCGCGATCGGTCCCACGGGTTCAAGCCCGGCCCGGTGAGGGATGCCGCGGCGTAGCGATACGACGGGCCCCCCGCCAACTCCACCATCGCCAGCTTGCTGGTGAGCACCGCGTGCGCCTTACGCAGCCGCTTCACGACGGCTGCGTCGTTCTCGAGCACCTGCCCCGCGAACGGCTTCGCTCCCCAGGTCGTCGGATGTCCACGCAGCGCCAGCAGGTCCTTGACGCCGCACGGAATTCCCTGGAGAGGTCCGCGGACCCGGTCCCGGCTCAGGTCGTCGTCGACGTCCTTCGCCTGGCCAATCGCCTCCTCCCGCAGCAGCAGAGCCAGGGCGTTAAAGCGCGGCCCCAGTTTCTCCATGCGGTCGAGGTACGCCCGCGTCAGCTCAACGCAGGAGAACTGCTTCGCGCGCAGTCCGGCACTGAGTTCCGCAATGGTCGCATAGAAGATGTCGCCGCTCAGTTCCGCCATCGCGTCTTAGATCGTCCGAAACACGAATGCGGGTTCGGTGGTGATGGCCACCTCGTACTGCGTAAGCGCCTCGGCGTTCCTCGCCAGCGTCTCCCGTGCCGCCGCCAGTTCGTCGGCCGCCGCCGGCGCCGCCGGCTGCTGTCCGGCGGCCGGCACTCCCGCGAGGAGCGCCGCCGCCACTTCTCTTCGCGTCACTTTCATTTCGCCGCCTCCACCTCGTGCCCCTGGTGCAGCGCCTCGAGCGCCGCCCTCTCCATTACACTCCGCGGCGCGCTCTCCCCTGTCCACAACTCGAACTGCTGCGCCGCCTGCTCCAAGAACATCTCCAGGCCCCGCACCACCGTCTTCTTCTGTTCGACGGCCCGCCGTATCAGCAACGTTTCGAGCGGGTTGTACACCATGTCGAAGACCACCTCCCCGGGGATCCGGTCCTCGAAGTAACACTGGTTCGCGTGCGGGGACATGCCGACCGGCGTCGCGTGCACGACTACGTCGAACTGATGCGAGTTCAACTGCTCCTTCAACAGCGCCTCGCCGCCGCAGGCCTTCGCGAGAGCCCGGACGCGGTCGGGATTGCGGCCGACCAGCGACAGCTTCGCGCCGGAGTCAGCGAGAGCAAAGGCCGCGCTGCGGGCCGCTCCCCCGTTTCCGACCAGCAGCACAGTCGCATTCGACAGCCGCAGCATCTTGCCCAGCGGGGCCGTCACCGCTTTTGCATCGGTGTTCGTTCCGCGCCACTTGCCGGCCTTCTTCCACACCGTGTTCACCGCGCCGATTCGCCGCGAGAGCGGGTCGATGATATCCAGATAGCGCAGGATCTTCTGCTTGTGCGGAATGGTGACGCTGAAGCCCGCCAGCGGCAGTTTATCCGCGAGCACCAGCAAGTCCTTCAACTGGCCGGGGTGCACCAGGAACGGAAGGTACACGGCGTCCACCCGCCGCGCCTGAAACGCGCGGTTATGGACGGCCGGCGAGATCGAGTGCCGGACGGGGTCGGCCACGACGCCGTAGATCTTCGCGGCCTTGGAAAACTTGTCGATGCGATACAAGCCCCGCAGCATTTTCGAGCAGACCTGCCCCGCCGCCGTACCTTCCGCGGCCATTGGGGCAGCGTACGTGTAGACGCCTCCGAAGGCCGGCGAGAGAACGCGCGTCGGGAATCCGATCTCGCCCATTGCAAGCATCACGAACGGCGTCCGGGCATGCGTGCGGGCCAGGCTCAACACGCGCCAGTTGTCGGAGGGCTTACGCGCGGTAGTGACGATCTTGTACGCGTCAGCCTCCACCTTGGACATTCGCCGCCACACCGCCTCCACTGCCGGGGTCCCTTCGAAGTTGTGATACGAGACCACCAGAAACGCCCTGCCGCGCAGCGCGTCGATCCGCGCGCCCGCGTTTTCCGCACTCTCGATCTCGACGTCCACGGCGCGCGCGCCGGCGGCTGCCGCGGTCTCGAGAATGCGGATCTCCTCTTCGACGCTGCCGTTGTACTTGCCCTGGTTCTGGTGGCGCCTGCACGTGGCCAGCACCCATGCGTCGGGATAGCTCTTCAGGAACGTCTGGATGGCGGCGATCCCGCTCTCCGGCGTGGGCAGGTAGTCCAGCCGGAACTCGACAAAGCGCTCGCCGTTCTCCATCTCCCGCTTGGCTGCTTCGAGCAACCTCTCAACGGTCGGGAACCCGAGGGCTATACAGATGGACGGCGGCGTGCTTCGGTGCGGCATAGATGTACGGCGGGGATCGGCCCGCCCGATCACTGGCCGCTTGTCTGTTTCTCCGCGGCCAGCCGGGCCAAGTGTGCTTTCCACTCGTCGAGTATACGAGCGGTCTGGGTGGCGCCGATCCGGGTGCAGCCCACATTGTACACTTCCAGCGCCGCTTCCAGTGTCCGCACCCCTCCGGCCGCCTTCACTCCCACCTCCGGCACGCAGAACCGGCGCATCAACCGCAGATCTTCGATGGTGTAACCGCCGTCCGCATACGCGGTGGAAGTCTTCACGAAGTCCGCTTCAGACCGGTTGCAGATCTTGCACGCGATCACCTTGTGATCCTCTGCGAGCAGGGACGTTTCGAAGATCACCTTCAGAACCGCACCTTCCGCGTGGCACGCCTGCGCCGCCTGGTAGATCTCCATCTCCACGTACTGGAACTGGCGCGACAGCATCTTCCCGATGTTCAGCACCATATCGATCTCTTTGGCGCCGCGCTTCAAGAGGTCGCGAATCTCAAAGAGCTTCGCCGCCGTCGTTGACGAGCCGTGCGGAAAGCCCGCGACGCTTCCCACCTTCACGTCCGACCCGCGCATCCATCCCACGGCCAAGTCCACGTCCGACGGCCGCACCGTCACGCTGGCGACCCCATACGCGCGCGCCAGGCGGCAGCCCTCTTCCACCTGCGCTTCGGTCAGGTCCGGCCGCACCAGCGAATGATCGATCAGCTTTGCCAGGGATTCGTACGTCTCGAGCGGCGGAGGTCCTTCCGCCGTCACTTCAGGGGGGATCATCGAAAGACAGACCTACTTCTTCTTGCGAGATGAGGCCGGCGCGGCGCTCAGCCCCATCTTCTTCAGCTCGCCCCGCGCCTTCTGCGACAGTTCGCCCGACGGCGATTTCGCTACCAGCTCCCGGAACTCCTGCGCCGCCGCCGTGCGCTGCCCGCCCCGCAACAGCGACATGCCCTTCATGTACTGCGCGTCCAGCGTCTTGTTGTTGTCCGGATACTTCTCGAGCACCAGGTCGAAGTTCGTCCGCGCCGCGTCCCAATCCTCGCGGTTGTAGTAGATCATGCCCACGTAATACTGGGCGTTCGCCGCGAGGTCCGTGCTGCCGTAGTAGCGCAGATAGTCGCTGAACTCGGCCATGGCAATGTCGAACTTGCCGCTCTGGTAGTCACGCAGCGCGTCTTGATAGAGGCCGTCCGCGGACATGCCTGCCGGCGGCCCTCCGCTCGCTCCGGCGCCCGGAGGTCCGGCGGGCGGCGCGGCGGGAGAGGGAAGCGTGGTCACCGCGTTCTTCACGTCCGTCAACTGCGCCTGAAGTTTCTGCATGCGCGAGTTCAAGTCCGCCATCGACTCCTTCACGAAGCGGAACTCCTCCGCCATCTGGTCGACCTTCGAACCCACGTTCGCGATCGGACCGGTGAGTCCCTTTTCCTGCGCCGACATGCGGTCCCGCAGGCTGCTCTCGAGCACCGCGACAGCGGTATTGGCCTTGTTGATGCGGTCGAGCGACTGCTCGAGCAACACCGTCAAGGAAGCCACCTTCTCGGTGAACGCGCTCTGGAGCGTCCGCACCTGGTCCTGCAGCAGCGCGATGTCCCGCTGCAGTTCCACGATTTCTTTCTTTTGCCCGAACGCAAACGGCGCAGCCAACAACAGCAGCGGCGCCAGCCGGGTGAATGTCATGTGTACCCCTCCCAACAACTACCAAGAAAGGCGGGGCCGGTCCATCGCCGGCCCCTGCCCGATCGGTCCGTTACTGCCCGACGACGAAGTGCGCCCGGCGATTCTTCTGCCAGCAGCCCTCGTCGCTCTCCGTGCACTGCGGCCGTTCCTTGCCGTAGCTGATGGTCTTGAGACGGTCAGCCGGAACGCCCAGTTGCACCAGGAACTCCTTCGCCGCGGCGGCGCGACGGTCGCCGAGACCAAGGTTGTACTCAGCGGATCCGCGCTCGTCGCAGTGGCCTTCGATCTGAATCACCGAACCGGGGAACTCATTGAAGATCGACTTCAACGCATCCGCGTTCCGCGTCAGGATCGAGCGAGCGTCCTCTCGAATGTCGCTCTTGTCGTAGTCGAAGAGCGCATCCTGGATCTCGCTGGCCACTACCTCGCTGATGTTCCGCGTCGGCTTCGTCGTCGGCGGCGGAGGAGGCGGAGGTGGGGGTGCGGTTACGGTCACCGAAGCAGTGGCGCTCGCGCCGCCGCCCGGGCCCGTCGCCCGCAACGTGTACGTGGTCGAGTTCGTCGGGAAGACCTGGCGGCTCCCGGTGGCCGGAACCGTGCCGATTCCCGGCTCAATGGTCACGCTGGTCGCGTTCTCCACGTTCCAACGGAGCGTCGACGACTGCCCGCGTTCGATGGTGGACGGTTCGGCTGCGAAGTTCACCACGCGTGCGGCCGGTTCAGCCTTCTTGACTTCGGCGGGTGGCGGCGGTGGTGGCGGTGGCGGCGCCGGCGCGGGCTTCTTACGGCAGCCGGCGATGAAGAGAATCATGGCGAGTCCTAGTAGGATCGCCGCTATGTGTCGCTTGCTCATCCTGAACGTCTTGCCTCCTGCGATATCGAAACCAACTACTGCATAAAAACTCACTTGCTCCAAACCGGCATCTGGTTGATGCCCTGGCTCGTCAACTGTGTGGCCTGCGTCCCGTCGGCGAGCATCGTCCAAATCTGGTTCGACCCGCTCCGGTTGGAGGAGAACACGATGTGGCGGCCGTCGGGCGACCAGCTCGGATTTTCGTTACGGCCTCTTCCATGCGTTAACTGCACGGTCTCCCGGGTGGCCACATCCATAATGAAGATGTTCCAGTTCCCCGGCTCGAACCCACGGGTCCACGCGAAGGCAATATGCTGCCCATCCGGGTGCCAGGAAGGGTTGCTTGCCTCGCCTTCGCCCGTGGTCAAACGAACTACGTCTGCGCCGTCTATATTCATTTTATATATTTGTTGCGGACCTGAGCGTCCGGAAACGAATACAATTTCATTGCCGTTGCGGGGATTCACCTTAGGCTCGACCTCGATGGCGCGAACATTCGAGATTCGCTTCAGCCCGCTGCCGTCCACGTTGGCGGCGTAGATCTGTGCTATGCCCGATAGGGTAGATGAAAACAATATCATCTTTCCGTCAGGCGTGAAACTGGGGGTTGCGTTCATCGACGCCTGCTGGTTGTAGAACGGCAGGCGGCGTCCGGTCTCGAGCGAGTGGACGGCGATCGACGGATTCCCCCGCGCGAAGGTGGTGAAGGCGATCTTCGACCCATCGGGGGAGACGTTGGGCATGGTACTGATCGACTTATAGCCGGAGAAGGACTTCTGGTCCGACCCGTCGTAGTTCATCTGCCAGATCTCCTTCACGCCGCCCCGCTGCGAGACGTAGTAGATCTTCGAGCCCACCAGGGACGTTGCCCCGAACTGGGAGAGGATGTCGGCGGCGAACTCCTGGGCGACCTTCCGGACGCCCGCTTCGTCGAGCGTACCGAAGTAGACCTTGCCCACCACCTGCGCGTTCGCGGTGTCCGGCTGGTTCACGTTGAACAGCCAGCCGTAGAGGGAGAACTGCCCGCCCTGCTCCGCCGCGTATCCGAAGGCGAGATAGTTGGCGGCGGCCGGGGGCGACGACCAGTCCTGCATGGTGAGTCCGGTGCCGCGGCGCCCGCCCTGAAAGTCCTGGGGGCGCTGCGGAATCTGCAGGGGCATCATGCTTTTGGCCACCATCTTGAAGATGCCGGCGTTCTGCACCTCGCGAAACAGGGTCTCGTTGAAGGCCCCCATGAACGATTGGGTTGCACCGGCGCCCCGGAAATCGGGAATCGCGATAGCAGCCCGCTCGCCCTTGGTGATCCTGCCGATAATGTCGCTCTGCGCGCTCTGCTGGGCTGTCATCACCCCCAGAACGCCGGCCATCCCCAGAAGCAATAAAACAATTTTGGCTCTCATCGTTTTAACTGAAACCAAAGTTCTACAGTAGCGGAATCTCGCTCATACTCGCGAGGCAGGGGCGGGAACGGACCCGCCTCCATGACCGCGCGCTGCGCGGAGTAGTCGATCGCCGAAATTCCGGAACGCTGCAGCAGCCGCACATCGCGCACGCTGCCGTCCCGCATGACATCGAACAGAACGATCGCCGGCGTGGCGGATTGGATCCGCGGATCGATCTCCCCGGTGCGCCACTTCTGAGCCACGCGGTCGCGGATCAGGGTGGCGTAGGCGCCGAAGCGATTGCCGAACGGCGAGCCACGCCCGACGCCGACGCCGCCCGACCCGGCCATCCCCCCGAACAGCGGCGAACTCGCGGCCTGCCCGGTGGAGCTGTAGAGCTGGTTGGGCTTCTCCTCCACGTTGGTATACCGCCGCTGCTGAGCCTGCTCGCGCTCCTGCTTCTTCCGCTCGCGCCCCTTGATGGCAATCGCCTCCGGGTCCTCCTGCACGGCGCGCTTCGGCTCGGGTTTGGTTCGAGCCGGCACGTTGCTCTCGGTATCGTTCGCCACCTGGTTCTTCACGCCGCCCCGGTTCGGCAGCGGAATGGAGCTGACGGGTGTCACCAGCACCCCTGTGCCGCCGAACGAATTCGGATCGCCCATCTGTACCCGGCCGCGCTCGGACAGCCACGTCGCCAGGACCGCCGCGCCCGCCAGCGCGGCGTGAAACAGAATCGAGCCGGCCAGTGGCCGGGCCAGCGCTTCCCGCTCGTCCAGGATGTCGTGCCGTGCCGGCATGCGTTATCGTCTTCGCGGCCGGTCCGCTTCGTCCTCCGGCTGGGTCATCAGCCGGACGTCGATTTTGGCCTCGCCCAGTTGCGCGATTACCTGGGCCATCGGTTCCCAGATGGTGTTCTTATCCGCGCGGACGTAGACAGTCTTGCCCGCCGCGCCGAACTGCTTCTGTATCTCATCCGGCAGCGCGTTCACGTTCGCCGGCTTGTCGCCCAGGAACACGTTGCCGTCGCGGGTGATGGTGATCACCGGCAGTTCCTCGGCGCTGTCCTTCACCGTCCGCACCTTCGGCACTTCCACTTCGAGGCCGAACTCCATCACGTGGGCGGTGAGCATAAAGATGATGAGGAGCACGAGGACGACGTCTACCAGCGGGACCACGTTCATCTCGGAAAGGGAACCGAGGGTTCCGTAGCGCCGGCGCCGGCCGCCTACGCTGCCGCCGCCGTTAACGGAGATGCCCACTCACCTGCTCCTGCGTCCGCTCCGCCCAGTTCATGAACTCGAGCGAGAAGTCGTCCATCCGCGAGCCGAACTCGCGAATGACATGGCCGAAGTGGTTATAGAAGACCGCCGCCGGGATGGCCGCTGCGAGGCCTACCGCCGTGGCGACGAGGGCGTCGGCGATGCCTGGGGCGACGGCACGCAAGCTGGCGCTTCCGGCCAGTCCTAAAGCCTGAAATGCGCCGATGATGCCCCAGACGGTGCCAAGCAGGCCCACGAACGGCGAAACGGTCGCCGCGGTCGCCAGCCAGTTCATGTTCCGCTCGAGCTTGGTGATCTCTTCGCTAATACCCAGCTGCAGGCTGCGCTCGACGGCATTGGTGTTGACCATGCCGCCGCGCGACTTCGCCTGGCGGTCCATCTCGGTATACCCGAACTCGAACACGCTGACGAGAGGCGAGGCCCGGAACTGCTCGCTCGCCAGCGCGACCGCCTCCATGCCGTTGGCCTTCCGGAATGCCCGAAGGAACTGGCCGTTTGCGGCGCGCGCCTGCCGGAACGCGTTCCACTTCGCGAAGATGATCGCCCAGGAGAAAACCGAGAAGAGAAGCAGCACCACCAGGATCGCTTTCGACACCGGGTTGGCCTTGAGGACCAACTCGAGGATGCTGACTTGGAGGATCAGCGCCACCGGAAACGTCAAACGGACTCCTTTCCCTTCGAACCTTTCATTCTATCGTGCAGGCCGTGAAAGCTCACTCAAAAGGACGTTGCCGCAGTAAGAAAAGTCGGGCATCCTGGTGGTTCACGCCGCATGCTCCTCGAACTTCTGGTGGAAAACTTTGCCGTAGTCGAGCGCATCCGTGTCCGCTTCCACCCCGGCTTCAACCTGCTGACCGGTGAAACCGGGAGCGGCAAGTCGATCATCGTCGACGCCCTGGGTTTGCTGTTCGGCGGACGCGCCGGGGCGGACATGGTCCGGAGCGGCGCTGACCGGGCGCGCATCTCGGGCGTCTTCGACCTTCCCGAAGCCGCCGCTTCCGTGCTCGAGGACGCGGGCGTTGACACCTCGGAAGCGGAACTGATCCTGGAGCGCGAAATCCAGGCCAACGGCAAATCGCGCGCCTTCCTCAACTCCCGGCCGGCCACCGCCGCGCTGCTCAAGGACCTTGCGCCCTTCCTCGGCGACATCCACGGCCAGCACGACCAGCAGCGATTGTTCTCCTCAGGGCAGCAGCTCGCGATGCTCGACGCCTTCGCCGGCGCCGCCGACTTAACGGCTGTCACTTCCGATCTTCACCGCCGCTGGCGCGCCGTCGCTGCCGAGCTCGCCGAACTCGACCGCAACGAACAGGACAAACTCCGCCTCGCCGACCTGTGGACCTTCCAGCGTCGCGAGATTGAAGCCGCGGACCTCAAGGCCGGCGAGGACGCCGATCTCGAAGCCGAACGCCGCGTGCAACAGAACGTTGCCAAGCTGACGGAGCTGGCAACCGCGGCATACGGAGCCCTCTACGACGCGGAGACCAGCGCGTCGGCGCAACTCCGCATTGCCGCCCGCCGCCTCGACGACCTTGCCCGCATCGACTCGTCGCTCGAAGAGCTCCTCGCCACGCTGAAGCCCGCACAGGCCGCGATCGAGGACGCGTCGCACTCCCTGCGCGGCTACCTTGGGCGCCTGGAGGCGGACCCGGCCCGCCTCGAGGAGATCGAAACCCGCCTGGCGGCCATCGATAAGCTCAAGCGCAAGTACGGCGCCACCATCGGCGAGATCCTCGCCTTTTACGAGGACGTCAAAGCGAAGCTCGAAGCCCTCGAGTCCTCGGGCGAACGCCGCGCGGCGTTAGAGCAGGAACAGGCCCGCCTCCGCCGCGAATACGACGAAGCGGCGGCGAAGCTCACCGCCCGGCGCCGCGAAGCCGCACGCAAACTCGAAAAGAAGGTGGAGGCCGAGCTAGCGGGCCTGGCCATGGAGCGCACCGTATTCCGCGTAGCGATCGACCCCGCTCCGCCTGGCGAGCGCGGCGTTGACGCAGTGACGTTCCTCCTCTCTCCCAACCGCGGCGAAGAGCCTAAGCCGCTCGACAAGATCGCCAGCGGTGGGGAGCTGTCGCGGGTGGCGCTCGCGCTCAAGACCTGTGTGACGGAATCGGATGCGACAACTCTGGTCTTCGACGAGGTCGACGCCGGCATCGGCGGCGCCGCCGCCGAACGAGTCGGCCGCCGCCTCAAGGACCTCGCGTCCTCCCACCAGGTACTCTGCGTCACCCATCTCGCCCAAATCGCCGGCTTCGGCGACCACCACTACAACGTTTCCAAGCGGGAAGTGAAAGGCCGCACGGTAGCCGAGATCGAAGAACTCACCCGCGAAGCCCGCATCCGCGAAATCGGCCGCATGCTGAGCGGCGAGCACCTCACGCCGGAAGCGCTGAAACACGCGGAGCAGTTGATCCGGAAATAAGGCATGCGGCCAGCCTACGAGCAGTATCCGGACGACGAGTGCGACATGGCATGGGATCAACCCGAGGCGTGGGACGAATGACGCCTACCCAATGCCGCAGCAGACGCGCAATACCTCCTCAAAAAACCTCTCCGCCTCCGCCGCCAGGCTTCGCTGCGACTGAACGATAAACTGTCCCGCCTCCAACCGCCGGACCATCCAGCCTTGCTCGGAATCCACCCAGAGTTCTCTAAGCCCGATCGCTGGGTGACTGACCGGCTTCTCTTCGCCGTTCTCGAACCAGTTCGCCTCCAGCGGTATTGCTGAGCCGCCCCAGGGCCCCTTTCGATCGCGAAAGAAGCGGAAGAAAAACGTGAAGGGCTCGTTGTTCCTCGTGAATCGAAGCAGGAAAAACCACGATTGCGGCGCGACGCCCCGCTCCCGCAGCTGCAAGTACTTCGATAGGTCTGGCGCCGGATATGCCTTGAACGTAATCTGAATCTGGTGAAGTTCCTCGTCCAATAGTTCGGCACGGCTTTGGAACTCCAGCCGCAGCGTCTCCATTTGAGAGAGCCAGAGCTTGTAGTCTCGCTCTTGACGCCGTAGTTCGGTCGCCGCTTCACGTTGCCCCAGCTCCGCCGCCCATGACTTCATCCGCTCCGTCTCTTCACGGATCCGCTTCATCTCGCCAAAGGTCTCGAGTGCACGATCAATCGCCAGCCCCAGGAGAGGCCCGTATTTGCCGTGGTCCGCCTGTGTCAAGGCCTCGTAGTAGCGCGGCCTCTCGTCCCGTCGGATATTCACTATCGGGTAGCCGGATCGCAAAAGGACAAGGTTCGCGAGTAGGCGCGCCACACGCCCGTTTCCATCCAGAAAGGGATGAATGACAGCCAACTTGTGGTGCGCGATGATGGCGCAGGCGAGTGGGTGAACGCTCTTGGGCTGGTTGATCCATGACACCAGTTGCTGCACAAGACCCGGTACGGCCAACGGCTCCGGCGGCTTCAGTTCGCTCCCTGAAATCACTACCCCGGTCTGCCGGTAGGAGCCCGGCGAAGCGTCGGCCTGCCCGCGAACCACCAGCGCGTGTAACTCGCGTAGCGTTGTTTCCCGTAGCGGCTCCTCTCGGCGGGTGCACTCGGAAAGAAAGTCCAGAGCAGCATCCAAATCCCGTACTTCCATCTGGTCCTGAAGCGGTTTCTCCGCAATCTGGATGCCCTTACGGAGAACCACCTCCGTCTCGCGCAGAGTGAGTCGATTCCCCTCGATTCCCGTGCTGTGATACACGTGCTGAAGACGAAAGGACTGTTCGAGCTTCCGTGCAGCCAAGCCCTCCAAAGACCCCGCCGCACGGAACTCGGAAATCTCTTCGGCTATCGACCGGAGCCGCGCGAGAACGTCCGGCTCCAGGCCGAGTTCCTCAGTGGTATCGGGCAGAGCGGCTAAGACGTCTGTCGCGTCAGGGGCACCCACCGCAAAGCGCGGTCTAAAGAGCTCCCTCAACTCCTCCGCAACGTCCTCATCAACAGAACTTGAGTGAGTCTTCCGTTCCTTGACGCCGAGGGCGGGCAACGCCTCCAGGAGCTTGCCAGGCTTGACCTCCAACTCCCGCGCCAGGTCATTCAGTCGCACCTTCTTCATCATCCCCCCAGCGCCCCCACCACCCGCCCATACAACTCCTCCAGCCTCTCCTCCGTCCGCGCCTCCGCCGCCAGCCGTAGCAGCGGCTCCGTATTCGATGCCCGCACATGGATCCAGCCGTCAGGCCACATCAGCTTCAAGCCATCCGTGCGGTCCGCCTCCACCCCCGGAAAACGCTCCTCCAAGGACTGCATCAACTGCCCCAGCCGCCCATGCTCGAACGCCACCTTCCCCATCCGCCTCCGGAACCGCGGCAGTCCCCCCACCAGCTCCGACACCGTCTTCCCCGTCACCGCCATCCGTTCCAGCAAGAACCCCATCCCCGTATAACTGTCCCGGCAGTAATGCACCGCCGGCAGAATGATCCCCCCATTCGACCCCTCGCCCCCAATCGCCGCCCCCACCGCCTGCATGCGCTCGACGACGTTCGCCTCGCCCACCGGCGCCCGCCACACCTGCCTCCTGTGCCGTGCCGCCACTTCATCCAACACCGAAGACGTCGTCAGGTTCACCACCACGTCGCCCGGCACTCGCTCCAGAACTGCGTCCACCACCAGCGCCAGCACGTCGTCGTTGTCCAGAACATGCCCGTCCTCATCGCACACCGCCAGCCGATCGCCATCCGGGTCCTGCCCGAAGCCAATGTCGCACCCCTCGCGCCGCACCAGTGCCGCCAACTCCCCCAACGTCTCCGGCTTCGGCTCTGCCTCCCGGGGAAACGGCTGCGAAGGATCCACCGAGATCGCCCGCAGATCGCACCCGAGAACCTCCGTCAAATACCGCACCGACATCGCCGACCCCGCCCCGTTCACCCCGTCCAGCCCCACCCGGAACCGCCGCCCGCGTACCTTCTCCGCGTTCACCAGCCGGAGCACCCGCTCAAAATGCCGTCGCGGACCGCTCTCGTAATCCCGCACCACCAACCCCATCTCCGCGTTCCCTACCAGCCGGAACTCGCTCTGGTGATAGAGGTCGATCAGTTCCTCCCGCTCATATTGATTGAAGAACAGCCCCTCGCCATTGAATAGCTTCAGCGCGTTGTACTCCGGCGGATTGTGCGACGCCGTCAGCGCAATCCCACCCCGCGCCCGCGTCTCCGCGACATAGATCTGAATCGTGGGCGTGGGCAGCACTCCTACATCCACCACCGAACACCCCGCCGCCAGCAGACCGCACGTTACCGCGTGCTGCAGCATCGGCCCGCTTCCCCGTGTATCGCGCCCCACCACCACGCGCCCGCGGCCCACGTATCCCGCAAACGCCTGCGCGAAATCACAGGCCAATTGCGGCGTCAGAAACTCGCCCACCACGCCGCGCACACCCGAAACCCCGATCTTCAGAAGATGTTCACGTGCCATCTACACGTAGCTCCTCACTCGCCCTATCAGAGACTCGAACAACTCCTCCGGCGCCTCTCCGCGCTGCTCGCAAATCACTCGCACCGCGGGCTCCGTCTGGCTCACCCGCACGTGAAACCACCGTCCCGGCCAATCCACACGCAGCCCATCCACGCGGTTTGCCCGCCCATCGCGATAGCTCTGCTCCAGCTCCGACAGCAACTGCGGAATGCGTCGCGTCGACAGCTCCACCAGCCCCTTCAAAATGGAATACCGCGGATAGCCGTTGACGATCTCCGCGAGCCCTACCCCCCGCTCCGCCATCATTGACAACACCCCGAACATCGAAGCAATCCCGTCGTAGATGAACCGGAACTGCGGCATCATTACCGCCCCCGTGCCTTCTCCCGCCAGCGCAATCTGCTCCGGCCGGTGCGACGTGATCGCATCAATCGCTGCCTGGCGGCCCACCGGTACCCGCAGCACCCGCCCGCCGTGCCGCGCGGCCACCTCGTCCACCAGGCCCGTTACCGACAGATTAGTAATGACGATCTTCCCCTCGCCTCGCGGCAGCAGCCAGTCCGCCAGCATCGGCAGAATCATCTCCTCGCTCACCGCCTCGCCCCGCTCGGTCGCGACCGCCACCCGGTCGCTATCGACATCGAAGAGGAACCCGGCATCCGCCCGCACCGGCTGCATCAACGGCGCCAATTGCAGCCCCACCGCCGCCTTCGTCGTCGACGGCTCGTGCGCGAACGCCCGACCCTCCAGCTTCTCGTTGATCAAAACGAACCCGAAGCCGTACCGCTCGTTCAGGCGCCTCAGAATCAGCGCCGACGTGCCGTTGCAGCAGTCCACCAGCACCCGGAACCGCCGTACCGCTTCAAAGTCGAACACCGCCGCCAGTTCTTCCAGGTAGGCGTCAATCCCGCCCGCCTCCTCCCGCAGTCGCCCCACACCGGTCCAGTCCACCCGCGTGAACTTCCTGAGGTGATAGATGTCCAGCAGTTCGCCGGCCTCTGCCGTCGATAGATACACTCCCTCCGGCCCCAGGAACTTCAGCGCATTCCACTCCGCCGCGTTGTGACTCGCGCCGATCGAGACCCCGCCCCCGGCCCCCACCCTCCGGATCGCGTGCTGGATCACGGGCGTTGACACTACCCCCAGATCCATCACGTCGTGTCCCGTACCCATCAACCCCGCCACCACCCCCTCCCTCAGCATTCTGCCGCTCGCCCTCGGGTCGCGCCCTACCACAACGCACCGCCCTGGCTGCAGAAAGGTCCCAAAGGCCGCTGCAAAATCCAGCACATGCGCCGGCGTCAGACCGCGCCCCACCACCCCTCGCAAACCAACCTGCGAAATCCGCAACATAACGCCTCATCTTAATGCAGACGTGCCCCGGCTCCCCGCTTCCGGCCCCCCCGCCTTTCCGCTCCCCTAACAAAAAGAGTACTTGTGTTAAACGTCGCCAGTTGAAATTCCTGTGAAACGGATATAATCGAAAGGCTCATGGTGGAAGCGTTCGGCGTCTCCGATCCGGGCTGCGTCCGGACAAACAACGAGGACTACTTCTTGCTCTCCCCCGAGCTGGGCTTGTACCTCGTCGCCGACGGCATGGGTGGAGCGCAGGCGGGCGAAAGAGCTTCCAAACTCGCGGCTGAAACCGTCTTCGAGGTTGTCTGGAAGTCGGGCGAAACCACCGCCCAGATCCTCCAGGAAGCATTCGAAGAGGCGAATCGCCGCGTAATGGCCGCCGCCAGCTCGGATTCGACCCTGGAGGGCATGGGTACTACCTTGACCGCCGTCCTTGAGGTCGGCGGCGAGGAAGTCCTCATCGCCAGCGTTGGCGATAGCCGGGCCTACATTTACGAAAACGGCCAGCTTCTCACCATCACCGAGGATCAGACCTGGGTCAACGAGGTTGGCCGCCGCCTCGGCATCGACGAAGCCAGCCTCAAGACTCACCCCATGCGCCATGTCCTGACCATGGCCATCGGCGTGGGCAGCCCCCTCCGGATGCACTGTTATTCCTACAAACCCATGAACGGCGCGGAGTTCCTGCTTTGCAGCGACGGCCTCCATGGCGTCGTCGACCCGGAAAAAATCGCCGAGGTGCTAAGTTGGCAGCAATCTTTGGAGTCCAAATGCCACTATCTCGTCGAGGCTGCCAAGGCGAACGGTGGGCCCGATAACGTCACTGCCGTTCTGCTGAAAGCCGGCGCCACCGCTTAACTCCCTTACATCGAAGCGGTTCGCCGGGTTGCGCCTCACCGGGAACCATATGCACCAACATCTCCGGCAGGCGCTGGCGCTCCTCTTATTGGCCGTCACCGCGGCGGCTCAAACCTCGCCCGACGTCGCCGTCCTCCAAATCCGCGTGCTCGAGGGCGAAGGCGTCTCTCACACCGCCGGATCCAAAGCCAATCGCCTTCTCACCGTTCAAGTCACCGACGAAACGGGCAGGCCGGTCCCCGCCGTCGCCGTCAGTTTTCGTCTCCCCGACGAAGGACCCACCGGCCTCTTTGCCTCCGGACTGCGCACCGAGGTCGCCATCACCACCGGCGATGGCCGGGCCTCCGTCTTCGGTGTCCAGTGGAACAAGCTCCCGGGCCCCCTCCAGGTGCGAGTCACAGCCGCCCGCGCCGGCACCCGCGCCGGCATCCTCGTACCGCTCTATCTCGCCGACCCCGCGGCCGTCGCACCCTCCAGTCCTGACTCCAAGCCCGCCCGCGTCCGGCGCGCCGGGGGCCGCGGCAAGGCCATCATGCTGACGGTCCTCGTCGCAGCCGCGGGCGGCGGAGCCGCCATCGGCCTCTCACGGTCGCGGTCCGCCTCCACTCCCGCCGCGGCGGCGCTTCCGCCCGCCGCTTCCACCTCCGGCCCGTCCGTCGGAAACCCCTCAATCACCATCGGGAGGCCTTAATGTCACGTCTTCTCCTTCTCACCCTGCTCGTTTCCGCCGTATCCGCCCAACAGGCGCCCCGCATCGGCGTCGTGCGCGACGACTCCGGTCGACTACAGCGCGTTGTCGGACTCGCCGGCAGCTTCGTCGTTCAAAATGACGACCTTCACGTCCTCGCCGCCGCCTCCTCCGGACGAGAAGCCATTCTCAAAACCGCCGAAGAGTTGATCATCACCGACGGCGACGGCCGCCGCCTCACCGCCCTGTCCGCCCCGCCCGGCCCCGCCAACTTCGCTTTTGCAAAAGATGGAAGCGCCGCCCTCGTCTGGTTCGCCTCCACGCGGGAACTTTGCCGCCTTCCCTCCGGCCGCCCCCTCCCCTGGCAGCCCTCCGGAGAAGTGGTCGCGATCGGCTGGCCGAACCGCGCCATCGTCCGCAGAGAAGATCGCCTGTGGCTCCTCGATGGAGCCATCGAAGTACCGCTCCAGGGCCTCGAGGCCCCCGCCGCACTCCTCGCCGACGGCCGCATCGTAGCCTCGCGCGGTGCCTCCGTAGTCGTGATCGGCCTCGACGGCGGCGAGCGCGAAATTTTTCTCGAAGCGAACCCAAGCCGGCTGGAAGTTATGGGAGAACAATGGATTGCGATAGCTGCCGGAGATCACTCCTACGCCCTCCGGCTCTCGAGCGAACCCACCGTCTACCTCCTGCCCAGGAGCGCGCAATGATCCCGCGCCTCCTCCCGCTGCTCCTGTTGGCCGCTGCTCCCGTCGCGGCTCAGTTGCGCCTCTACGTGGTCGATGGCCAGACCGAGCAGCCGGTCCCCGCCCTCCTCGACCTCGGCGAAGCCTACGTCGGCGATCGCAACGACCTCCGGCTTCGCGTCCGCAACACCGGCCCCGGCCGCGCCACCATCGACCGCCTCTCGGTCTCCGGCCGCGATTTTTCTCTTCAAAGCGAACCCACCATCCCCCACCCCCTCGCCCCCGACGCCTCTGTCGATTTTCGCGTCCGCTTCTCTCCCCAGAACTACGGCACAAGCTTCAGTGCCGTCCTCACCTTCAACACCACCACCGTGCTTCTGGTCGCCCGCGCCGCCGCCGTACCCACCCTTCTTGTAGAAACCGGCGGCCGCCGCGTTCCCGCCTCCACCCTGGACGGAGTCCCCTTCGGCGAGGTTAAGACCGGCGGCACGACGGCCGTGCGGTTCCACCTCGTCAACGAAACACCCATCACTGCCACCCTCAGCCGGCTCGAGGTCCGTGGAACGTCCTTCCAGGGGCCCATCGGCCTGGCCCCGCCCGTCCGCCTCTCGCCCAATGCCTCTGCCGCCTTCGACGTCGCCTTTACGCCATCCTCCAACGGCGCCCAGGAGGGTTGGCTGCTGGTCGGCGATCGTCCCGTCAAGCTGACCGGCGTCGGCGTCGCGCCGCCCTTCCCCAAGCCCATCGTGGTGCTCGAGCCGGCAACCCCCGGTAACAACTCCGCCGCCCGCCTGTCCGTCCGCTTCGGCGTGGCCTCGCCGTCGGCCGGCAGCGGCACCCTCGAACTCGCGGTGCGCGCCGGCGCCGCCGCTGACGACGCCGTCCAATTCGTCTCCCCCACCTCCGGCCGCCGTCTCGATTTCACGGTCGCCGCGGGCGATACCGTCGCCGCCTTCGGCGATCGTCGGGAAGTCGTCTTCCAGACCGGAACTGTCGCCGGCGAACTGGTGTTCACCGCCAAAATTGGCCAGTGGTCGGAGACGTTCGTGCTCCCCCTCAATCCCGCGCCCGTAGAATTCACCGAAGCCAAAGCAGCGCGAGCAACCGGTGCGCTCGAAGTGAATCTCACCGGCTTCGATAACACCCGCAGCCTCACGCGTCTCGCCTTCACCTTCTTCGGCCGCGATGGCGCCCCGCTCCCGCAAGGTGCCGTGACGGTCGACGTCACCGGCGACTTCAGCCGTTACTTTGCCTCCTCGACGCTCGGCGGGGCCTTCACCCTGAGAGCCTCCTTCCCTGTCTCAGGCGACTCCTCCGCCATCTCCGCCGTCGAAGTCGAAGCCACGAATCCGGCAGGCGCGGCCAGGAGCAAGCGGCTCAGCTTCTAAGGGCCGCTACGCCAGCGGCAGCGTGAAGTAGAACGTCGCCCCTTCACCCGGCCGGCCTTCCGCCCAGGCCGCGCCGCCGTGACGCTCCACGATGTTCTTGACGATCGCCAGCCCGATGCCCGTGCCCGGAACGCTTTGCCCGTGCAGTCGCTTGAAGATTCCGAAAATCTTCTCCGCATACCGCGGCTCGAAGCCCGAACCGTTGTCCCACACCGAAAACTGGCAGATTCCGTCGCACGACTCCGTCCGGATGCAGATCTCAGGCGGAACTCCCGGGCGAGCGTACTTGATGGAGTTGGATAACAGGTTCTGAAAGACAGCCGCCAGCTGCGACTGGTTCGCCATCACGGTCGGCATCGGCTGGAAGGTGACTACCGCTTTCGTCTCGCGAATTCTCTCCTTGAGATTCTCCATCGCCGCCTCCACCGCTGCCTGCGGGTCCGCGATCGCCGTCGCAAAATCGGTTCCCGTACGCGAGTACTCCAGCAGATCATTGATCAGTTGCCTCATCCGCTGGCTGCTCTGCACCACGTTGTTCAGGAACTCCTTAGCCTCTCCCTGCACCACCTCCGCGCATCGCCGCTCCAGCAACTGCGCATAGACCGTACAAGTACGAAGCGGCTCTTGCAAGTCGTGGCTCGCCACGTAGGCGAATTGCTCCAGTTCCGCATTGCTGCGCCGCAACGCTGCCTCCACCGACTTTTGATCGTGGATATCGGTGCATACTCCCAGCCACCGCACCAGCTGGCCGGAATCGTCGAACTGCGGTACCCCGCGCGTCTTGAACCAGCGGTGCGCACCGTCGTGCCGCCGGATGCGGAACTCCACGTCGTATCGTCCCTGCGTTTCAACCGCTGTCGCCCACGCCTGGCGCGTCGGCTCGCGATCCTCCGGATGGAGCGATTGCAGCCATCCCTCGCCGAGTTGCTGCTCCTGCGCAATTCCGGTGTAGGCCAGCCATTGCGGGCTCAAGTAGTCGCAGACGCCCGCCGGCGTCGTCATCCAAACCATGTGCGGCAGTGTCTGGATCAGCGTGCGGTAGTCCGTCTCGCTCTTGCGCAGCGCGCTCTCCGCCGCCTTTCGCTCGCGAATATCCCGGCTGACGTTAGCGAACCCCAGGCGCCGCCCCTGCTCGTCGAAAATGGCGAACGCGCGCATCTCCATCGGAATCGGCTCGCCCGTCCCCTGGTGTCGAAAACGGATCTCCCCCTGCCAAATCTCCCCGCGCTTCACCGCGGGCATGACTTCGAAGCGATACAGCGGCAGGTCCTCGGGAAAGCCGTAGCTCTCGATCCCCAGCACAGCAGCGTCCTGCTCACTGCTCAGGCCTACCAGGCGCCGCCCTGCCGGGTTCACATAGAATACCGTCCCATCCATTCGCGCCAATCCCACGAAGTCGGGAGTGTTCTCGAGCACAGTCACCAGCAGCCGCCGGTCCTGCTCGGCCGCCTTACGGCCGCTGAGGTCCTCCACAAGCACAAAGCGTTCCTTGGAGCGAGAGGCCGCGTCTTCGTGAACCCGCGCCCAAAGCACCCCGCCATCGCGCCGCGCCAGCAGCCGCTCGCTCCCGCCGTGGTGATCGCGCGTCAGAGTCTTCAATGACATCCCGAGCAGGCTTGCTTCCTCGTACCCCAGCATCCGGCAGAACGCGGGGTTCACCCGCAGGAACAAACCCTGCTCGTCCTCCAGCGCTACGCCCAGCGGGCTCTCCTCGAACAGCCGGCGGAAACGCTCCTCGCTGGCCCGCAACGCAATCTCGCCGCGCTTCAGCGCGTCGATATCGGTCGCCGTTCCCACCCAGCGAACGATCCGGCCGGCCGCGTCTACGACGGGAGCCCCCTGCACCAGGAACCAGCGCCACCCGCTCCCGAGGCCCGTCCTGAAGCGGCATTCCATCTCGAAAGGCCTCTTCCCATCCCGCGCCGACGCAAACCTTCTCCAGAATTCCTTGCGGTCCTGGCTTTGCACCAGGCCCCAGTGCTCGCCCGCCTTCGCCTGCTCGAGCGTCAAACCCGTGAACTCCGTCCAGCGGCGATTGACAAAGTCGATGGAGCCGTCTGGGAGCCACGACCAGGCCAGGCCGGGCGCATGCTCGGCGAATGTCTGCATCCGCGCCCGCCGCCGCACAGCCCGCTGAATACACTCCCACAACGACGCAGGACCCTCTGCGTATTCCTGCGCTCCCTGCTCGATCGCTCGCTCCCAACCCGCCGCTCCTTCCCCGCAAACCACCGTAGCAAGCCCGAGTATCAGCGCTTGCGCAACGTGGGTTTCCCCCGCCACCACGCACTCGACAGCCGCTTCCGCGCAGCATGCCAGCGCCTCCGGCAGTCCGCCGGTACACACGCTCTCCACACCAGCTGCGGCAAGCGCCTCCCTCCAGGCACCGCATTGTCCCGGGTCTTCTGTCATCAACAGAACGCGCATTAATCGTCCCCGGTCTGCAGCCACTTCTCGAAACAGGAAAAGGTGTCCCTCGCCGCCCCCACCATCAGGCGGCCTTCGTCGGGCCGTTCGTGCCAGTGCGCCGTGATCGTCTCCGTCAGGCGCTTCCACATCTCGCCTGTCCGGGCGCCGTAACCGAGGAAGAAACTGCCGCCATTCTCTTCACCCACCCCCAGACGCTCCCGGGCCATCCGCGCGAGCACCTGCCCGCCCAACGTGGATCCCTCGAGTACGTATAGAACTCCTAAACCGGCTGCCACCGGTTGGACCGGTGGCAACTCCCGGCACTCTTCGATGCCAGCGGCGCCCGCCCCGAGCGCACGAAGGTCCCGTTCCAGCAAGGGAACCCGCTGCCGCTGACCGATATCCGGAAGCGCGGCAAGCAGTTCCTCTTGTCCGGCCACCAGCCGCTCCACCGGCTTGTGGAAACCCAGCATCTTGCGCAGCAACGAGACATACCGGGGAAGGCTTGACGACGACCCGGACCAGTCCACGGCTGCCTCCACCCGCTCATGGAGATCACGGGTGCCGCTGCGCAGTTCTGAAAGGATGGCGGCTGGACCGGAATGCACGGCCGCAACGAACCTCCTGGGACGTCGTTTCCTTTAAACCATCTTAATCGGTGCGAGGTCCCGCCCGCGTTCGCTACCCTGAAACTGGATGACCCCAGTCGCTTTGACCATAGCCGGCTCCGATCCCAGTGGGGGAGCCGGGATCCAGGCCGACCTCAAGACGTTTCACCAGTTCGGCGTGTACGGCACGGCGGCCATTACCTTGTTGACCGTGCAGAATACGGTCGGCGTGGCGCATGTCGAGTGCCTGTCGGGGGACCTCATCGTGCGGCAGGTGCAGGCCGTCCTCGACGACCTCCCTCCTGCCGCCGCGAAGGTCGGCGCCCTGGGCAGCGCGGCTGCCATCGAAGCCCTGTCCTCCCTCGCCGAGTCCTTCGAGTTCCCTTTGGTTGTCGACCCGGTAATGGTCAGCAAGCACGGCGCATCGCTACTGGCCGCCACGGCCCGGGAAGCCCTCGTGAAGCGCCTGCTGCCGCGCGCTACGCTTGTTACACCAAACCTGAACGAAGCCGGCGCCCTGGCGGGCATGGAGGTGAAGGCCCCCAAGGAGATGAGGCGCGCCGCCGAGCGTATCCAATCCCTCGGAGCGCCTGCCGTACTCGTGAAGGGCGGTCATCTCGCTGGCCGCGCGATCGACTTTCTGCTCGACGCCGAGGGCCGGTTCTGGGAGTTCGAGGGCGACCGCGTGGATACACAACACACCCACGGCACCGGCTGCACCTATTCGGCGGCCATCACCGCTGGTCTCGCCCGTGGCCTGTCCCTCCGGGAGGCCATTGCCGCGGCGAAGCGCTACATCACCGCTGCTATCCGCACCAATCCCGGACTCGGCAAGGGCAGCGGGCCAGTGAATCACTGGGCGTCCTCCTGAAGCGCTTGGGCCGCGCCGGTACGCGGCGGCGAAGCCGTTACAATCATCCTTTATGACTCAGCCCTTTCGCCTTGACGGCAGGATCGCACTCGTCACCGGAGGCGCCAGCGGTATTGGCGAAGCGGTGTGCCGCACCTTCGCCGCCGCGGGCGCCCGTGTTCTCGTCGCCGATCTTGACGAGCCCGCTGCCGCCGCTCTGGCAGCCGAATTGCCAGACGCAAAAGCCATTCCCTGCGACATCACAAAAGAGCAACAAGTAAAGGAAATGTTTGATACAATTCCTGCGCTGGACGTTCTCATCAACAATGCCGGCATAGGACTCGTCGGCGGCGTTGAGGAGACCTCCCTTGAGGATTTCCAGCGGCTGTTTCGCGTAAACGTGGAAGGCATGTTCCTGGTCACGCGCGCCGCTGTGCCGTTGCTGATCGCTTCCGGCGGAGCCATTGTGAACCTTGGCTCGGTTGCCGGATTGATTGGGGTGCGCAAGCGCTTCGCCTATTGCGCAACAAAAGGAGCCGTGGTCTCAATGACTCGCCAGCTCGCCGTCGACTACCCGACTCAATTTCGCGTTAACTGTATATGCCCGGGTACGGTCGACACCCCGTTCGTCGAAGGGTACCTCGAGAGGTACCACAAGCACGAGAAAGAGAAGGTGCGGGCGGAACTGAACACCCGGCAGCCCATCGGACGGCTCGGACGCCCGGAGGAGATCGCCTCCTTGGCCCTTTATCTCAGCTCCGACGAAGCGCGGTTCGTCAACGGCTCCGTCTATACGATAGATGGCGGCTGGACCGCCGCCTGAAAAGTTTTTGGCCCGTATGGCCGATGATTGTTATTGAGAGTTCGGCGCGAAGGCCACCACTTCCTACACGTGGCAGCTTGACCAGCGCGCCGACTTTACGGAAAATGGAAGTCTACGACAAATCAGTGAACGCCGATCCGGTGTGGACGAGTCGAAGGATTGGCTTGGGAGAGACATGCACCGTTCACTAGCCACCCGCTTTGGCGCCTTGTTCGTCCTGACCCTGCTCGTCCTCGGCTTCTCTTCCCCTGGCGATGCCGCCACGAAACGGAGCAAGACCAGGAAGCCGGCAGCCAAGTCGAAGACTAGCCTCTCGGCTGCCAAGAAGAAGACGACAAAGACCTCGGCCCGGCGGGCCAGCTACAGCCCACGGTCATCTCGCAGCCGTAGATATGTTCGCGCCCACCGGATCGCATATAGTCCCTGGGTCACTCCGACCTACGCGGACTCCACGTACGGGGACAATGTGGATGGCGAAGATCTGACGGTGCGGAGAGCGGCGGTGGAAGCGCTGGGTCCCTACAACGGCAGCGTCGTCGTGGTCGACCCTCAGACCGGCCGGGTGCTGACGATCGTAAACCAGAAGCTCGCCCTTTCCGGCAGCTTCATTCCCTGTTCGACGGTGAAGATCGTAACGGGCCTCGCTGCCCTCAGCGAAGGGCTGATCGACCGAACGACTCGCCTTC
Organism: Bryobacteraceae bacterium; assembly: GCA_033763935.1. Taxonomy (GTDB): domain Bacteria; phylum Acidobacteriota; class Terriglobia; order Bryobacterales; family Bryobacteraceae; genus DALYJJ01. The sequence goes on from JANRJO010000061.1 coordinate 54,108, forward strand.
GCCTCTATGGCCGGACGACTATGGATCTGACCGAGGCGCTCGCGCGTTCAAATAACCCCTACTTCGCGCAGTTGGGCAACAAGCTTGGCTTCGAGCGTGTACATCAGTATGCGAAGCTGTACGGGCTGGGAGAGAAGGCGGGCCTGGAGATTCCGGGCGAGATTCCGGGGAGCCTGCCTCCCGAACCGCCGAAGAACGGCGGGGTGGGTATGATGACTAGCTTCGGCGAGGGCATCTCTATGACCTCGCTTCAGTTAGCTTCACTGATGAGTGCCATTGCGAACGGCGGCACGATGTACTACCTGAAGTATCCGCGCAACCAAGCGGAAGCGGACGCCTTCGTACCGCAGGTCAAGCGCCATTTGGACATTCAGAAGTGGATCCCTGAAATCACTCCCGGCATGATGGGGGCCGTTGAGTACGGCACCGCCCGGCGTGCCCACTATGATCCGAACGAGCCGATTCTCGGCAAGACCGGCACCTGTACCGATCCTCAGCGCGCGCACATGGGCTGGTTCGGATCGTTCAACCAGGTGGACAACAACAAGCTGGTCGTCGTTGTGATGTTGACCGGCGGCGGGAACGTGAATGGTCCCGTGGCTGCCGGCGTTGCTGGTAACGTCTACCGCAACCTCTCGGAAAAACGCTACTTCGCCGCGTCGTCGCGGCCGTTTTCGCCAAACGCACTGATCTCCACGCAGTGCTGTACGGATCCCCGCTAGGCGGGAGCGAACACGCGCTCCCCCATCGCGAACTTCAGCGCCTCGATGCCTGCTCCGGTTACGGCGGAGATTTCGAAAAACGACAAGCCTTTCTGGGCGGCATGTGAGCGCAACGCGTTGACCCGCTCCGGGTCCTGAGCGGCGTCGAGCTTGGTGGCCACCACAATCATCGGCTTCGCTGCCAGTTCCTCACTGAAGCCGGCCAGTTCCTTCAGCACGATCTCAAAGTCGCTGACCGGATCCCGGCCGCTCATCTCGGAAACATCCACCAGGTGGGCCAGCAGCCGCGTGCGTTCGACGTGGCGCAAGAACTGTATACCGAGACCGTGACCTTCGCTGGCTCCTTCTATGAGCCCCGGGATATCGGCGACCACAAAGGTCCGGTCATCGTCCTCCGCCAACCGGACGACACCGAGATTCGGCTCGAGCGTTGTGAACGGGTAGTCGGCGATCTTCGGCCGGGCAGCGGAGATACGCGAAATCAACGTCGACTTGCCGGCGTTCGGAAAACCGACCAGCCCCACATCCGCCAGCAGCTTCAGCTCCAGGCGCAGGTGCTTCTCTTCGCCAGGCTTTCCCGGTTCGTGCTCGGTCGGCGCCTGATGGGTGGGAGTGGCGAAGTGCTGGTTGCCTCGCCCGCCGCGCCCCCCCTTGGCGACCGTGAACTTCTCCCCTGTCTGGGTAAAGTCGTGCAGCAGTTCACCGGTGTCGGCGTCATAGACGACGGTCCCCACGGGCACGGGCACCTCCACGGAGGCTCCGTCGCGGCCGGTGCGATTGCTGCCTTCTCCGTGACGGCCGCGCTCGGCCTTGTGTTCGGGATTGAAGCGGAAGTGGAGCAGGGTGTTGTAGTGTTCGCTGGCGACGAGTACGATGTCCCCGCCCCGTCCACCGTCGCCGCCGCTGGGGCCTCCCTTCGGAACGTACTTCTCCCGGCGGAAGGCGAGGATGCCATTGCCGCCGTCGCCCGCCTTTACTCGAATTCTGACTTCATCGATGAACATGGGTGCTTAAAAAGGGAAAGGCCGCCGAGTGAGCGGCGGCCCCTTCGATACTCGTTAGACGCCCCTGCGGGGCTCTTCCAGACTACTCGGCGGGAACAGCAACGATGCTGACGAACTTGCCGAAGCGCCCCCGGTCGCGGAACTCCACGGTACCGGTGATGCGAGCGTAAAGCGTATCGTCGCTGCCGATGCCCACGTTCTCGCCGGGCTTATACTTGGTGCCGCGCTGCCGTACCAGGATGGAACCACCGCTCACCACCTGGCCCCCAAACGCCTTCACACCGAGGCGCTGCGCCGTTGAATCGCGCCCGTTCTTAGAACTGCCTAATCCTTTTTTATGTGCCATGACTGAATGCTCCGAACCTAGGCCTGGATGTCGGTGACCTTTACCTGCGTGTAGTTCTGCCGGTGGCCGATCGTGCGCTTGTACTGCTTCTTGCGCTTGAACTTGAACACAGTGACCTTGGACGCCCGGCCGTGCGCCTCGATCGTGCCCACCACGCGCGCCGCCGACACGTCTGCGCCAGCCCGCAACTCGCCGCCATCGCTGCTTACCGCCAGCACGCGCCCCAGCTGGATCTCCGTGCCCGGCTCGCCCGGGAGAGATTCCACCCGGACCGACTCGCCCGGCGTCACACGGTACTGCTTGCCGCCGGTCTCGATTACTGCGTACATAACGATTCTCCGCTCTTGGACTTTGAGGTTTTGCGCTTGTCTCAGAGGACTACCGCCGCGGGCACACACGTAGGGGGGCGCGCCGTCTACAGCCTCGATCTCTCAGCTTACCGCAATCGAGGGTCGGACGCAAAGCCTACCCGCCGGTCCGCTTCGCCTGCACCCGCTGGGCAAACTTGCCCACATTAATGATCGCGCGCTCGTGGGTGCCCTCTCCCACCTTGTCCTTCTCGTCCCGCGCTTCCACCCGAAACCGCACCCTCCGGTCCTGGACCTCAATCACCTCGACGGAGAAGCGTACCTTCATCCCCAAAGGGGTGGCAGCCAGGTGCCGCACGTCGACGTGCGTGCCCACCGTGTCCTCACCGGGCTCCAGGAGGTCCTTGATGGTGTTCCGCGAGGTTAACTCCATGTAAGCGATCATCCACGGAGTACCCAACACACGGGCATCTTCCTGGCCCAGGAATGAAATAGCCACGTCGCTGGTTACCAGGAGCGTATACTCACCGCGCGTGCCGACCGGAATCTGAGCCATGGGGCTATGGTTGCATAGATCGGGGCCGATGAGCGATTCAGAGCCTACATCGCGCGTTGTGAGGAGAGACTCAGTATGGAGCCTTATCTGACCTTAGCAGTTCGGTCGTTTTCCACAGCCATTGGACCCGTCTTTTACGCCATTCGCTGGGAACTTCCTCATTGCGTAACGCATCTGTAGCTGGTAGAGTAAGAAAACCGGCAGGAGCTCGATTGGTTTCGCGCTCTTGCGTCATCAAGGAAACTTCTTGAAACGATTCGGTCTAGTCGCAGTCCTCGCCCTCCAAAGTCTGGCGTTCGCCGGCGATGCCTCGTCGGGCGATGCCATGACCGAGGTGATCGACCGCTATATGGCGAACACCGCGCAGAACACCCTGCGCGGCGTCCAGATGGAGGTCGAGTTCGATGCGAAGCTGCCCAAGCTAAAGCGGGAGGGCAAGCTGACGGCCTGGAGAGTGATCTCCAAGGTCGGCAGTGTGCGCTACATCGTTGACAAGTTTGTCGGCGACAATTCAGTCAAGAAAGACGTGATCGCCCGCTATATGGCTGCTGAACAGCAGTCCCAGACGGACGTCACCCCGACCTCGACGGCGATTACTCCGGAGAACTACAAGTTCAAGTACAAAGGCCTGAAAGAGCAGGCCGGTCGTTCCGCCCACGTGTTCGAACTGAATCCCCGGAAGAAGCGGGTTGGCCTTTTCAAGGGCGAGCTCTGGATCGACTCGGAGACGCACCTGCCTCTGCTCGAGTCGGGGCGCTTCGTCAAGAGCCCTTCGATCTTCCTGAAGAAGGTCGAGTTTGTACGGGAGTACGAGATCCAGAACGGCCGTGCAATCCCGAAGCATATCGAGAGTCACATCGATACGCGGCTGTGGGGCCGGGCCGATTTGAGCATCAACTTCCGCAACCTGACCACCGTGGCCGACACCGAGGCCACACCGCAACTCACCTCCGAGCTTCACTAGTCGCATCCGGGGACTTGCGCCGCCGGCCCTCGCCGGTATGGAATAGTTCCCATGATTCGACGCCGTCATCTGCTTGCCTCCGCCCTTGCCGCCGGAGCGGCCTCCTCCGCCGCGGGTTCCGCGGCCGCCCAAACGAACAGCTCCAAGTTCCGGCTGCGCTACGGGCCGCACCCGGGGATGTTCCGCCATCACGCGGGCGAGAACATTATCGACCAGATCAAGTTCGCCGCCGACCAGGGCTTCACCGGTTGGGAGGACAACGGCGCCATGGGGCGCACCCCGGAACTGCAGTCGCAGATCGGGCAAGCCCTCGACAAAGCCGGGATGAAGATGGGCGTCTTTGTCTCGTACGCCGACTTCAAGACCTCCGACTTCGTCACCAAGACGGACAAAGACTTCCGGGCGAAGCTGCAGAACACCATGCGCACGGCGGTGGAGTGCGCCAAGCGAGTGGGCGCGAAGTGGCACACCGTGGTGCCGAGCACGACGAACGACCGCATCGACCCCGGCTACCAATTGGCCAACTGCATTACCAACTTGAAGGCCATGTGCGAGATCCTCGAACCGGCGGGCCTGGTGATGGTGCTCGAACCGCTTAACTGGTACCGGGACCATCCGAGCCTGTTCCTGCGGTCAGTGCCACAGGGGTATGCCATCTGCAAGGGCGTCGGTTCCCCGAGCTGCAAGATCCTCGACGACCTGTACCATCAGCAGATCGACGTAGGGAATCTGATCCCCAACATGGAGAAGGCGTGGGACGAGATCGCCTACATCCAGGTGGGCGACAATCCCGGGCGCAAGGAGCCCACCACCGGCGAGATCAACTACAAGAAGATCTTCGAGTGGCTCCATAAGAAGGGCTTCGACGGCGTGGTCGGCATGGAGCACGGCAACAGCATGCCGGGCAAAGAGGGCGAAGCCGCCGTCATCAAGGCCTATCGCGAATGCGATAGCTTTTAGCTGCAAGTTTGAGACAGTTGTAACAACATAGTCGTTACCCAAGCGCGGCTTAAGCGCTACACTCGTAACATTTTCCTATCTAATCTTGTCGCTTCTTTCCGATTCAGTTACGCTCATCACAACGTTGTGAATGTCACGCTGAAGGGGAAACGATTGTGACGAGAACTCGAGTTGTTTTGTTTACGGCAGCTCTGTTACTGCTATTAACGGCGCCGTTTGTGCACGCGCAGATCACTGCGCAGACCGGGGCTGTGACCGGGACGGTCACGGATCCGACGGGCGCGAGCATTCCAAACGCTAAAGTCATCCTCACCTCCGAAAAAGGAATCGTGCAGGAGAAAACCTCGAGCGAGGCGGGCACCTTCACTTTCCCGCTGCTCGAGCCCGGTCTTTACCGAGTGACGGTAGAGGCGCGGGGGTTTTCGAAAGCCACGGTGAACGGTGTCCGCGTCCAGATCACGGAGACTACGAGCCTGCCGGTGCGGCTCGAGGTCGGGACGGAGACCGTCGAAATTTCGGTGGCCGCGGACGCGGTAGCGATTAACACGTCGCAGGCCACTTTGGGCAACACACTGCCGGGCAGCGTCATCGAGCAGATGCCTCTGGCGACCCGGAACTTCACGAACCTCCTTGCCTTGAACGCCGGCACGAGTTCGGACCTGCCGAACGCCGCGGCGGCGGGCCGGGCTTCGGCGACCGTCTTTGTGAACGGTCAGCGAGGCACGGGCAACAACCTTGTCATCAACGGTGTTGACGCGAACAACATCTCCAACAACAACTTCGGCAACGTCGCCATTCCGGCGCCGGACACGCTCGAAGAGTTCCGCGTGCAGACCAGCCTGTACGACGCATCGCAGGGCAAGACGTCGGGCGGCAACATCAACGCGATCACCAAGGGCGGCGGGCCGGAGTACCACGGCCAGCTCTACGAGTTCTTCCGCAACGAGAAGCTGAACGCGAACGACTTCTTCTTCAACAAGAACGGCTCGCCGCGGCCGATCCTGCGGCAGAACCAGTTCGGCGGCAACTTCGGCGGGCCGGTGCCGTTTCTGAACAAGAAGACCTTCTTCTTCGGCTCCTACCAGGGCACCCGGCAGCTGAACGGCCTCTCGGGCGCGATCACCGGGCAGTTTCCGGTGCTGCCGGCGCAGCGGACGGCGGCGAACATCGCCTCGGCGTTCGGCGTCAACCCCACCCAGTTGGATGCGACGGCGGTCCGTCTACTCAACGCGCCCGGGCAGTACGGCGGCTTCCTGATCCCCTCGGGCGCCGGCGCGCCGGGGACCTTCGGGCTGATCACTCTTTCGGCGCCGCTGCGGTTCAACGACGACCAGTTCAATGCTAACGGCGACCACAACATCTCCGACACGCACCGGCTGGCGCTGCGCTACTTCCGCGCCACGGGCAAGACTTCGGACCCGTTCGGCGGCCAGGGGGCCGGCGGCCTCGGCAGCGGGCAGGACACGCCGATCGGCAACCATCTGGCGTCGATCAGCTCGACGTGGGCGATGCGGCCGAACGTGGTGAACGAAGCGCGTCTCGGCTTCAACCGGATCACGCAGCAGGTGTTGGCCGAGGAGCCGGTGAAGCTGGCCGACGTCGGCATGACGCGATTCAACAGCAGCCTGTACCAGGGCATTCCGCTCCTTTTCACGAACGACATTGGGCCGGTGTTCGGCGGCATCAGCACGAACAACGACCAGGCGAGCGCTACGAATACGATTCACTTCTCGGACGTACTGGCCTGGACGAAGGGGACGCACACGATCCGCGGCGGCTTCGAGCTACGGCAGTACCAGATCAACACGTACAACAACTTCGCGTCGCGCGGCTTTCTGGCCTTCGACACCTGGCGCGACTTCCTGACGGGCAACATCCTGCAGGCCTTTGCCGGGACGGGCCAGACCTACCGCGACTTCCGGGCGCGCGACATCTCCTGGTTCCTCCAGGACGACTGGAAGGCGACGCGGCGGCTGACGCTGAACCTCGGCGTCCGCTACGACTACCTTGGGCCGTCCTGGGACAAGCGCCACCGGGTTGGCAACTATGACCCGAACCTGCTGAGCGCGGACACGCTGGCTCGCGGCGGGCCGGGCCTGCGGGCCGGCTTCATTCTGCCGGAGAAGGCGGACTTCGGGACGATCAAGGGCACACCGGGCGTCGATCCTTCCACGCTGACGGAGAGCAACCGCAAGAACTTCTCGCCGCGGGTCGGCTTCGCCTACGACGTATTCGGCAACGGCAAGACGGCGGTGCGCGGCGGCTACGGCATCTACTATGTCCGCACGTCGAACCAGACGCTGCTGCAGCTTCTGACGGCGGCGCCGTTCTTCCAACTCTCCTCGATCGTGGCTCCGGGCACGACTCTCAACAATCCCTTCCCGGCGCTACCGGTGCCGTCGGACTTCCCGATCTTCCCGCGGCTGCCGGAGCTGACGGGCTTCAATGCGGCGGGCACGCCGACGTTCAACGCGGCGCTGTTGAGCTTGAACCCGATCCAGCGCAACCTGCGCACGCCGTACGCGCAGCACTACAACTTCTCGATCCAGCAGCAGTTCGGCGGCAAGACGACGCTCGAAGTCGGCTACATCGGCTCGCAGGGCGTGCGGCTGCTGCACAGCCTGCAGGTGAACCAGGCGCGACTGGCGAGCCCGACGGAGCCGATCCGCGGCCTGACGGCGAGCTCGATCCGCAACGTGAACGCGCGGGTTATGGTGCCGGGCTTCTCTTCGGCCGGCCTCAACATGGTTACCGACAACGGGCATTCGAGCTACAACGCGCTGGTGGCGACGTTCAACCACCGGGCGAACGACCTGTTCGTGCAGACCTCCTACACCTTCTCGAAGTCGATCGACAACAACTCGGGCAGCGCGACGCAGGACCTGGGCAACGCCGGCGGCAACCAGCTGGTGCCCTACCTGGCGCGGGGCCTCTCGAACTTCGACCGCACGCACCGTTTGCAGATCACGTACCGCTATGACCTGCCCGGATTCACGGACCGGGGCCGGCTGCTGAAGGCCCTGACGAAGGGCTGGGGCGTCGGCGGGCTGACGACGTTCCAATCGGCGCTGCCGATCCAGTTCATCTGCTCGGGCTGTGCGACGAACAACGTTTACGGCTTCACGACGACGCTGTACCCGAACGTGGTTGGGGACTTCAAGAACATCGTCAAGGGCGGCGACCCGCGGAACTTCGTGGACGCGGGCACCTCCTGGTTCAACAGCGGGATTCTGGCGCCGACGCCGAACCTGCCGGCGGGTACGGTGATCGGGAACGTCGATTCACGGGGCGGCCCGGGCAACGGGCAGTTCCCGGTAGGCGGTCCCGGAACGGGTCCGCACAATGCCCAGTTGTTCGGGACGCTGCCGCGGAACCCCGGACCGCGGGGGCCGTTCCAGCAGCAGTTCGACTTCTTCGCGAGCCGGACGTTCTCGATCACCGAGGCGCTGCGGCTGGACTTCCGGGCGGAGTTCTTCAACCTGTTTAACCACCAGGTGTTCGTGATTCCGGTGGGGAGCACGACGTTGAGCGCGGGGTCGGCCGGGTTCGGCCGGTTCACGGCAACGGCGACGCAGCCGAGGATCATCCAGTTCGCGATGAAGCTGAACTTCTAGGCTTCACCGCGGCAGCGTTGCGATACCGAGACCCGCCGGTCCATGGAGGCCGGCGGGTTCTCTTTTTGGGGGCCGGGTCAATCGGCCATGACGGCGACGAGGGCGCCTTTGGCGGTGGCGTTCAGAGGATCCTTTGCGAGACGAACTTCGGAGAACTTGACGGGCAGGGAGACGTCGTTGAGGTGTTTTTCGAAGCGGTCGCGGAAGCCGGGGGGCATGGCGCTGCCGCCGCTGAGCACGAGCGGGATGGGCTTGCCGATGCGGGGGACGTTGCGGGAGTTCTGGAACGCTTCCTTGAGGCCGTGCATGACGGACTGGATGAGGTCGTCGTAGTAGACGCTGAGGGCCTGGAGGACTTTATCGGCGAAGTGGCCGTTGAAGTGGAAGGTCTCTTCCTTGGCGATGCGGATGCGGTTTGAGAGTTCGCCGGTGACGGCGGAAGCGCTGGAGTCGATGAAGTCGCCGCCCTTGGGGGTGCTGAAGCTGGTGACGGGGACGGACATATAGGCGACGGAGACATTGCAGAGGCCGCCGCCGCAGCTGACGCCGACGCCGGTGTAGTTGGTGTCTTCGAGTTCGGAGTAGATGACGGCGAGGCCTTCGTTGATGCTGCGGGTCTCATAGCCCATCTCTTCGAGGACGCCTTTGAGTGTGGCCTCGTGGTAGGTGAGATTGGCTTCGTAGCCGAGCGGGGGTGCGGGGACGCTGAAGCAGACCTTCTGGTTCTTCTTTTCGTCGCCGAGCACGGCGCCGATGACGTGGCGGATCTGGCTGAGGCTGTCGGCCTCATTGGGGTTGAGGATGCCGCGAGTCATGGGGCGGCGCGTGTCGGAGTTGAGGAGATCGGCGAAGCGGGAGGCTTCGTTGCCGAAGACGGTGATCTCCTGTTCATTGACGACGTGGGGCACCTGCTCCTTTTTGAGGACGTTGAGCGTCATTTTGGAGAAGGGGATCCGCACGAAGGCATTCAACTGGCTTTCGTAGCGGTAGTCCTCGCCGTTCCGACGGGCAGCGACGATGCGGCTGGTGCCGATGTCGAGGCCGATCAGATTGTCATTTGCGTTCTTCATTGCCATCGTTCTCCTCTGAGCCGCCGACCGGCCTGAGGCCGGCGACGATCTTCTGATATCGCTGCTGGAGGCGAGCGCGGTAGGCGCTGACGCTCAAACCGCGAGCAGTCGCGTCCTCTTTGAGGCGCTCTTCGGCCAGCAGCACACCCGTCTTCACGCGGGCTCCGGTGGACTCGAGGTAGCTCGTGTCATAGCCGAAGCCAAACAAGTACAAGCTGGGAACCGGGCGGCGATAGTTGTCTGCGAGCCCGATGTCCTGGAAGGGGAAGTCCGCGGCCCAGTCGGTGTGATAGCCGATGCCCTTGTTCGAAGGGTTCACGGAGACCTGGGCGTGAGTGACGCAGTTTGCCGCCGGGATGCGGTGGCGGGAGCGAAGCATGTCGGTAAGAATGCGCGCGGAGTGGATTTGCGCGGGCGTGGCGGGGGAGCCGGTTTCGGCTTCGAAGGAGACGCCGAGGAAGGCGCGGTTGAGGTTGACGTAGATTTCGCGCGCGGTGGCCCAGACGGAGTAGCCGGCGTGGTTGGCCATATCGGTCTCTTCGACCACGCGCCAGACGCGGCCGAAGCGGTCGATGACGTAGTGGTAGGAGTGCTTGTCGCGAACGAGGTTGAGGAGGTTCTCGGAGACGCGTTTAAGCTTGCGGTTGTTGTCCGGCTCGAAGGGCACCTGGAGGCTTTCGGTGGTGTGGTAGACGATGCCGGCGGGGGCGGTGCGCCACTCAAGCGGGTCGGCGCTGTCGGAGGCGATGGCGTAGACGGGGTGCTTACGGGATTCGTAGCGGACGCGGAAGCGGGTTTCGACGCGGAGGCCGTTGCTGAAGACCTCGTAGTCCGGCTTCTGGTCGACGAGCCAGACGTTGGGGAAGTGGTCGGCCGGTTCGAGGATCTTGGCGGTGGCGACGCGGAGCGTGCCGTTGGCGTCGGAGACGGTGGGCGGCGGGATAAACAGGAAGCCCAGGAGGAGCAGGGCGCTGCGGCGCCGCCAGTCGGTCCGGCGGGGGCGCTCGACGCCGGTCCAGCTGCGCAGGAAGCGGAGGCGGGCAGCGGGATCGGGGATGCGGGCGGCGCGCCAGGCGACTGCGCGTTCGTAGTGCGCAGGGAGGCGCTGCCACCGGTGGTCGTACGGCGTCATCGGGCTAAACCACTCGTATCTATCGGGAGGAAGGCGCGGAAACCTTATAGGATTCCGGAGTCACCCTAAGGAAATAGTCGGGGGAACACCTTAGTTCTCTCATGCGTTCTCTCCCGAAGGGGCGGACGGGCGTAGGCCGGGCTCGGGTTCGCCGGGTTCGACGGAGGCTGCGGCTTCGGAGGAGTTCGTTTCTTTTGTTGTGCTTAGAGTGTCTGTCGGGTTCGTTTGGCCCGATTTTTCGAGCGGGGCGGTGGCGGGGAAGGGAGGATTCGGGACGTTAAAGGCGGCGAGGGGGTCGGCTGGGGGGTAGGGGTCATAGAGATAGGCCTCGGGGGGGAGGCGGTCCTCATTGTGGCGTTTCTGGGCGCTGTAGAGCTGCTCGGTGACGGTTTTATGGATCCGGGTTTCCTGGGCGATGAAGCGATCGATGTAGGGGAGGCCGGGGCGGCCGGCTTCGGCGACGACGGCGAGGGCAGCCTGGAGGTCGGGACTGGGGTTGAGGAAGGCGGTCTGGACCTCATCGCGCTGGCGCTCGTTCTGGGCATCGACGGCGCGGGCGCGGAGGACGTAGCCCTGCTCGATGAGCCATTCGGAGCGGCAGATGCGGCGGACGAGGTTGAGCTGGAAGGGATCGACGGGGCGGAAGACGCGGACGTAGGCTTCAAAGAGGGCGACGAAGCGTTCGGGGGATTCATGCTGCAGGAGGAAGAGGCACTGTTCGAGGCGTTTGATGGGGGCGGGGTGGTTATTGCCGTTTTGGGCGGAGCGGGCCTTGCCTTCGGGGGTGACGGGGCCTTTGGACCTGGCGCCGTTGCGGCGGGAGGCTTCGCGCTGGGCTTCGGAGCGCTGCGGTTTGGGCGATTCGACGGACATTTCGAGATACTCCTCAGGAATGGAGATGAGCACGGGGCCGCGGCCTCCGGCGATTCGATGGTAACCAGGGGCATTATCGGTCGCGTAGGGTGGGTAATGAGTAAGTCTTTTCTTTTCTAATCGAAAAAATATTTCAAAATGACGTGACTGAGTTGCGGCGAACCCGTTCACGTTCGAGCTGATTTTATTTCTTCTTTCGGATCAAATACTTACGGGAACGAGAGTGCGGGAGGGCGCGAAGCGCGTGCCAAAGTGGGGCCGCGATGACGAGAACGAGCATGTCGACGTTGATTTGGGACCGGCCGGAGGGTGGCGGTCGTGGGGTGCAGGCGCGGCCGCTGTCGGCGCGGCTGGCGGCCGATCTTTACCGGGACGATGTGGTGCGGTTTGCGCGGGAGCGGCTGGGGTTCGAGCCGGACGCGCTGCAGGAGGAGGTGCTGCGGTCGGGGGACCGGGTGCTGTTGTGCTGTTCGCGGCAGTGGGGGAAGACGACGGTGACGGCGATCAAGGCGCTGCACATGGCGATGTACGTGCCGCGCTCTCTGGTGCTGGTGGCGTCGCCGTCGGAGCGGCAGAGCCGGCTGTTCCTGCGGGTGGTGCGGACGCTGGCGTTCCAGCTGGGGTTGGGGCTGCTGAAGGGGGACGGGGACAACCGGTCGAGTGTGCAGTTTCCGGGCGGGGGGCGGATTGTGGGGCTGCCGGGGCGGCCGGACACGGTGGTGGGGTTCTCGGGGGTATCGCTGCTGATCTTCGACGAGGCGGCGCGGGTATCGGACGAGATTTTCGAGGTGTTGAATCCGGTGCTGGCGGTGAGCGGCGGGGCGTTGTGGTGCATGTCGACGCCGAAGGGGAAGCGGGGGTTCTTTTACACCATTTGGAAGCGTGGGGCGGGGGATGAGTGGGTGCGGATTGCGGTGCCGGCGACGGAATGCGCGCGGATTCCGGCGGCGTTCCTGGAGCGGCAGAAGCGGGATTTACCGGACCGGAAGTTCCGGCAGGAGTATATGTGCGAGTTTTTGGAACCGGAGGGGGCGGTGTTTACGGAGGCGATGCTGGCGAATTTGTTTACGGATGCGGTGAAGCCGTTGGATTATTGAGGGGGGAGACTCGCAGGGCATTGCCGGAGGCTGGCGGCTTGACGTTCGGGGCCGCCCGTGCTGGGCGATGGGCTGCAGAGCGTGCCGGTACCATGTGAACAAGCTGGTGTTTGAGGTGGTGCAGGAGGCTGACGGCGGGTACTATGCTGAATGTCTGACCGAGAGCATTTCACGCAAGCGGACTCGTGGGAGGATCTCCGCAGGAATGTGTTGGAAGCTGTGAATGGGTTCTACTGATGTCGGAATGCCAGCTAGCGTCCGCCTTCATCTCGTGCGGAATGAGGTGTTGTCTCTGACATGAGACTTCCTCGCGACGTGTCCGGTGATCGCCTGGCGGATGCGTTGGGAACGCGTGGAAGCCACACCATTGTGCGAACGCCGAGGCCGCGCACCACGATACCAGACGCGCTCTCTCCCTGGAGCCACTGTACGGGCCTGGTGCACACCTTTCCCATGGTTTAGATCCCCGATTACGCAAAATCTGGGCTGACGGGCGCGGTGCCGACTTCTCGGGACTTATGTGTGTCAAACTTTCACATCGCCGATTCGGCCAACATGAGCCTGTCAGACTTGAACTCTGATAGTGTCAATCACACCTACCCCCGAGTAGGCGACCAACGCGAGCACGGGAAACATGCCTGGACTGAACACGCCCCGACGGCTCACAATATGCGGCGACAGATATCATGTAGATCGCCAAGGTGCAGCGTCTGGTGAAAATGCTCATCCGGCTTTGGAGCCGGCCTCGCCTTTCGATCGACTAGCTGAACCTGCACGTTCTCGAACTTGAACGCGTCTGTTACGGTGTACGCGAAGCGGTACTCCTCTTGGTAGGCGAATCTCCTGAGCTTCGTCGTCGTGAGCAGGTCAGGGATCGCCCAAATGTGGCGCGGTAGATCATGGGCCTCGTAATAGCGGACCATTCGGCAGACGTGTCTCGGATAATCGCCGACGGCGCCGGAGGTCACGAGGGCCCCGGCTGGCAAGGCGCTGTGCCAGCGTTCGATGAATTTGCGCGGGTGACAGATCTCAACGCACGCCTTCGCTTCGAACTCTCTTTCCAGAGCCTCGCTGAACGACATGCTGACGCAGTAAACAAAAATCTCGTGCGCCTTCGTGATGAACTCGGCGCCGAGTTTTAGATTTGCACGCGTATTCTGCGTGAGGTTGGTCATCTCAAGGCCGTTTAGCGGGCGGTATAGTCTCGTTCCCTCGTATTCATCCCCCACCACTTGAGCGGCCCTTGCGTCTTCATAGTCGCGGTAGTAGGCTGCGTTGCAACAGAACATGCCCCCATCGAGAAATTGCTGGGCATGGTCTGGATCGTGGAAGTACTTGAAACGGCTGTGGCGCATAACCCAAGACATTTTACCGCCTCAGAATGCTCGCCCCCGCGAACAATTGACTCACCACTCCAAAGGAGCTCGACATTCCTCTGACCGAATTACGCGAAACCGGGAAGTTGACGGACGTGATGCCGACTTCACAGGACTAATTGCGCGCTCGGGTTGCCGGAAGATGGCGCATAGCCACATTCGTTCCCGTGAGCAGGATTGACGATGAATTCACCAAACGACGGCAATTCCCAACGAAGGCGGTCGGCAGCAGGGAAGCGCGACGTAGGCTACGCGACCTTCATCCACACCTGGCGTGAGGTGTCGTCATTGGCGCCAGAGAGCAGCGCCTGCTACGTTTAACTCGTCGTCTTCGCCAACTCGCTCTTTAAGTACCTTAGCGCTCCAGCCCACCAGCGACTAAGGTGTTCGATACTGTCTGGCTCTGTTTGATGCGGGCCTGGTACCGTATGTGCATCCCATTCCGTATGCATCCAACCCGCATGAGCGGGCAAGTGTATGCGTTGCATCCAGGAACAGTCGTGAAGGACACGCGCTGAAACCGTAGCTGAATCGGGCCCAAAATGCTCCACATCGGTCTCGCGTTCGGGTGCCGTTAGCAAGTCTAGCAATCGAATGTAATCATCGTTGCCGACGAGCGCTCCTCGATCCACATGCCAGTGCGGATGTCCTGCGTTTTTCCCTTGGTAGATGTCCAACCCGTCGGGATCTCGCGTAGGTGCGACCCACTCGAGGCGAAGCACCTGAACGGCATCTTCATCACTGCCGCCGAGATAGAGCCGTACACCGCAGTCGCGGAATGTGACTTTATGCCCCTCAATGAACACTTCAAAACCGGCCAATGGTGAACATCTGAAAACCGGCCAATGGAGCACGAGCGACGGACTAGACTTCCTTATACCCCGCGACTGCTCGGGCGGGCAAGGGTTTTGGCTTGCGCCCGCCAGGGCGCGAGCCTGGATTTTGCGTTTTTGAGTAAGTCACACCGCAGCCGTGCCTGTGGGAATGTGGGAATCGCGCCTTCTGCGATTTC
>JANRJO010000090.1:0-62950 GCA_033763935.1 Bryobacteraceae bacterium
GGTGATGGGGCCGGGTTCGCCTTCGTCAGGGTCGGTGGCCATGGCGGTGAGGCCGTCGATCAGCTTGCGGTCGATGATGACGGCGCCGTTTAGCTTCACGGTCACTTCGCGGCCGATGAGCCGGATGTCGAAGACCTGCCACTCGCCGGGGGCTTTGCTCACGTTGCGGGTGGGGACGATGCGGCTATAGAGGGCGCCGTTTCCGCCTTTGGCGGGCGGCTGGCCGAAGTCGTCGAAGATCTGGACTTCGTAGCGGCCGCGGAGGCCGATGCCGCTGTTGGAGCCTTTGCCGATGCGGTATTCGACCCGAAGGTCGAAGTTCCAGAACTTGCTCTCGGACTCGAGGTCGGCGGCGCCGGGTTCGTTTACCAGGATGTTGCCGGCGACGAGCCATTCTTTGCGATCCGGCTGAATGAGCCGCCAGCCGGAGAGGTCCTTACCGTTGAACAGTTCGATGGTCTTGCCGGGCTTCCAGGAGCCGTCGTCGCGGCCGGGGATTTCGGGAGCGCGGACGCCGGTGAAGCGAACGGGAGCGGCTTCGCCCCGGGGCACCTCGGTTTCCATGACGCCATCAAGCCGGTCGTCGACGACCTGCGCGCGGTAGACGTTGCGAAGGCGCTTGTTGTTCATCCACGCATAGGAGCGATCGAAGACGAAGGTGAGCTCACCGTCCTTGATAGAGAGTTCGGGGATGACGTCGAGCTGGCCGCCGGGCGCGCCGACGAACTCGCCGCGGAGCTGCGGCGTGCCGGCGCCTTCGATCTTGAGCCACCAAGCGCGACCTGGGCCGCGGATGTCCCACTTGCCGTTGAACGCCTGGGGATTCGCGGGCGCGGCGGGCCCGGGTTCGACGCCGAGTTCGTGGTAGAGGAAGGCCACCTGGTCGGAGAGGAGATCGATCTGCTCGGACAGCGGCATGCCGGGGGAGTGGCCGAACTCGGTGTCATAGCGGAGGAGCATAGGGCGGTCGGATTGATTGGCGGCCTGGAGCAGGGCGGCCATTTTGCGAGCGTGGAGGGGGTCGACGCGGGTGTCCGAGTCGCCCGTGTAGATCATAACCGCCGGATACTTCGCGTCTTTGCGGACGTTGTGGTAGGGCGAGTACTTGCGGAGATACTCGAACTGCCTGGGATCGTCGGCGCTGCCATACTCGGTGGCCCACATACGGCCCCAGCCGAACTTGTGGTAGCGGAGCATGTCGAGCAGGGGGACGCCGCAGAGGACGGCGCGGAAGAGATCGGGGCGCTGAGTGAGGGCGGCGCCGACAAGGAGGCCGCCGTTTGAGCCGCCACCGATGGCGAGCTTCCAGGGGCTGGTGTAGCGTTCGGTGATGAGGTGTTCGGCGGCGGCGTAGAAGTCGTCAAAGACATTCTGCTTGCGTTCGAACATTCCGGACTCGTGCCAGGCTTCGCCGAATTCACCGCCGCCGCGGAGGTTGGGGATGGCGAAGACGCCGTTCTGTTCGGCCATCAGTACGGCCATGGGCGAGAAGGTGGGCGTGATGGTGACGTTAAAGCCGCCGTAGGCCCAAAGATACGTGGGCCGGGCGCCGTCCCTCTCAAGGCCTTTGCGGTGGACGACAAACATGGGGATTTTTGTTTTGTCCTTCGAGTGGTACCAGACCTGTTTGACGTCGAAGTGAGCGGGGTCGACGGGGGCCTGGATTTTGCGCCAGGGAGTGGCGGGTGCGCCGGAATCGAGTTCGGCGCGGTAGAGAGTGAGGGGCGCGAGGAAGGACTGGAAGGTATAGAAGATGTCGCTGCCGCTCCAGGAGGCGCGCTGGACTTCGGCGGTGCCGAGGCCGGGGAGGCGGATTTCGCCGGAGGGTTTGCCTTCGAGGTCGTAGAGGCGGAGACGGGGCTGGACGCTTTCGAGCGTGGTGGCGACGATGCGGCCGGCGGCGAGGGCGACGTCGGTGAGGGCGTGGGCGGATTCGGGGAGGACCTCTTTCCAATTGGCGGGGTCGGGGCGGCGGAGGTCAACGCGGAGGAGCCGCCAGTTTTTGGCTTTGTGGTTGGTGTGGAGGAAGAGGTAGTCGCCGGCGAGAGAGACGTTGAACTCGCCGGGGAGGCCGGAGACGATTTTCGCCGGCGTGGGGGTCTTGGCGGTGGTGTCGAGGGCGTAGATGACAAAGTTCGTAGGCGGGACGCCTTCGGCCTGGATGATGGCGAGCCAGCGGCCATCGTTGCTGATGGCGAGGTCGACGAATTTATCCGGTCCGATGCCCTGGCCGAAGATGAGCGGGTCGGGATCGGTGGAGCCCATCTTGTGCCAGTAGACCTTGGGTCCGTTCTTGTCGTCCCACTTGGCGTAGAAGTAGCCGTCGCCGCGGGGGTGGAGGTTAAAGCCGAAGTAGCGGTGGCGGGGGAGGGTGTCGGGAAGGAGGGTGCGGGTTTTGAGGTCGAGGATGCGGTAGGAGAGTTCGTCCTCGCCACCCAGGCGGACGGAATAGGCGAGGAGGCGGGCGTCGTCAGTGACGTCTTCGAGGTTGACGGAGTCTTTGGGGCCTTTGGTGGACTGGGCGGGGTTGACGATTGTTTCGTCCTGGCCGGCGGCGCCGGTGCGCATGAGGATGGAGAAGCGGTCCTCACCGGCGAGGCGCTGCTGGAAGAAGTACTTCCCTGCCCTGGCGCGGGGTGCGGTGACCTGGTCGAATTTGGTGATTTGCCGGAGGCGGGCACGGATTTGGGGGCGGGAGGCGGTTTTGGAGAGCCAGGAGTTAGTGTATTGAATCTGCCGATTGATCCAGGCTCGGGTTTCGGGGCTCTTCTGGTCTTCGAGCCAGCGATAGGGGTCGTCGATGGTGACGCCGTGGAGGGTTTCGGTGACGGGTTTGGGTTGGGTGGCGGGTGGTTTGAGCTGAGCGAGCATGGGTAGAGAGAGGAGGATCAGAACCGCGAGACGGAGCCTCATGGATTGATTATGGCCGGGTTTTAGGGGGGAGCGGGGACGCGGGAATTCTTCGAAGTCCATACTGTCCCGTTATGACGGGCATTCACGCTATGCCGGCAAGGTCAATTCGTGGCCGCGAAAGGAGAGGGAATGGCATACGGTCGCACCACTCTGCCGTCGTCATTCTCTGGAGGATGCCCCATGGTCCCACTTCGGTTGTCCCTGCTCTGGAGGCTGCCACTCAGTCTGGTGTGCCTGGGCATTTCCTCACCATCAGCGAACGCCGGTCCGTTCGTTCTAGGTACATTTGTCGGCGCCAACCTAGGATGCCGACCGCAAGTAACCTGTCCGAACTTCGACGGCAACCAGGATGCGGACTTCGGGATCGCCAGCCCCGACAATGGCGCTGGATACGTCAGCGTGAGCAATTTGACGGACGCATTCGGTGACACGGCCTTCACATATTTTGCCCAGGCGAATGCCTCGTTTGGCAAACTGCAAGCTGGGGCCTCGGGCAACTATGATCTGTCGTCTGCGAGCACGAGATTCGCCAGTGCGTTCGCATACGCCACCGACCAACTGACGCTCAACGGACCAGGCCTGGCCGGGACTAACGGCACGCTCGACCTTTCGTTCCTGTTGGACGGAGTGCTGCAGGGAAGCGGCGGAGGTGGTGGAGCGACGTTCGTTGCGGTCGGCTGGGGACAGAACCCTGAGCTGTTCGGCTCAGGCAATGAGCAACAGATCTTCCAGTACGCGACGTCCGGCCCGTACGGCCCCGTGCCATCCGCCCCGATCGTCGTTTCCCCAGTGAGCTTTGTATGGGGACAGCCATTCTACCTAACGATCGCTCTTGCCGTTGGCGCCGGCACACCGATTACCAGCCTTATCGACTGTGACGGGGGCGACGCCTGCGCGACGCCGGTCAGCGGAAGCGGCTCGGGAACGGCGGACTTCTACAACACGATGGTACTGACCGGGCTGCTCCCGAAGGACGCAAACGGGAATTTGGTGCTGGACGCGCAGTTCTCATCTGGGTCGGGTACTCAGTATTCGCTCAACGGCGTGGAGCCCGTCCCTGAGCCGGGCTCTCTGTTGCTGCTGGGCACCGGAATGGCGGCGTTGGCGTGCAAGCGCCGGAGGAGTTGACCCGGGCGCGCACCAAAGCCGCCGTGACTCCGAATATAGCGACTGGCTGAACCACTATTCTTCGCGAGAAGCTTGGATGCGAGACGATTCCCGTGGACTCGCCGCGGATGCTTTCGCCGGCCGGCTTCGCCCGCGCTCGTGGCGACCAATGAATAGAGGCTGGCGGCTATCAGCCGAGGCCGCTGCGCTTGAGGGCGTAGGCGAGGGCGTCAGCGGGGACCTGGAAGGTGGTCATGCCTTTGTTGCCAACGTAGCCGATGTCCTTGACGCCGAGGGGGCTGGTGTAGAAGGCGTCGACGGTCATGCGGCGGGCCCAATCGAAGAAGGCTATGCCTGGGAGGAGCGAGGGGTCCGCTTCGGCGTTCTTGCGGTAGGCGATGAGGTCCAGGAGAGCCTTTTGCTGGGTGGGCTTCGCATTCACGAAGAGGGCCTGGTGGCGCTTCTCGCATTCGCGGTCGAGCCAGCCGAGGCCGCCGGTGAAGATGGTCCGGAGGCGCTCGTTGTTGTTCGCGAGGAGGTCTATGAACTCGGGGGCGCCGGCGGCGGTAGCGCTGGGGGAGACCTCGTCGGCGGGGATGATGAGGTCGGCGAGCATCGCAAGCGTCTTCCATTCGTGGGGAGTGAAGACCTTGGGCTTGTAGACGCCCGCTGCCGCCTTTTTCACTTCAGCCACTTCGTGGTGGACGTGCTGGGCGTCGGCTTCGCCGATGGCGCCGGCGGCGGCGAGGGAAACGGCGATGGAGCGAAGGGCGTCGCGGCGGGTGGAGGTGGTTTCAGACATTGCCTTTTTTCAACTCCTCGGCGAGGTATTCGGACGTGCGCCACGAGAGGGCGCAGATGGTGAGGGTGGGGTTCTTGTCGGGGTTGCTGACGAAGGGCGCGGCGTCGGCGACGAACAGGTTCTTGACGTCGTGGGCCTGGCAGTATTTGTTGAGCGCGGAGGTCTTGGGGTCGTTACCCATGCGCACGGTGCCGAGTTCGTGGATGATTTCGCCGCCGACCGAGATGCCGCCGGCTTTCTTGTCGCCGAGGACCTGGCCGCCCATCTTCTCGATGATCTCGGCGAAGGTGTTGCGCATGTGCTCCACCTGCTTGATTTCGTAGTCGGCCCACTCGAAGTGGAAGCGGAGGACAGGGATGCCCCAGCGGTCGACCACGGTAGGATCGATGTCGCAGAAGGTCTTCTCGTTGGGGATCATTTCGCCGCGGCCGGCGAGGCCGACGAAGCAGCCGTATTCGTCGCGAATCTTCTTCTTGAGCGACGCGCCGTAGCCTTCGTGCCGGCGGGTGGAGCCATAGAAGGCGTTGACGCCGGGCATTCCGTAGCCGCCGCCGACCTCGATGTGATAGCCGCGAGGGAAGCCGATGTCCTTCTGCTGTTCCCATAACCACCAAGGCATATAGACGTGGCCGCCGCCGATGCCGTCCGTGTCGTGTTTCTTCATGCCGGCGAGAGCGGGGACGTAGCCGCTCATAGAGAAGCCGGTGGTGTCGGTGAGGAAGCGGCCGACGACGCCGGAGGAGTTGGCGAGGCCGTTGGGGTGGCGGGGGGACTTGGAGTTGAGGAGCAGCCGGGCGGATTCGCAGGCGCTGGCGGCTACGATGACGGCGCGGCAGCGAATCTGCTTTTCGGTGCGGGTGGCTTTGTCGATGTAGGAGACGGCAGTGACCTTGCCTTCGGCGTTGGTGATGAGTTCACGCGCCATGGCGTTGGAGAAGATGGTCAGGCGGCCGCTCTTCATGGCGGGGAAGATCTGGACCTGGCTGGAAGAGTAGTTCGACGCCGTGACGCAGCCGCGGCCGCACTGGCCGCAGTAGTGGCAGGCGATGCGGCCGTTCAGGGGTTTGGTGATGACGGCGAGGCGGGCGGGGACGCAGGGGATGTTGAGGCGGCCGCAGGCCTTTTGGATGAGAACCTCGTGGACGCGGGGGGCGGCGGGGGGCATGAAGACGCCGTCGGGTGCGCTGCGGATGCCTTCTTTGGAGCCGGTGACGCCGATGAAGGCTTCGGCCTTGTCGTACCAGGGGGCGATTTCATCGTAGGAGATGGGCCAGTCGGTGCCGAGGCCATCGCGGGAGTAGGGTTTAAAGTCGTAGTCGGCGAAGCGGAGGGTGATGCGGCCGTAGTGGTTGGTGCGTCCGCCGAGGATACGGGAGCGGAACCAGCGGAAGCGCTGGCCTTCGGCGACGGTGTAGGGCTCGCCTTCGATGTCCCACCAGCCGTTGGGGGCGCTGAAGTAGCCGAAGTCTTTGCGGCCGAAGTAGGACTCGGCATTGTCGCCGGCGCCTCGGTGGGGAACCTGGTGGGGCCAGACGTGCTCTTTGAATTCCTTGGCCGGGTTCAGCATGGGGCCGGCTTCGAGGAGGGCGACTTTGACGCCGAGGTCGGTGAGTACTTTGACGGCGGTGCCGCCGCCGGCGCCGGAGCCGATGACGACGACGTCATGGACGGGGGCGCTGCGTTGCACTTGCATGACGGACAGGATGGCACAGATTCGTCAGGAGGGACAACGCGGGTGGACACTGGCGACGGTGTACAATTGCGGCGCTATGAATCGCAGAATGTTCCTAGGAGCGGCGGGGGCGGCGGCGATGCCGCTGAGTTCGGTCAGGGCGGCGGGCGGGCCGAACATCGTTTTGATTTTGGCGGACGACGTGGGGTGGGGGGACTTGGGCTGTTACGGGGCGCGGAGGGTGAAGACGCCGAACCTGGACCGGCTGGCGGCGTCGGGGGTTCGGTTCACCGATGCGCACTCGCCTTCCGCGACGTGTACGCCCACGCGGTATTCGCTTTTGACGGGCGAGTATGCGTGGCGGCGGAAGGGAACGGCGGTGCTCCCCGGAGATGCGAGGCTGATCATTGAGCCGGGGCGGACGACGTTGCCGTCCCTGCTGAAGAAGGCGGGGTATGTGACGGGGTGCGTGGGCAAGTGGCATTTGGGGCTCGGCGCAGGGAATATCGATTGGAACGGGGAGATCAAACCGGGACCGCTCGATGTCGGGTTTGATTCCTCCTTCATCATTCCGGCGACGGGGGACCGGGTGCCGTGCGTGTATGTAGACGGGAGGCGGGTGGCGGGGTTGGATGCGTCCGATCCGATTCGGGTGCGGTATGACGGGCCGGTGGGGAACGAGCCTACGGGGCGGGCGAATCCGGAGTTATTGAAGGTGAAGCCGAGCCATGGGCACGATATGACGATCGTGAATGGCGTCAGCCGGATCGGGTACATGACGGGCGGGAAGGCGGCGCGGTGGGTGGACGAGGACATGGCGGACGTGATTACGAGGCGGGCGGTGGGGTTTGTGGAGGAGAACGCCGCGAAGCCGTTCTTTCTCTACTTCGCGACGCACGACATTCATGTGCCGAGGATGCCGCACGCGCGGTTCGCGGGTAAGAGCGGATGTGGGACGCGCTGCGACGTGATGGAGGAGCTCGATTGGAGCGTGGGGGAGTTACTCAGGACACTGGAGCGGCTGAAGCTGCGGGAGAACACGCTGGTGCTGTTTACAAGCGATAACGGGCCCGTGGTTGACGACGGCTATGCGGACGGTGCGGTGCGGGACTTGCGGGATCACAAGCCGGCGGGGCCGTATCGCGGGGGTAAGTACAGTAACTTTGAGGCGGGGACGCGCGTGCCTTTCTTAGTAAGTTGGCCGGGGCGGGTGAAGGCGGGCGGGGTTTCAAAGGCGTTAGTGAGCCAGGTGGATTTACTTGCCTCGTTCGGCGCGTTGACCGGGCAGGGGCTGGGCGCGGCGGACGGGCCCGACAGTTACAATGTGCTGCCGGCGCTGCTGGGGGAGAAGAAAGACGGGCGGGATCATTTGTGTTTGCATGCGAGGACGGTCTCTCTGCGGGAGGGGCCGTGGAAGTTGATTCCAGCGAATCCCGGGCCGGAGAAGAACGTGGCGACGGATACGGAGTTAGGGACGGGGGCGGAGGCGCAGTTATACAACTTAGACGAGGATATCGGGGAACGGAGGAACCTGGCGGGGGCGATGCCGGAACGGGTGGCGAAGATGGGGGCGCGGCTGGAGGGGATACGAGCGCGCGGGCGAAGCCGGTGAGTCGGCAGCCGGGTCAGTTCATTTCGCTGGCCCAGAGAATAACCTGGTGGACCAGGAGTTCCTCGTCGAGGGAGGCGGTGAGGGGGCGTTCGCCGCGGATGGCGGCGGCGAGCTCCTGGAAGTCGCCGACGTAGCGCTGGTAGGGCTGCGGCTCGAACTTTTGGCGGCCGGCTTTGTAGGGGCCGGCGGGTTGGGCGAGGTCGATTTCGAGGGTGGGGGGTTCGATGGGGCGGACGACGGCGTTGCCGTTGGAGCCGAAGATCTCCAGGGTCCGATGGGGAAAGGCGCCGGGTTGGAGGGTGGATGCCTGGATAATGCCGAGGGCGGATTTGTACTCGAGGATGGCGACGGTGTTGTCCTTCATTC
The DNA here is from genome assembly GCA_033763935.1 of Bryobacteraceae bacterium. Taxonomy (GTDB): domain Bacteria; phylum Acidobacteriota; class Terriglobia; order Bryobacterales; family Bryobacteraceae; genus DALYJJ01. The sequence continues at coordinate 8,473 of JANRJO010000090.1, forward strand.
CGTCTTCGAAGGGGCCGTGGCTTCGAAGGGTGGATTGGATTTTGAGGGGACGGCCGAGGAGGCGGGCGACGATGTCGATGAGGTGGCTGCCCTGTTCGAACATCTGGCCGCCGGGGAAGAGGCCCCACTCTTCGCGGCGCTCGGGTTCGTTGACGAGGGTGTTCATCATGCCGCGAACGAGGTAGATGTCGCCGAGCCAGCCTTTGCGGGCGGCTTCCATCGCTGTGCGGACGGCGGGGTTGTAGCGCCACATGTAGCCGGACTGGAGTTGCAGCTTGCGAGCGCGTGCAGCCGCGACGACCTTGTTGAGACCGGCGGCGGTGTGGGCGAGGGGCTTTTCGACGTGTACGTGTTTGCCCGCTTCGAGGGCGGCGAGGGCGTCGGATTCGTGGCGGGCGACGGCGGATTCGACGGCGACGACGGATATGGACTTGTCGGTGAGGAGTTGATCGCGGGTGAGGCGGGGGATGCCTGGGGTTTGGATGAGGGGGTCGTCTTCGGCAACGCCGGCGAGGTCCCAGTCGGGGGACGCGCGGACGAGACGGATTTTGTCGGCGGCGTGGGAGTGGGAGGCGCCGAGGAAGGCGATGCGGAGGGGCGGGCGGGGCTGGGCACAGGCAGCGGCGGCGGCGAGGGTGGAGAGGAAGGTTCCGCGGGTCATGAGAGTATGCGTGCCTATCTTAACGTGCGCTAGCGTGGTAGGACCATGCGATGGAACGATGCTGCGGAAGATCTCGTAAAGAGTATTGGGGGGTGGGAGCCGAGGCCGACGCGCGATGCGGCGATGGAGCGGTTGACGGCGGCGGCGGAACGGAAGGCGGAAGAGGAAGGGTTGAACCGGGTTGGCGTGGAATCCGTGATTGCGGCATGGGTGGAGGGGACGCCGGAAGCGCTGCGTCCGGAGCTGGGGCGGCGGATGGAGGGGCTGGGTCTGGATCCGTCCGAGTACGAGCATCTGCTGGGAGGCAAGGCATGAAAGCGGTGTGGATGATGGCGATGATGGCAAGCGGCGCCTGGGCGCAGGAGTACCTGGTGTCGACAGAGTGGCTGGCGAAGCGGCTGGATGATCCGCAACTCGTGGTGCTGCACGTCGGACAGGCAAAGGACTACGAGGCCGGCCATATTCCGGGGGCTCGGCTGTTGACGCTGGCGGAGATCGCGTTAGGTCCGGAGAGCGCGGGGCTGCACGTGCAGTTGCCGTCGGCGGAGAAACTGTTAGAGGCGTTCGGGAAGGTGGGGGTCGGAAACTCCTCGCGGGTGGTGATCTACTCGCCGTCGATCACGGCGGCGACGCGAACCTGGTTCAGCCTGGATTACCTGGGGTTGTCGGATCGAGCATCACTTCTGGACGGGGGGCTGGCGGCGTGGCAGGCGGAGGGGCGGCCGTTGACGAAGGACGTACCGGCGGTGAAGGCGGCGACGCTCACGGGGAGGGCGCGGCCGGAGACGGTGGCGGATGCGGCGTGGATTGCGAGCCGCCTGAAGGACGCGAAGGTGCAGGTGGTGGATGCGCGGACGGAGGAGTTTTACAGTGGGGCGACGCAGGGCTTCCAGGCGACGCGGCAGGGGCGGATTCCGGGGGCGCGGAGCGTCACGTTTTCGACGCTGCTGGAGAACGGGAAATTCAAGAGCAAGGAGCAGTTGAAGGCGGCCTTGCAGGGCGAGGGCAAGCAGACGGTGAGTTATTGCCACATCGGGATGCAGGCGACGGTGCCATACTTTGCGGCGCGACTCGCGGGCCTCGATGTGAAGCTGTACGACGGATCGTTTGAAGACTGGAGCCGGCGCAGTGAACTGCCGGTGGAGACGGGACGATGAACTTCGAGAAGCAGTTTGAAGAGTGCCGGGTGAAGGCGAACGAGCTGGTGGAAGAGGTGCGGAAGCTGCTGCACGAGGGGAACGTGCGGCGAGTGATCATCAAAGACACCGCGGGGAACACGTTCTTGGAGGTGCCGTTGAATGTGGCGGCGGTGGGCGTGATCGCGGCGCCGGTGTTGGCGGCGATCGGCGCGCTGGCGGCGCTGGCGGCGGACTTCACGATCCTGGTGGAGCGCGCGGTCCGGGTGGAGCAGGACGGATCCGGGATTTAGCGGCTAGGGCGCGATGATGGGGCGCAGGGGGCGCCAGTAGATGTTGCGATAGGCCACGGGGCCGTGGTCGCCCTGAAGCATTACGGGGTTGGCGGCTGCTTCCGGGATGTCCATGTGGGCGCGGGTGCCGCCGTCGACTTCGACGTTCTCCTGCACGAGAACACCGTTGTGAAGGACGCGGAGGAAGCGCGCGTTTTCGGTTTTCTTGCCGGCCGCGTCGAACCTGGGGCCGCGGAACCAGATCTGGTAGGACTGCCACTCGCCGGGGCGGCGGGCGGCATTGACCTTGGGTGCGGAGCCGCCGACGGGTTTTTCGTTGATCCAGCGATGATAGATGGCGCCGGCGTCGGTGGTATTGACGGCGGGCTTGCCGTAGCTGTCGAAGACCTGGACCTCGTACAGGCCGTGGAGGTAGACGCCAGAGTTGGAGCCCTGGGGGACCATGAACTCGACGTAGAGCTCCATGTCACCGAACTTCTGGGCGGTAACGAGATTGGCGGTGTTGCCTTTGGGGCCGTTCAGGATGCGATCGCCGGGGCCGCCGATGGCGGAGAGGGCTTTGGGGGATTTGAGCGGATCCCAGTAGATGGCGTGGGCGGCGATCCACTCGCTGGGGCGGGCGCGTTCGGGGAGCCAGCCTTTGAAGTCCCTGCCGGTGAGCAGCGGCGTCCACCCGCTTTCAAGCAGGTAGGGTGGGTCGCCGTGGGGCTGGCCGTCCGATTGGGCAAAAAGCGCGGCGGCGGCCGCGCAGAAGGCGAAGAGAGTGTTTCTCATAATTCCTCTTTTTCGGGCAGGAAGAGCAAGCCGAACTGGTAGTCGCTGACATCGCCCTGGGCGTCGAGGGTGAAGTTGGAGGTGATGATGCCGGAGGCGCCCTGGAACTGGCCCTCACCGCTTTCGACTTTCCAGGCGATGGAGCCGGACTGATACCGTTGGTCAGCGCTGGGTCCCATGCGGCCGGGGGAGAAGGTACTGAAGTAGAGCTTGTCGGGGCCGCTGAACCAAACGGTTCCGGACTCGAGGAATGAACCGTCCGGCTGGCGTTGCACCCGTGATTGGAACTGGGCGCTGCCTCCGACGATCGGCTGCCAAGTCACCTTGACGCCGGGACCGTCTTCGAGGGCGGTGGTAATGGAACAACTGGGGGCTGCGGTTTCGACGATCATCTCGCCGGAATCTCCGTCGGGCTTCGCTTGTCCTTTGAATCGCATGCAATAAATCCACTGCTTCATCGAAGCTCCTCCACTGGCTCGATTGTAATATCATGCCCTTGCCATGCAACCACAACAGGCTCCGGCGGGCAGAAGCTCAAGCCCGCTCAAGATCATTCTTATTGTTTTGGGCGTGATTGTCGTATTGGGAATTGTCGCGGTAGTGGGGACGGGCTGGTTCGTGATGAACAAGATCAAACAGGCTGGGGTGGACCCGGAGCTGATGCAACGGAGTCCGGCGCTGGCGATGGCGAAGATGGCGGCGGCCTTCAACCCCGACCTGGAAGTGCTCGCGGTAGATGAGAAGAACGAGACGGTGCAAGTGCGGGAGAAGAGCAGCGGCAAGACGATGACGCTGAAGCTGGCGGATCTGAAGAACGGCAAGATCACGGTGGACGATTCGGCGGGGGGACAGGTGACGATCGGCGGGGAGGCGAAGCTGCCGCCGTGGGTGCCGGCGTATCCGGGCGCGTCGATGCGGAGCAACGTGTCCGTATCGGGGACGGAGCAGGACGCAGGGAGCGTGCAGCTGACGACGGCGGACGGGCTGGAGCAGGTACGGCGGTTTTACGAAGACGAGTTGAAGAAGAAGGGCATGAAGGTGGAATCGACGCAGAGCGGGGACACCGGCTGGACGCTGCACGCCTCCGACGAGGCGACGGAGCGGACGGTGACGCTGGTGGCGGCGCGCGAGGGCGATCAGACGGCGGTAACGGTCGCGTTCACGAGGAAGTAGCGACTGACGCTAGTAGCCGACGGCATCGGTAAGACGGTGCATGACGTCGGGCGGATAGCTCCACATGTGGCGGAAGACACGCCACTGGCCGTCGGGGGCGGGCTTGAGGAGCAGGAAGAATTTGCCCTTGCCGTGGATGTTCTCGCCGGTGGCGCGAACGGAGGCCTCCATGCGGAAGAGCCCCCAGATATAGGCGGCGTCGGTGAGGGTCTCCATCTCTTCGGGCATGATTTCGAGGCGGACGGCGAGGGCGGCGAAGAAGGATTTGTAGTAGGCGACAAGGCCGGAGCGGCCGATGACGATGGGGCGGTGCGGGGGAATCAGGACGGCGTCTTCGGAGAACAGGTCCGCTACACGCGCGGGGTCAGCGGAGAGGAATGCCTCTTCGAGCCGTGCGGTAGCTTCTCGCAGGACATTGATTTCAGTAGCGGTCATGGCGGGTCAGCCTCCCACTGGGACTGTATCGGGGAATGGCGGCGGGCGCAAGGGTGACGAGCGGGCGTGTCAGGAGCGGGCGATGGACTCGGCGGCAGCGCGGCCCATGCGGACGCAATCGGGGATGCCGATGCCTTCGTAGGCATTACCGATGAGGTGGAGACCGGGGAGGCGTGCAAGGCGGCCGCGGATGGCGGCGATGCGGTCTTCGTGACCGACGGTGTACTGGGCCATGGAACGGGGCCAGCGGGCAATTCGTGAGAACGCGGGCTGGGCGCGAACGCCCATGATCTCGCGCAGTTCCTCACGGACCGTAGCGACGATCTCCTCGTCGGAGCGAGCGAGGACGGCCTCATTGCCGGCGCCCCCGAGGAAGCAGCGGAGGACCGCCCACTCGGGGGGCACCCGGTGGGAGAACTTGGTTCCGACCCAGGTGCAGGCGACGAGGAGTTTGCGTTCTTTGCGCGGCACGAGGAAGCCGAAGCCGTTCAGGGGATGATCGAGCGTGGCCCTTTCGTAGCCGAGCGCGAGGGTGAGAGAGGAGCTGTACTCAATGCGGTCGAGCAGGACGGATAACTCGGTATCGAGGGGAGCGACAAGGGAGGCCGCGGCCCATGCAGGGGCGGCGACGACGACGTGCCGGGACGAAATCCACTCGGAGCCGACTTTGACGCGGTAGCGGTGTTCGGGGGAGGACTCGACGGCGACGGCGGAAGCGGTGAGGAAGCGGGTGGAGCCGGCGACACCTTGTTCGAGGAGGCCGATCATGGAGCCGAGGCCGCCTTTGAGGGTTCGGAAGAGGGGCGTACCGGCGGCCTGTGGACCGGCTTTGCGGCGGGCAGCGAGGACGCCACGGGTGAGGCTGCCGTACTCGGCTTCCAGGTCCGCGAAGCGGGTGAGAACGCTCCGAACGCTCAGGCGTTCGGGAGCGCCGCCGTAGACGCCGGAAAGGAGGGGTTCGGCGAGATAGTCGACGGCCTCGGGGCCGTAGTGGTCGGTGATAAAGTCGGCGACCGTGCGGTCGGGTGGAGTTTGGGGGGCAGGCTTGCGAAGAAGCTCGAGGCCCATGCGGATCTTGGTGGGCCAGGAAAGCAAGGGCGACCAGACCATGGGCATGATTTTGGTGGGGACCATCATCATCAGGCCGTCGGGCAGGGGGACGAGTCGTCCATTCTTCCGGATGTAGGTGACGCGCTGATGGTCATTGGAACCGATGACGTCACCGGCGAGGCCCAGTTCGCGGATCAGTTCGAGGGCGGCGGGCTTGGCGGAGAGGAAGCTATCGGGGCCCTGTTCGAGGACGCATCCGTTGACGACGTCGGTGGCGATGACGCCGCCGAGGCGATTGCGCTCTTCGATGACGAGAGAGGGGATTCCTGCCTTTTTGAGGTACCAGGCGGCGGACAATCCGGAGATGCCGCCGCCGATGATGACAACCGGGTCCACCCTACGGTCTGAACTCCCTGACGAACTGGACGCAGGCCTTGACGTGATCGACGGGCGTTTCCGGGAGGATGCCGTGGCCGAGGTTGAAGATATGGCCGGGGCGGGAACCGGTGCGTTTGAGGAGTTCGTGGACGCGGGCGCGGAGTTCGGGGAGGGGGGCAAACAACATGGACGGATCGAGGTTGCCCTGGATGGCGGAGCGGTAGGAGATTTCCATCCAGGCGGTATCGATGTTCAGGCGCCAGTCGATGCCAAGAACATCGCCGCCGGCGGCATGGAGTTCCTTGAAGAAGCCGGCGGCGCCCGTGCCGAAGTGGATGACGGGAACGCCACTCGAGCGAATGCGTTCGATGAGGGCGCGGGAGTAGGGGGCAACGTAGCGGACGTAGTCGTCGGGGCCGAGGGCGCCTACCCACGAATCGAAGACCTGGATGGCCCGGGCTCCGGCGGCGACCTGGAGGAGGGCGAAGGGGCCGAGGACGTCGACGAGTTTGCCCATCAGGCGGCGCCAGAGGGTCTCGTCGCGATACATCATCTGCTTGGTGCGGAGGAAGGTGCGAGAGGCGCCGCCCTCGATCATATAGCTGGCGAGGGTAAAGGGCGCGCCGACGAACCCGATGAGGGGGACTCGGCCGGCGAGAGCGCGGACAGCCTGCTGGATGGCCTCACCGACGTAGCCGAGATCGTCGGTGTTGGAGATGGAGAGGGTATCGACGTCCGAGGAGTTGCGGACGGGGTTGTCGATATGGGGGCCTTCGCCGGAGACGAACTTGAGCTTCAGGCCCATGGGTTCGACGGGGAGGAGGAGGTCGGCGAAGATGATGGCGGCATCGACGTCGAGGACTTCGACGGGCTGCAGGGTGACCTGCGCGGCGAGGTCGGGACGTTTGCAGATCTCGAGGATGCCGTGGCGGGCACGGATCTCGCGGTACTGCTTCATGTAGCGACCGGCCTGGCGCATGAACCAGACGGGGCGCACGTCAGTAGGCCTGCGGCGGCAGGCGTCGAGAAAGCGGGAATTCATGGGAGCAGGGCGCATGCCGGTTCCGACTTGTCCTCGCACAGATAGGCTTTGAAATGTTTTGGTTTATGGCGCGCGGTCCAGGCGCGGCCCAGGATGAAGTAGGGCTTAGCCCAGGCTTCGCTGTCGAGGGTGTTCGGTGCAATGACGGAAGCCGAGAGCATACCCTGGGCGGGATACCCGGTGCGCGGGTCCATGATGTGGCTGTAGAGTCTACCGCCGGACCAGAAAAACTTCTCGTAGTTGCCGGAGGTGGACATGGATTCGTCTTTGAGCCAGAAATCGTGCACCGTACGGCGCGGGTCTTTGGGATGGCGGACGCTGACGCGCCAGCCAGGCTCGCCGGGCGGTGTGCCGATGGCGTAGATGCTGGAGGAGCCTGCGGAGATGAGGCCGGACTTGACCCCGCGGGCGCGAAGGACGGCGGCCATGCGATCGACGGCATAGCCTTTGCCGATGCCGCCGGGATCGATTTCGACGCCCGGCTGGCTGAAGCGGACGGTACCGGATGCGGAATCGACGAGCAGGCGCCGGTAGCCGACGCGGGAGAGGGCAACGCGCATCTCAGCGCGGTGGGGAAAGCGTCCGGTACCCTTGTAGAAGCCCCAGATTTTCATCAGCGGTCCAACCGTAATGTCAAACGTCCCTTCGCTCTGCCGGCTAAACTCCAGGCACGCCTGAAGCAGCCGAATGGACTCCGCGCTCACTTTCACGGGAGCGGAGGCAGCCTCGCGGTTGATGCGGCTCCACTCGCTATCCGGTTTATAGTTCGAGATCAACCGATCGATGCGCTGGGCCTCTTCGAACGCGTCGTCGATGGCCGAGTCCAGCGTGAAGCGGTCTTCGCCGTAGAGAGCGATGGTGTAGGTAGTACCCATCGCATCCAGGCTGCGCTCGAACCGCACCGGAGCGGCAGCCGTGGGTCCACCGCCGGCCGCCGGCAGCAACGCCAAAAACAAAAGTAGCACAAGGTGTTTGGCGAATCCGCTTTTTTTTACACGAGGGTCAGTCATCCTTGGGCCTGCCCTTGCGAATGCGCTTGAGGAGTTGCTGGACGCGGTCGGGCGAGCCGGCGAGGTCGGTATCGGCCTCGAAACGGAAGTCTGGGACTCGGAACAGTTGCAGGCGGCGGCCGACCTCGCGGCGGAGGAAGCCCTTGGCGTGCTCCAGGGCTTCGAGGGCGCTCCGGCGGGCGGCGGTGTCCGGGGGCAGGGAGACTCGAACGGAGGCGATGCGCAGATCAGGAGCGATGTGGACCTCGGTGACGTCCACGCCGCTGACGCGCGGGTCCGTCATTTCATAGCCGATGAGTTCGCTCAGCTCCTCGCGGAGGGCTTCGCTGACTCTCTTGGAACGTCTTTCATCCATGATGCGCTTCCGGGCTCTAGTCGAGCCACTCCAGGGTGGCAGCCGCGAGGTCCGGGCCGAGCACTGAAGCCGCCTCGTTCTCGACGTAGGCGAGAGTCTGCTCCGCGAACTGACGGTTGCTGGACACGGTGACAGCGGCAAGCAGGGCACTCTGCCAGAGGTCCTGGTAATCGATCTCGGCCACCGAGACGTTGAACTTGTGACGGAGCCGGTCCTTGAGGCTCTTGACGACGTGGCGCTTCTCCTTGAGGGAGTGGGCGTGGGGAAGCCGTAATTCGAGCGTGAGGACCCCGATCGAGGCCATGGTTCACCCCGGGAATCAAACCAGCGCTTCCGCCGATACGCGCTCAGTGGCGAAGGCCTCGATCACGTCGCCGGGCTTCACGTCGTTGTAGCCTGCAAGCGTGATGCCGCACTCAAAGCCTGACTTCACTTCGCTGGCATCGTTCTTGAAGCGTTTCAGCGAGTCGACACGGCCGGTGAAAACCACCACGTTGTCGCGAAGCAGGCGGACCTGGCTGTCGCGAGTAATGGTCCCGTCGAGCACCATGCAGCCGGCGACGTTCCCGACCTTGCTGATGCGGAAGACCTCGCGCACTTCGGCACGGCCGCGGTAGACTTCCTTGAACACCGGCTCGAGCATGCCGGTCATTGCTTTCTTAATCTCGTCGGTGAGCTCGTAGATGATGGTATGGAAGCGAATGTCGACCTTCTCCTGCTCGGCGACGGAGACGGCGGTGCGTTCGGCTCGGACATTGAAGCCGACGATGATCGCTTCAGAGGTGGTGGCTAGCAGGACGTCGCTCTCGGTAATGGCGCCGACGCCGGCATGCAGTACGCGCACCTTGACCTTGTCGGTGGAAAGCTTCTGCAGAGTATCGGTCAGCACTTCCGCTGTACCGCCTACGTCAGCCTTGAGAATGACATTGAGCTCTTTGGTCTCGCCTTCCTTCAACTGGCCGTGGAGAGCTTCAAGCGAGACGCGAGCGGTCTTGGCCATGGCGGCCTCGCGGGTCTTGGATTCGCGGTAGAGGACGATCTGCTTGGCCTTGGCGGTATCGGTAACAACCTGGAAGGTGTCGCCGACTTCCGGCAGGGATTCGAGGCCAAGGACCTCGACGGGCATGGAGGGCTCGGCTTCGCGGAGGGGATTGCCACGGTCGTCGAACATGGCACGGACCTTGCCGAAGACTGAGCCGCAGATGAAGTAGTCGCCTACGCGGAGCAAGCCGTTGCGCACGAGGACGGTCGCGACGGGACCACGGCCGCGGTCGAGCTGAGCTTCGAGGACGCTGCCGACGGCGGGACGGGTGGGGTTCGCCTTCAAGTCCTTCATATCCGAGACGAGGAGGATCATCTCGAGCAGGAGGTCGAGGTTCTGCTTGGACTTGGCGGACACGGGGACCATGACGGTGTCGCCGCCCCAGTCTTCGGCGAGGAGGTTGCGATCGGCGAGCTGCTGCTTGATTCGCTCCGGCTGGGCGTCCGGCTTGTCGATCTTGTTGATGGCGACGATGATGGGCACCTTGGCGGCGCGCGCGTGATCGATGGCTTCGAGGGTTTGGGGCATGACGCCATCATCGGCGGCTACGACGAGGATCACGATATCGGTGACCTGGGCGCCGCGGGCACGCATGCGGGTGAAGGCTTCGTGACCGGGGGTATCGATAAAGACGATCTTCTGGCCGTTCTTCTCTACGTAGTACGCACCGATGTGCTGGGTGATGCCGCCGGCTTCCTTCTCGGCGACATTGGCGAGGCGGATGGCGTCAAGGAGCGATGTCTTGCCGTGGTCGACGTGACCCATGATGGTGACGACGGGGGCGCGGCGCTGGAGGTCCTTGGGATCTTCGGCGAGCTCGACGGCGAACTCGCTTTCCTCCTCGTAACTCATCTGGCTGGTAGCGGCACCGAACTCGCGCGCCAGATCCTCAGCCAGTTTCACATCGAGGGTCTGATTGATGGTGGCGAAAATCTTCTTTTCGACGAGCTTCTTGATGACGAAGTTCGCCTTGATGCCGAGCTTATCGGCGAGTTCTTTGACGGTAACGCCCTCGGCGATGGTGATGTCCTTGTTGACGGCCTGCACCTGCTCCTGGCGACGAGAGCCGCTGGGGCGCAGTTTGCCCTCCATCTCGAGCTCGAGGTCGCGGGGGGCCGGGCGCGCTGGCTTGGCGGCGTGCCGGCGCGTGTCAGTAGGCGGCGGCGGGGGCGGCGCGGTGGGATGAAGGGGGCGTGGACCGCGGCCGGGACCGCCCGGACCGCCGGGACGGCCGCCGGGCTGACCGGGACCCCAGAGGGGCTGGCCCGGGCGAATGGGGCCGCGATAGATGGGCTGACCCGGAGTGGGAGAGGGCCGGCCGGGCGCGGGGCGAGCCTGGGGCTGGCCGGGGGTAGCGCGCGCTGGGGTTTGCTGACGGAGCTTTTCGACGAGGTCGGGCCGTGGGGGAACGACCGGCCGAGCGGCGGGCTGGCCGGCGAGGGGCCGACCAGCGGAGCCGGTCTGTTGGGAAGGCGGCTGAGCACCGGGAGCCGGTCCAGCGGAGCGCGGCGGTTGGGGCGGTTGCGGCCGGCCGAGGGGAGGTCGGGCGATGGGCTGGCCCGGCTGCATCGCTCGCGGCGGGGGCGCCGCCGGGGGCGCACCGGGCCGCGCACCGGTGAGAATCTGACCGGGCCTCGGGGCTCCGGGGCCGGGAGCAGGCGCGGGGGTGCGCGCTGAAGGGGTGGCGGGCGTCGACGGAGCGGGCGCGGGCCGAGGACTGGGCACGCCGGGGGCGAACTGCGCGGCGGGAGGCCGAATGGGCGGGGCCGATGGAGAGGCGGGACGAGAAGGCACGGGGGGAGGCGCGACGACCGCCGGTGGGGGCACAGGAGGCGTCGCGGTCTGAGCCGGCGCCGGGGGTGCGGACGGGGCTGGTATGGTGGGCGCGGGGACGGCGCCGCCGACGGGCGGCTGGATGGGACGGCCACCGACGGGCGGACGCAAGGGGAGCGGCCGGGCAGTGGGTGGAGCCGGCGAGGAGGCCTCAACAGCAGGCGGCCCTTCGGCCGCGGGCAAAGGCGGCACTTCGGCGACGGGCGCTGGTGGAGACATCTCAGGCGCACGTGGAACGGGCGGCACGAGAGCTTCCGGAAGCGTTTGGGGAGCGGCTACCGACAGTTCGACTTCCGGTTCCGCCGCCCGATCGAACCCGGCAGAGACATCAGCGGCAACGCTGGGGTTTTCCCAATCATCTCGCGGGACGGCGGCGCGGACGCCCATGGGGGCGGCGGAGCCGGCGAGCCGAGCTTTGATGAGCTCGGCGACGTCTTCGTCAATCGAACTGGAGTGCGTCTTCCTCTCGGAGACCCCGAACTCAGGCAACAGCTCGAGGATGGCGTGGGGCTTGACCTCGAGCTCGCGGGCGAGCTCGTTAATACGGACTTTCTTCATATATAGAAACACGTGCCTCGCTCAGGTCAGATCAGTACTGTCTGGCGAGGCCGTTAGCCCGCCTTTGCTGTACGGGCTTGACCCTGATAGCTCCTGTGGGGTGTCCCAATCCGACACCTTATCCTATCAAAATTCCTCGACTTAGTCGTTACTGTTGCTGCTGCGGTTCGATGGTCTGGTCGTCCTCGGCCGGCTCCGCGTCGGACGCGGGCTGGGGTAGCTCAACCAGGTAGTCGCCCGGTTCTTCATCTGTTAGAGACATTGCTTCCGGGGCGGGAGCCGGAGGCTCCTCCCCGGGGGCGGCGGCGTCGCCTGCCGTGTCTTCGGCCGGCTGCGCTTCTTCCGGCGCCGGCCCGTCAACGTCCTGTTCTGCAGTCGCGGGCTGGTCGTCGGTTGTTGCCGGCTCGGCGACGGCCTCCGGGTGCTCGTCGTACTGGCCGTAGAAGGTATTGACGGCCGCGAAGATGCGCTCGACCCCTTTGGGCCCGATGCCCTGGACCTCTTCGATTTGTTCGGGAGTCATCTCGCCGACGCGCTCCACCGTGGGGATGCCGGCTTCGACGAGTTTTTCGAGCAGCTTTTCCGGTAGCCCGTGATCGAGGAGGGCGGAGATGGGCGTGCCCTGGACGGTGAGTGCGGCCATAGCCGACTCGACTTCCTGCCGCTTCTCCTCTTCGCTCTTGATGTCGATCTTCCAGCCGAGGAGTTTGGCGGCCAGGCGCACGTTCTGCCCTTTCTTGCCGATGGCGAGCGAGAGCTGAGTGTCGTCGACAATAACCTCCATGTGCTTGTCCAGGGCGTCGATGACCTGCACGCGGGAGATTTTTGCGGGGCTCAAAGCATGCGTGGCGAAGACGACGGGATCGTCGCTGAACTCGATGATGTCGATCTTCTCGCCGCGCAGTTCCCGGATGATGGACTGTACCCGCATGCCCTTCATGCCAACGCAAGCGCCGACGCTGTCAACGTCGCGATCGCGGCTAAAGACGGCGATCTTAGTGCGTTCGCCAGCTTCGCGCGCACAGCCCTTGATGACGACGGTATTGTCATAGATCTCGGGCACTTCCTGTTCGAAGAGACGCTTGACAAGTTCGGGGTCGGCCCGGGAGACAATGACGCCCGCGTTCTTGCCGGCCTTCTCGACGCTCTTGATGACACAGCGGAGACGCTCACCCACGCTGAAGCTTTCGAGCTTGGATTGTTCCTTCTTGGGGATGCGGGCCTCGGTCTTACCGATGTCGACCACGAGATCCTGGCTTTCGATGCGCTTTACGGTGCAATTGACGAGTTCGCCGGTGCGGCCGGAGAACTCGGAGAAGACGCTTTCGCGCTCGGCTTCGCGGACCTTCTGAAGGATGACTTGCTTCGCGGTCTGGGCGGAGATGCGGCCGAGGGATTCGGTGGACTTGTGAATGCGGATCTCGGAGCCCAGTTCGGCCTTGGGGTCGACGGCGAGGGCTTCGCCGAGGGTCATTTCAGCGTTGGGGTCCTCGACGTTCTCGACGACCTTCTTAGAGACAAAAATCTGAATGGCGCCGGTGCGCGGCTCGAATTCGGCGACGAGATTGTCCGTCGTGCGGAAGTGCTTCCGCGCCGCCACGAGCATGGCATCCTTCACGGCATCGAGGACCACCTGAGGGTCGATGCCCTTCTCTTTGCTCAGGATTTCGATGGACTGATAGATCGTTCCCAAAACGAGTTCCTTTGTTTATGCGTTTTCCGGAATTACCACTCGAACTTCAGGTTGGCTCTCTGAATCTGATTCAGAGAGAACCGCACCGGCTGCCCGGGGGCGGGCTCAAGGGTGACGACACCGCCGGCGAAGCCGGTCAAGGTTCCTTCCCAGTGCCTGCGGTTTTCCACGGGCTCCCGCAAAACAACCTTCGCCTTCTGGCCCAGAAACCGTTCGAAGTGCTCGGGGCGGGAGAGGCGCCGCTCGACGCCGGGCGAGGTGACCTCGAGGGTGTAGCTGTCGCCTGGCATCACGTCCTGCTGATCGAGTATCTCGCCGACTCGCCTGGAGACGAGTTCGCAATCGTCGTGCGTGACCCCCTGGGGGCGGTCGATGGTGATGCGGAGCACGCGTTTGCTACCGCCGCCGAGCAGTTCGAGATCAAACAGTTCGATGCCCTCGCTCCCGGCGACCTGGCGGGCAATTTCGTTCACCTTCTGGAGTACGGATTCTTTCTCGAGAGCGGACATCACACACCAATAAAAAAGTGGGCCTTTCGCCCACTTCGCTGTTCGACACCTCCTTCATTATACACGCTGGGCGTTCCTCCGCCCTAGCGATGCCAGAGTTGGGGGTCTACAGGGGGCGCGCGTCAAGGCGCACCCGCGGATGCGGAGGAGCGCCGCCGCCGGGTCAGCGAATTCGAGCGGGGAGCGTCGTTACGGCAGGATCTCCACCCGGTACTCTTCAATTACGGGATTCGACAGCACGTCATGCGCGATCTGTTCGATCTCGGCCCTTGCGGATGTGGCGTCGGCACCGTCAGCAAGTCTGATATCAAAGAACTTTCCCTGCCGCACGTCGGCGATCGTGGAGTGTCCCATGCCGGCGAGAGCCGAGCGTATGGTGACGCCCTGGGGATCGAGCACGGTAGGCTTCAGGGAGACGTAGACGCGCACTTTCATGGATCTCTCATTGTAGCGCGGGGGCCATGCTAAACTGATAACGTCAACCCCTCGAAAGGATTTGTGATGAAAGCTGGGATCCACCCCGCGTACAACGAAATCAGCGTGGTCTGTGCCTGCGGAAACCAATTCAGGACGCGCTCGGCTCACAAGGGCGACATTCGCGTGGAAATCTGTTCTGCCTGTCATCCGTTCTTCACCGGCCGCCAGAAACTGGTGGACACCGAGGGCCGTGTGGACCGGTTCCAGAAGAAGATGGCGAAGTCGGCCACGATCAAGAAGTCGCGCGAGAAGGTCAACGCTTAGTTCTTCCGCGCCACCAATCGTAGTACTTCCATCTCGTTCCGATTGAAGAAGTCCGATTTCGCGGTCACTATCTCATATCGCACGATCTGCAATGGATCGAAGCGCCTCAGCATCTGGTTGCGGCCGACCCAAGAAGCGCCGCACTCCATCACCACCAGTCCGCCCGGCTTTAAAGAGCGGACGACCTTGTCGATGAAGTGCGGCTCGGGCATAGTCCAGCTGAAGAGTACGAGATCGAATCGCTCTTGGCCGAAGTCGTAATCCGTATCGCGCACGGGCTTTGTGTCGAGGCTCAGGCCGAGTTCTCTGGCACGGCGATTGGCAATCGATACTGCCTCCGCGGCGGGATCGAAGCCAGAGACCTGCCAGCCCAGCTTCGCCAGATAGAGGGCGTTGCGGCCTTCGCCCATACCGTAGTCGAGTGCCGTGCCGGGCTTTCTCCCCTGAACCACCTCGACGAGGAAGGCGTTTGGAGCCCGGTTGTAGTTGGTCTTGGGATCGCTGAAGAATCGGTTCCAGAAGTCGTCCTCTAATTGCAGCTTGGAGTTCCTGAGGATCTCGACGCGGCGATTGACCTCGGCTGCACCGACGCCCTCGCTACGAAGCCGCTGGGCATATTTGTCGATGAGTTGGTCCTCCGTCAACGTACGGTCCATCTGAAACTGCCGCCGCGACCAACCTCGGAACTCCGAATAGAATTCGAAGGCCGGGTTCTGGGCACCCAGCAGCAGGGCAGACGCGTACAGGCCCAAAAGGAACGACAGGGTACGCAACATTCGCGCAGTATACCTCTCGTCGCATCAGAACCGGTAGCCGATCAAGCTCCCGGTGTGCAGGAAGAACGTGTGGGCCGCAACCGCGAGCACGGGAATCGCTCGGCTTGCCCGAAAGCGCCGGAACCAGGTGTGCGTTAACCCAAGGCACCAGAGTCTGCGCCGCCATGCGCGTGAACACCTTGGCCGGAGCGAAAGCCACTGACTGGCGCTCCGGCGGCAACGAACACCACGACGGCGCCCGCGCGTGGTGCTTCTCCATGGCAGGAGGAATCACAGCTTCCACAGCGGCAGCGGCGGGTGGCTGCAACAGCGCAATGACGAACGGGAGCATGAAGAACTGCGAACTGCTTATCGCGAAGCAACCTCTCCATACCCCTCGCAATTTTGTGACAATGAGTTTCTGCCAGCCGGGGGCGGTAGACCGGGCGGGCGGCGAGTTGATCCCATGGACCTGCGAATACTGGCGTTCGTGCTGGCTGGCGGCAAAGGAACCCGGCTCTACCCTCTAACGAAGGAGCGCGCCAAGCCGGCGGTGCCCTTTGGCGGGCGTTACCGCATCATCGATTTCGTTCTCAGCAACCTGGTGAACTCGGGGATCTATTCGATCTACGTTCTGATCCAGTTCAAGAGCCAGTCACTGCTGCAGCATCTGAGCGAGGGCTGGGACTTCGGCGGCATGTTGAAGCACAACTTCATCATTCCGGTGCCGGCGCAAATGCGATCTCCCGGTGAGACATGGTACCGGGGCACGGCAGACGCTATTTTTCAGAACATCAACCTGATCGAACAGGCCGACCCTCACATGGTGGTGATCTTCGGCGCGGACCACATCTACAGGATGAATATCCGGCAGATGGTGGAGTTTCACCAACAGCGGCGGGCGGACGTATCCATTGCCGCGATACCGGTCGAAAGGCGCTGGGCCAAGGAGTTCGGGGTGATCGAGACGGCTCCCGATGGTCGTGTGCTGGACTTTCACGAGAAAAAGGCGGACGCACCAACGATGCCCAGCGACCCCGAGCGCGTGTATGCGTCCATGGGCAACTATATCTTTTCAACGAACGTGTTGTTGAAGGAGCTGTACGAGGACGCTGTGGACGAGAACAGCTCGCATGATTTCGGGCGGGACATCTTGCCAAAGATCATTCACAAGTCGGAGATGTTCGCCTACGATTTTCAGACGAACCGGATCCCGGGGGATCCGGCAACGCAGCCTTCCTACTGGCGGGACGTAGGGACGCTCGACGCCTATTACGAAGCCAGTATGGATCTGCGCGCGGTAGCGCCGGAACTGAACCTGTACAACCGGCAGTGGCCGCTGCGGACGGCCGGCTATCAGGATCCTCCGGCGAAGTTCACCTTTGACGAGGAGGGGCGGCGAGGGCAGGCGATTGACTCGATTGTCTCGGGCGGCACGATCATCTCGGGTGGGTTCATCAAGAATTCGATCGTCGGCCGCAACGTGCGCGCTCATGCGGCCTCGCATATCGAGGATTGCATTCTCTTTGACAGCGTGGACATCGGGCGCCGGGCGCGGGTGCGGCGTGCGATTCTCGATAAGAACGTGCGTGTCCCGGAGGACGCGGTGATCGGCTATGACCTGGAACGCGACCGGCGCTACCACCACGTGACGGAGAGCGGGATTGTGGTGGTGGAAGGGCACCGCTCCTTCGTGGACGTGTCTACGGTGTCCGTTTAGGGGCAGGCGCGAGGTAGGAGACGGCGAGCCCGGCGGCGACCACGACGAGCGGGCCGATGACGTTGTACCAGAGGAACGAGATGCTGGTGGTGAAGTGAGCGGCGAAGATGGCCGCCTCACCAGCCAGTACCCCGTAGAAGGCGCCGGCAGCGGTGGCCCGCGGGAAGAAGAAGGCGAGAACGAACACCCCGAGCAGCCCGCCGTAGAACAACGATCCGACCATATTGACGGCCTCGATGAGGGAGCCGAGATTTCTGCCGTACTGGGCGGTGACCATGGCGTAGAGACCCCAGAACGCAGTGGCGAGCTGGCTGATGAGCAGGTAATGGCGGTCGGAGCCATCCTTGCGAAGATGCCGTTTGTAGATGTCGATGACGGTGACGGTGGCGAGGGAGTTGATCTCGGCGGAGATGGTGGACATGGCAGCGGCGAAGATGGCGGCGAGGACCAATCCGACGACACCGGCGGGGAGGTATCGGGTGACGAAGGTCAAGAAGATGTAGTTGGTGTCGTTGTAGGACGGGTTGCCGGTGAGGCGGGCTGCGTGGCGGCGTGCGGCATCGAGTTCGTTCTGGGCGGCGCGGAAGGCGCCGGTGGAACCGCGGCCCTCGGCGATTTCGAGGGCGGCGGCGCGACGGCGGTCGAAGGCCTGGTTGTAGCGCTGTTCGACGGCGGGGAACTCACTGGAAGACGTGACGCGCTGGAGATCGGAAGGCTCGAAGAGGATCGGCGGCCGTTGG
This sequence comes from Bryobacteraceae bacterium, assembly GCA_033763935.1. GTDB lineage: Bacteria > Acidobacteriota > Terriglobia > Bryobacterales > Bryobacteraceae > DALYJJ01. The sequence goes on from JANRJO010000090.1 coordinate 26,371, forward strand.
TAGACGTAGAAAACGAAGACCAGGGCGCCGGTGAGCAGAATCAGGAACTGCATCGGAATCTTGGCGACGGCGTTGAACAGGAGACTGATGCGGCTATGAGCGATGGACTTGCCGGTGAGGTAGCGCTGGACCTGCGACTGATCGCACCCGAAGTAGGCCAGCGCGAGGAACATGCCACCGATGAGACCACTCCAGACGTTGTAGCGATCATCGGGGTTGAAGGTCCAGACGACGGGGTTGAGGCGGCCGGCAGCGCCGGCGACGCGCAGTGCATCCAGGGGCGAGACGCCGGGGGGCAGCAGCCAGAGCGCGGTGACGAGAGCAGCGAGGAGACCGGCCAGCATAATGGCCATCTGCTGCACGTCGGTCCAGGTGACGGCCTGAATGCCGCCATAGACGGTGTAGGCGATGACGAGGGCGCCCATGAGGAAGGTGGTTAACTGGTCAGGCCAACCGAGGATAACGGTGAGAACGACGGCGGGGGCGTAGAGGGCGAGTCCGACGGCGAGGCCGCGCTGGATGAGAAAGATGACGCTGGCGAGGGCGCGCACCCGGGCGTCGAAGCGGCGTTCGAGGTACTCGTAAGCGGTGTAGACGCCGGAGCGGTGGAAGAGGGGAACGGCGACGGCGGAGATGAGGATCATCGCGAGCGGAAGTCCGAAATAAAACTGGACGAAGCGCATGCCGTCGACGTAGGACTGGCCGGTGGTGGAGATGAAGGTGATGGCGCTGGCCTGTGTTGCCATGATGGAGAGCGCCATGGCGTACCAGGGCATGGTCCTGCCGGCGAGCAGGTAGGCGTTGGTGGTGTTGCTGCCGCGGCCGCGCCAGAGCCCGTAGAGCACGATGAACAGCAGCGACGCTACGAGAACGGCCCAGTCGAGCGGTCTCATTGGTTGAGGCTCACGGTGAACCAGTGGAAGAGGGAGATGACGGCAGCGAGGTAGAGTACGACGGCGGCGTAGAGCCGGGACCAGGTGGAGAAGAAAGGCGGGCGCTCGTCGTTACGGTGTGGCTGCATGACCGGCACTGAGCAAGTTAGCAAAGATGCGGTAGGCTCCGGGGACACCGGCGGGGAGTTGCCGGAACCACGAGAAGGACGTATAGATGTAAGCGCCTTTGCCGAAGCGAGCGTAGAGGATGCCGCCGGGTAGGGAGGGCTCGCCGGGGTCGGCGGTGGACACGACCGTTTGGTAGCGGGCATCCCATTGAGAGGGGAAGTACAGGCCGCGCTCCTGCGTCCAGCCGGCGAAGTCGGCTTGGGTGATGCGGTTCGGAGAATTGAGGAGGGGGTGTGCGGGCGCGGTGAAGGCCACGGGAGCGTCTTCGAGGGCGACGCGTTCCGAACCGATGGAGATGGGGTAGGGAGCGAGGGCGGCGCCGGCGGCGAAGCCGGCTTCGATGCGGTGATACTGCACGATGAGAGTGCCGCCGGCGGCGACGTAATCGAGGAGGCGGGTGCGATTGGCGGCGATATCGGGGCGGGCGCTCTGGGCGCGTACGCCGACGACAATCGCATCGAAGGCGGTGAGATCGGCCGCGGCGAGCGTTTCGCGGGTAAGCAGGGTAACGTTGAGGCCGAGCTGGCGGAGGGACTCGGGCACTTCGTCGCCGGCTCCCATGAGGTAGCCGACGTTCTTTGCGAGGCAGCGAATGGCGGCGCGCACCAACCCCGCGGACGACTCCGGAAAGAGGGACTGGCGGGGAATGTGCGGGTAGTCGAGCGGCAGGATGGCCTGGGTGACCTGCCGGGAGCCGAGGGAGGCGATGGCGAGGGCGCGCCCGGATGCGGCGTCCATCCCGGGGGTGACACGGATGGCGAAGGAGCGCCGTTCACCGTCCTCGAGCGCGAATGATTGGGAGGCGGGCTGGGTGGTCCAGCCGGGGGGAACGGCGAGGCGGAGGACTCCCTGGCGGAGGCCGCCGTGGGCGGTGACGGACACGGTGCAGGTGCGAGGTTCGCCGTCGGGGAACACAAGCGGTGCGGGGGGCACTTCGACGGTGACGGGAGGGAGGACTTCGAGGGGGCGAAGGCGCTCGCCGCGGGCAAGATCGACCCAGCGGTAGTGAACGGGCCGGGTGAAGCGCAGGAGTTGACCGGCGAGTTCGACCTCGAAGGCAACGGAGAAGCGTGCCGGCGCGACGGGGAGGCCGCGGAGCGTGGGCGGGGGCATGGGATAGAGATCGCCTTGAGGGGAGCCGGCGAGCCAGAACGGCTGGGTGGGCGGCTCATCCGGAGGAATGGGGGGCAGTTCGAGCCGGCGCGAGACGGGTTCATTCGAGGCCAGGACGAGGGGGGCTTCGAGAAGATTTTGGACACGGAGGAGACGAGCCTGGAGAGGCGAACGGTTCACGACGGTGGCGGTGACAGGAACCGGCTGGCCGGGACCGACGGCGGGGCGTGCGGCGGCGGCATCGAGCCAGAGGCCGGCGGCGAGGGCGATGGTTTCGTCGAGCTCGGGCAGCTTGTCGGCGGCGTCGGGAAGCGGGAGGGCCGCGAGGGCGGTGCGGGCGCGGAGCAGGATGGGAACGATGGCGGAGGGCCGGCGAGGGTCGAGTTGAGCCAAGGCTTGTGCGAAGAGCCGGGAAACGGCGTGCGCTCGGGGCAGGCGGCGCCAGGAGGTGTCGATGTCCTCGAAGAGGTCCTGGCGGGCGGGAGGGCCGGCCATGGGCACGAAGGAGTGGAGGCGAGGACCTTTCGGCTGCGGAACGCCGAAAGCCTGGCTGGAATGGGCGCTGCGGCTGAGGGCTGCCACCTCGGAGTAGGAATAGCCGAGGAGTGGATCGTAAGCGCCGGTGTCGAGGGTAATGCGGTCATTGGCGGCGCGGATGAGGGCGGCGTCCTCGGGCCGCCAGTTGGGGAGGATGCGGACCAGCCGCCGGGCGCGCCAAGGGGACAGTTGATGTTCAGGAAACGCCTGGGGGTCGGCGGCGGCGGCGTAGGCGTCGCGGGTGAGCAAGCCGCTGGCCTGGTGCTGCCCATGGCCGTCGCGGGCAACGCCGCCCCAGACGGAGATGATGACGTCGGGACGGAAGGAGCGAATGACCCAGACGATGTCGGACAGCACGGCATCCCTGCCCCAACGCGAGATGGCTTCGTCGGGGTTCTTGGAGTACCCGAAGTCGATGGCGCGAGTGAAGAACTGTTGGGCGCCATCGATGCGACGCGCTTCGAGCAGTTCGTGGGTGCGGATGACACCGAGCGCAGCGCCCTGTTCGGGTCCGAGGAAGTTTTGGCCGCCTTCGCCGCGGGTGAGGGACAGGTAGGCGGTGCGAAATCCGCGAGCGCGTGCGAAGTAAGCGAGGACTTCGGTGTTCTCGTCGTCGGGATGGGCGGCGATCATGAGGACGCGGCCGAGGGCGTTGAGGCGGTCGAGGGAGAGACGCAAGCGGGCGGCGCCGGCGAGCTCCGGTTGAGCCGCCAGCGCGCGGGCGAAGAGAAGAAGGAGGAGAGAGGCAGGGACGGGACGAAAGAGTCTAGTCGTCGTCGCCTTCATGGATCTGCTGTGCGAGGTAGTTATCGTAGCCGGCTTCCGCGATGATGTGGAGCTGTGCTTCGAGGTAGTCGACGTGGTGCTCTTCGTCGACGAGGATCTTCTCGAAGAGCTCGCGAGACCCGTTGTCGCGCGCATCGACGGAGGCCTGGATGGCTTTATTGAGACGCGGGATGGCTTCCAACTCGAGAGCGAGGTCGTTTTCGATCTGCTGTTTGACGTTCATGCCGATGCGAAGGGGGAAGAGTTCGCTCAAGTTCGGCGAGCCCTCGAGGTAGAGCATGCGCTCGATGAGTTTCTCGGCGTGCTGCATCTCCTCGATGGACTCCTTCTTTGTGTAATTGGCGAGCCGCTTATAGCCCCAGTTCTCCATCATCTCGGCGTGCAGGAAGTATTGATTGATGGCGGTCAGTTCGGCTTTCAAGACCTCCTGGAGGTATCCGAGGACGGTGTCGTTTCCGCGCATGAGTGGTCTCCTTTGCTCGGGCGCAGCGGCTAGCACCGAAGCGTAAGCCCGAACCGAGAATTGTAGCAGGCGGGTACGGCGAGGAGCGGCGCGGCGCGGATGTATTCGACCTGTATTCGCACGATTCCATAGCAAAGTAATGGCCAGAAGGGCGTCTACGGGGCAGGCCAGGGCCTTACAATGAAAATAATGGGCGGATACGGTTCAGCCAGCACGAAAGTACTCATAGTGGACGACGAGGAGAATCAGCGTACCGGCCTCGCCAGTATGATTTCTTCGTGGGGATTCGGCGCTGAGACGGCGGCCGACGGCGTAGAGGCGCTCGACAAGATCGCCGAGTCGATGCCGCACGTGATCATCACGGACCTGATGATGCCGCGTCTGGATGGGTTCGAACTGCTTCGCAGGCTGGGATCGCAGGGCAACATGCCTCCGGCGATTGTGCTGACAGCATTCGGGAACATCGAGACCGCGGTGGCGACGATGCACGATCTCGGGGCTTTCTGGTTTCTGGAGAAGCCGATCCAACCGAACGCGCTGCGGGTGCTTCTGGAGCGCGCGGCATCGCACGGGAAGCTGGCGGAAGAGGCGGAGCGGCTGCAGAGGCAGTTGAGTTACCAGGGCGTGTTGGGGAACCTGGTGGGGCAATCGGCAGTGATGCAGCAGGTGTTTTCGCTGGTGCGGCAGGTGGCGCCGTCGAAGGCGGCGGTGCTGGTTACGGGCGAGAGCGGGACGGGGAAAGAGCTGGTGGCGCGGGCGATACACGAGCTGAGCTCCAGGCGAAATGGTCCGTTCGTTGCGATCAACTGCGCGGCGATGCCGGAGACGCTGATGGAGAGCGAGCTGTTCGGGCATGAGAAGGGGGCGTTTACGGGAGCGGTGGAGCGGCGCGCGGGCTGTTTCGAACTGTCGCAGCACGGGACGTTACTGCTGGACGAGATCGGGGACATGCCGATCGGGACGCAGGCGAAGCTGCTGCGGGTGCTCGAGGATTCGCGGGTGCGGCGATTGGGAGGCAGGTCAGAGATCACGGTGGATGTGCGGGTGATCGCGTCGACCAACAAGGTGATGGACGAGGCGCTCAAGAAGGGGGAGTTGCGCGAGGACCTCTACTACCGGCTGAACGTGTTTCACATTCAGCTGCCGTCGTTGCGGGAGCGGCTGGAGGATCTGCCCGTGCTGGTGGAGGCTCTCGTGGCGGACATCAATCGGAAGCATACGTGCAAAGTGACAGGCGCCGATCCGACGGTCATGGAACTATTTCGCCGCTATCATTGGCCCGGGAACGTTCGCGAGCTGCGCAACGTGATCGAGCGGGCGGTGATTCTGGCGGGGGAGGGACAAATCCAGACGCCCCACCTGCCGATGGATTTCGGCGCGGGCGCGACGGCCGCGCCGAAGACCGGTATACCGGACCTTGACGCGGTGCGGCTGAAGGTGGGGGCGACCGTGGAGGAGGCCGAGAAGCAGTTAATCCTCTTGACGCTGAAGCACACCAAGAACAACAAGACGAGAGCCGCCGAGATTCTGGGAATCAGCCTGAAGACCCTGTTCAACAAGCTGAAGGAATACGGATCGGGCGGCGAAAGCTCGGAAGCGACAACGTCGACCTAGCCGTGGCTCGAATGCCCAATTCGGTATGGCAGCGCCTGTCGCTGAGAACGCGGCTGGTGGTGGCGATGGTGGTGCTGGTGGGCTCGGTGGTGTCTGTCGTCTCGGCATTTAACTTTCGCGACCGGGCTGGGCGGACGCTGCAGGAAGCGTTCGAGAGAGCATCAGCCAACGCCTCCAACATCAACAGCTTCGTTCTGGAGCGGGTGGTGGAGCGCACGGACCGGGCGGAGAAGCCTCCGAGGACGCTGGAGGAAGGGCGTCAGTTCTGGGCAGCAGCGATCCGCGAGGACACGGCGGTGCGGCATCTCAGCAGGAACGTCCTGGTGAACTCGCCATACGTGATGGACGTGGCGATCACGGACAGCGAGGGCCGGATTCTGAGCGCACCGGACGGGGAGCGCATCGGCGAGCGGCTGGAGTGGGAGAAGGACTTCGTAGAGTGGCAGAAGGGCGCGCTGCTGCTGCGATTGTGGGAGGTTCTTTGGGCCAACCACGAGTATGAGATTGCGAAGCCCTTAGGCGTGCACGACCAAAAGCCGTTCTTCTACACGCGGGTGGTGGTCTCGACAGCCATGCTGAGGACGGCGCTGCTACCGGAATTGCAGGGTATTTTGCGCGCCTCGGCGCTCATTGTGCTGCTCTCGATTGCGGTGGCGGCGGCTGCGGCGAGCGTCCTGCTGCGTCCGCTGGAGCGCATTCACCAGACCATCGACCGGATCAGCAAGGGGGAAGCGCCGGACGACGGGGCGGCCGAAGCGCAGCCGGAAGCGCGCGAGATTGCGGCATTACAGCGAAAGCTCAATCTGTTAGGTAAACAGGTCCACCTGGCGCGGGAGGACGTGCTTCAGTGGCGGAGCAACGTGGGGCAGATGTTGGAACGGCTGGAGGAGGCAGTCTTAATGTATGACGCGGAGGAGAGACTGGTGGTGGCCGGGCTTCCCGCCGAGCGCCTGCTGGGCCGCGACGCCAGGGACCTGGTAGGATCACCGCTCGAGGATCTGTTTCCGCCCGGGCCGGTGATGGAGGCGGTGCGGCAGGCAGTGGGGCAACGGCGTGCTTTGCGTGACTACCCCTGGGAGTTTGCTCGGGACGGCCAGCCGATGCGGCGACTGATGGTGAATGTAGAGCCGCTGGATCGCGACGGGGCGGGCATCGGCACGCTGGTAACGCTCCGCGACGTAGAGACCCGGAACCAGTTGGAGGCGCAGTTGGACGTTTCGACGCGGCTGGCGGCGTTGAGCCGGCTGACGGGGGGAGTCGCGCACGAAATGAAGAACCCGCTGAACGCCATCACGCTGCACCTGGAGGTTTTGCGGGCGCAACTGTCGAGCACTCCGCCGTCGGTGCGTGGGGAATTGGACGTGATCTCCGCCGAGGTCAACCGGCTGGACAGAGTGGTGAAGACGTTCTTGGATTTCACGCGGCCAGTGGCGCTGCATCTGCAGCCGATCGAACTCGAGCCGCTGGTGCGCGAGTCGCTGCGGGCATTGGAAGACCAGGCGACTCGGCGAGGCATTGACTTGGTGGTGCGCCCCGTCCGTCCCGATTCTAGAGTGCTGGCGGACGTGACCATGCTGAAGCAGGCGCTGGTGCACGTCATCGTGAACGCGATTGAGGCGATGCCGCAGGGCGGGTCCGTGGAGGTGGAACTGAGCGGCGGGGAAACGGATGTGGTGGTAAGCGTTGCCGACGAAGGAGAGGGCATCAGGCCCGAGGAGCGAGATAAGATCTTCAACCTTTTTTACACAACCAAGAAGACCGGAAGCGGCATTGGACTGGCGATGGCCTTTCAGGTTCTGCAACTCCATCATGGAACGATCGAGTGCGAGCCGCGCGGTGGGCGAGGAACGATTTTCCGTTTGCGGCTGCCAGCGCTGAAGGCCGCTCCGGTGGCGACCGTGGGGGCGATGCGAAATGGGGGGTAATCGCGCGTTTCTGCTGGCTCTAGCGGCGGCAGCCCTGATGACAGGGTGCTTCTGGCGAAAGGCGCGACCGGCGCCGAAGCCCTTTCAAGCGCCGGTTCATGCGGCGACGGTGGCGTCGGCCCCGATGCTCGAAGAACCGCCCATGCTTGCCACGGGCGCGATGCCTCCGGAAGCGCCGCTAGTCGTCGAGCCATCGGTGTCGGCGCCTCCCTTCCCGGTACGAACTCGCCCAAGACGCCGTGTGCGTGAAGCGAGCACCGGGATGGTGACTACGGGGCCGGAGCCCGACGAGTCAGAGGCGGAGGAGGCCGCTCCACCAGGGCAGGCCGCGCCGCTTCCGATCTTGGGCGCGCTGGTTCCCAGCGGGAGGGAGCGGGAATACGTGTCGCTCATCGACCGGTTGCTTCAGAACGCGGAAGGCCGTATGCGGGGTCTCCCACCGGCGCGGGCGGCCTCGCACCGCACGAACCTCGAGCGCTTACGGATGTTTATCCGTCAGGCACGGGAGTTGCGGGCGCGCAATCCAGAGGCGGCGAAGGCTATGGCGGAGCGGGCTGACCTTTTGTCGCGGGTGATTACCGGAGAAGCTCGATAGCCCAAGATAGAAATGCGCGGGAGCCGAAGCTCCCGCGCTCGTCCCAGAATGGAGGAGACGTTTGATGCTCTACTGGCCCGGGGAGCGGGTCTGGCTGGCCCCGGTTTCCGTGGAAGCCGTCGCGGTTTGGGGTGCGAACACCCTCATTTCCACGCGCCTCGCCTGCTTGCGTGCCTCGCGCCCTCGCTCCTGATCCTGCACTTCACCCACCCCGAGAACGAAGATCCGCCGAAGGGGAATGTTGTGCTGCGTCGCCAGGTATCGAACCACCGCCTGCGCACGCTGCTGGCTGAGGTTCATGTTGTAGTTCGTGCCGCCCGACTGGTCGGTGAAGCCTTGCACCTCGATGTCGTAGTGGCCCATGTTCCCCAACCGTTGGACGGCGGCGTCAATGGCGGCCTTGGCATCTTTGGAGAGTGTGGCCTTGCCGAACGGGAAGAGGAAATTCTCCTCCAGCACCATCTTGTAGTTGGCCGGGTCCAGGCTTCGTTGCAGTTCCCCCATGCGGCGCTGTGTATCCTGCCCCATGGTGTCGATCCGCTGGCCGAGCGACGTGTTCACCCGTGCTATTTCCGTGTGAGCGCGTCCCGCCTCCTGGCCTGCCGAGGTTGCTTTCCGCTCGGCGTCTTGCGCGCGCTCGTCAACCTGCGACACGTCCCGTTCCAGCTTGTTCAGGCTGCCGGCCTGTTCCGTGTTCGTCTTCTCAGTTGCCTCGACCCGCTGCTGGACCGGATCGACCTGCTGGCGAACGTACTTCTTCGTGGCACAACCGGTGCCGATGACGCCAAACAGAGCGACGGATCCAATCAGAACGGGCCGTGTGATGAGCGATGTCATGTGCGAAATCCTCCTTGCGAGTATCGTCTCCTCCGCGAAACGCCGATGTGCATCTGAAACACCAAACGCGAAATGTGTAAGAAGGACCAGGGGTACCAGGAACTTTCTACCGACCCAGTACTGTAACGCGGCAAACTTTACCAGGAGGGCGGCTCCGTTAACCGCGCGGACGGCGCGTCGTGGACAGATTTACCCGCATGACACGGAGGTTTGACACGATTTTCCAGCGCCTGTTAGGCTGATTGGTTCATGAGCCAGCCCGCGACGTTGAAAATTACGCCGTTAAGCGCGGCGCACCGGAGACTTGGGGCGAAGATGGTGGACTTCGGCGGCTGGGACATGCCGGTGCAGTACAGCGGGATCCTGGAAGAGCACCATGCGGTGAGGGCTGCGGTCGGCCTGTTCGACGTCAGCCACATGGGTGAGATCGAGGTACACGGGCGGGAGGCGCAGGCGCTGGTCAACTTCGCGGGGACCAACGATGCGTGCAAGCTGAAGGACGGCCAGGTTCAGTACTCCGGTCTCCTCTACGACCACGGCGGATTCGTGGACGATATTCTGGTGCACCGGATCAGCGACACCTCGTACTTTCTGTGCGTGAACGCATCGAACCAAGAGAAGGACTTCGAATACATTCGTTCGCTGAACCGGTGGACGGCGACTGTGGAGTTCGCGAGTGAGCGGTACGCGCAGCTGGCGGTGCAGGGGCCGAAGGCGGCGGCGACGTTGCAGAAGCTGACGAGCGCGCCCCTGGGCGCCATGAAGTACTACTGGTTCGTGGACGACACGGTCTGCGGAGTGCCGGCGCGGATCGCGCGAACGGGGTACACCGGCGAGGACGGCTTCGAAGTGTACGCGGCGCCCGAGTACGCGGAGAAGTTGTGGGACGCGATTCTGGACGCGGGCCAGGAGTCTGGGATCAGGCCTTGCGGGCTGGGCGCGCGGAACACGCTTCGCCTGGAAGCGAAGATGGCGCTCTACGGCCACGAGATCGACGCAACCATCCGGCCCTTCGAAGCGGGGCTGGATTGGATCGTGAAGATGGACAAGGGCGACTTCGCGGGCCGCGCCGCACTCGAGAAGCTGCGGTCGGAAGGCGTCACGCGCAAGCTCGTCGGCTTCGAGATGCGCGGCCGCGGCATCGGCCGCGACGGCTACGAAGTGCACATTGATGGGGCGCCGGCGGGCTGGGTGACCAGCGGCGGGCCGGCTCCGACTTTGAACAAGAACATCGGCCTTTGTTACGTCCCGGCGGCCCTTGCCGAGCCCGGGCGCACCATCCACATCATCATCCGCGGACAGCCGGTGGAAGCCGTTACTGTGCCGACGCCTTTCTACAAGCGAGCGCGCTGAAGCCTAAGACAGGAGCGAACGATGTATCCGGAAAACTACCGTTACACAAAGGAACACGAGTGGGTCTCCGTCGATGGCGACACGGGCACCGTCGGGATCACCCACCACGCCCAGAGCGAGCTGGGCGATATCGTCTACGTAGACCTGCCCAAGGTCGGCGCGGCCGTGGAGAAGGGCGCCACCTTCGGCTCGGTGGAATCGGTGAAGGCGGTCTCCGACATCTACGCGCCCATCTCCGGTGAGGTGGTGGAGGTCAACGGGGCGCTCTCGGAGAAGCCGGAGACGCTCAATGAAGACCCCCACGGGAGCGGCTGGCTGGTGAAGATCCGGCTCCGCAATCCCGAGGAAATAAAGCAGCTGATGGCCGCTGCGGACTATCAATCGTACGTGGGATCATAGAAGTAGTTCCAGGAACGGCGGGTTCATTCTGAAGGCGGCCCACCTCCACCGTTAGAGCTGTGCCCGTCCGCGTTGCCTCGACAGGATACTGCCTTGCGATATCTACCGAAGTCGGACTCTGAACGAAGGGAGATGCTTGCCGCTTGCGGCCTGGAGTCTCCCGACCAGCTCTACAGACAGCTCCCCGAAGACGTGCTCCTCAAGCGGCCGCTGGCCATCGAGCCCGGCAAGTCCGAGTACGAGATCGTCGATTACTTCCGGGCCCGCGGGCTCGAGAACGCGAACGGCTACGCGTCGTTCCTGGGAGCGGGCGTCTACTACCACTACCGCCCTGTTCTCGTTGACACCGTGGTGTCGCGCGGCGAGTTCCTGACGTCCTACACGCCCTACCAGGCGGAGATTGCGCAGGGGACGCTGACCACCATCTTCGAGTTCCAGACCATGATCTGCCAGCTCACCGGAATGGACGTCGCAAACGCGTCCATGTACGACGGCTCCTCGGCCGTGCCGGAAGCAGCCATGATGGCCGTGCGCGTTACGGGCCGCGACCGGACGCTGATCTCGCGCGCCGTGCATCCGGAGTATCGCGAAGTGCTTCGCACGTACGCGAAGCACCAGGGCATGCCGGTAGAAGACTTCGGATACGTCGACTCCACGGGTGGCATCGACCTTGAGGATCTGGAGCGGAAGCTCAACAACCAGACGGCGGCGGTGATCATCCAGTCCCCCAACTTTTTCGGGGTGATCGAGAAGGCGAAGGCGGCGGCGGAACTTGCGCACAAGCACGGGGCGTTGCTGATCGTCGTGTTTACGGAAGCGGTTTCGCTCGGGCTGCTCGAACCGCCGCGCGACGCCGATATCGTCGCCGGCGAACTGCAGAGTTTCGCCATCCCGCCGAGCTACGGGGGGCCCTTCGCCGGGATCATCGCGACGAAAGAGAAGTACCTGCGCCAGCTGCCCGGGCGACTGGTGGGCGAGACGAAGGATTCCGAAGGGCGCCGGGCCTTCTGCCTGACGCTCTCCACGCGCGAGCAGCACATCCGACGCGAGAAAGCGACATCGAACATCTGCACGAACCAGGCGCTCATCGCGCTGATGGCAACCGTCTACATGACGGTGTACGGCAAGCAGGGGCTGCGCGAGCTCGCCGAGCAGAACCTTGCCAAGGCGCACTACCTCGCGAAGGACTTGCCGCTACGCTTCAGCGGTCCGTTCTTCAATGAGTTCGTGGCGAAGTGCGAAGGCCGGAGGGTGGCCGAGGTGAACGAAACACTGCTCGACAGGAAGGTGATCGGCGGCCTTGATCTCGGCCGCTGGTATCCGGAACTCGAAGGCTCGATGCTTCTGTGTGCGACGGAAATGGCGCGCCGCGAAGCGATGGATACGCTGCGCGAAGTGCTGCAGACCCAGCCGGTGGGTCAAGCCGTGGAGGCCCGGTAATGGTGCGCAAGGTCAGTTCCCACATCAATCAGAACGAGTCGCTTCTGTTTGAGATGAGCTCGCCCGGCAAGAAGGGCTACCAGCTTCCGCCCCTGGATGTTCCCGCGGTGGACGCCGCGGAAGCGCTGGGCGCGGAGAACGTGCGCCGCGAGATTGAAGACTTCCCCGAGGTGAGCGAGATCGAGGCCATCCGCCATTTCACGAGGCTCTCCACGTGGAACTACGGCATCGATCTGGGCCTCTTCCCGCTCGGCTCCTGCACCATGAAGTACAACCCGCGGGTGAACGAAGCGGTGGCGCGCACCGAGGGTCTCGCCTGGGCGCACCCCTATCAGCCGGAGTCGCTCTCGCAGGGAGCGATGGAAGTGATCGCGGTGCTGGAGCAGGCCCTCGCCGAGATCACCGGCATGGACGCGGTCACCCTGCAGCCGGCGGCGGGCGCGCACGGCGAGCTTACCGGCATCCTTCTGATCCGCGCGTATCTCGAATCCCTCGGTAATCCGCGCAAGAAGATTCTGGTTCCGGACTCGGCGCACGGCACCAACCCGGCCACTGCCTCCATGGTGGGCTATGGCGTCGAGAACCTGAAGTCGAACGACCGCGGCATGGTGGATCCGGCGGTGCTCGAGAAGGCGGTCACCGAAGACGTAGCCGCGCTGATGGTCACCAACCCGAACACCGTCGGGGTGTTTGAAGAAGAGATTGTGCGCATCGCGGGCATTCTCCACGCCAAAGGCGCCCAGGTCTATATGGACGGCGCGAACATGAACGCGCTCGTCGGTATCACACGTCCGGGCGACTTCGGCGTGGACGTGATGCACCTGAACCTGCATAAAACATTTTCGACGCCGCACGGCGGCGGGGGCCCGGGCGCCGGCGCGGTGGCGGTGAAAGGGCACCTGGAGCCGTTCCTCCCCACGCCGCGGCAGCGGAAGGTGAACGGACAGTGGACGCACGACTACAACCGCCCGCAGTCGGTGGGCCGCGTGCGCGCCTTCTACGGCAACTTCGGGGTGCTGGTGCGCGCGCTGGCCTACATCATGGCGCACGGCGGTCCCGGCCTGCGCACGGCCACGCTCGATGCCCTGCTGAACGCCAACTACATCCGCGCGTTCCTCGAAAAGTACTACCAGATCGCCTACTCCGCGCCCAGCATGCATGAGTGTGTCTTCAGCGACGAGCGCCAGGCGAAGCTCGGCGTCCGCACCGGTGACATCGCCAAGCGCCTCATCGATTACGGATTCCATCCCTACACCGTGAGCTTCCCGCTGATCGTCAAAGGCTCGCTGATGATCGAGCCCACGGAGACGGAAAGCAAGCAGGAGCTGGACCTCTTCATTGACGCCATGATCTCCATCGCCAAAGAGATCGAAGAGAACCCCGAGTTCGTGCTGAAAGCTCCGCACTCCACGCGCGTCAGCCGCGTCGACGAGACCGCCGCCGCCCGCAAGCCTGTGCTGCGATGGCGCGCCGCGCCCTGATCCTGGTCGCCCTGGTTCTCCTGGTTCGCCTGCCGTTTCTGAATCAGGCGATCCAGGGCGATGACGTCTATTACCTGGCCGGCGCGCAGCACGCGCAGATTGACCCGCTGCATCCCACCCACGCCCGCTATGTCTTCCTCGGCGACGAGGTGGATATGCGCGGCCATCCTCACCCTCCGCTGAACGCCTGGTTTCTCGCTGCACTGCTTGCTCTGTTCCGCGACATCCGAGAGGTCCCGTTTCACGCGGCCTACCTGCTCTTCTCGATCGCCGCCGCGCTCGCCGCCCTCTCGCTTGCCCATCGGTTCGCTCCGGACAGAGCTCTGGCCGCCGCCGCGCTCTTCGTGGTTACGCCCGCCTTCGTCGTCAACGGGAACTCGCTTGAAAGCGATCTCCCGTTCGTCGCCCTGTGGCTGACATCCGCGGCCCTTTTCGTTTGGGGCCGCCTGGTGCTCGCAGCCGGCGCGATGGCCCTCACCGCCCTCGCCGCATACCAGTCGGTGGTTCTCGTGCCCATCCTTTGGCTTTATATTTGGCAGCGCAAACGAAACTGGTTGGTGGGGTACGCGGTGGCCGCGACGCCCATCTTCGTTCTCCTCGCCTGGCAGCTCTTGGAGCGCTTGTCGACGGGCGACTTGCCCGCCACCGTCCTCGCGGGGCACTTCCGCACCTACAACCTGCAATCGCTCACCGCAAAGCTCGCCAACGCCGGCGCGCTCACGGCCCACCTCGGGTGGATCGTCTTCCCGCTGCTCGCCGTCCTCGCCTTTCGCCGCGCGTGGTTCTTCGGTGTCGCGGCCGCCATCGGCGCCGCCTTCGTCGATCCGCACCCTCTGTATTGGCTGAGCGCCGGCGTGGGCGGGATGATCCTGCTCTGGTGCGCGCACTGCTGGCGCGAGTACGAGGCGCAATGGCTGCTGGTCTTCTTCGCCGCCGCCCTTGTTCTCTTCTTCGCCGGCTCGGCGCGGTACCTGCTCCCTCTGGTGCTGCCCGTCGCCCTTCTCACCGTCAAGCTTGCGCCGCCGCGCTTCCTGTGGCCCGGCGTCGCCGCGCAAGCAGCCTTCAGCCTCTCCCTTGCCTTCGTCAACTACCAGCACTGGGACGGCTACCGCCAGTTCGTCCATTCGCTAACGAAGGAGATCGGCGAGACCCGCACGTGGATCAACGGCGAGTGGGGCCTCCGCTACTATGCGGAAGAACAGGGTGGGCTCGCGGTGCGCCGCGCGCAACCGCTGCGGGCAGGAGATCTGGTGCTCGCCAGCCGCCTCGCCTACCCCGTCCCGCTGACCACCGGAGGCGGCCAGCTCGTCCCCTACGCCGTGCGAGAGATCCGCCCCGCGCTGCCCCTGCGCCTGATCGGTCTCGGCGCGCGGTCCGGCTACTCGACTGCGGCGAATGGTCTCCGCCCCTTCGACGTCACCGGCGCGCCTGCCGACATTGTGCAAGCCTTCCGTGTGATGGAGCGCAGGCCGTCGCTCGAGTACCTGCCGATGAACGCGCCCGACGCGGCAAGCCAGATCGTCAGCGGGATCTTCGAACTGGAGCAGAATCGCTGGCGCTGGATGGGCGCGCGCGGGGCCCTGATGGTAAAGCCGCCCGCGCAGCCGCGTCCCGTCCAAGTGGAACTGTTCCTGCCCGACCAGGCCCCCGGCCGACGCGTCAGTATTGCGCTCGACGGCATCACGCTCCTCGAAACCGACTTGCCCGGCCCGGGCGCCCACACCTTGAAGACGCCGCCGGCATTGGGGCAAACGCTGACCATCGGCATCGACAAGACGTTCTCCGTCCCCGGCGATCAGCGCAAACTCGGTCTCATCCTGGTGGCCGCCGGCTTCCGCTACTGAACGATCGAGAGATACGCGCGCCACGGCCCGACCTCGTGCCGGTACCGCACCGCCATCTCGCGCGCGATTTGCGATACGTGGCTGAGATCATGGACCACCCACGTTGCCAGTAACTCACGGAGCGTAACTGGCCCGAATTCCGGATGACGCCCGCGCCGCTCCAGATCCGCGGGCGTGAGTTCCCACGACCGCAGTGCTTCGAGCCCCGCCGCACGCAGCCGCGTGAACTCGTCCAGCAGTTCCTCGAGCGACTTCCCTTGCGGTTCCTTGAACTGCGCGAAGCGGTCGAACGGTTCGAACGTCCGCCCCTCGCCGTGATCCAGGATGCTGCGGGCTCGTGGAATCCAATCGGTGCGCTCCCCGTGAATCAGGTGACCGACGACATCAAACGGACTCCACCGCTCGCCGGTCTCCTTCCATTGCGTCCACGCGGCGGGAAGCCCTCGGAGCATCGCTTGTAGTGCCGCGGGCGTGCGTTCGAGAATTGCGATGGATTCAGCCAGCGGATGCGGCGTCACCGTACTTCTCCAAAACAAGATTCCAGCCATTCGAGTAACCTTCGCGCATCTCCGCCGCCTGGGCACCGAGCGTCTGCCAGTCGCGGTGTTCGAGTTCCATTCTCGTCCCGGCCGCCTCCTCAACGAACCGGATCTCCACGGTCTGGGCGCTGTCCGCTTCGCGCCCCGGGAACCAGCTGAAGGAGAGCCCGCGTGGCGGGTCCCACGTGATCACCCGCCCCCAGATACACTGGCGCCCATCCTTTGCGAGTTCCATGATCGCGCCGCCCTGGTGTGGTTCGATCACGCAGGTGGCGGAGTCCTTTCCGAACACTGAGTACCCGGCATGAAGCGGCCACCAATCGCCGATCCGGCGCGTGAATACCTCAAACGCTTTTTCCGGGGCGCAAGAGACGACCACGGACTTGTGCAGCGGCTCGAGGTATGGCCCGATTGACTCGACCTTAGCGCCGCTCACCGTCCGGCCCCGCTTTCGCAGGCCTGCACGAATCGCGGCAACACCCTGTCCCAGGCCTTTGAGAAGTACCCGTACAAGGCGTCCCACTCCGGCCCGTCGCCCCAGCCGCTTTGTTCGAAATGCACCGATACCTTGCCTGGCTTGAGTTCCCTGAATCGCAGCGTTACCAGCGTGAACAGCCCAGCCTTCCGGAGGGGTGACGCCGGCGGCGCGTTCCAGGTGAATCGCAGGAGGCTCTTCGGCTGTACGCTGTGCACCTTGCATCCTTCGCAGCCGCGTGTGCCCTCGGGGTTTTGAGGCGAGAAGTGAATCTCATACGCGCCGCCCAGAACCGGCTCGATGCGCGCGTGGGGCGCGAAAAAGCGCTTCGCACCTTCGCTGGTAGTCCACGCGGACCAAACGTCGTCCAGGGTTGCGTTCACCACCACCTCGCGACGGAGCACGCGCTCGTGTTCGGCTTCGTATGCGACCTCGGCCACGGCTGTGCCCACCGTCGCCGTAAGAAGCAGTCCCAGGATTATACTCTTCATATTGCGTAAGTGTACGCTTACGGATCGGGGCTGTCAAGGTTCTTTCGAGCGATCCGCTTCCTGCTGGAAGCCCTCAAGCACGTCCGTCCAGAGAGTATCGATGTAGCGCCGCAGCGCAACGAGGCCCTTCAGGTCCACCTGGTAGACCCGGTGTACGCCCCGCCGCGATTCCCTCACGAGGCCAGCGCTCTTGAGCACTTTGAGGTGTTGTGAGACTGCGGGACGGGTAACGGGCATGCCCTCCGCCAGTTCCGACACGGAGGCGCTGGATCTGCGAAGCTTCTCGAAGATCTCCCGTCGAGTGGGATCCGAAAGCGCGTGCAGCGCCTGCTGGTGGCTCACGAGCGTTAGTTTACACTAACTGAAGAACCTGCGAGGGCGTCACGTTTTCCATCCTTGGCAAGATTCGCACGTGCGACCCGCGCGGCGCCCACACGGCCGGATCCGTCGGCCCGAACAATGCAATGACAGGCGTCCCCACGGCCGCGGCGAGGTGCGCAATGCCGCTGTCGTTTCCGATGAACAGGCGCGCGCGGGCGAGCCATCGGGCGAGTTCGTAAAGGTCATCGAAGCGGGTGGCTTCGGGCAGTACTTCCTCCGGCCCCGCGCACCATCGCACGTCGGGCAAGCCCTCCGCGACCACACGGAACTTGTCGAGCGGCCAGTTCTTCCGCGCGCTTCCGGAGAACGGATGGATGACGACGAACTCGTCGTCGCGCCGTTCGCAAGGAACGCGGGGGATCGCAGGAGGCGCGCCGCCCACCTGCCGTAGAAAGAAGTCCGCCGCATGTTCGCGGCCTTCGGGCGGCGGCAGTGCGGGAAGGAACCGGAAGGGCAGGCGTAGTTCCTCGACGCACCGCCTGAACTCCTCGCGATTGGCCCCGTACCAGGAGACGATCTCGTCAAACTTGCCCAGCCGCGACAGGAGCCGCGGCGGCGCCTCCCTCTCCGGCAGTCCCAACAGGTCGAGCCCGGTGGAGGCAATCGAGGCTTTCCGTTCGATGAACCGGATCAGCGGCAACACTGGCGACGGAGCCCATACCTCGGCCTCGACGTCCCGGCACAGAAACTCCATTGCGGGCAGGGAGAGAATGACGTCTCCGATCGCTCCGGGACGGATGATCAGCCTTCTACTGGATGACGACAGGTACCTTGACCTCGACGGTCTTGGGCGGCAGGCACGCGGTGTTGGAGCACGCCTGGTAGCGGAGTTTCGCCACCAGGACGTTCGGCCCGGTCGCCGCGGTCTTCGGCGCGCGCAACGTCGTCTTGATATCGAAGCTGCCTTCGTAGACCGACAGCGGCTTCTCGCTGAACTCGAACTTCTGCATCAGCGGCTTGGGGAAGTCCGTCTTCTCCACTTTCACCAGCGCCTCGTCCCAGGTCAGTTTCAACGGGATCAGGTAGGGATCGGGCGGCGTGGTGCTGTTCACGTGATAGCCGTCCTTGAGCGAAACCGTGAGCGGCACGGTGACCGGCGTTTCGCGCCGCAGGGACACCTTCGCCGGCTCGGCGACGGTGAGCACCGCGCTACTTTGCGGCGCCGACGGCGAAGGCAGCGACAGGCACAGCGCCAGCGCCGCTGCGGCCGGCATGAGTCTTCTCGACAAGCTCATTGATCTCATTCTGATAGTCACTCTTGCTGACCAAGCCAACATGCGTCGACGCGATCCGTCCCTCGCGGTCGATCAAGAACGTGGTGGGTAGCGAGGCAACGCCGCCGTACAACTCGGCCGTCGAATCGTTGCCCACCAGGACGCGGTAGTTCACCTTCTTCTCCTGGATGTACGGACGGACGATCTCCCAGCCCTCTTCGTCCATCGCCACGCCGAGTACCGCGAAGCCCTTATCCTTGTACTGCTTCTCGAACTCGACGAACCAGGGGATCTCCACCTTGCAGGGCCCGCACCAGGTTGCCCAGAAGTTGAGCAGCACCACCTTGCCCTTGTAGTCCGCCAGAGAGACGTTCTTGCCATCGGCGTCCTTAAGGGTGAAGTCGGGCGCGGGCTTGCGCTCCGAGGACGCCTTCACGGTTGACGCCTCATTCGAGGACGCGGGGCCGTTGCGAGCGCAGCCGCTGAAGAACAACGCGGTGGACAGCGATGCAGCCGCCAGGAATCGCATCAATGACACGGTAACTCCTGGTTCGATTATATCGGTACCGAGGTCGGCAGATTCTCGCGGAACCACTGGCGCCGGTGGTCGCGGTGCCGCGCAGCCAACGTGTACTCGCCGTGGGCGCCGATGACGGCGTAGAGCCACGCCGCGGTATCGCAGAAACTTTCGCAGGAGTAGTCGCGCCACCGGCGGGTGCGCTCTCGTACGTCGCGCCCGTTCAGCGATGCCTTCCGAGATTCGGACGACCACCCCAGTTCGCCGCGGGCGTGGCGCTTCCACTCGACGCGCAGTAGCCTCTCCCAGGCGCGCCGCCGGGGATTTCCCAACCGCAGCCAGGCGAAGTGAAACAGCTCATGGACGAGGATGCGCGAGCATTCCCGGCGGTCGTCGAGCAGCGCCGTTTCAAGGACAATCCTCCTGTCTCTCAAGAACGCTGCCGCGTGCACCGCCTGGCCTCGTTCCCCCTCCGAGAGCAGCCGGCCGCGCCAGGCCACCAATGACGACTGGAAGGAAACGCGGATGGCAGCGCCGGCTAGCTCCGGCAGGCGCCGGGTAGCGATCCGCAGAACTTCCCGTTGTGCCTGGTTCAGCGAAGGCGGCAGCAGCAGCAGGCGGCCCGGCACGCCCTATTTCGCCGGGGGAACCGCCGGCGCGGCCGGAGCCGGAGTGTCTTTCTTGCCGAAGTACGAAGGGTTCTTGATCTCCACCTTTACGCCCTTCATCGTCTTCTCCACCCACTCCTGAAGAAGCGCTCCCCGCGCGTCCGTGGCCATGGTGGGAAGCGCCTGCTCGTAACTCTGGTTGGCAGCCTCCACCGCTTTGAACACGTAATAGCCATTTGGCTGCTTCACCGGATCGCTCACGTCGCCCGTCTTCATGGAGAAGAGGACCTTGCCGATGTCCGGCGGGATGTTCTTGTCGCTGCGGCGAAACGTACCGAAATCGCCATCCTTCGTCTTGGAAACAGGATCGTCGGAATACGTCTTGACCAGTTCGACGAAGTCGGCGCCCGACGCGCGGGCCTCTTTCGCCACCAGCTGCGCCTTGGCCAGAGCTTCGGCCTCAGTCAAGATCTTCTTGGCTTTCGGGTCGGCTTGCGGCGGCGGCGCCGCGCTGAAGGGGATATAGATGGCCTTGATGTTGACGAAGGAGTAGTTGTCTTTATTCTTCTCGTAATAGGCCTTCAACTCCGGCTCGCCCAGCGGAATATCCATGAACTGCTGATCGATCTGCGCGTTACCGAGGATCTGAATGCGCGAGTACTCCAGCCGCTCCTTCACGGGCGTCTTCTTCTCGAGCCCCTTCTGCTCCGCAATCTTTGTCAGCGCAATCAGGAAGCCGTACTGCTGCAGGAACCCGTCGGGGTTCGACATCATGTTCCGCCGCAGACCCTGAAAAGAATTCAGCAACGCGTCCAACTCAGCCGCGGTGAACGGCCGTCCGTCCACTACCGCGACAACGTCATTCGGGTTGTACTGGCTAAGTGTGATCGTCGGTTGTTGCGGTTGCGGGGGCTGGGCGCACAGAGCGGCAGCGAAGGCAAAAGGCAGCAAAAATCGCATTACAAACGCGATTTTATCACGCGGCTTACGCGGCCTCCCTTACTGAAGCTTCATGGGACCGAACACCGGCGCGGCCATGTCGGCTGCGTCCACCAGGTTGCAGTACGGGTCCTTCCCTGCCCCGTAGCGCAACACCACGCCGTCCGGCAATCTGCCCTGGATGTGCAGGAGAACATGCGACGGGTCCTTCGGATCGACGACGGCCTTGTAGATCGCTGCCACCGGTTCGCCGGTGGCCTGCCAGAGTGAGAAACCGGCGATGCGCCCGGGCGCGCGCAAACTGCCGTTCACACCGGAGTAAGCGACGCGGATCACTCCGTTTTCGAACCTCGCAGAGACGGGCCGCGGGCCGCGCTCGACGGACTGGCAGGCGGAGACGTCGGGGAAGAGGTCGCGGCAGGCGAGGTTGGCCAGCCGCTTGCCCAACCGCTTGAAGTCATTCGTGCCGATATGGATCGCATCGTCGAGGTCGAGGTCCACCGCGGCGACCATGCCGGTACGCGGGACTTTGAGTTCGATGAGCCGCTCCGCTTCCTGCACGGCGTTCCATTCGTTCGGATTGCTGTTGTTCACGAACCGGCCGAGTTGGACGAAGTAGAACGGCAGTTGCGGTTGGCCGACATCGTCGCGAAGGGCGGCGATGAACTTCTCGAACTTCTCCTGGTAGAGAGGCGCTGTCTTCACGCCTGTGTCGGATTCGCCCTGGTACCACAGCACGCCCGCCACTTTGCCGCCAACAGCGCGGACACGGCGGAGCATACCACCGTACAAAGACGCGCCGCCCTGGTCCTTCAGCGACGGGCTCCACTGATCCATGGAGGTGCCGCCGTGCGCGCACGGAAGCAGTCCGATCGGCACGCCGGTCCGCCGCGTCATCTCGAGGGCAAAGGGCAAGCCGACTCCCGTCCCCTTCTTACGATTGGCAATCCAGGCCTTGAGGGCTTCGCCTTCCAGGCGGGGTTTGCCGCGCTGGTGAAACGAATCGACGGCATCCACCAGGCGGTGCAAGGGCTCCTCCGCGCGCCGCCAGACGTCGGTCATGTCGAAGGAATTGACCAGTTCGTTGGGCGGGGCGAGATTCGCGAGGTCGCCATAGCCCTCCATGTTGGACTGGCCGGCGAGGACCCACAAATCGCCTACCAGGACGTTCGAGACCGCCGTCGAGGCCCCGCCGGCGCGGAGTTCCACCTTGTAGGGACCGCCGGCGGGAATGCCGTTCAGGCTCGCTTTGAAGGCGCCGTTCTCTACCTTGCCGGCGGAGCGCCAGCCGAAGCCGCCCTTGCCGATGAGGCGGACCTCTACGCTGCGGCCGTCGGCGCCTTCCGCCTTGCCCTCGATCTCCGCGGAGGCGCGGTTCTGCCCATCGCGCTGGAGCACCTGGTAGTCGGCAAGACCTTTGGTAATCGAGATGGACTGCGCGGCCAGGCAGAGCGGCAGCGCAAGGAGGAAGAGGACGCGACGCATTCCGCGATTCTATCGCTTGTCGCGCGGTTCGCCGCGGTGCACCTGCGCCTTGCGCAAGGATGCCGCCGCTTTCTCGCGGCCTTCCTTCGAGACCTGGATCTTGTTGATCACATCCCGCGCCCCGGCGGCCTTCGCCATGCGCGTGGCGGAGCCTTTGCGCTGCGGGACGCCCGTGTTGCCGGTGATGGTGGCCACACCGCCGCGCACGCTGACCTGCCAACCTTCGGCGGCGCTCTTTGATTTCGAGAAGCGAGCGAGTATGGCCTGTCGGAGTTGCTCATCGCGTGGCGGCGCGGCGGCGGCGTCCTTCGTCATCGGCGCGGCCGCCCAACTCAGCAGGGCCAGGGTGAGAACAAAGCTGCACTTGGAAAGAGGACCGGTCACGTAGAAGTAGTGCAGGGCGCGGACGAAAGCTCTCCTGGAGATATAATCCCTGCATGCGGCATACACTTTCCCGGCGTGGCCTGCTCCAAAGCGCGGGCTCTGGCGTCCTGGCGTGGACGGCTTCTTCTTATTCGCGGGTGCTCGGCGCGAACGACCGGATTCGTTTGGGAGCCATTGGCGTGGGCGAACGCGGCCGGCTCGTGATGAGCCACTTCCAGCAGGTGCAGGGGCTCGAAGTGGCAGCGGTTTGCGACATATACGCCAACATGGTCGACATGGCGAAGCAGAAGGCGCCGGCCGCACAGTCGTTCAGAGACCACCGCAAGCTGCTCGAGGTGAAAGAACTGGACGCGGTGTTGATCGCGACGCCCGATCACTGGCATGGGCAGACTACGATTGACGCGCTGAACGCGGGCAAGGACGTGTATGTCGAGAAGCCGCTCACGCTGACCATCGAAGAGGGGCCGCAAATCGTGAAAGCGGCGCGAGTCAACAATCGCATCTGCCAGGTGGGTATGCAGCAGCGGTCGGGGCCGCATTACATCAAGGCGCGGGACGAGTACATCAAGAGGTTAGGACGGGTGACGCTGGCGCGGACGTGGTGGCACGGCAACGGGTATCATCTACGCCGCGCTCCCGCATCGCTTCAGACGAAGCCGAGTAACCTCGACTGGGCGCGCTTCCTTGGCCCATTGAAATGGCGCGAGTACGATCCCCAGCAGTTTTTTAACTGGCGCGCCTATCTGGATTTCGGCGGCGGGCAGGTGACCGACCTATTTACGCACTGGATCGATGTGGTCCATATGTTCCTGGGTCAGGACATTCCGACCTCCGCCGTGGCGGCGGGCGGAGTCTATCACTACAAGGACGGGCGCACAGCGCCGGACACGATCAACGTGCTTCTGGAGTACGGTGACAATTTCACGGCCACATTCGAGGCTACGCTGGCGCCGGGAGTGCAAGGGGCGGCCGTCGAGATCTGCGGTACCGAGGGCAGGCTGTGGATCGACCGATCGCGCTTCGAGTTCACGGCCGCCGGCCGCGGCGCGAAGCCCGAAGTAGTGACAGCTCCCCAGGGCTACGACTTCACGCTCGACCACGTGAAGAACTTTCTGGAGTGCTGCCGGACACGCAAGTTACCCAATGGCGATGTGCTGATCGGGCACCGCTCGGCACAGGCTTCGCACTTAGGTAACATCGCTTACTTACAGAAGCGGCGGCTGCAGTTCGACCCGATCCGCGAAGAGATTTTGCCGTTGTAAGTATTGCGTTAACCAAGTTTTTCCTTGACTGCCTGGGCCGATGGTGTGATACTGCCCGATCATCGGCACCCGATTCGCTCTGTCGCTGCTCATGGCGACTGCTCTTTGCCTTCCGGCTTACGCTGGAGTACTAGTAGCTCCAAACGCTCAGGCAAGCTCTGTTGCTAACGACGCGATAGCGGCGATTTGAACGTTGAAGCACCATTTTTCGAATCGCAGGTTGTCTTCAACCGTGACCAGTTTGCGGTGGCGGGCGGGCCGATCCTGATTACCGGTTTTGCTTGGCGGGCGAAACCGGGAACGGGCAGTATTTCGTTCGCCCTTGGCTCGGTTGAGGTGTTTCGTCGACGACGCAGTATTGGGCTGACAGCACTGCCACGTCGGACCGGATGAGACTCTCGTATTTTCCGGGGCCGCGGCGTTGTCCAGCGCGGGTTGCGCCGGGCCCGGTCCCTGTCCCTTCGACATGGCGTTCAACTTCGACACGCCTTTCCTATACGATCCCGCAGCGGGGAACCTGCTGATCTATACACGGGGCACGGACTTGGCGGGCTCTGGCTCTGGACGCTAAGATGTGCAGCGATTCGCGGCTCCCGGCGGCTCCGTAGCTTCGGTCGTCAACTTTACCGGCGAGCCGCCGGAGACAGGCGTCCTCGAGTACTCGCAGAACGTGACGCAGTTCTCGTTTACGCCGGTTCCGGAGCCGGGCTCGTGGGCGCTGCTGTGCTTTGGGGGAGCAGCGATTGCGGTGACGCGGCTCAGGCGCCGGCCTTGAGCTTGTCTCCGAACTTACTGCGGAACTTGTCTACTTTCGGCGAAACCACAAACATGCAGTAGGGCTGCCAGGGGTTGTTCTCGAAATACTCCTGATGGTAATCCTCGGCGACGTAGAACTTCGCCGCCGGCTCGACGTCGGTAACGATCGGATCGCGGAAGACTTTCTTCGCGGTGAGCTCGGCGATCACCTGTTCCGCGGCGGCACGCTGTTCCTCGTCGTGATAGAAGATCACGGACCGGTACTGCGGGCCGACGTCGTTGCCTTGCCGGTCGCGGGTAGTCGGATCGTGGATAGTGAAGAAGACGTCGAGGATCTCGTGGAGGTTGGTGGTGGCGGTGTCGAAGGTCACCTGGACGACTTCGACATGGCCGGTTCGCCCGCCGCAGACGTCCTTGTAGGCCGGATTCTCGACGTGGCCGCCCATGTAGCCGGACTCCACCGATACGACGCCTTCCATGCGATCATAGACGGCCTCCAAACACCAAAAGCAGCCGCCGCCCAAGGTAATTGTCTCGTGTTGCCCCATATCCCCATGATAGAATCCCGCCTTCATGCAAAAACCTTCCCTGTTGGCTGAGCTCATCGCGGAGTTCCTAGGCACCATGGTCCTGCTGATGTTCGGCAACGGCGTAGTGGCGATGGTGGTGCTGTTCGGCAAGGGCACGGCGGGAGAGATCGTCAATGGCGGCTACACCAACATCACGATCGCCTGGGGCCTTGGAGTGACGATGGGCATTTACCTTGCCGGACGGATCAGCGGTGCGCACCTGAATCCGGCGGTAACGCTGGCGCTGGCGGTGTTCCGCGGCTTTTCCTGGGCGAAGGTGATTCCGTACGCGGTGGCGCAGACGGCGGGGGCGTTTCTCGGCGCGGCCTTGGTCTTTCTGAACTACCGGCAGGCGTTCCTGTCCTTCGATCCGAACCTCGAGAAGACAGCGGGCGTGTTCACGACCTTTCCGGCTTTCCCTGGGCTGCCGTCGGCGGGGCTGCTCGACCAGGTGATCGGCACGGCTCTGCTGCTGCTGCTCGTGCTGGCAGTGGGCGACGAGAGAAACCAGCCGAACGGCCATCTGACGCCGGTGCTGGTGGGCCTCATCGTGGTGGCGATCGGCATGTCATTCGGCGCGCTGCACGGCTACGCAATCAACCCCGCCCGCGACTTCGGGCCACGGCTGCTGACCGTGTTTGCGGGCTTCAAGAACAACGGGCTGACAGACGGCAGCGGGGCATTTTGGGTGCCGATTCTTGGGCCGATGGTGGGCGGCGTTCTGGGTGCGGCGATCTACGAAGGGGGCCTCCGCCGCTTTCTCCCGAAGGCGTGAAAACGGGCCCGGCACGGTATACTGGAGGGAGCGCGCCGGGCGCCCGCTGGGAGGTTCGTATGTTCTTTGCAGTTCAGGAGTTGGAGCATCATAAGATCCACTTCGACACTGCCTACCAGCCCGGTGAAATCCCGTTTGTCGAAGGCAAGATCTGGCAGCGCGGGCCTCTCGAGGTTCGCGGTTCGGCGGAGCTGCTGAACAACACGCTCGGGGAGATCCGGGTGCGCGGCCACCTGAAGGTGCAGATGGAGGCGGAGTGCGACCGCTGCCTGGAGACGGCAGCGTTTCCGCTCGACGCGCCCTTCGATCTCTTTTACCGGCCGGCGGATACCGCGCCGGTGCACGAAGAGACGAGGATTGACGCCGGGGAGAGCGAGATCGCCTTTTACGAGGGGCTGGGCCTGGAACTGGCGGACGTGATCCGCGAGTTTGTGCTGCTGGAGCTGCCGATGCAGACGGTCTGCTCGGAGGCCTGCAAGGGCATTTGTGCGGTGTGCGGGCAGAACTTGAACAAGGGCGACTGCCATTGCGAGCAGAAGCCGGTGGACGACCGTTGGGCGGCGTTGCGCAATCTCAAGTAGCACAAGGCCGTTAGCATTTGTTTAAATAGAGAAAGACCCAAAAGCAATGCCGAATCCGAAACGCAGACATTCCAAGCGTCGTACGTCCGCACGACGGACGCATGACGCGCTCAAGCCAGCCGGTCTGGCCGAGTGCCCGAACTGCCACGAGCCGAAGCTTCCTCACCGCGCCTGCCCGCACTGCGGCCAGTACAAAGGCCGCGAAGTGGTGGAAGTCGAGCAGGAGTAGTGTCCTCATTGACCGCTTAACCAATCTATGGTGACCATCGCTGTCGACGCGATGGGCGGCGATCACGCCCCCAAGTCCGAGGTGGAAGGCGCCGTTCGCGCGGCACGCTCGCTGAATGTCCAGGTGATCCTGGTGGGCCGCGAGGAAGTGCTGAAGCGCGAGCTGAGCGAGCACGACCACGGCTGGCGGGAGTTGCCGATCCGCATCGTGCACGCAAGCGAAGTGATCACCATGGACGACAGCGCGGCGAAGGCCGTGCGCAGCAAGCGGGACAGTTCGATCCGCGTGGCGATGCGCCTGGTGAAGGAGGGCGTCGCGCAGGGTGTCGTGTCGGCGGGCAACACCGGCGCGGTGATGGCGACGGCGAAGACGAGCCTGGGCATGATTCACGGCGTGGAGAGGCCGGCGCTCGCCTCGGTGTTTCCGACGTTGAAGGGGACGCCGGCGGTGATGCTGGACGTGGGCGCGAACGTCGATTCCTCGGCGCAGATGCTCTCGCAGTTTGCCGTGATGGGAAGCATTTATTCGAAGGTCATCTTCCGCACGCACGCTCCGCGCGTGGGGGTGCTGTCGATCGGTGAAGAAGAGCATAAGGGCAACAGCCTCACGCGCGAGACGTTCGCGCTGCTCAAGCACGCTCCGATCAACTTTATCGGCAACGTGGAAGGGCGGGATCTCTACACGGGGACGGTAGACGTCATCGTGTGCGACGGCTTCATCGGCAACGTGGCGCTGAAAGTCAGCGAGGGGCTGGTGGACTGCATCAAACAGATGCTGAGCGATTCGCTGAAGGCGACGATTACGCGGAAGATCGGCTACGTCCTGGCGCGCGAGGCATTCAAGGACTTCAAGAAGCGCGTGGATTACTCGGAGTACGGCGGGGCGCCGCTCCTCGGAGTGAAGGGCGTCTGCATCATTTGTCACGGCCGCTCGAACGCGAACGCAATCAAGAACGCGGTGCGCGTGGCGGCGGAGTTCGCCGAGGGCCATATCAACCGGCATATCAGCGGCGAACTGGGCCGTTCGCTCGGCGCGTCGGCGGACTAAGGCTGTGCGCGTTCTCCTCCTGCTTCTGCTTGCGGCGGCTGCTTACGGGCAGGCGATCTCGCCCATGAAGTGGAGCCTGGAAGCGCCGGCGAAGGTGGCGCCGGGCTCGACGGTGCAGTTGAGGTTGAAGGGCGTGATTGAGGGGGCGTGGCACCTCTACTCGCCGACCACACCGCCCGGGCCGATTCCTACGACGATCAAGCTGGCGGAGTCACCGGCGATTGCGGGGATGAAGTTGTATCAGCCGCCGCCGACGCGCAAGTACGATCCTAACTTTCAATCGGACACGGAGACTTACGAGAAGGAAGTTACCTTTCTTCTGCTGACCGAGATCGCGAAGACGGCGCCTGCGGGGCCGCTGGAGTTGACGGCGCAGTTGCGCTACCAGATGTGCGACGACCGGCAATGCCTGCCGCCGAAGCGCGTGACGGCGACCACGGCGACAACGGTGGATGCGGCGGCGGCGGTGGAGGCGGTGGCGATACCGCCGGGCTACGTGGAGGCGATACCGGGGGAGGCCGCGGCCTCGGTTTCGCAGGCGCCCGCCGCAGCGGCGCAGCAGCCGATCGGAACGTTTCTGCTGATCGCGTTCGGCGCGGGGCTGGCCGCGATCTTCACGCCTTGCGTGTTTCCGATGATACCGATCACCATGTCGTTCTTCCTGAACCGGGAGAACGCGAAGCGCAGCGACAGTATCGTGCAGGCGGTGGTGTTCTGTCTGGGCATCGTGGTGTTGTTTACAGCGATGGGCGCGGTGACGACGGCGGTGCTCGGGCCGTTCGGCGTGGTGCAGATCGGATCGAATCCGTGGGTGAACGGCTTCATCACGGTGGTCTTTGTGGCCTTCGCGTTGAGCTTGCTGGGCGCGTTCGAGATCACCCTGCCCTCGGGCCTGTTGACGAAGATGAATGAGGCCAGCGGGCGCGGCGGCTTTCTGGGAACGCTGCTGATGGGGCTGACATTCGCGTTGACGTCGTTCGCGTGCGTCGGGCCGTTTGTCGGCTCGCTGCTCGCGGCCTCGATTCAAGGCGACAAACTGCTGCCGCTGCTGGGCATGGCGACGTTCTCGACTGGCCTCGCGTCGCCGTTCTTCTTCCTGGCCCTATTCCCGTCTTACTTGAAGAAGCTGCCGAAGTCCGGGGGGTGGCTGGCGCGAGTGAAAGTGGTGCTGGGCTTCGTGCTGCTGGCGCTGGCGATCAAGTATGCGAGCAATGTCGACCAGGTGTTACAGACGGGACTCTTGACGCGCGACCGCTTCCTGGCGGCTTGGGTGGTCCTGTTCGCGCTGCCGGGGCTCTACTTACTCGGGCTGTTACTGCTGCCGGGCGTGAAGAGCGGCGAGCCGCTATCGATCACGCGGACGCTATTCGGGGCTGCCTTTCTGATCTTCGCGGTGAGCCTGCTGCCGGGCATGTTCGGTGGGCGTTTGGGTGATCTGGAGGCCTTTATTCCCACGCCGGCGGAGGGCTTCAGCGGATTCGCGGGCGGGGGCGGCGGCGGCCAGAAGCTGACGTGGATGAAGAACCAGTACGCGGAGGCGCTGGCGAAGGCGAAGGCGGAGAACAAGCTGGTGTTCGTGAACTTCACCGGGTATGCGTGCACCAACTGCCACTGGATGAAGGCGAACATGTTCCCGCGGCCGGAGGTGCAGGAGGCGCTGAGTAAGTTCGTATTAGTGGAGCTGTATACGGATGGGACGGATGCGGCGAGCGAGGCGAACCAGGAGTTACAGTCGAAGAAGTTCAGCACGGTGGCGATTCCGTACTATGCGATTTTGGATGGGGACGAGAAGGTGGTGGGGACGTTCCCGGGGCTGACGCGAGATCCGCAGGAGTTTTTGAAGTTTCTGGGGGCGGGCAGTTAGACGGCGGCTACTCGTAGCGGAGGGCTTCGACGGGGTCGAGGCGGCTGGCTTTGAAGGCGGGCCAGACGCCGAAGAAGACGCCGACGGCTACGGAGGTGGTGAGGCCGGCTACGATGGCCCAGGGCGGGGTTTCGCTGGGGAGCGAGGGGAAGAGGGTACTTACTAAGAGAGTTACTAGTATTGAGAATGTTATTCCGATCGCGCCGCCGAGGGCGGTGAGAGTTACTGCCTCGACTAAGAACTGAAAGATAATATCGCCTCTCCTGGCGCCGAGGGCTTTGCGGACGCCGATCTCCTTAGTCCGCTCAGTTACCGAGACTAACATAATATTCATTACTCCGATGCCGCCGACTAAGAGGCCCAGGCCGGAGATGGCGATACTTACGAGCACGACCATGCCGGTGATCTGGTCGAAGCGTTTGATGATCTGATCCGGTGTAGTGAGGGCGAAGTCGTCTTCGACGCCGGGGGGCGTTTTGCGGATCTTGCGCATGAGGGCGGTGACCTCTTCGAAGGCGTCGTCGCGCTGGCCGGCGCGGGCCTTGATGGTGACGAAGAAGCGGTCGGCCTGAGGGAAGCGGAGGCGCGCGGTCTGGAGGGGGATGAGGATCTGGCGGTCGAGGCCGTTTTCGCCAAAGAAGCCGCCTTTGGCGGCGGCAAAGACGCCGATGACCGTGTATTCAGCGCCGGCGACGATGAACTGGCGGCCGAGGGTGTTGCCGTCGGGGAAGAGCGCTTCGGCGACCAGGGGGCCGAGGACGGCGACGCGGGCGGCGCGCTCATCCTCTTCCGGCGTGAAGTAGCGGCCGGCCTTCAGTTCGCGGGGCTGGACAATGTAACTGGACGCGGAGGCTCCACTCAGGCCGACGTTGTCGGACTCGTAACCGGGGACGCGAGCGGTGATCGGCTGGCCGCCGATGATGCCGGGCAGAAACAGAGACACACTGGTTTCTTCGACGGAGGGGACGAGGCGCTTGATGATGTCGGCGTACTCCGGGAGGATCGGTCTGCGGCGCGCTTCCTTTTGGGAAGGCGTGCGACCGGGATCGCCGCCGAACTGGGCGAGGAACATGTTGTTCGGTCCGAACTCCTCGAAGAACGTAACGATGCCCTTGCGCAAACCGGTCAGCAGACTCGAGACGGTGACGACGGTGGTGATGCCGATGACGATGCCGATGATGGTGAGGAACGAACGGAAGCGATGCGACCAGACGGCGTCGAACGCCATTTGCATGTTTTCGCCAGTTGTGACGCGCATGGGTAGTTACTCCGCCCGCAGGGCCACGACGGGATCGAGTTTGGAGGCGCGGTTGGCGGGGTACCAGCCGGAGAGGATGCCGACGGCGCTGGAGACGAAGATGGCGAGGAAGACGTAGGGGAAGGTGATGCGGAGGGGTGCGTCGAAGGCGAGGGAGAGCAGTTGCGCGAACGCGGCGCCGATGGTGAGGCCGATGATGCCGCCGAGGAGGGAGAGCATGATGGACTCGACGAGGAACTGGAGGAGGAGGTCGGCGCGGCGGGCGCCGAGCGACTTGCGGACGCCGATTTCGCGGGTTCGCTCGGTGACGCTGACGAGCATGATGTTCATGATGACGATGCCGCCAACGACCAGGGAGATCATGGTGACGGGGACGACGACGGCGCTGATGAGGCCGAGGATGCTGTCGACGAACGAGCGGATGGCGTCCGGCGTGAGGGTATCGAAGTTGTCGTCCTTGCCGGGTTTGGTTTTGAAGCGTGTGCGGAGGGCGGCGCGGGTGACGTCGAGTCCGGCGTCAAGAGTGAGGCCGGTTTCGGGGCGGGGGCGGCCGAAGACGGCCATGGAGCGGTCCGGGCCGAAGAGGCGGGTGAAGACGGTGGAGGGGAGGTAGACGGAGTTGTCCTGGCTGCGGCCCTGCACGGAGCCGAGCTTTTCCTGGATACCAATGATGGTGAAGTCGAGGCCCTTGACGCGAATGGTGCGGCCGAGGGGGGAGGTAGAGGGGAAGAGTTCGGCGACGATGTCCTGGCCGATCACGGCGACCTGCTGGCGGGTGTTCTCTTCGGGTTCGGTGAAGAAGCGCCCTTCGACGAGGGTGACGTCGCGAATTTCGGGGAGGCTGGCGGCGACGCCGAGGACGGAGGCGTCTTCGAAGGTAACGTCGTCGCGCTTCACGTCGGCGGAGCGGACGCGGTAAGGACTGTAGAGGATTTGT
This sequence comes from Bryobacteraceae bacterium, assembly GCA_033763935.1. Lineage (GTDB taxonomy): Bacteria > Acidobacteriota > Terriglobia > Bryobacterales > Bryobacteraceae > DALYJJ01. Next base: position 58,130 of record JANRJO010000090.1, read on the forward strand.
TCGCCGGTGGCGATACGGAGATATTGCAGGTCGTCGAGTTCGATGGGTTTGTTGTAGCGCAGCTTGTCGGCGCGCTCCTTACGGGTGAGGCGGCCGACCTGGGCGAGCTGGGCGATCATGTAGCTGTCTGTGCCGAAGGCTTTGGCTGTGGACTGTTCGGCATAGAGGCCGAGGCCTTCGATGGCGGCTCCGACGAGGACGACGCTGGCGACGCCGATGATGACGCCGAGGAGGGTGAGGAAGCTGCGGAGCTTGTGGGCGCGCAGGGAGTCGAGGGCGAGACCCAGCGCAGTGGTGAAGCGGTAGACCACGACCTTCATATAGATGCCTCCGAAGTCATTTCGATGCAGTTTGTAATGGCCGATAGCGGAGTCCGAGTCCGGCGAAAAATAAGTTCTTACTTCACGCTTCGTGGAGGAATCTTCTGGACCGTGCGCGCAAGCCGGAGCAACCGGGGCGCGAGCAGATTGAAGGAGAAGCCATGAAGAAATTCCTCTCGATTGCAACCGTGCTGCTGGTTGGGGCATTCGCCGCTCCGGCTGCCGATAAAGACATTGTGGACACCGCCGTTGGCGCGGGCCAGTTCAACACTCTGGTGAAGGCCGTTCAGGCGGCGGGCCTGGTGGATACTCTAAAGGGGCCCGGGCCGTTTACGGTGTTTGCGCCGACGGACGAGGCATTTGCGAAGCTGCCGGCGGGCACGGTTGAAGGGCTGCTGAATGACATCCCGAAGCTCAAGGCTGTGCTGACCTATCACGTGGTTCCGGGCAAAGTGATGGCCGCGGATGTGGTGAAGCTGAAGACGGCCAAGACGGTTCAGGGCGGCTCGGTGAAGATCAGCGCCAAGGGCGGCAAGGTGATGGTGGACAACGCGAACGTGGTGAAGACGGACATTGCGACGTCGAACGGCGTGATCCACGTGATTGACAGCGTGATTCTGCCGAAGTAGCCGGGACGTCCTCCTACGGGGGGCCGGCACAGCGTTCTCAGGTACGGGTTTACGGGGGTGGGTTGAGGGCCGGTCCTTGCTGGGCCGGCCTTTTCTCTTGAGATCTCATGGTTCGATCACCATGAGTAAGTCTTTGGCGTCGACGGTTTGGCCGGGGTGGACGAGGAGGCGGGTGAGTTTGCCGTCGATGGGGGCGTAGACGGTGGTTTGCATCTTCATGGCCTCCATGACGAGGAGGCGATCGCCCTTTTTGACAGTGGAGTTGAGGTCGACGGCAATGCTGGAGACGGCGCCGGGGATGGGGGCGCCGACGTGGCCGGGTTTGGCAGGGTCGGCCTTCTCGAGTTGCGGGGTTTCTGCTTTCAGGCTGTTGTCGCGGACGTTGACTTCGCGCGGCTGGCCGTTCAATTCAAAGAACACGGTCCGGTAGCCTTCGGGGTGAGGTTCGCTTACGGTCAGGAATTTCACGACGAGGCGCTTGCCGGGCTCTAAGTCGACAGTTACCTCCTCGCCGCTCTTCATGCCGTAGAAGAACTGGGGCGTTGGCAGAACTTCTAAGTTGCCGTAAGTGGAGCGGGCCTTTTCAAACTTCAGGAAGACCTCGGGATACATCAGATAAGACATGAGGTCGGTGCGGGTCTGAGGTGTGCCGGTGCGCTTCTCGAGTTCGGCAGCGGTCTTGTCGAGGTCAACCGGGGGCATGGTTTCGCCGGCGCGGCCGGGCTTCGGTTTGCGGCCCTTGAGGATGATCTCCTGCACGTGAGGAGGCCAGCCGCCTTCGGGTTCGCCGAGGGCGCCTTCGAACATCTCGACGACGGAGTTGGGGAAGGTGATGGTGTGACCGGGGCCAAGGCGAAGGAACTGGGCCACTGTCATGCCGTGGCTGATGAGAAAGAGTGCCATGTCGCCCACGACCTTAGAGGACGGTGTGACCTTGACGATGTCGCCGAAGGCCTGGTTGACTTCGGCGTAGGTTTGTTTGACTTCGGGCCAACGAGGGCCGAGGCCCATGGATTGGGCCTGGGCGTGGAGGTTGGTGTACTGGCCGCCGGGCATTTCGTGGACGTAGACTTCGGCGGTTCCGGAATTCGGCGCTTCGTCGAAGGGGGCGTACCAATTGCGGACGACTTCCCAGTAGTCGGCGGCGCGGTCGAGTGCGTGCAGGTCGACGCCGGTGTCGCGCGGGGTGTTCTTCAGGGCCGCCACGACGGAGTTGAGATTGGGCTGGGAGGTGGTGCCGGACATGGAGGCGATGGCGCCATCGGCGATGTCGACGCCGGCCTCGGCGGCTTTGAGAATGGACGAGGCGTTGATGCCGCTGGTGTCGTGGGTATGGAAGTGGACGGGGATGCCGATTTCTTCGCGAAGGGTTTTGACGAGCTTCTCGGCGGCGTACGGTTTGCAGAGCCCGGCCATATCCTTGATGGCGAGGATGTGAGCTCCCATGCGTTCGAGCTCTTTCGCCATTTTGACGTAGTAAGTGAGCGGGTACTTATCGCGTTTCGGATCGAGTATGTCGCCGGTATAACAGACGGCGGCTTCGCAGATGCGGCCCGTCTTGCGAGCGGCTTCCAGGGAGACCTTCATATTGGGAAGCCAGTTGAGGGAATCGAAGATACGGAAGATATCGATGCCGTGGTTGGCGGCTTCATAGATGAACTCGCGGACGACGTTATCGGGGTAGGCGGTGTAACCGACGGCGTTGGAGGCGCGGAGGAGCATCTGGAAGCAGATATTGGGAACGGCTTCGCGGAGCACGGCGAGGCGGACCCAGGGGTCTTCGAGTAAGAAGCGGAGGGAGGTGTCGAAGGTGGCGCCGCCCCACATTTCGAGGCTGTATAAGTTATGGAGTTTGTGAGATACGAAGTTCGCGATGGCCAGCATGTCGTAGGTGCGCATGCGGGTGGCCATGAGCGATTGATGAGCGTCGCGGAAAGTGGTGTCGGTGAGGAGCAGGCGGGTTTGGTTTCGGGTCCATTCGGCGAATTTTTCCGGGCCCAACTCATCGAGAAGCTGGCGTGTGCCGGCGGGCGGCGCGGATGGATCGTGCGGGGGAACGGGTGCGGGGTGCATGCCGGCGGGCGCGGACTTCCCCTTCACCTCGGGGTTTCCGTTCACGATGACTTCGCCCAGGTAGGTGAGGAGCTTGGTGGCGCGGTCCTTGCGCTGGGAGAACTGGAAGAGTTCCGGGGTTTGATCGAGGAAGGACGTGGTGGCGTTGCCCTGCTGGAAGGTGGGGTGATTGACGACGTTCTCGAGGAAGGGGATGTTGGTTTTGACGCCGCGAATGCGGAACTCGCGGAGGGCGCGGTCCATGCGCTGGCAGGCTTGGGGGAAGGTGCGGCCCCAGGCGGTCATTTTGACGAGCAGGGAGTCGTAGTAGGGAGTAATGACGGCGCCGCCGTAGGCGGAAGCGCCGTCGAGGCGGATGCCGAAGCCGGCGGGGGAGCGGTAGGTGTGGATCTTGCCGTAATCGGGGAGGAATTGATTGGCCGGGTCCTCAGTGGTAACGCGGCACTGCAAGGCGAAGCCGTGGAGAGGGATTTCGTGCTGGGCGGGGAGGGCCATTTCGGGGCCGAAGAGAGAGAGGCCCTGGGCGACCTGGATCTGGGAGCGGACGATGTCGATGCCGGTGACGACCTCGGTGACGGTGTGCTCGACCTGGACCCGTGGGTTCACTTCGATGAAGAACCATTCGCCGGAGTCGGCGTCGACGAGGAACTCGACGGTGCCGGCGTTGTAGTAGCCGGCGGCGCGGGCGAGTTTGACGGCATCGGCGGCGAGTCCTTCTCGAATGTGGGGCGCGAGGTTTACGGCGGGAGCGACTTCGACGACCTTTTGATGGCGGCGCTGGACTGAGCAGTCGCGTTCGTAGAGGTGAAGGATGTTGCCGAGGCGGTCGCCGAGGATCTGAACTTCGACGTGGCGGGCACGGCGGATGTAGCGCTCGAGGAAGACGGCGTCGTTGCCAAAGGCAGCGGCGGCTTCGGCGCGGGCTTCTTCAAGGCGCTGGGGGAGTTCTTCTTTGGAGTTGACGACGCGCATGCCGCGGCCGCCGCCCCCGAAGGCCGCTTTGATGATGAGCGGGAAGCCGATTTGGGCGGCTATGGCTTCGGCGTTATCGCTCCGGGTGACAGGCTGTTCGGTGCCGGGGACGACGGGGATACCGGCTTTCTGGGCGAGGCGGCGGGCGGCGGTTTTGTCGCCCAACATTTCGAGATGTTCGCGGGCGGGGCCGACGAAGGTGATGCCGGCGTCTTCGCAGGCTTTAGCGAGGCCCGGGTTCTCCGAGAGGAAGCCGTAGCCCGGATGGATGGCTTCGACGCCGACCTCTTTGGCGAGAGCGACGATGCCATCGATGTCGAGGTAGGCCTGGACCGGGCCCTTGCCTCCGCCGATTTCGTAGGCCTCGTCGGCTTTGAAGCGGTGAAGCGAGAGGCGATCTTCCTTTGAATAGACGGCGACGGTGCGGAGGCCGAGTTCGGTGGCGGCTCTGAATATACGGATGGCGATTTCGCCGCGGTTGAGGGCGAGTAGTTTCTTCATTCCCTTGGTTCTTGTGGTGGCTCCTACCGGGTTTTCATCAGGGTAGCAGGAAGTGGGGGGAGCGGTGGCGCGTTGGGGACGGGCGGGGCGGCGGAGGCTCTCGGGTTCGCTTCGAAGAAAGTTGTAAGGGGCGCCGGAACGGGGAGTTGCTCGGGTTCGGCGGCGGAGTTCGCGGGGTCTTCGGTGCTTGGGTTTGCTTCGTGAGAATTTGTAAGTGCTTCCGTTTCAGGGGGGAAGAGGGGGGATTTGCGGAGGCGTTCGAGTTCGCGGAGGCAGCGGAAGTAGTCGCGGCGTTCGCGGCGGAGGACGGTGTCGAGGTAGTGGTG
>JANRJO010000099.1:0-24696 GCA_033763935.1 Bryobacteraceae bacterium
CACCACCCCCCGCTCACCGACACCCAGCACGTCGCCCTCGCCTACAACGCCGAAGCCATCCGCCCCGGCCTCCCCTACCTCGAACGCCAGATCGAACGCAACCAGCGCCACTGGGTCCGCCTCATCACCACCCTCGAACGCGTCCGCCGCTTTCAGCGCCAGGACCAGAACCTCTCCACCCCCACCACCCACTACGACCCCCTCCCCGTCCCCGACCCCTGGGCCCACCAGGAGGACGAAGACCCTCCGCCGCCCCCGCTCGCGCCCGATCCGGCCCCGCAAGAAAATCAGCAAGCAGACCCGGCAGCCGCTCAACCCACGCAGAATCAACAATTGTCCTCGGGACCGCACGCTCCGCACCCAGGCCCGGGCGCGGCCCCGCCCGACGCTTCAAAACACCCCGGACGCCCGCAACCCAAGCCGGACCTCACGCATCTGTAAAACTTGTGCTAATAATATTTGATAGGAAGTGACTCATGGATATTAACCGCTTCACTGAGAAGTCCCAACAGTCCATCCAGGCCGCCCAGTCCCTCGCCGCCAAAAACGGCAACCAGCAGGTCGACCTCGAGCACCTCCTCGCCGCCCTCCTCGAACAGGAAAACGGCCTCGTCCCCACCCTCCTCCTCAAACTCGACGTCCCCCTCGAAACCCTCCACCGCCGCCTTACCCAGGAACTCGAGCGCCTCCCCAAAGTCTCCGGCCCCTCCGGCAGCCCCGAGCAGATCTACATCACCCCGCGCCTCCAGAAGACCCTCGCCCTCGCCGAGGACGAAGCCAAGCGCCGCAAGGACGACTTCATCTCCGTCGAACACATCCTCGCCGCTATCCTCGCCGACCAGGGTCCCGCCGCCCGCATCCTCAAAGAGTTCAGGGTCACGCCGGACCGCCTGAAGAAAGCCATCGATGAGGTCCGCGGCAACCAGCGCGTCACCTCCCAGAATCCCGAGGCCACCTACGAATCCCTCGAAAAGTACGGCCGCGACCTCACCGCCGCCGCCTCCCAGGGCAAGCTCGACCCCGTCATCGGCCGCGACGAAGAGATCCGCCGCGTCATCCAGGTCCTCTCCCGCCGCACCAAGAACAACCCCGTCTTGATCGGCGAGCCCGGCGTCGGCAAAACCGCCATCGTCGAAGGACTCGCCCAGCGCATCGTCCGCGGCGACGTCCCCGAAGGCCTCAAGGACAAGAAGGTCGTCTCCCTCGATATGGGCGCCCTCATCGCCGGCGCCAAGTTCCGCGGCGAATTCGAGGAGCGCCTCAAGGCCGTCCTCAAAGAGGTCCAGTCCTCGAATGGCCAGGTCATCCTCTTCATCGACGAGCTCCATACCGTCGTCGGCGCCGGCAAAGCCGAAGGCGCAATGGACGCCGGCAACCTCCTGAAGCCCATGCTCGCGCGCGGCGAACTGCACTGCATCGGCGCCACCACCCTCGACGAATACCGCCAGCACATCGAAAAGGACGCCGCCCTCGAACGCCGCTTCCAGCCCGTCATGGTCGACCAGCCCACCGTCGAGGACACCATCTCCATCCTCCGCGGCCTCCGCGAACGCTACGAAGTCCACCACGGTGTCCGCATCAAGGACTCGGCCCTCGTCGCCGCCGCCGTCCTCTCGAACCGCTACATCTCCGACCGCTTCCTCCCCGACAAGGCCATCGACCTCGTCGACGAAGCCGCCGCCAAGCTCCGCACCGAAATCGACTCCATGCCCGCCGAAATCGACGAGGCCACCCGCCGCATCATGCAGCTCGAAATCGAGCGCGAAGCCCTCCGCAAGGAGACCGACGACGCCTCGCGAGAACGCCTCGCCAAGCTCGAAAAGGAGCTCGCCGACCTCAAGACCGAAGCCTCCGCCCTCCAGGGCCGCTGGCAGTCGGAAAAGAACGCCGTCGGCAAACTCCGCACCCTCCGCGAACAGCTCGAGCAGACCAAGGTCGAAGTCGAACGCGCCGAGCGCGCCTACGATCTCAACAAAGCCGCCGAACTCAAATACGGCAAGCTCATCCAGCTCGAACGCGAACTCGCCGCCGAAGAACAGCGCCTCGCCGAACAGCAGAACTCCGGCAGCACCCTCCTCAAGGAAGAGGTCACCGAAGAGGACATCGCCGAAGTCGTCGCTCGCTGGACCCACATCCCCGTCTCCCGGCTCCTCGAAGGCGAGCTCCAGAAACTGCTCCACCTCGACGAAGAGCTCCACAAACGCGTCATCGGCCAGGACGAAGCCGTCACCGCCGTCTCCGAAGCCGTCCTCCGCGCCCGTTCCGGCTTGAAAGATCCCAACCGCCCCATCGGCAGCTTCATCTTCCTCGGTCCCACCGGCGTCGGCAAAACGGAATTAGCGCGGGCCCTCGCGGAATTTCTCTTTGACGACGAGCGCGCCATGATCCGCATCGACATGAGTGAGTACCAGGAGAAACATACCGTTGCTCGCCTCGTCGGCGCGCCCCCCGGATACGTTGGTTACGAAGAAGGTGGCCAGCTCACCGAAGCCGTCCGCCGCAAGCCCTACTCCGTGATCCTGTTCGACGAGATTGAAAAGGCCCACGCCGACGTCTTCAACACCATGCTGCAAATCCTCGACGACGGCCGCCTCACCGACGGCCAGGGCCGTACCGTCGACTTCAAAAACACCATCGTCATCATGACCTCGAACATCGGCAGCCACCGCATCCTCGAGTACCGCGGCATCTTCGGCGGCACGGAGTACGACATGATGAAACTCGCCGTCCTCGACGAGCTCCGCCGCCACTTCCGGCCCGAATTCCTCAACCGCATCGACGAAACCATCGTCTTCCACGCCCTCTCGGAAGAGCACTTGAAGCAGATTGTTGACATTCAGCTCGTCTCGCTCAGGAAGCGCCTCGAAGAGCGCCACATCACCCTCGAACTCACCGACGCCGCCCGCACCCACCTGGTGCGCACCGGCTACGACCCCACCTACGGCGCCCGCCCCCTCAAGCGCGCCATCCAGAAGGAACTCGAAACGCCGCTCGCCCGTCACATCCTCTCCGGCCACATCCGCGACGGCCAGCACGTAACCATCGACTACGACCGCGGCCAGCTCACCGTCCAACCCGCTCCCGCGCCTCCGCAGAACGAAACTGCACCCGCGCGCATCTAAGTACATAAGGAGGAAATCGCGCTCATGACCGAAACCATCCAAACCCTTCCGGTGCTGCCGCTCAAGAACACCGTGTTGTTCCCCGAGCTGATGCTGCCCCTCCAGGTCGGCCGCGACGCATCGCGCGCTGCCGTCAGCGCAGCCCTCGCCACCGAAGAGAAAGAGATCATCGTCGTTGCCCAGCGCGATTCCTCCGTCGAATCGCCCAACCAGGACGACCTCTACACCATCGGGACCAAAGCCATCGTTCGCAAGGTTTCGGAAAAAGATGGCGGTGTTATGGACGTCCTCGTCTACGGCGCCCACCGAGTCGTCCTCATCAAGCTCGACACCCTCGGCGACTACCTCGAAGCCCGCGTCCGCGCCGTCGAACAGCCCACCGATACCTCGCTCGAACTCGAAGCCCTGCAGCCCGTCGTCATGGAGCTCGCCGGCAAGGCCATCGCTATCGCGCAGCCCAATGCCGCCGGCGAAATCAGCCGCATCCTCCAGTCGCAGGACGACCCGCTCCAGCTCGCCTACCTCCTCGCCGCCTCCTTCGGCATGGACATCGACAAGGCGCAGAAGGTGCTCGAAGCCAACACCCGCCTCGAAGCCCTCCAGCTCGCCAATCAGTACGTCTCCCACGAACTGAAGGTCCTCGAACTCCGCGCCAAAATCGCCGGCGAGGCCCAAAGCGAAATGAGCAAGGAGCAGAAGGAGTACCTGCTCCGCCGCCAGCTCAAGGCCATCCAGCAGGAACTCGGTGAAGCCGACCCCGAAAAGGCCGACGTCGAACAGCTCCGCGAACGCCTCGAAAAAGCCGACCTCCCCGACGATGTCCGCAAGGAAGCCAACCGCGAGCTCTCCCGCATGGAGAAGCTGCCCTCGGCCTCACCCGACTACCACGTCCTCCGCAGCTACCTCGAACTCGTCCTCGAACTCCCCTGGAAAATCGCCACCGAGGACAAGCTCGACATCGCCGAAGCCCGCCGCATCCTCGACGAGGACCACTACAACCTCCGCGAAGTGAAGGAACGTATCCTCGAACAGCTCGGCGTCCTCAAGCGCAATCCCAAGGCGAAAGCGCCCATCCTCTGCTTCGTCGGCCCTCCCGGCGTCGGCAAGACGTCTCTGGGCCAGTCGATCGCCCGCAGCCTCGGCCGCAAGTTCGAACGCATGTCCCTCGGCGGTATGCACGACGAGGCCGAACTCCGCGGACATCGCCGCACCTACATCGGCGCCATGCCCGGACGCTTGATCCAGGCTATGCGCCGCGCCGGGGCCAATAACCCCGTCCTTATGCTCGACGAGATCGATAAGCTCGGGCGCGACTTCCGCGGCGACCCCGCCTCCGCCCTGCTCGAGGTCCTCGACCCCGCGCAGAACAACACCTTCCGCGATAACTACCTCGACCTGCCCTTCGACCTCTCGAAGGTGCTCTTCATCACGACGGCGAATACCCTCGATACCATCCCGCAGCCCCTGCTCGATCGCATGGAGATCCTGCGCCTCGCCGGCTACAGCGAAGAGGAAAAGGTCGAAATCGCCAAGAAGTACCTCATCCCGCGCCAGCTCTCGGAAACCGGACTGACTCCCGAACAGTGCATCTTCTCCGAAGAAGCCCTGCAGAAGATCATCCGCGACTACACCCGCGAAGCCGGCCTGCGCCGCCTCGAACGCGCCATCGGCTCCATCGCCCGCAAAGTCACCCTCCGCTTCGCCGAAGGCAACGAAGCGCCCGTGACCATCACGCCCGACCTCGTCAGCGAAATGCTCGGACCCGAGGTCTTCTCGCTCGAATCCGCCCGCAAGTCCCTGGTCCCCGGCGTGGCCACGGGCCTGGCCTGGACGCCCACCGGCGGCGACGTCCTCTACCTCGAGGCGACGCTGCTCCCCAGCGGCAAGGGCCTTACCCTCACAGGTCAGCTCGGCGAGGTCATGCAGGAGTCAGCCCGCGCCGCCCAGAGCTACATCTGGTCCCACGCCGACGACCTCGGCATCGACCCCGAGCTCTTCAAAGACTACGGCGTCCACCTCCACGTGCCCGCCGGTGCCATCCCCAAGGACGGCCCGTCCGCCGGCATCACCGCCGCGGTGGCGCTCGCCTCGCTCTACACCAGGCAATCCGCCCGCGTCGACACCGCCATGACCGGCGAAATCACGCTGACCGGAATGGTGCTCCCCATCGGTGGAGTCAAGGAGAAGGTGCTCGCCGCCCGCCGCGCCGGCCTCCGGCGGGTCATCCTCCCCGAAGGCAACCGCAAGGATCTTCGCGACCTCCCCGACCACGTCCGCGAAGAAATGCAGATCACCTTCGCCGGCCGCATCGAACAGGTCCTCGCGGAGATGATCCCCTCTCTCTCCGCACGCCTGCAGATCGTGGCCCCCGCGGCCTGACCGCCGCCTGACATACCAGCCCGTCAAAACCGGCCTGATTCCGCAAACCGCCCCTCGGCGATTACCCGGAATCAGGCCGTTGTTCTTTGAAAACCGAATACCGCGCGACCGTCAGTGCCCCGCGCCTCAAAAAGAAGCCCCGCCATAACCACCCGGAAATGGCGGGGCAAGGCAGCCGGCAATCGGGGCCCCCGTCTACTGCCCCGCTGTCCGGCTGGTCGTCGCCGTCCCGTTGTACTCGAGCAGCTTCGCTACAATCGCCGCTCTCGTGCTCACCCCCATCTTGATCATCACCAGCCGCACGAAGGCCTTCACCGTGTTCGGGCTGATGCCCATGTGGCTCGCCATCTCCTTGCTCGACAGGCCCAGGATGATCCCCTGCAGGACTTCACATTCCCGGTCGGTCAGATGAAACTCCGCCGCCGCCGATCGCGCCGCCTCCTCCACCGACGACTCCCGCTCGAAGTGAAGCATGATGTAGCCGCCGTCTCTCCCGTTCCCCGCCGGCGCCAGCAGGTGTGCGTGACAGACGTAGCTCGCCGCTCCCAGCCGTAAGCTCACCGTCATCGGCTCGCTCCGGCTCGGCCGGCGCAGCCGGAATGCCGCCTGAATCTCCTTCGGCAGCACCGCTCGTCCGTTCAGGCGCAGTAGATATGCCGCCGCTGCGTCCAGTGCGATCGGCCGCAGATCAAGATCAAGTAATACCGCCGCCAGATCGCTCCGTAGGCGCTGCGCGTCGGTGTCAGGCTGTTCACGGTCAGTCGTTGTCATGGCAGTACCCGCGCGATATACGTGCCCCAGTTGGCCAGTTCCGTCCTCGGCAGGTCTGGTATGTGCTCGGTGATCGTCCAGATGGAGCCGTCACTCGTAGCAACCGCCGCGGAGTAGTCCCCCCAACGAGCCACTCCGGGGTAGCCCGGCTGGCTATACCCAGTGAAGCCGTCCGAAGGAGCAGCACCCAATGCCGCAACGTGAATCTGTGGCGTCGTCGTAGTGGCGTCCAGCCGCACGAACGCCGCCGACGGATAGTAGTCCGGTCCCGAGATCCCGAACACGATCGCCCCTCGCCCCTGGGCATTCACCGCTACTGCCGGCCGGAGCACATGGTTGTTCTTCACCATGATGTATCCCTGCCGCAGCGCCCGCACGCTCAGGACGTTGTCCCGCAGCGCCGGTGACAGAATCACGTAGGCGCCTCCCACCAGGCTCTTGCCGTTCTCGTCCCGAACCTGCGAGGCAAAAGTCGCAAAGAGCCGCCCGCCCGCGTACACCACAGAAAGAACCCGGCTGTCGCCACCGTCCAGGAACGGCAGTACTCCGTTGGGCGGAAACTGCGTTGCACCGTACGGCAGCGGCCCCGGCTTCTGCGTCGCGACGTCCGGAAACAGATACGGAAGTGCCGCGACGGTTGTCCGCATCAACACCGGCGCCGCTCCGCCCGCATCGAGCGCTGCCGTGTTCTTCATCGCCCAGACGGCAAGCTCGCTCCCCGCCGCAAAGTTGGCGTTAGTGCTCACAAAGTACTGAACCCCTCCGGAGCCCATGAAGTAACTCCCTCCGGGTGGCGTCGATGCCGGCTGGATCGCAAACTCGAACCCGGTCGACATCGGCAGAACATACCGGTACGTCGCCGGTTGCCCCGTCCCCGCCGCCAGCGCCGCCTTGGAGATCGCCAGTATCCCGGAACTGACGTGGTCCCCGTAGTAAGTGCTGTACTCGTTGTACGCGATGTAGAATCCGTACTGATCCGCTCCGATTTGCGGGTAGTCCGGAAAACACGGACAGCCGGGGTTGCCCCCGTGCGTTGTGTCCATGACGTATATGTTGTAGTTGCCCCGGGGATCTCCGCCCTGGCTTACCGCCATGTAAAGACGCGAGCTGTTGATCGTGTTCCCGAAGATGTCGTTGTCATGCGACCGCTGCAGCACGAACCACCGGTCGATGGTGTGGTCGTAGAAAACCCGCATGTCGGTCGGGTAGACCCCGTTGATCCCGCTCCTGCGGTCGATCGCTGGCGTCACTCCGAACAATTGGTTGGTTGAAACAGCCGGTAGAAGCTCCGAACCCGACGTCGAGTACACCCGGATGGCGTTGTTCACCCCCGCCAGCACGAAGCCGCTCCCGACCGCCAGGCTCGGCGAGGGGGGCTCGATGCTGAACTGGTTGCCCCCGTTGGCCAGCCGCTGGTCGAGATGCGTCGGCCCGTTGAACCCAAGCCCGGCGCCGCCAACCACCACCGGGTAGCTGGCAGGCGCCACGTTCGTCGCCATGTGCTCCGCAGCTGCCCGAATGCTCCCGGATCCTGGCTTCGACACTCCCAGCAAGGGCGGTCGCAACTGCCGTGGAGTGATCTGCGGCGCTGTTTCCCGCACCGGAAGTGCCGCCTCCCATTCTGCCGCCGCCTCCGTCATCGACTTTGGCTTCAACGGCAGCGCCGGCTGCGCCTGCTGCGACAGATTCACCACCCGCACCAGCGTAAATTGCCCGGTGATCGTCTCACCGCTGTAAGTCGCCTGTCCAAATTGCCCGGGCAATGCGGTAACCAGGAACAGGCCCGCCGCCAGGCGGCGGGTCATCTCGCACCCCGCCCGCGTGCGCGTCCCAGCAGAACTGCCGCTGCGGCCGCCATTAGTACCATCGCTCCCGTCGCCGGTTCCGGCACGCCGCTCACCGCTGCCCCCGGCCCCGAGAAATCGGAGATGGTAAGTATCCCCGGCTCGAAGGTGTTGTCCCATGTGGACACCCGGAACCCGAAGACCTGCCCTGCGGTAACCGGAAGCACCACGTTGCCGAAGAAGCCCGTCGCGTTGGCCAGGAGCGTGAACTCTCCGTCCAGTATGTACCCGGCAAAATCGTACGTCGGCTCGTCGAGCGAAAAGTACGACCAGCGAAAGCGGACCGTGCCCGCGACCGTAGCCGCGATCGTGGCGTCCGTCATCCCGGGAAATCCACTGCCGCTGTTGCCGCCGGTCAACACGGCGGTAAGCCCGCCGTCAAGGGTTGCAAATGTGCCGTCCGCACCCGTGTTGGTGAGCGTGAAGCTGTCCACTGAGTAGGGAGCGATGAAGGAGGCGCTTACGGGCGCGCATAGCAGCGCGCACATGACAAGGAGATGGTATGGCAGGCGTGCGATTACGCCCGCGGGGAGTTCCACACGCGAGAAGGCTTGTCTCGCCCTCGCGGCGGTTCCGTGAGACGACATAGATCCTCCGAACAGTATCTGGGGGTCAAGTAACAGAGACAGAGCGGACGCAAGCAAACTGCGAGAAAAGCACCCGTCATTGCCTGCCTCCGATGCAGGGCCGTCCGGCGCAAAGTGGCTTTGTGCCGGTCGATTCGTGGATAACAGTGACACAAGTGCCCGACGAAGGCAATGACAAAGTATGTATCCTGTATCACGCATCGCTAACAAAACGCTTCGTCAGACAGCTCTCACCCGCGATTTCTCCGTATTACTAATCTCCCCAGTTACTACTTCTGGTTAGTTCCTTCGGAGCCTTGTAAGAAGAAGCCGATCCCTGTAGCGTTTCAAAACGGAGGTTCAATACAGATGCGAGTACACCTTCTTCTCGCGACTCTTCTCGTGGCCACGGTCGCTTTCGCGCAGACGATTCCCGCACCGACGGATGCCTATCAGATCCGTTATGCGGCGAATCTTGCGGTTGGCGAATCGTTCATCAACATCACCAATGCCGGCAGCGTTAACGGGTTCGAGCCCGCTGGCAACATCTGCGCCAATGTCTATGTCTTCGACGCAGACCAGCAACTCGTCGCCTGCTGCACCTGTCCGCTCACACCCAATCACCTCAAGACGCTCGGCGTTCGCGCTGACCTTACCAGCAACACGCTGACGCCCGGCGTCCCCGCCTCCGCGACCATTGCTCTGCTGGCCACCACCGGCACCTGCAACGCCGCCACCGTCACCGCCGACCGCCTCGTCGCCGGCATGCGGGCCTGGGGCACCACGATTCACGCCCTGCCCACCGGTGGCTACGGGGTCGGCGAGACGGAGTTCTCCTCCGCGCCCCTCAGCGCCACGCAACTGCAAAAGCTGACCACCTATTGCGGCTTCATCCAGGCCAATGGCAGCGGCTATGGCATTTGCCGCTCCTGCCGCCAGGGAGCCCAGGGAGGCACTAGGCGCTAAGTGCCCTGCGACGGCGGGCAGCCGGCCCCTGCGCCGGTTGCTCGCCGTCCTGAAGAACTCTCACGAAAACTTGCCACAGACGGGGAAACGACAATGAAGGCAATAAGCAACATCCTGTTGGGGGCCGCACTCACGACCTGCTTGGCCCCCCTCACGCTCGCCGAGAACCCACCGCGTCCCCACCAGGGGGACGCGGTAGCCGTCGTCGACGGCGTGCCTCTCACGCGCTCTAACTTCGAAAAGGCGAAAAGTAACAAGCTGTTCCAGGCCCGCACCACTTGGTTCGAGGCCGAGCGGAAAGCCGTCGACGAGTACGTCGATGAGTATCTCCTCGACCGTCAGGCGAAGCGCGAGAAACTCACGGTGCAGGAACTGCTCGACCGGCACGTGCGTTCTCAGCTTCCAAAAGAGCCCACCGACGAGGCTTTACGGGTCTACTACGAGGGCGTCGATACCCCTGAAACCTTCGAAGCCGCCCGCGGCAAAATCCTCGAGTACCTGACCCAGCGGCGGTTCCTGAAGGCCAAAGCCGCCTATGTGCAATCCCTCCGTGCCTCCGCTAAGGTAGCTCTTCAGATCCCAGCCCCGCGCGCGCCCATCTCCATGACGGGTGTCCCCGTGCTCGGCCGCCCCGATGCCCGCGTCATCCTGCTCGAGTTCGCCGACTACGAGTGCTCCTACTGCCAAGCCATCCATCCCCAGGTGAAGAAGCTTCGAACCGAGTTCGGTGACGCCCTCGCCGTGGCATTCAAGGACATGCCCCTGCCCATGCACGCCAACGCTCAGAAGGCGTCCGAGGCCGCACACTGCGCCGCCGACCAGGGTAAGTTCTGGCAGTATCATGATCTGCTCTTTGAATCCCGCCGCTTCGACCTCGATGGCCTCAAAGAACACGCCCGATCCCTCAAACTGGAGCTAGACGTCTTCAATCGGTGCCTCGACTCCGGCGCGAAGGCCGCCGCAGTCGCTGCCCACCTCGCCGAAGCACAGTCTCTCGGCGTTCCCGGCACCCCCGCCTTCTTCATCAATGGGCGCTTCGTGCCCTCGGCTACCTATGAGTCCCTGCATCAGATCATCGCCGCCGAATTGACGGGTTCGGCGAGCGCGGCTTCCGGAGGCTCGAAAGAGTGAGCCGCGGGCCCTCCCCCTCGGGAGGGCCCTGCAGAATTGGTTGCGGTCATGTCATACCTGTTGCGCACCTTAATCCTAGTGGGTGTCCTCGCCTCTCACGTTGTGGCGGCATCCATCACCTACGAAGTGGTTCCCCTACCTGCCCAGGTGCCCACCGGCGCTCAGGGCGGGCAGGCTGAGCCCCGCGCCTTCGAGTACCGGTACCGCCTCTTCGGGATCAGCCTCCTCGCCGGCCAGGAGTTGGATATCAAGTTCGATCCCGCTCTGTATGGCCCCCTATGGAACCCCTCGGCGCCTCTCGGCCTCGATGTCCTCGTCCTCCAACCCGACAACCCTCCAGGTTCCGGCCTGCCCGGCGACTTGAGCGTCCTGGCCCTCGCCGACCTGCCAACCATCGACCTCTTGAGCGTTGATTTCATCTTCCTCGGCGCCGGAATGCCCGGCCCACAGACCTTCTTCATCAATAGCTACGACTCCAATGGCGCGTTCCTCGGTGAGATCCTCTCGGGAACAACCGCGCCGGCCAGTGGAGCCGCCGTTCCGGAGCCCGCGGCCCTACTACTGGTCGGGCTCGGACTTCTCTTGCTTGGCGCACGGGCGGTAAAGCGGTAAGCGTTTCCCTCGAAGCAGTTTGCCTCGAGTGCTCGGACGGGCGAGGTGTATATGCGATACGTGTGGATGTCGGCAGCCCTGGCAGTAACGGCCATCGCTCCTTGGATCGCGGCGGGACAGACTCCTGAGCCCACCTTCAGTATCACGAACTACAAGCTGTTTAACTCGGAAAGGATCTCCCGCACGCAGTGGAGTTTCACTTACTCCGCCGACGTCATCAACCGGGGACCTATGGCGCCGGGTCTGAAGGCAACACTCCAGACCAAAGTCGCCCACATCGTTCCCGTGGCCGGCCAGGACAAACTGCTCTTCGGCGACGTGCCTGCCGCGTCCCAGAAAAGCAGCCTGAACACGTTCACCATCCTGATCGACCGCAGCGTCGCCTTCGAGTTCAAGGACCTGCTCTGGACCTTCCAATCCGCCGCCCCGGAGCCTCCGGTCGCCAACGCCGGGCCGAACCAGACAGTGAGCGTCGGCGCCACCGTCATCCTTAACGGCGCTGCCAGCACGAACCCCAGCGGCGTCGGCACGCTCACGTATCAGTGGGTCATCACGTCCAAGCCCCCGCTCAGCTCGGCCGCCCTCACCAACGCCAACAGCGTCTCTCCCACCTTCCTGTGCGACGCCGCGGGCACCTATCTCGTCGCGCTCACCGTCAGCAACGGCTTCGCTTCCTCCACCGCCTCCGTGATGGTTACCACCACGAACACCCCTCCTGTGGCCCACGCCGGAGCGAATCAGACCGTGCCGGTGGGAGCCGTCGTCACCCTCAGCGGCGCGCAGTCCTCCGACGTCGACGGCGACTCTCTCACCTTTCAGTGGAGCCTCACGGCAAAGCCGCCTTCGAGCGCCGCCGTGCTGAGTGGACCAACTAGCATCTCCCCCACCTTCGTCGCCGACAGAGCCGGAACCTACACCGCGCGCCTCGTGGTCAACGATGGCAAGGTAGCGAGTACTCCCTCAACGGTGACCATCACCACCGAGAACTCAGCCCCCGTCGCCAACGCAGGCCCTGCTCA
Organism: Bryobacteraceae bacterium; assembly: GCA_033763935.1. GTDB lineage: Bacteria > Acidobacteriota > Terriglobia > Bryobacterales > Bryobacteraceae > DALYJJ01. The sequence continues at coordinate 12,411 of JANRJO010000099.1, forward strand.
GAAGGTCGACGTTGGAGCCCTCGTCCAGCTTAATGGCGCCGCCTCTACCGACGTCGACGGGAACCCGCTGACCTACAGTTGGTCTCTCCCCACGCGTCCGGCCGGCAGCGGCGCGGTGATCAGTAACGCCGCCCTTGTCAACCCCACCTTCACCGCCGACCGTCCCGGCACTTACATCGCCCAGTTGATGGTGAACGACGGCTTCTTGACCAGCCCGGCGTCCACAGTCACCATCACCACCAACGACCCGCTGCCACCCGTTGCTAACGCCGGCCCTAATCAGACCGTTCCCCGCGGCGCAACCGTCCTCCTTAGTGGCTCCGGGACGGACCCCCAGAACTTGCCCATCACCTTCGCGTGGTCACTTACTGCCAAGCCTGCCGGCAGTGCCGCCACGCTCTCCTCTACCTCCGTCGCCGGGCCGACCTTCCTCGCCGACCGCGCCGGAACCTACGTGGCGCAACTTATCGTCAATAACGGCTACCTGTCGAGCCCCCCCGCCACCGTCACCATCACCACCGCCAACAGTGCCCCCGTCGCCGTTCCCGGTCCCGATCAGAATGTCGCCGCCGGCGCCACCGTCGCCCTGAACGGCGGCGGTTCTCTGGATGCCGACAACGACCCGCTCACTTACCTTTGGTCTCTCCTGTCCAAGCCGCCCGGCAGCGCCGCCGTGCTTACTTCCACCACCAACGCCGCCACCGGCTTTGTCGCCGATCTGCCCGGTAACTACGTCGCGCAGTTGATCGTTCACGACGGTTTTGTCAGCAGCGCTCCCGCCACCGTTATGGTCGCTGCCGGGGCGAAGACGCTCGCGCTCTCTCCCAATCCCTTCAACCTGTTTAACGCCCCCGGCTCGATGACCCTCACTCTCTCGGCGCCCGCCAAGCCCGGCGGGCAGCAGGTCAACCTGGCGTCCTCAAACGCGAACGTCGCGTCCGTCCCGGCGAATGTCACGGTCCCGCAGGGCTCCACCGGGGCGAACTTTCAGGTGACTCCCGGCGCCTCGGGAACCGCAACCATCACCGCGTCGGCCACGGGCTTCGACCCGGCCACCGCCGCCGTCAACGTCTCCACTCCGACCGTCGCGATTCAACTGCAGGCCGCAAGCCTGGGCGTTGGACGGACCGTCGATGGAACGGTGACCCTCCCCGCGCCGGCGTCCGCGCCCGGTGTGGTGGTCCTGCTATCGTCGAATCCGGCGGGCATTGTCGGGCTCCCGGCCAACGTCACCATCCCCGGTGGCCAAACCAGCGCCCCCTTCACCGCCGAGGGCCTCGCCGAGGGAACCACCACCCTCCGCGCGTCTGCCGCCGGCTACGCCTCCGGCACCGTCAATGTCGCTGTCGTCCTTCTCGGCATCATACGGCTGCCCGCCGGCGTCACCGTGGGACCCGGCCAATCCGTGCCGTTCCCGATCTCCCTCGCCACCGGCGCCCCAGTAGGCGGTGTGACGGTCAATCTGCAGAGTAGTGATCCCGCGAAGGCGACCGTCACCCCCGCCTCGGTCTTCATCGCCGCCGGCACCACCACTCCCATTCAACAGCCCGTTTTGAACGGACTCGCCTATGGCGCCGTTACCATCAGCGGTAGCGCCGCCGGCTTCACCGGCGACAGCAAACAGGCTACCGTCACCGCTTCTCTGACGTTTGATCCTCCCGCCGCTACCTTCCCAGGCAATGCCACCCAGAACCTCACCTTGAAGCTGTCGGCCCCAGCCCCCGGCTCCGGCGTCACGATCAATCTCAGCTCGGACAACACGACAATAGCGACCGTACCCCTCACGGTAGCCTTCGGGCCCTCCGCCACCACCGCCACGGTTCCGGTCACCACGCTCGCCGCAGGCTCAACTACGATCCGTGCCAGCGCGCTGCCGAGCCTTAGCGAAACGACGGCAGCGGTCACAGTCGTCTTCTTCGGCACCATCAACTTGCCTGCCGCATTATCCACGGCGGTCGGCCAGGCGGCTGAGCTCACGTTGTCGCTGCCTGTGCCCGCACCTGCGGGCGGAACGCTTGTCACCCTCAACAGCAACGACACGACCCGTGTTACCGTCTCCCCCGGCAGCGTGCTGATTCCGGCAGGTGCGCGCAATCCCTCGTCGAATCCGACCGTAACCGGCGTCAACGTTGGCAGCGCCATTGTCCGCGCTTCCGCGCCAGGCTTCCTCGCCGGGTCCACGACCGTAACCGTCACCGGCCTGGGAGCCATCGTCTTGCCGGCGAACGTGAGCGTCGGCCTGGGGCAGTCGGCGGCGTACCCCGTCACGCTGCCGGCCCCTGCCCCAGCAGGCGGAGTCACGGTGACTCTTGCCAGCACCGATACCGCCCGCCTCACCATCTCTCCAACCAGCGTCGTCGTCGCCGCCGGCGCCACCACGCCCGCGGCACAGCCCAACATCACGGGCGTCAACCTCGGTACCGCCAACATCACAGCTTCGGCCAGCGGGTACACATCGGCCACCCAGCAGGTGCGAGTGACAGCCGTTATCGCCTTCCAGCCGGCAACGCTAACCATCACGGGCGCCACAACGCAGAACCTCAACCTCACGTTGTCAGCTCCCGCACCTGCCGGCGGGTTGGTGATCGCGCTGACCTCCGACAGCGCAGCCGTGGCCACGGTCCCGGCGTCGGTCACCTTCCCCGCCGGCTCCAGCAGCACCGCCGTACCCGTCACCTCCATAGCGCCCGGCGCCACCACCATCCGCGCCAGTGCCCTGCCTAATGTCGCCGAAACCACCGCGTCCGTCACCGTGCTGAGCGCCGGAGCCGTCATCGTGCCGTCGGGCCTCTCCGTGGGTCTTGGTCAAACGTCGCCCATCGCCATCACTCTGCCCGTGGCCGCTCCAGCCGGTGGCGTCACCGTCACCGTCTCGAGCAGCGATACCTCCCGCCTCACCATCGCTCCGCTCACCTTCACCATCGCTGGAGGCGCGACGGCGCCCGCCATCCAGCCGCAGATCACCGGCGTCAAACTCGGAGCCGCGAATCTCACGGCGTCCGCTCCCGGCTACGCAAGCACCACACAGTCTGTCCGTGTCACCGCGACCGTGGCGTTCCAGCCCAACACACTCACCATCGGCGGAATCACCACGCAGAACTTGCCGTTGCAGCTCTCGGCTGCCGCGCCCGCCGGGGGTGTGACCGTCAACCTCTCCTCGGATAACACCAACATCGTGACCGTGCCGGCCACTATCACGTTCTCCGCCGGCCAGAACCAGATCAATGTCCCCGTAACGGCGAAAGCCATCGGCTCTACAACGATTCGCGCCTCCGCCTCACCCGATATCGCCGAGGCCACCGCGTCGATCACCGTCACTAGCGCCGGCGCCATTCAGCTGCCTGTCACCACCACCGTCAACCTCGGTCAGTCGCTCGCCTTCCCTATCGCCCTGCCGTCACCCGCACCCGCCGGCGGCGTTGTAGTGACGCTCGCCAGTTCCGATGCCGGCCGTGTGGCGATCAATCCCGCGACGGTCACCATTCCCGCAGGCAGCACCACCCCGCCCAGCCAGCCGCAAATCACGGGCGCGAATCTCGGTGCGGCTACCCTCTCGGCGTCCGCCCCCGGTTACACGCCGGCGTCGCGCGAGGTGCGTACCATCGCCACCATCGCCTTCCAGCCCACCAGCGTAACCGTCGTCGGCACCGCCACCCAAAACCTCTCGCTGGTTCTCTCGGCGAACGCACCCACCGGGGGCGTCGTCATCAACCTCTCCTCGGAGAACACGGCCACGGCGACCGTTCCTTCCTCGGTCACCGTCCCGGCCGGTCTCAGCGCCGTGAACGTCCCCGTTACCGGCGTGGCTCCCGGGGCCACTACCATTCGTGCGGGCGCGCCGCCAAACATCGCCGAGATCACGGCGGGCGTGACTGTCGTCAGCGCCGGCGCGATCGTCCTCCCCGTCAATGCCGCCGTGGGCCTCGGCCAATCCGTGGCCTACCCGGTCACCTTGCCCGCGCCTGCCGCGACTGCCGTCACTGTGAACCTGTCCAGTAGCGACGCCACCCGCGTCTCTATCGCCCCGGCACAGGTACAGATCGCCGCCGGCGCCACGGCCCCGGCAACGCCGCCGCAGATCACTGGACACAGTCTCGGCACGGCCAACATCACCGCCACCGCGAGCGGCTACACCACAGCCACGCAGCAGGCCCGCGTCACCGCAACCCTGGCCTTTGATCCGGCCTCCATCACGGTCTCCGGAACGTCCTCCCAAAACGTGACCCTGAGGCTGTCCGCCCCTGCCCCGGCGGGTGGCGTCACCGTCAATTTGGTGTCCGACGGTCCCACCATTGCCGCCGTTCCTGCCACGGCCGTCTTCGCCGCAGGTAGCGATACGGCGATTGTCCCCGTCACGGGTGTCGCGCTGGGCTCCACCGTGATTCGCGCCTCCGCGCCTCCGAACGTCGCCGAAGCCAGCGCATCGGTCACGGTCGTGAGCGCGGGCCTTATCGGGTTGCCCGTGGGCAGCACGGTCGCGCTGGCTCAGTCGGCGCCGTTCCCGATCACCTTGCCCGCTCCGGCGCCCCCCGGCGGCGTCACGGTCACCTTGCTGAGCCTTGATACGACGAAGGTGTCGGTGTCCTCGAACACCGTGCTCATACCTGCCGGCGCCGTCTCGCCGCCGGTGGAGACGCAGGTGTTCGGCGTGAGCCTCGGCGCCGCCAACATCCAGGCCTCGGCCCCCGGCTACACCACCGCCACGCAACAAGTGCGTGTCACGGCCACCATCTCGCTCACGCCCGGCACGCTCACCCTGCCTGCGGCCTCCGCGCAGAACCTCACCATCACGCTCGCCGCGCCCGCCCCCGCCGGTGGAGTGACGATCAATGTCACCTCGGACAACACGAACGCCGCTACCGTCCCCGCCACGGCCACCATTCCCGCGGGCGGCAGTACCGCATCCGTCCCCGTGACCGCCGTCGCCGCCGGCTCCACCGTGGTTCGCGCCAGCGCGCTTCCCAGTATTCCCGAGGTCACGGCGAACATCACCGTCACGGCCGCCGGCGCCATTCAGTTGCCCGCTTCCGCCACTGTCCCGCTCGGGCAATCCGCCCCCTATCCGATCAGCATCTCCGTTCCCGCGCCCTCCGGCGGCCTGACGGTGACGCTCACAAGCAGTGATCCGGCGCGCGCCAGCATCACCCCGGGCACGGTGACCATCCCCGCCGGCGCCACCACTCCCGCCGCACAGCCTGTGCTGGCGGGGCTCGCCCTTGGCGGCGTGAACATCATCGCCACCGCGCCTGGCTTCACGGGTGCCACTCGTCCCGTGCAGGTGGTCGCGACGCTCGCCTTCAACCCGCCTTCGCTCACACTGGTTCCAGGGGCGGCGCAGAGCATTGTGCTGACGCTCTCCGCGCCGGCCCCCGCGGGCGGAGTCGTCGTCGGCCTCTCTTCCGATAGCGCCTCTGTATCAGTGCCCATCAGCGCGACCTTTGCCGCGGGCGCCACCAGCGTTGTCGTCCCCGTGCAAGCCGTCTCGGTCGGCAGCGCCACTATCACCGCCGGCGCTCTGCCGAACGTCGCCGTTGCCACCGCTTTGGTCACCGTTGTCCCCATCGGCACCATCGGTTCACTTGCCGTCGGTAACTACGGCATCGGCCGGAATCTGCAGGCCAGTGTGGTAGTGATGGCATCTCAGGCGGCGCCGGCCGGCGGGTTGCGCATCACGTTAGCGAGTTCCGATCCGTCCAAGTTGGTGTTGGCTGGCAGGCCCGGCGATGCGGGGGGCGGTTCCTTATCCGTCACCATCCCGGAGGGACTGACTTCCATCATTGTCTTCGCCCAGGCCCTTGCCGGTTCGGGCAGTGCCCTGATCCTGGCCAGCGCAAGCAACTACACCACCGGCTCCGGCACCGTCTCGCTGACACCGTCCGCGATCCTGCTCACCGGTCCGGGAGGCATCGGCGTCGCCAGCTTCACCACCAACCCCAGCGTCTCCACCAACCTGTCCGTGATTGCCGCCCGTCTCACGGCGGCCATGGCGTACATCGAGACGCAGGCGGTCCGCGGCGGGTTCTCGGCGCAAGTTGACGTCACCAGCGGCACGCCCTCGGTCGGAAGCGTTAGCGGGTCGCCGGCTACCATCGCCGGCGGAACCGACACCGCGAATCTGACTTTCCTCGGCGCTACCGCGGGCAACACCCTGCTGACCGCCAGCGTTCCCGACGGCTTCAGCGCGCCGCTCTCCCAGCAGTCGGTAACGGCTTTCGTCGAGCCCGCGGCGCTGTTGCTCTCCCAGGGCAGCCCCGGAGTCGGCAAGGATCTGCAGACCGACGCGCAGGTGGTCCTCACCGGAGTCGCCCCGGGTGGAGCGTCCATCAATGTCACCAGTAATGACCCGTCGAAGCTGCTCCTGTCGAACACGCCGACCGGCGCCGGTCTCTCCACCATCACCGTGACCATCGGCGCCGGCTTCAGCCGCAGTCCCGCCTTCTACCTGCAAGCACTCGCGGCCAACGGCACCGTCACCTATACTGCGACGTCGCCCGGCTTCGGCAGCGCGACGGGCACTGTCACGCTCAGTCCATCGGGAATCGTGATGGCCGGGCCCTTCGGCCTCGGCGTAGCGTCGTTCCCCACCACCACCGGCGCGGGACCGTCCAACCTTACGCTGTACGCCGCACAATTGGACGCCAGCCTGAACTACGTCGCCACCCAAACGCTGCGTGGCGGCATGACCGTCTCCGTCCCTGTAATCAGTTCGCTCCCCACCGTGGGCACCATCACGGTGTCACCGGTGTCGATGGCGGCCGGTGCAAGCAGCGCGGGCACTCAGTTCCAGCCCTCCACCGCGGGCAGCACGACGCTATCGGTGGGCGTCCCCGTCGGCTTCAGCACGCCGGCGGGATTGCGCAGTGTGATAGCGACCGTCAGCACACCCGGGATGGCGCTCACCGACGGGCTCACCATTGGCCAGGATCTGCAGTACCACGGGACGCTCGTCCTCGGGCAGGCGGCCCCGGCCGGTGGCCTCGCCGTGACGCTGACCAGCGCTAACCCGGCCGCACTCGTCTTGTCGGCGTCCGCAACCGTCGCCGGCAGCGGCACCCTCGTCATCAACGTTCCGGCCGGCAGCAACACCGCCAGCTACTACCTGCAGGCCCTGGCCGGCGCCGGCTCCGTCAACTACACCGCAACGGCGGGTGGCTACGCGTCCCGGACGGCATCCATTACCCTCGGCCCCTCCGGTGTCGCGCTGGCCGGGCCAGTCGGGTTCGGTCTGCCGTTCTTCTTCGTAAGCCTATCGGGCGGTCTGCCGGTCACCCTGACGGTCTACACCGGATTGCTCGATTCAGCCTCACGCACCTTCGTCGAGGCTCAGCCCCTGCGCGCCGGCTTGTCCGTCAACGTGCCGATCAACAACACCATCGGCACCGTCGGGTCCGTGACGCCCTCACCTGCGGTGATCAACGCGGGTTTCGACAGTGCTGTGCTGACCTTCACACCACTCGCAACCGGAAGCACCGTCGTCTCGTTGTCGCGGCCGAGCAATTTCGGACTCTCGGCCAACAAGACGTCTCTCCAGGGGACCGTTACTCCTTAGGTCTCCATCCCCGGCGCGCTGCCGAGGGTCGGCGCGCCGGGCCCCCTTTTCAGGCCCAATTCCGCCGCTCCAGAAACATTGGCGGCTCGTACTTGACGCCTGCGGCAAGCCGCTTCTCTTCGCGGCTACCCGTCCAATACACTACCGGCCCCAGCAGCCAGGAGGCCAGCGACGATCGCACCACTCCGCACTCCCGCGCAATGTCCTTCCGCAGCGCGCGGATCTGCTCGCTGACCGCATCGTTGACCCCGTGCAGTTTCCTCTCCATCGCCCACAGCAGCCCGCTGTACGCCACCCGAAGCGCCGAAGCCTCCCGCTCGAAGCGTTCCCGAATACGCAGGTCCGGGTGGTTCTTGTACCGCTTCCAACCTTCGAGCGTAGTCCGGCAGATGCGGAACAGGCTCGGCCCGTTCTGCATGAAGTCGCGTAAGAACGCCCCGTCCAGGAACTCCTTCGACTGTTCTCGCCCGATCGCCGCGTGCTCGAAGTTGAACTTGTCCTGTCCGTGGATGTCGGCGAGGTCGACGTCAATCAGCCGTCCCTCGTCGCGCATCTGCGCATAGAGCGGCGTCCCGGGCACCGGCGTGTACAACATGAACTGATGGAAGTCGGTGGCGTGAGCGATCGCGTGATCGATCTCCGCGCCGATGTTCTCCGGCGTGTGGTGCTCCATGCCCACGATGGTTGACCCCAGCACCCGTATCCCGTGCGATTGCAGGTTCCGGATCAGAGCCAGCGTGTCTGTTCCTTCGAGCTTCGCGTACCCGGACCGCGGCGACTCCAGTCCCATCCACACCCACGAGACGCCGAGTGCCACCAGCTCTTCCACGGTGTACTTGCGGATGGCGTTTGCCGACGAGAACACGTAGAGCGCCCAGCTCTTATTCGCCGCCTCCATGCGCCCGAGCAGGTCCATCGCACGGCGCCGGTTCAGCAGGAAGTTCTCGTCCATCACGAAGAACGAACTCACGCCCAGGTCGCGCTCCAGTTCACTCATCACGGTGAACAGCTGCTCACCGCTCTCGAAGAAGTGGAATGCCTTGCCCTTACCCCCGAAGAACGCCGACGTGGTGCAGAAGTTGCACCCCATTGGGCAACCAACCGACGGGATCACGGTCGCCGCTACCGAACCCTTCGGCCGCGGGTCGGCGAATCCCATCGTTCGCGTCCCGAAGCCGGAGATAATGCGCGGGTGCCGGACGGGCGCCGTCTCGTCCTCGCCCAGGAACCGCCGCATCCAGCCGATTCCTTCACCCCGGCAGAAATGATCGGCGTCCACCAGGTGCTCAATCCCCGGAATCGCCGTGACGTGCCCGCCGATGACGATGGTCGACTTAGGGGACAGCTCACGCACCATGCGGCACATCTCGCGTACCTTGCCGATGTTCACAATGATCGAGGAGATGCCCACTACGTCATACGCGCCGCTCTTCAGTTCTCTCGCGAAGTCGTCGCGGGTCGGGAAGTCAAGCACCGCGGTCGGCGCGGAGATGTTCTCCTGGATCATCATGATCCCCCACGACCGGTGAAACATGCGCAGCGAGAAAATACCCTGCATGCGCGTTACCTGGTTGTGATAAAGCTCCATGGGGTTGATGGCGCGGCTGCCATACTCGTCGTCCTGTGCATATGGTCCGAACACGGACGTAAGAAGGACACGGGCCTTTGAGCCCAGGGGATGTCGCGGCGTATCTGAAGTCAACAATCGGCTCCTTATCTCCATAATCGTTCCCGCCGTCTATGATCGATAGTTGGAGAGCGAAACTCTTACACAACTATTACGAAGGCACTGGGGCCACGACGCCTTTCGCCCCCGCCAGGAAGAGATCGTCCGCGCCGTCCTGGAGGGACGTGATGTGGCCGTGATCATGCCCACCGGCGGAGGGAAAAGCCTTTGCTATCAGCTTCCGGCAGTGGCGTTGGGACGGCTCTGCGTGGTCGTCAGCCCGCTCATCGCACTGATGCAGGACCAGGCGCAGCACCTTGAACAGGCGGGCATTCCCTCGGGCTTCATCAACAGCAGCCTGGATTGGCCCGAACAGTTGTCCGTCCGGCGCCGCGCCGAAAGCCGGTCGCTACGCCTCCTCTACCTGTCACCGGAGCGGCTGGTCCGCGACGACACGCTCGAATGGCTGAAGCGTCTCGACATCGCCTTCTTCGCGATCGATGAGGCCCACTGTATCAGCGAATGGGGCCACGAGTTCCGGCCTGAATACCGCCAGCTCCGCGTGATCCGCGAGGCGTTTCCGGAGAAGCCCATCGCCGCCTTCACCGCCAGCGCGACCCGCCAGGTTCGGCACGACATTGTCCATCAACTCGCCCTCCGCGACCCCGCCAAGTTCGTCGTCAGCTTTCATCGCCCCAACTTGCGCTACCTGTCTCGCGAATGCGTCTCGCGCGAGCAGCTGCCGCTGCTATTGCGCGCGCTTAAGGCCTACCCGGAGGGCAACGTCATCGTCTATGCCGGCACCATCAAAGCCGTGGAGGAGACCGCCGACTGGCTGCGTGCGCGGAGCGTGCCCGCCGTCGCCTATCACGGGAAGATGGAGGCCGCTGACCGCGAGGCGAGCCAGAATCGCTGGATGTCCGGCGAATGCCGCGTCCTTGTCGGAACGTTGGCTTTCGGCTTGGGTATCAACAAGCCCGACGTACGCGCCGTCATTCACCTCGCGATGCCCAAGTCGGTGGAGCAGTATTACCAGGAAGCGGGCCGCGCCGGCCGCGACGGCCAGCCCGCGGACTGCGCACTGCTCTGGCAGAAGAAGGATCGCGCGCTCCTCGCCCACTTCATTCAGGAGATCGCCGACTCGAACGAGCGCGAGCGCGCCTGGCAGCGCTACCACGCGATGCGCCGTTACGCGGAGGGCGAACGCTGCCGGCACCGAACCATCTGCCTCCACTTCGGCGAGACTCCGAAGTGGGAGACGTGCGGCAGCTGTGACGCCTGCGGCTCTGTACCGGAGTGGCTGGCCGGGCCCGTCACGGCCGAGCCGCGCCTTCGCCACAAGAAGGACCGCGTTCCAAGGCAACAAATCTCCGGCGACCTGGATGCCGCGGCCCGAGACCGTCTCCGCGCCTGGCGTCTGCGCCTTGCCTCCGCGGATCGCGTCCCCGCTTACGTCATCCTCCACGACGCGACGATCGATAACCTGTGCCGCCTCCGGCCGCGCACTCTCGACGAGATGCTCGCTGTCCCCGGCATGGGTCCGAAGCGCGTCGAACGCTTTGGCGCGGAGATACTCTCGTTGCTGCGCGGCTAAGCGTCGAGCAGCCGTGCAATCGCTTCCGCGTCATTCGGCACAACCCTCGGCTCATTGCCGAACGTCGCCTGAATGCGCCCCCCAGGCGATTCCAGCGCGCCTGTGTGGTAGCGGTAAATGTAGTCCGGGTCCTTCAGAACGTTCCCCGTCAACACCGCCACCACGTCCGCGTCGCGAGCCACCACGCCCTTCGACACCAGCTTTTTCAAACCCGCCAACGTGGCCGCCGAGGCCGGCTCGCAGCCAATGCCCGCCTTGCCGATCACCGCCTTGGCGTCGGCGATCTCCTGCTCGCTGACCTTCTCCACTGTTCCGGCCGTCTCGGTCACCTCGAGTTTCGCCTTCGGCCAGGACACCGGATCGCCGATCTTGATCGCCGTCGCCAGCGTCTCCGGATGCCCCACGTGTTGAAAGCGCGTGCGATCCGACTGCCAGAATGCGTGGAACGGCGCCGCTCCTTCGGCCTGCACTACGGCTAGCCGCGGCAGCCTGTCAATCAACCCCAGCGCGAGCATTTCGCGCAGCCCCTTGCCGAACGCGGCCGTGTTCCCCAGGTTCCCACCCGGCAGTACGATCCAGTCGGGCACGCGCCAGTCCCGCTGGTCCATCATCTCCACCATGATGGTCTTCTGGCCTTCAATTCGGAATGGGTTGATGGAGTTCAACAGATAGATGCCGAGCTTCTCTGCGAGCACCCGCACCAGGGCCAGGATCTGGTCGAAGTTCGCTTCCACCTGCAGCGTCCGCGCGCCGTACTCCAGGGCCTGTGCCAGCTTGCCGTAGCTGATGTTCCCGTGCGGCAGGAAGATGATCGGCTCCAGGCCGCCTGCGCTTGCATACGCGGCCATCGACGCCGACGTGTTGCCCGTCGACACGCACGCCACGCGCCTCATGCCGAGCCGCCGCGCTTGGGCAACGCCGGACGTCATACCGTTGTCCTTGAAGGAACCCGTGGGGTTGAATCCCTGGTGCTTAAACACCAGCGAGTCCAGCCCTGCGTACGACGCCGCCAGTGGCGCCGCGAGCAGCGGCGTGTTCCCCTCGCGCAAAGTGACCACGCGCCCCGGCTCATCCACGAAACCCAGCAACTCGCGGTACCGCCAGACCCCGCTCTGGTCGAGCGGCGCATTCGACATCCGCCGCTCCCGCCACATTTTCTGTAACTCAGGGGCCCGGGGCAGGGAAGCATCGTCCGTCGCCTCCAACAGCCCTCCGCACCGGGGACAGGTGTAAATGACGTCCGTAATTAAGTACCGCGTGCGGCACGCAGGTTCAAAGCAAATCAGAGAAGAAGACACGAAGCCTCTATTGTAGGCGAGCCGCAGCGGCGGGGGATCCCCTAGCAGCCCGTGTCTAAAGTCGCCAAGACAATTGTTGCCAGAAATGTTTGGAAGTAGAATCGATGCATGGCGATGGGGACGCGAAAGAGCCGGGAGCGTCAAGAAGAGCTGTGGTACGGCGGTGAGCTTCCGACCGC
>JANRJO010000002.1:0-29219 GCA_033763935.1 Bryobacteraceae bacterium
GCTGCTGGTGCAGGCGGTGGCGTTCAACCTGGCGCTGTTGATCCGGACGAAATACGGGATGGGGAAGCCCCGAAGTGCTCAGGGGGCGATGAATCCGGTCGTTTGCCTTCAGTTTTTGTGTGCTGCTCTCGGGGTACGTGAGGAAAGTGTGATAAATCCCGATCCGAGTAACCCGAGAACCGAAGGAAACGCCTTTTCGTCAATCTCCACCTATCGCCGCTGTCTCACCTCACGCAATCGCCGTTTCCATTCCGCCACGGGCTGCTAGGGATGGTGTCTTTGTTATGCTGCCGGCTCATCTAACCGGCAAACCGGCAGCTCCGGGCTGCTGTTCAGCCTCTGTGAGGCGAAAGGTCGGCTGGCGACGGCGCTGGCGTCGGGCGCCTCGAGCCCGCCGTTTCACCGGAACGACCCATTGCTGCTGCTGGCGGAGCGAGTGCGCAGGAGCGAGGGAGTGTCCAGAGACGCATTGGCGACAGCGAAGCCGACGTGGAGCTACGGCAAAGGGTTGGCCGCCGCGCTGGACAAGCTGGCGGAGGTTCGCTAGGAGCATCCCTGCGACGGGGCGCGTCTGCTATTTGTCTCGAGCAGAAGCATAAAGGCCGCTGCATCGGATCGATACAGCGGCCTTCGTTCATGGTGCGGAGGACAGGACTTGAACCTGCACGAGATTGCTCCCGCTAGCACCTCAAGCTAGTGCGTCTGCCAATTCCGCCACCTCCGCAAACTTGTGGCGATGTGTTGCTGCCTTCTCTAATTCTACTTCTTCTGCGCCGGCGCCTGCTGTTGTTGCTGCTGCTGTTGCTGCTGCTTGGCGCCTTCGAGCGGAATCTGCACTGTGTTGCCCCCCTGCGGCGTCACGCCGATCGGCGGCGCCGCGGGCGCGGCCTTCGTCGGCGTATTCGGCTGGGCCGGCGCACTCACCGGGGCCCGCTCAAGAACCGTCCCGCCGCTTCCTGCGCCGCGCGTCGCCAGGATCGAGAGCCCAAGCGACGTCACCATGAACAGGACGGCCGCGATGGTAGTCGCCTTCGACAAGACTGTAGCCGAGCCGCGGGGACCAAATGTAGTCTGTGAGCCCATGCCGCCGAACGCTCCGGCGATGTCCGCCGCCTTGCCGCTCTGCAGCAACACGACGATGATCAGGAACACACAAATCAAGACGTGGACGATGGTAAGCAGAATGACCATGGGAACACTACGATGTTAATCCTTCATGATACGGGGTTGCGGCGGCGGCGGTCAAATGCAGTACATTGAACCTCATGCGCCGGCTTGTACTCGTGATCCTCGCCGCCCTGCCGATGCTGGGAGGCGAACGCCTGCTGACGAAGGAGACGTTCTTCGATTTCGAGACGATCTCGAACCCGTCCATCTCCCCTGACGGGACGCAGATCGTCTTCAGCCGCGGCTGGCTCGATAACGTCAAGGACCAGAACCGCGCCAATCTGTGGATTGTCGACCGCGAGGGGAAACGCGTTCGGGAGCTGACGCACGGCAACTGGCGAGACTCGGAACCGGTGTGGTCGCCGGACGGGAAGCGCATCGCCTTTCTCTCAGACCGCGACGGCACCACGCAGGTGCACGTGATGTGGCTGGATACGCGCGAGGTAGCGCAGCTAACCCACCTGGAGCGGACCCCCGCGGACCTCGCGTGGTCGCCCAGCGGAAAGCAGCTCGCATTCACCATGAGTGTGCCCGACGAGGACCCCATCCTCGCGATCCGCTTTCCGAAGAAGCCGCGCGGCGCGCAGTGGGCGAAAGAGGCGACCGTCGTCGACCGGCTGACGTGGGCGCGCGATGGCGTCGGTCCGATACCGAAAGGCTTTACGCATATCTTCGTGCTCGACGCGGAGTTGGGCGGCAAGCCACGCCAGCTCACCGATGGGAAGTTCAACCATGGGGACCCGCAATGGTCGCCCGACGGCTCGAAGATCTACATGAGCGGGATGCGGAAGCCGGAGGCGGAGTACCTGCGGCGCGACACCGAAGTGTACGCAATCGATATGAAGACCGGGTCGATCGCGGCGCTTACGGATCGGAAGGGCGGTGACGCAACGCCCCGGCCGTCGCCCGACGGCAAGTGGGTCGCCTATACGGGATTCGACGACCGTCGCTTCACGCAGCATCTCTCCGAAATCTACGTGATGGATGCGAGCGGCGGCGGCAAGCGGCTATGGGCCGGCGGGCTGCCCAGCACGCCGGGCGAGATGATGTGGGCCGCGGACAGCTCGGGTGTGTACTACCTGATGCAGGAACGCGGGTCGGCGCATTTGTACTTCCTGCCGCTCCAAGGTGAGAAGCGCAAGGTCACCGATGGGGTGCAGATGCTGGCGGGATTGTCGATGGCCAACAACGGACAGGCGGCAGCGGTGCGCTCAACGCCCAGGGAGCCGGGTTCGCTGGTGACCTTCTCCGCGGCGAAGCCGGCGGCGGTGACGAAGCTGGTGGACGTGAACGCGGACGCGCTGGAGGGCGTGAAGCTGGCGGATGTCGAGGAGATGTGGTTCTCGCCGAAGGATGGCTGGAAGGTGCAGGGGTGGCTGGTGAAGCCTGCGAATTGGGAGCCGGGAAAGAAGTATCCGATGGTTCTTTACATTCACGGCGGCCCTTGGTCGATGTACGACGTGTCGTTCAATTGGGCGTGGCAGAACTTCGCCGCCAACGGCTACGCCGTGCTCTACACGAATCCTCGCGGCTCCACCGGCTACGGGCAGGAGTTCGTGAACGGGATTCAGTACTCATACCCGGGCAAAGATTACGACGACCTGATGGCGGGCGTGGACGCTGCACTCGCCAAGGGCTGGATCGATGAGAGGAACCTGTTCGTCTGCGGCGGGTCCGGCGGCGGCGTGCTGACCGCCTGGATTGTCGGGCACACGAATCGCTTCCGGGCAGCCGTCTCGATGCGCCCCGTGATTAACTGGCACTCCTTCGTGGGCACCACCGACGGCCCCTCCTGGTACGACCAGTTTCAGAAGTTCCCATGGGAGGATCCGGCCGAGTACGCCGCCCGCTCACCGTTGACCTACGTCTCAAAGGTGACGACTCCGACAATGGTAATGACGGGTGAGGCAGACCTCCGCACGCCGATGGGGCAGAGCGAGGAGTACTACCGGGCGTTGAAGATGCTGAAGAAGGAGACCCTGCTGGTGCGGATGCCGGAAGAGTATCACGGCTGGCGGCGGCCCTCACACCGGCTGGCGCAGCAGTTGTATCTGCTGGCCTGGTTTGAAAAGCATCGCGTGAAGGACGGCAAGGCGGCGGGCGCCCCCGACGTGCGGGCCTCCGAAGACTGAAGGCACGGCGTGCGAAGCTGGGGAGAGTGGAACTCAACCTCGCCGGCGCTCTGATCAATGTCATCCTCATCGTTCTGCTGACGACTCCGCACGAGTTCGCGCATGCGTGGACGGCAACCAGGCTGGGGGACGATACCCCGCGGCTCGAGGGCCGCGTGACCCTTCATCCGCTGGCGCACATTGACTGGATTGGAACCGTGATTCTGCCTGGAGTCATGTCGCTGCTGGGTGGCGGGCTGCTCGGCTGGGGGCGGCCCGTAAACACCAACCCTTACAAGCTGAAGTACGGCATGAACGGCCTCGTGATAGTGGCCCTCGCCGGCCCGTTCAGCAACGTCATCTTCGCGGTGATCCTGGGCGCGGTAGCGGTGGCGGCGGCATCCTTCGTTCCCGCGCTCAGCGAGTTCGCCGCCCGCGGCATCTACCTCAGCCTGTACTTAGCCATCTTCAACATGATGCCGGTACCGCCTCTCGACGGCTCGAAGCTCCTTCTGGCCGCGCGGGTGCCCGCGTTCCTGTACAACGAACTGGCCCGGTTCGGGTTCCTGCTGCTGATCGTCATCGTTTCGACGACCGGGCTGGGCCGATGGATGTCTGGCGTCAGCCTGGAAGGAGCCCGCACCATCCTCCGGCTGTTCGGTCTCTGATGGGCCCCGGATTTGCTCTCCGGCGCACATCGCCCTATCATTAGTTTTCCAGCAGTTATATGGTCTTTTATTGGGAGGATTCCATTATGAGGGTGTGCACCGCTCTTCTCACCACCACCGCTCTACTCGGCTTGGCCGGTTGCAGCAAGGAGCGTCATTCGCCTGCCGAACAGTACTTTCTCGTGACGGCGAACAAAAAGCTGCCGTACTGGAAGTCAGCCGGGCAGGGCCTCATGGATGCCGCCAAACAGCTGGGCGTAACGGCCGAGATGGTGGGTCCGGACAACTACGCGCCCCAGGAAGAGGTGGCAGCGTTCCGGCGTGCCGTGGAGAAGAACCCCGCCGGGATTCTGGTGTCGGCGGCGGATCCGAACCTGTTGAAGGACGAGATCAACGCCGCCGTGTCAAAGGGTATCCCGGTGGTGACGATGGACGCGGACACCCCGGGCAGCAACCGGCTGACGTTCATCGGCACGAATAACTACCAGGCGGGGCAGATGGGCGCTCGGGTAGCGGTGAAGTCGCTGAACGGCAAGGGCAACGTCGTTTTCTTCACGATGCCCGGTCAGGCAAACCTCGACGAGCGGCTGAACGGCTACAAGAGCGTCTTCGCAGACAGCCCGGGCATCAAGATTCAGCAGGTGGTCGACGTGAAGGGCGATCCCCGGATCGCCTTCGACACCACCAAGGAGCTGATCGCGAAGGAGCCTTCCCCGGACGGCTTCATCTGCCTTGAGGCGACCTCCTGTGAGGAAGTCGCGGACGTGCTGACCCGCGAGAACAAGACCGGCAAAGTCGTGATCGCGATGGACACCGACGGCGGCACGCTGGATTGGATCAAGAAGGGTGCGATCGTGGCCACCATCGCGCAGAAGCCCTATAGCATGGCGTTCTACGGCGTGAAGGTGCTCGCGGATCTCCACTACTACAAGCCCTCGCAGATGGCGCAGGACTGGAGCAAGGACTCGCGGGCGCCGGTTCCGAACTTCATCGATACCGGCGCGACGCTGGTGGACAAGAACAACGTCGACCAGTTCACCAAGGCGAACGCCAGCCAGCAGTAGTCAGAGCGAGTATTCGAGACTGACGTAGAGGGTGCGCGACCGGCGAGGCACGCCGCTCTCTCGCAGCAACTGACCGGGCACGAACCAGCCCCAACCAGCACGGCCTTCGATCTTCTCGTGAACCTGAAAGAAGAGGGCGGCGTTGGCGTGCGAGCCGAGCCAGGTCTCATGGCCGGAGAGCGGGATAGGCAGTCCGTCATCCACGTAGACGCCGTCGGCCGCGCTGGCGCGCCAGTAGAAGTGCTGCTCCAGCGCCAGCCGGACCCGCGGGACCACAGGCCACTCGAGTGAGAGCGCGGCGTTCTTAAGGTTGCGCCAGGCAAACGGGTCAACCAGCCCGGCAGAGTTGTATCCGGCCGGGTAGAGATCGTCGAAGGAGGCGCGGCGGTCCCCCGCCGGTGAGGCGTAGCTGAATCCGCCAGTGATGGTGGGAGCGTGATCGCTCCACGGTGCGGTGTAGGCAACATCCCAGCTCCCCGCCCAGCCCGAGGCGGAGAGCGATCCCCAACGGCCCGCCTGATGCGCCAATTCGCCAGCGAGAGTGAGAGCCGGGTGAAGTCGTGCCTGAACCTGCCCGCCGATGGTAGCGATGCTGCGCGTCGGTAGTTCGCCCTCTGCCCGGCGCAGCGTGAATAGCGTGTATGGCGCAGCTTCCAGACGGCCGCCCGCAGTCGCAAAGCGGGCATGAACCCCGGCTACACGATCCGGGCTGAGGAAGCGGTCAAGGCGCGCATTACGGGGCCGGACGGACGTGCCGGCCAGGAAGGTGACGGCCGCGGCGGCGGTCCGGTGCTCGAGGGCAACCGCGTCGAAGGATCGCCCGACGTTGCACCAGTCCCGATCAGCGCCCAGTAATCGCTCGTCGCCGAGCGGCAGTTCCTGGCGCCCGGCGCGCAGCCGCCAGCCGCTGTCGTCGCCCCCCCATTGCGCGTAAAGCTGGTGCACGTCACCGGTGTTCCCGAACGCCGAATGGGCGGCCTCGCCAGAGAGCGCAAAGGCCTCCGAGTCCTGGAATTCGGCGAAGAACTGCGGCCCGCGGACGGGACGGACGCGCAGACCGAGCCGAAGTCTGGTGGCGAAGAAGTCGCCGTCGAAGCCGGCCAGCCCGCCAAGGGGCGCGAGGATTCAAAGCGCGCACGGGCGCTGGCGGAAACCTGCAGCCTCGAATCCTGCGCGTGCACGCAACAGGCAAGGGCCGCGACAAGGAGCCGTTTGGTCATGGACCTTTGCCGTGCTTATCGGCAAGGTCCGGAGAAGTGTGATCGGCTTAGCGCTTTAAGTGATACAGCAGGATTCCGTACCCGACGCCGGCTTCGTCCGCGGAGCGAGCGACCTGAAACGCGATGAAGCGGCCGTCGGTTGAGACGACGGGATTCGACGCCTTCCAACCGCCTTCGTAATCGTTGAAGTACGTCAGTCGCGTGAAGTCCTTGCCCGAGCCGTCCAGCCTGAGCTTCCAGATATCGATCTGCCGGAACAGACCCGGGCGTCCCGCAAGGATGGCCTGCCGGTCGGACTCGACCAGCGTGTATTGGCCATCTGGGAGGATGCCTTCCACCTCGTTGTAGCTGCCGATGGAGGCAGAGTAGTTCGTCGTCTGTTTCGTCTCCAGATCGATTCCGCGGACGCTGGCCTTCCCCTCGCGCTCATAACAGGAGAAGGTCATCTTGCGGTCGTTGTCGTAGAAGTCCTGGGCTTCGATCGTGCAGTCGGGCGAGGGGCTTTCGAAGACTACGCGCTTGTCGGCGAGCTGGCGGCCGCCAGGGTCGACGCGAGCCACGATCAAGCGTGAAGCTCCGCGCGGAAGGTCGGGGTTCTGCCCACTCGTTTCGGAAAACGCGATGAGGAGACTCTTCTTCGAAATGGCCGCGCCTTCGCTCATCTTCTGGTTCAGGCGCACCGGTTTCGAGTTTGGCTCTTTCGAAAGGAACCACAGTTCGTTGTCACGGCCTCGGCTGGTGCGGATGTCGGTGAAACGTTCCGCCCCAATGAGGATGTAATCGCCGGTGGATAGGTGCATCACGCGGAGGAACGCCGCGCCGGGGATGCTGCAGGTGAGGCAGCGGATGGCGCGGGTCTTGAGATCGATGACGAAGGCGTCGCCGAAGCTCTTAGCCATGAAGGCGACGCGCGAGTTGTCGGGCGAGAAATCGGCGCGCTCGCCGAAGCGGGTGAGTACCTCAATGTTCTTGGGGAGCGCGTCGAGCGGGCTGCCCGGTTTGAGCTTGCCTTGCGCAGCTGCCAGCGCGGCGCAAAGGAATGCGAGGAGAATGGCGCGCATCATGCCCCGTATTCTACGTAAACTCTGGCACGATAGACTCATGACGCGATGGGTATTGTGGCTGTTGGCGGTGCTGCCGGCGGCCGCCGCGGACTTCACGGCCCAGCTGTGGGCGGACATCGCCCCCGTGTACGCCGAAACGCTGAAGCATCCGTTCCTGACGGGACTGACAGACGGCACGCTGCCCCGGGACCGCTTCCAGTTCTACCTCGTCCAGGACGGGCAGTATCTGCGAGCCTTCGGCCAGGCGCTGAACCGCCTCGCCGCAAAGGCGCCTCGAGAGGAGTGGTCGTTAACGTTGGCGCAGCACGCCATCGACGCCATCAGGGCGGAGCGCGAGTTGCACGAGAAGATATTGGCGTCCTACGGCGTGGATCGGGCCGCGGTACAGCGCGCGGAAATGGCGCCCACGAACTATGCGTACACGAACCACCTGCTGCAAGCAGTGGAACACAGCACTTTCGCCGAAGGGCTGGCCGCCCTGTTGCCGTGTTACTGGATTTATTGGGAAGTAGGGAAGGAGTTGGTCAAGCGCGGCTCCAGCGAGCCGCCATACCAGAAATGGATCGACCAGTACGCCGGCGATGAGTATGCAAAATCCGTGCGGCAGGTCCTGGCGATGATGAATGCGGAAGCGGAAGGGGCAAGCGAGCGGGTGCGGCAATCGGCACGGAGGCTCTTCTTGTTGTCCGCCCGGTATGAGTACCTGTTCTGGGACATGGCTTGGAAGCTCGAAAAGTGGCCACCCGCAAGCAAGTAGGCAAGCGGCCGCTCAAGACCCTGGAGCGCGTCCTTTCGAAGGCCGGCCTGGGGTCGCGCACGGAGGCGGTGGAGTGGATCCAGAGCGGTCGCGTCTCGGTGAACGGAAAGACCATCCGCAGCGCCGAGCACTGGGTGGACCTCGAGCGCGACCGCGTGGCGCTCGACGGCAAGCCGGTGCGGCCGCAGAAGAAGCTCTATCTGCTGCTCTACAAGCCGAAGGGCTATCTGACCACTTACAAGGACCCGGAAGGGCGGGCGACGGTCTACGATTTGCTCACCGGCGTCGATGCCTTCGTTTCACCGGTAGGCCGGCTGGACAAAGATACGAGCGGACTGCTGATCCTTACCAACGACACTCAGCTGGCCGAGCGGCTGACGAACCCCGAGCACAAGGTGCCAAAGACGTATCTCGTCAAGGCTTCGAGCAAACTGACCGACGAGCAGTTGGATCAGTTGCGGAACGGCGTGACGCTGAAGGACGGCCCGACACGGCCGGCCCTCGTCGAGCGCCTGCGCGACTCCGAGAACAAGAGCTTCTTTCAGATCACCATCACCGAAGGGCGCAACCGCCAGGTGCGGCGCATGGTCGAAGCAATCGGGAGCACGGTCTCGAAGCTGGTGCGCACGAACATCGGGCCGCTCGAGATCGCCGGCCTCGAGATCGGGAAGTACCGCGCCTTGACTGCGGACGAGGTGCGGAAGCTAAAGGGTGTGCTGTAATTCATGGACATGGCGCGATCTGCGTGGATCTGGGGCGTCGTCTGGCTGGCTTGGCCGCTGGCCGGGCAGGAGCCGGTGAAGTTTAACCGCGATATTCGTCCGATCATGTCCGACACCTGTTTTCGCTGTCACGGCCCGGACCGAAGCTCGCGCATGGCGGGCCTGCGGCTCGATCTCCGCGACAGTGCGCTTCAGAAGACGAAGTCCGGCGTCACTCCGATCGTCCCCGGCGACGCTGAAAAGAGCGCCATCGTGCAGCGGATCTTCGCGGCGTCCCCTGCAAAATTGATGCCGCCTCCGCATGCGCACAAGGAACTGACCGCCGCGCAGAAGGAAAAGATTAGGCAGTGGGTGAAGGAAGGGGCGGTCTACGAAGGCCACTGGGCCTATTTGCCGGTGAAGCGGCCTGCCATTCCTCCGGGCCCGGCGCATCCGATCGATGCGTTCATTCAGGAGCGATTGGCGCGCGAGGGTGTAAAGCCGTCCCCGGAGGCCGACAAGCGGACGCTGCTGCGCCGGGTGACCTTCGACCTGACAGGGCTCCCGCCGGCGGCCGAGGAGATGCGGGCGTTCTTGGCGGACCCATCGCCGGACGCCTATGAAAAGGTCGTGGAACGGCTTCTGGCTTCCCCGCGCCACGCCGAGACCATGGCCATGCGGTGGCTCGACGCCGTCCGCTATGCCGACAGCGCGGGCTTCCACGGCGACAACCTGGTGCCCGCCTGGCCGTACCGCGATTACGTGCTGAAGGCGTTCCGGGAGAACAAGCCCTTCGACGAGTTTACGCGCGAGCAACTCGCGGGAGATCTGCTGCCGGCCGCGACGCGCGAGCAGTTGACGGCCTCCGCGTTCAATCGGCTGAGCCGCATGTCCGCGGAGGGTGGCATTCAACCCAAGGAGTACCTCGCAAAGTACGGCGCGGACCGCGTCCGTACAGTGAGCACCGTGTGGCTGGGCGCGACCACTGGCTGCGCCGAGTGCCATGACCACAAGTTCGACCCCATCCTCGCGAAGGACTTCTACGCCATGAAGGCGTTCTTCGCGGACATCAAAGAGACGGGTCTGGTTCGCGACCGCGGGCCTCTGGCTTGGGGCTCGAAGCTGGCGCTGCCAACAGACGAGCAGGGGGCGCGGCTGAAGGATCTGGAGACCCGAATTGAGACCGCGAGCGAGGCCCTGGCCAAGAAGGCCGCCGCGATGGACGACCGCCGCTGGCTGTGGGAAGAGCTGACGTTGAAGGAACACGCCGCCGGCAAGCTCGCCTGGCAGTATCAGCGGCCGGTGTCCGCCACCGCAGCGAACGGGGCGACCCTGACCATCTATAACGACGAAGAGGTGGACGCAAATTTCTACCTCAATGGGTCGCTCGCTTCTCAGAAGCGACCGGGCGAGGGGCTCGTGGTGGCCTCCGGCGCAAACCCGGACAACGAAACCTACACCGTGCAAATCCGGCCCGGAGCAGGCGCCTGGACCGCGCTCGGCATTGACGTTCACCAGGACGAGAGCCTGCCGGGCAACCGGCTGGCGCGAGGAGCGGACCGGTTCCTGTTGACGGAAGTCGATGTGGACGGCGCCTCCTTCGTGCTGGCCACGTCCCACCTGTTCGGGGAGATGCCGGAGAACGGGGCGTCTTTCGCCATCGACGGCGATCCAAAAACAGGCTGGGGCGCCTCCTACGGCGAGGCACGGAACCCCTTCCTGGCGCTGCGCTTTGCCAAGCCGCTCACCACTGCGGCCGACACCGTGCTCACCATCCGGCTGCGGCAGGACAGCCACCTGCGGAAGGCAACCATCGGGCGCTTCCGCGTGGCCCTCTCGGCCGGCGTCCACTCGTGGCCCGAACTGGGCGAGTCGGGGCGCAAGAACCGGCTGATGCTCGCGCAGAAGCTGACGCAGTTCATGCTGAACATCCCAACCGACCTCGGGCTGCCGCCGAACGTGCAGCGCGCCCTTGAGACGGAGGAGGCGGAGCGCAGCGACGACCAGAAGAAGACCGTGCTCGATCACTTCGTCTGGTCGGAACTCGGTGAAGACCTCGCGGCGCTGAAGAAGCTGGAGGCGGAGTACGCCCTTCTGGACGCATCCATTCCGCGCGTGCTGGTGACGGAGCGCATGCGGCCTCGCGTGACCCGCGTGCTGAAACGCGGCAACTTCCTGGATGAGACAGGCGAGGTCGTGGAGCCCGCCATCCCCGAATTCCTGGGAGCGCTCAAGGTGGAAGGGCGGCGGGCAAACCGGCTCGACCTTGCCAACTGGCTCGTGTCGCCCGAGAATCCGCTGACGCCGCGTACGTTCGCGAACCGGCTGTGGCGGCAGTTTTTCGGAACCGGGTTCTCCAAGGTGCTCGAGGATCTGGGATCGCAGGGCGAGTGGCCCACCCATCCGGAACTCCTCGACTGGCTGGCCGCCGAATTCGTGAAGCCGGAGTGGAAGGCGGAGGGAGCCCACGCCTGGGACGTGAAGCACTTGGTGAAAACGATCGTTACCAGCCACACGTACAAGCAGTCCTCGCTGACCACCCCGCAGCTGGAAGGGAGGGATCCCGACAACCGGCTGCTCGCACGGCAGAGCCGTTTCCGTGTGGAAGCGGAAAGCGTGCGCGATACGGCGCTGGCGGTTTCGGGTTTGCTTGTCGAGAAATTTGGCGGGCCGAGCGTAAAGCCGGCGCAGCCGGAAGGCTACTTGGCGGCGATGAACTTTCCCAAGCGCGAGTACGCGGCGGACAAGGGCGAAGACCTCTACCGGCGGTCCGTCTATACGCAGTGGCTGCGCACGTTCCTGCATCCGAGCCTCCTTACCTTCGATGCCCCGACCCGCGAGGAGTGCACCGTGAACCGGGTGAACTCAAACACGCCGCTGCAGGCCCTGGTCCTATTGAACGATCCGATCTTCGTGGAGACCGCACGTGTGTTCGGGCAGCGGATGGTGCAATCCGGAGGGAAGACGTTCGATCAGCGCCTGACGTGGGCCTTCGAACAGGCCCTGAACCGCGCACCCGACAAGGAGGAGCGCAAGTTGCTCGGGGCGCTGTACAAGCGGACAGTTGCACAGTACAAGGCGGCGCCCGCGGAAGCTGCGCGGCTGCTGGCCATGGGCGAAGCGCCGCAGGCGGCGGGAGCGGACCCAGTGGAATTGGCAGCATCGGCCGCCGTGGCCCGCGCCATCCTCAACCTGCACGAGACCATCACGAGGAACTGAGCGATGAAGAACCAGATTCTGAGACGAGCTTTTCTGCGCCAGGGCCTCGGTGGGCTGGGGATGGTGGCGTTGAACCAGTTGCTCGCGGCCGACGCGCCCAAGGGCGTAGTGCACCCGCTCCATCATCCCGCCAAGGCGAAACGGGTCATCTTTCTCTATCAGGCGGGCGGACCGTCGCACCTGGAGACGTTCGACTACAAGCCGAAGCTCGCGGCAATGCACGGGCAGCCCATGCCGGAATCGTTCACGAAGGGCCAGCAGATCGCCCAACTGCAGGGCGCCCAGCTCGTCTGCTACGGGCCGCAGTACAAGTTCCAGAAGTTCGGCAAGAGCGGCCAGGAGATGTGCGAGCTGTTTCCACACATCGGCAGCGTGGCCGACGACGTATGCATCGTGCGCTCCATGTGGACGGAGCAGATCAACCACGACCCCGCGCACACTCTCATGAATACCGGCTCGATTATCGCCGGCCGGCCCAGCATGGGCTCGTGGCTGCTGTACGGCCTCGGTGCAGAGACCGAAACACTGCCGGGCTTCATTGTTCTGGTGAGTTCCGGCAAGGGCGGGCAAATGCAGCCCATCGCTGCGCGCCAGTGGTCGGCCGGCTTTCTGCCAAGCCGGTTCCAGGGCGTGAAGCTGAACTCCTTCGGCGACCCGGTGTTGCACATCCAGAATCCCCCGGGCATACCCGCGCCGGTGCAGAAGGATTCAATCGAAACCATCAACGCGCTGAACCGGCGGCAGCACGCGGCAGTCGCCGACCCGGAAATCCTCACGCGAATCAGCCAGTATGAGATGGCGTTCCGGATGCAATCGAGCGTGCCGGATCTGGTCGATATGAGCAAGGAGCCTCCGCAGATCCTGGAGATGTACGGCGCGAAGCCGGGCGACGGGTCCTTCGCTTCCAACTGTCTGCTGGCGCGGAGGCTCGCCGAGCGCGGCGTCCGCTTCATCCAGCTCTATCATCGCGATTGGGACCACCACAGCGGCGTCAAGTCGAACGTGGCGATCAAGGCCGAGGAAACCGACCGCCCGACCGCAGCGCTGATCAAGGATTTGAAGCAGCGCGGGATGCTGGACGATACGCTCGTCGTATGGGGCGGCGAGTTCGGACGCACGCCAATGTCCCAGGGCGGCGACGGACGCGATCATCACATCAAGGGCTTTTCCTTCCTGCTGGCCGGCGGCGGGATCAAAGGTGGCATCACGTACGGCGGAACCGACGAGCTTGGGTACGCCGCGGAGGAGAACCCCGTGGCCGTGCCGGATTTTCACGCCACGATGCTGCACCTGCTTGGAATCGACCACAAGCGGCTGACCGTGAAGTTCCAGGGGCTCGATGCGCGCCTCACCGGCATTGCCGGCAGCGTCGTGAGCGACATCCTCGCGTAGCGGACCGAGTTAACAAACGCGATTCACGGGAGTAACAGCGGAACCTCTATACTGAAGGGGCGCATGCGGTTTTCCGTCGATGCCCACGCTATCGGGCGGCACCAGACAGGCAACGAGGTCTACGTTCGTAACCTACTCAGGGCCTTTGCCGCGCTCGACAAGAAATCTGACTTTGTCGCCTATTATTCCGCCCACGATGCGCCAGGGCAGATCCCGGAACGCTTCCTGACGCGCCGGGTCTCGTCGAATCCCTTCGTTCGCCTGGGCGTAGAGCTAGGCCAGCGCGTTCGACGGGACAAGCCCGATCTGCTCCACGTGCAATACACGTCGCCATTGGCGTGCAGCGCGCCCGTAGTGGCCACGGTGCACGACGTAAGTTTTCTCGAACGGCCGGAGTTCTTTCCGCCGTCCCAGGCCATGCAGCTGCGGTGGACAGTGAAGCGGACCGTGCGGCGCGCGGCGTGGGTGATCACCGTGAGCGAGTTCTCGCGGCGATCCATTGAGAACGCATACGGCCCGCTGAACGGCCGCATTTCCGTGATTCCCAATGGAGGTTCCACGCTCTTCCGGCCGGTAGCGCGGGAGGTGGCCTCCGCCTGGGTATCGCAGCACATGAACGTGCGCAGCCCGTTTGTGTTGACGGTGGGCGATCTGCAGCCCCGCAAGAACCAGTTGGGCCTCATTCATGCCTTCGCGGACATGATTCGCGCCCATCCGGAACTGCCGCACCATCTCGTGCTCGCCGGCAAGGACACCTGGCACAGCGGCGAGGTGCACCAGGCGGCGAAGGCGTCCGGCGCGGGCGATCGCATCCGCTTCACCGGGCTGGTGACCGACGATGAATTGCGACACCTCTACGGCGCGTGCGAACTGTTCGTGTTTCCGTCCTTCTATGAGGGCTTCGGGCTGCCGATCCTCGAGGCGATGGCGTGCGGGCGTGCGGTGGCATGCTCCAACACGTCCGCAATGCCCGAGGTGGCGAACGCTGCCGGCATTCTCTTCGATCCGCACTCGAAAGAGGAGATCGTGCGGGCGATGCTTGACCTTCTGTTGAATCCCGAACTGCGGTTGCGCATGGAGCGCCTGGGGTTGAAGCGGGCGGCGCAGTTCACCTGGGAGCGCACCGCGCGCCAGACGCTGGACGTCTATTACCAGGTCGCCGGGGCGCGCCGCAGAGCGGCAAACGTAAAGAAAGCGAAGACCCTGCCGGTATGAAGTTCGTTGCCGCGCTGCTCCTGGGTTTGGCGGCAGCCTCCGCCGGAGCGGCAGACACCAAGATCAACTTCCACGAAGAGACGCTCCGCTACAACGTGAACTGGCCCAGCGGCCTCAGTCTCGGCGAAGTGCAATTGCGCGCACAACGGTTGAAGGATGTCGACCGTTGGAAGTTCGAGTTCGAGTTGGACGCGGCCGTCCCCGGCTTCAAAGTGATAGACCGCTTCCGATCCCTCGCCGACAATGGCTTCTGCACCGCGGAGTTTGACAAGGACTCGCAGCGCGGCGCTAAGAGCACAAAAGAGAAGACGACGGTGGACGCCGGCGGCGGCGTGGCGAAGCGCGAGACGCTGAACGGCGGCGGCGCAACCAATATTCCCGTCCCGGCATGTGTCCATGACGCTCTGGCTTTCCTCTACTTCGTGAGAACCGAACTGGCGCAGGGCAGAATCGCTCCCGGGCAGACCATTCTGTTCGGCGCGCCCTACAACGTGCGGCTCGAGTACAAGGGCACCCAGCAAGTGACCATCGCCGGAACGAGCGAAGAGGCGGACCGCATCGTAACGTCGCTCAAGGGGCCGGCATCGCAGCTCACCTTCGACATCTACTTCGGCAAAGATCCGTCCCGCACCCCCGTGCTTGTCCGGGTGCCGCTCGCCATGGGTCTCTTCTCGATGGAGATCGCCCGCTAGGTGCGTATCGCGTTGTTCAGTCCCCTGCCCCCGGCGCGGAGCGGGATTGCCGATTATACGGCCGCTCTGCTCGATCCGCTGCGTCGGCTGGCCGAGGTGCAGACCTTCGACGGCGAGCAGCGAGGCTTCGATAGCTCGCAATACGACGCGCTCGTCTATCAACTCGGCAACAACGAGTATCATGCGGCAGCTTATGAAGCCGCGCTCCGGCACCCGGGCATCGTCGTGCTGCATGAAGCCAACCTTCACCATCTGATCGCCGAAATGACCATCAAGCGTGGCGATTGGGACGCCTACCTGCGGGAGGTGGAGTACAACGGCGGACCGGCGGCCCTGGCTCATGGGCAGCGCGTGCGCGCGCTCGAGGTAGGCCCGGACTATGAAGGCCTGCCGATGCTGCGCCGCGTGCTCGAGAAGTCCACGGGTGTCATAGTCCACAGCCGCGCCGTTCGCGACCAGGTTCGGGCCGCCGGGTATCAGGGTCCAGTCGGCGTGATCCCGCACGGAGCCTGGGTCGCCGACGGTGACCGGAATGGCTACCGCTTCCGCCTCGGGCTCGATGAGACCACGCCCCTTGTCGGCATCTTCGGCTTCCTCAAACCGTACAAGCGGATCGCCGAATCGCTCCGCGCCTTCCGGAGGCTGGTGCGGGTGGAGCCGCGGGCAAAGATGATCCTGGTCGGGGAACCACATCCGGATTTCCCGGTGGCGTCCCTCATTCAGTCCCTGGAGCTCACCCCGCTCGTCCGCGTGCTCGGCTTCGTTCCCGTCGAAGACCTCACGGGATACATGGCCGCCTGCGACGTCGTCCTGAATCTCCGCTATCCCACCGTGGGCGAAAGCTCGGGGACGCTGCTGCGCGCGCTCGGGCTCGGCCGCGCGGTCGTCGTGTCGGATGTGGGCTCATTTCGCGAGTACCCCGACGACGTCTGCCTGAAGGCACCCGTGGATGGGCGCGAAGAAGACCTGCTGTACGAATACTTGAACCTGCTGCTGAGCCGCCCCGACGTCGCTCGCCGCCTGGGTCGGCGGGCCAGGGAGTGGGTCGAGTCCGAATGTGCTTGGGAGACCGTTGCCGAGCGCTACCTCGAGTTCCTGCACCGGCCCGTATCGACGCCGGACCCACCCCCGCAAGCGGTGCACCCGGCTCCCCTCGAGCCGGCAGCGCCGGTAGAGGAAGCTGCGCCGCCCATAATCGCACCGGAGTCCATTACCACCTGGACCGAACCCGGCAGCGGCGACCGTGCCTACGTCGAGACACACCTGACCCGACTGACCAGGACACTTCAGATCACGCCCCCCGGAACCGCCGAGGACCGCATTCTCGAGATGGGCGCGTACCTGCAAATTACCCCCTCCCTGCGCAGCCGCCTCGGCTACGGTTACGTGCGCGGCTGCTACTACGGGCCGCTGGGCAAGGTAGACCACAAGCAGGTGGTCTCGGCGGAGGGAGAGATCTTCGAGTGCGACGTGGACCTGTTCGATGCGGAGAAGGACCGTTTCCCCTACGACGACCACTTCTACTCCACCGTGCTGTGCTGCGAGCTGATCGAGCACCTGCCCTCCGACCCGATGCACATGATGTCGGAGATCAACCGCATTCTGAAGCCGGGCGGCCATCTGGTCCTCACCACACCGAACATCGGCTCCCTCCGCGCCATCTCCGCCATCCTGCAGGGATACCATCCCGGCTTCTTCCCCGCCTACATCCGACCCTCGGAAACGGATGAGGAGACCGAAGCCCGCCACAACCGTGAGTACACACCGAAGGAGATCCACCGGCTCTTGACCGGATCCGGCTTCGAGGTGACGCTGCTCGAAACCGGCGAGTTCCGCGACGAGCCGCGCCCCGAACTCGGCTGGGTGGCGCACATGCTGGAGCGCTACCAACTGCCTACCGAACTGCGCGGCGACGGCATCTTCATCGTCGGCCGTAAGACGGGGCGCGTACGCGACCGGTACCCCGGCTGGCTGTACGATTAGGCGACGCCATGGCTGTCTACGATAAACCGACCGTCGAGATCGAGGGCCGGGAAGTCACACTTCAATTCGGACTTCGGGATGCGGGCGCGCAGGCGGTGGGCTGCCAGATCATCGACAGCGACAGCGGCAATTACGTGGGGGAAAGCGAGTGGACCCCCGCGAAGTCCGATGTCCGGCTGCAGGTCCGCCTGCCGGAGCAGCACGGGCATTACCGGCTGATCGTATCGCCCGTGGACGAAGAGCGTGGCTGGCTCTACCAGCGCCGCCAGCCGGCACTCGTGGTGGACGCGGAGGTGAGCGCGGCCGGCGCTGTGCTGCGCGAGCCGCGCGTCGCAACCACGCGCCTCCTGCGCCTGCAAGGACTGCCCCGCAGCATCGGACGCGCGCTCTGGTATCCCGGCCGCACCGTCGCGCGCCACTGGAGCCTCATCCGCGCACTAGTCGAGCGCGACATCCGCGCGCGGTATCGCGGCTCTCTCGGTGACGCGCTGTGGACCGTCCTGCACCCGCTGCTGCTGATGGCCGTCTACTTCTTCGTCTTCGGCATGGTGCTGCAGGCCCGCTTCGCAGCCGACCCCAGCCCCCACGGCTTCGCGCTCTACTTTCTCGCCGGTATGCTCCCCTGGCTGGCCTTCAGCGAAGCCGTGGGCCGCGCGCCCTCCGTGCTCCTCGAGCACCGCAATTTCATCAAGAAGCTGGTGTTCCCGGTGGAAATCCTGCCCGTCAACCTGGTCATCGCCGGGCTGGTGACGCAGGGCTTCGCAATGCTCGTGTTCGTCCTGGGGCTGGTCGTGCTGCGCGGCGCCGTGCCCGCAACCGTCCTGCTCCTTCCCGTGTACCTGCTTCCGCAGGTCCTGTTCACGTTGGGCCTCTGCTGGTTCCTGGCGGCGCTGGGCGCTTACCTGCGTGACTTGGGCCAGATGATCGGATTCGCGTTGACGCTGTGGTTCTTCCTCACACCCATCTGCTATCCGGAGTCATCGCTGCCCCCTGCCGTTGCACCCTGGCTGCGGCTGAACCCGATGTACCACCTGGTCGCCGGATACCGGCTGTTGTTCCTGGAGGGGCGGATGCCGGAATGGAGCGCCGTGGCAAAGCTCTGGGCCGTGGCGGCGATGGTGGTCATCCTCGGCCACGCCTGGTTCTACAAGCTGCGGCGCAGCTTCGCCGACGTGATCTAGGCCTTGAAGATCGGTGCGATGTGTCGCGCCTGCTGAAGCAGCGCCGCGCGTTCCTGTTTCCCGAGCGGTTGGAAGCCCGCGGCCAGATCGAGGGCCAGGCCGTAGATGCGCTCATCGCCCGGCGGAATGGCGGCGGTCACATCTTCCGACAGCGTGAACCGTAGCGCCTGGCGGGCCAGTTCCCCGCCCTGCAGCGGTTCGTACCAGCACTTGGGCACCCCGCGCTGCGCGCCGCGTTCCCACGGCGTCTTGGCCAGCGCCTTCAGCGCCAGCCTCGCCAGCCCCCGCTTCTTCGCCTCCGCCATGATCCGTGGTCCGAAGCCGTGTTCCCAACACACGAAGTTCACCGGGAACAGCACCGAATCGAGTTTCATGCCGTCCATCAGCGCCACCGCCGCTTCCTCATTGTGAGCCGAGAAGCCGAGATAGCGAACCTTGCCCGCCTGCCTCGCTTTCACGAACGTCTCCGCGGCGCCGCCCGGGGCAAGGATGGCCTCGACGTCTTTCAGCGAACTGACGGCGTGGAACTGGTAGAGGTCGAAGTGGTCGGTGTGCAGGCGCCTGAGCGACGTGTCGAGTTCCTGCTGCGCTCCGGCGCCATCGCGTTTCTGGGTCTTGCATGCCAGGAAGGCGTGGGCGCGATGCGGCCGCAGCGCGAGGCCGAGCTTGGTCTCCGCTTCGCCGTCCCAATAGGAAGGAGCAACGTCGAAGTAATTGATGCCGCGTTCGACGGACTGGGCGACCGTGCGGTCCGCCGAGGGCTGGTCCATGCCCACTACCACGATGCCCCCGAAGCCGATCACCGAGAGCTTGACGTCATCGCGGTAGACGCGGCGCTCGATGGCCGGCGCAGCGGCGGCAGTGGCCGCGCCCGATGCCGCGGCCGATTTGAGGAAGGAACGGCGGTCCATTGGGGAAACCTCCTTTGTGAGTGTAGTCCCACGGACGATAGGATAGGGACGCAATGTGGCGATATTCTCTCGGACTCCTCTTGCTTTCTTCGGCTCTCGCCGTCGAACGATTCGACCTGATCGAAGTGTCTCTGAAGCCCGTGGCCGCCGCCGCGAATCCATTTACAGATCGCAAGGCCGTCGGACGCTTCTGGCGGGAGGGCGTCGCTGCCCCCATAGAAGTGGAGGGCTTCTGCGACGCGCAGGACGGCAGCATCTATCGGGTGCGCTTCATGCCGCGCGAGACCGGCCGCTACCGCTATGAAGTGACACTCGACAGCGGCGAGAAGCAAACTGGCCGGTTCGAAGTCACCGCCGGCAAACGCGACGGGCCCGTCCGCGTCGACCCGCAGTACCCCTGGCATTTCGTACACGAAGGCTCAGCGAAGCATTACTTCTGGAATTCAACCACTGCCTACGCGCTCATGGGCTGGAAGGACGATGCGCAGGTGGTGCGTATCCTCGACCGGTTCGCAAAACTCGGCCTGAATCGAATTCGCGTCGGCATCGTTCCGCCCCGAGTGGAGAGCGGCAAGCAGTGGTTTGAGCCGAAGGTGGTGGAGACACCGGAATTCACCTTCCGCACAAACGCATGGGTGGCCCGGCGGCCGGACTCTCTGAACGACCCGGGGTTCGACGTGACCCGTTTCAACGTGCCGTACTGGCAGCGCTGGGACCGCATGCTTCGCGCCGCCCGCGACCGCGGCATTCAGGTGTCCGTCATCTTCTACGTCGACGGGCGCCTGCCCGGCGTGGATCCCTTTCGCAAGGAGCGTATGGGCGGCGAAGACGAGCAGCGCTACTACCGGTATGCCATCGCCCGCTTCTCCGCGTTTTCAAACGTGATGTGGGACGTGACGAACGAGTACCGGCTGTTCCGCGACGACGCCTGGGCGGAGAAGATGGGAGCCTTCATCAAGCAGCACGATCCCTACGGTCACTTGATCTCCATCCACGGACATGGCACCTTCACCTTCCGCAAGTCGCCCTGGGCGGACTACGCTATGTACCAAAGCTGGGACGAGCACGGCGGATACAGTTTCATGCTGAAGAACCGGCAATTGCAGCAGCAAGCCGGGCGACCCATTCCGCAGGTCAACGAAGAGTACGGCTATGAGGATCACTACCCTGTGGGATGGGGCGGCGACCGCAAAGCGCCCGCGCGCTCTGCCGGCAACCGCCGCCGTCTCGCCTGGGAGATGACCATGGCGGGCGCGTATCAGACTACCGGCGAACGCGCCGACTTCGGCGGCGGTTGGATCAACGGCTGGGGCGACGGGCGGATGACGCTCCTCGAAGGCCACCGGCGCTTGAAGGAGTTCTTCGAGTCGCTGGAGTGGTGGAAGATGGAGCCGCGGCCCCAAGGCGTAACGGGCAAAGGCCATCTGCTGGCGGAGCCCGGCAGGCAATACGTCGTGTACCTGCCGGATGGCGGCTCGGTCGACGTCGAGTTGGAGGACGGCAGCTATCGGGCGGAACTGTACAACCCGCGCACCGGCGAGCGGCGCGCCCTGGGCGCCGTCAAGGGCGGCAAGTGGAAGACGCCGCGGCTCGCGGACGGAGAAGATTGGGCCATCGTCCTGCGGCGGTAACGGCTACTTAGTGGCCACACCGGCAACGTGCGGCCCCGCAATCGGAAGCGGAAGTTCGAAGAGCTCGTGCTCCACCCGCGAGAACCCGGCCTGCGCGATGAGCTCCGGCGTCTCGCGGTTCACGTTGCAGCCGCCCGAACAGATTCGCCAGACAGGAGCAATCAGTTCCTGGCGGCGGCGACGCCGCGTGCCGGGCGGACCGGCGATGTGCTCCAGGTAGACAAACCGGCCCCCGGGGCGAAGGACACGGCGGACCTCCGCAAGGACCCGCTCCGGATCGCTAACGCTGCACAGAACCAGCGTGCAGACCACCGCGTCCACGGATTGGTCAGCGAGCCGAAGCGCTTCGGCCCGGCTGACGTGGATGTCGATCGAGAGGCCGGCATCCAGCGCGCGGCGCGCAAGGGCTCGCTTCATGCCTCGGCTTGGTTCCACCGCCATATAGCGGATCGTCTTCGGAAGGAACTTGATATTCGCGCCGGTACCGGCGCCGATCTCGAGCACGTGGCCGGAGAGGCCGCCCAGCAGCGCCCGCTTCCGCTCTGCTACCAGCGGTTCGTAGCGCCGGTTGAAGCGGTCGAGCAGCCAGCCGTGAATTCGCCCGCCAACGCTCATGCCGGCTGCCGCGGATACGTGCCCGTGAGCTTCAGGAAGAAGACGTGGAGGTTGTGTGGGAATCCGGCGTCCGGAAAGAACTGGTACGGACAATAGCCTGCAATGACGTCGATATCGTGCTCCGCGCAGAAATCGATCGCCTTCTCGCTGATCGCGCCCCCGGCGCCGGCGCTGTACATCCACAGCAGGGTCACGCGCGCCTCGGCCGCGTCCCGTACCACCTGTTCGGTGGCCGTCGAGCTGGTCATCAACAGTGCCGCTTGCACCGGCGGCCGGATGTCCTGAAGCCGTGCGAGTGCCTGCGGGTCGCTCGGGTTCACGCCCACCACTTCATATCCGCGGCGCTCGAACTCCGCGGCCAGCATTCGTGAGAAGTCTCGCGGGTTGCGCGAGAGCCCAACGAAAGCGAATCGCGGCTGCGCGAGGAAGCGGTCAATCAGCTCCCTTGTCATATAGTGTGAGGACTATGGTATCGCGCAGAGTGTTCGTCGGCACGGCCGTCGCGGCAGCCGCGAAGCCGGACGAGGGATGGAAGACGCTGACCGCCCCCGAAGCGGGGCTGTTGGAAGCGGTCTGCGATCAGGTGGTGCCGGAGGACGACACTCCCGGCGCCAAACAGGCTGGCGTGATCCATTACATCGACCGCCAACTGGCGGGTCCGCTGCTGCGATTTCGGGAGAGCTATCGCCAGGGCCTTCCGCTGTTGGACCAGGCGGCGCGAAAGCTGCTCGGCAGCCCGTTTCTGGATCTGGGCGCCGGCGAGCGCACGGCCCTGCTCGAGCGCGTCGAACGGGGCGAGGCCGGCCCCGAGGCGGCGGCTTTCTTTCGGCTGGTCATCCACCACACCCTCCAGGGCTACTATGGCTCGCCATCGCACGGCGGCAATCGCGGTGAGGCAAGCTGGCGAATGCTGGGGATCGAGAAGCACATGCATGAGGGCCACCAGTGACACGGCCGCCCATCGACGCCGTAGTGATTGGCGCGGGCGCCGGAGGCGGCGTAGTCGCCCACCAACTCGCCAACGCGGGGCTGCGAGTCGCACTGCTCGAGCGCGGCCGCGACCAGCAGTTTCACGAGACCCGGCACGATGAGCTGCGATCGCAGCGGACCACCGTGCTGGGGAACGCCTTCGGCCCCGACGACTCGCATACCCGCCTGGTACAGCTCGGCGAAGACGCGGAATTCCGCCGTGTCGTGGCAAGCGACGGGGCTTACGGAAATGTCGCCGCCTGCGTGGGTGGCGGCACCAAGAGTTTCGGGGCCATGGCGTGGCGGTTCATGGAGCAGGATTTCCGTATGCGCTCCACGTACGGAGCCGTCGCCGGAAGCACTCTGGAGGATTGGCCCCTCACCTACCAGGATCTCGAACCCTTCTACGAGCGGGCCGAGTGGGAGATCGGCGTGTCGGGGCGCGGCGGAGCCAATCCCTTCGAGGCGCCTCGCAGGAAGGGATACCCCATGCCGCCGCTACCCCTGGGCCGTGAGGCAACCGTCCTGATGCAGGGCGCGTGGAAGCTCGGCTGGCATCCCTTTCCGATTCCCATGGCCATCAACTCCGTGCCGTACATGGGCCGGCCCGGTTGCGTGATGTGCCCCCACTGCGTCGGCTTCGCTTGCGAGGTGAAAGCAAAGAGTTCCACGGCCGACACGGTCATCCCCCGTGCGGTCGCCACCGGCAACTGTGAGTTGCGCACGCAGTGCACAGCGAAGGAAGTGTTGCTCGACAGCCAGGGGCGCGCTCGGGCGGTCGCGTACTTCGAGGGCAGGACTCTTGTGGAGCAGCCCTGCCGCCTGGTAGTGGTTTCGGCATCGGCAACGGAGTCGGCGCGGCTGCTGCTGAACTCGAGGAGTAAGTTGTTCCCGAACGGGCTGGGCAACCGCTACGATTGGGTCGGGCGAAACCTCCAGGGGCACGCGTACGCCGGCGCGTACGGCCTCTTCGGTCGCGACTTGTGGGATGGCTTGGGGCCCGCGGCGCGCGTGGCCCTCTGCGACTTCAATCACGGCAACACCGGACTCGTCGGCGGCGCCATGCTGGCCAACGAGTTCATTCGCCTGCCCTACCTGTTTGCCAGCGGCATCCGCCCGCCCGGCGTGCCCGCATGGGGGCGCAAGCACAAGGAGTTCATGCGCGCGAACTATAAGCGGGAAGCGGGCGTGCAGGGGCCGGTGCAGGAGATGCCGCGCTGGGAGAACCGCGTGTACCTCGATCCCAAGGAGAAGGATGAGTTCGGCATTCCGATTCTACGGCTGCAGGGCAAGCGTCATGAGAACGACTTCGTCGTAGCGAAGGCGATGGTGCAGAAGGCGACACAGTGGCTCCGCGCCGCCGGCGCGCATACCGTTTGGCCGAAGATGCCGGGCAAAGGCGTCAACGGCGGGCAGCACCAGGCGGGCACGTGCCGCATGGGCGTCGACGCGAAGACCTCGGTAGTGAACAAGTATTGCCAGTTGCACGACGTGGACAACGTGTTCGTGGTGGACGGCAGCGTCCTGGTAACAAACGGCGGGTTCAATCCGTCGCTGACGATACTGGCAGTCGCGTACTGGGCCTCCGCCTACATGGCGAGAAACTTCAAGGCCGGTGGGCGTACCGGATGAGCATCTTGTCGATGTAGAAAACCACCGTCTCGCCCCGCTGGTTCAGCACCGTGGTCTCGAAAGTGATCAGGCCGCCGTCCTGCTTTTCCGTCTTCTCGACCACCTTCTTTGCGACCTCAATCGTGTCGCCGATGAAAACGGGGCGCGTGAATCGCAGCTTGTCCAGCCCGTAGAATGCAATGACAGTATCGTTGAGGAGATTCAGCTGGGTCATCAAACCAAGCGAGTACGAGAAAATCATCGCCCCGTGTGCAATTCTTTGACCGAAGGGGCCGGCTTTTGCGTATTCCACATTCGTGTGGATCTCGATGTAGTCGCCGGTCAGACCGGCGAACTGCACGATGTCGGCTTCGGTAATGGTGCGGCCGCGCGAACTGAAGGTCGCTCCGAGTTCGAACTGTTCGTAGTGGAGGCTCACGGTGGCACTATACATCGTTGCTTTGTTCCTTGCGGTCTGGCCGCTGCTCGCCGCGGCGCCGCCGGAGCGCGTCGAAAAGGCTCTTCAGCCGGGCGTGATCGTACGCGGCGAGAAGCCGGTCGTGTGGACGCTGGCGGACCGCATGGCGCACCACAAGACTCCAGCGGTAAGCGTGGCATTCGTCAACGGAGGCAAGCTCGCCTGGGCGAAGGCGTACGGCGGGGGGACGACGACAGAAACGCTGTTCCAGGCCGCCTCCATCTCCAAGCCCGTGGCCGCCATGGTGGCCTTGAAGCTGGTGGAACAGGGGAAGCTGTCACTCGATGAGGACGTGAACCTTCGCCTGAAGCGCTGGAAGGTGCCGGAGAACGAGTTCATCTCGAAGGAGAAGGTAACGCTGCGGCGCCTGCTCAGCCATACGGCCGGGCTCACCGTTCATGGATTCCGTGGGTATGCGGAGGGTGAGGGCGTGCCCTCACTGGTGGACCTGCTCGACGGCAAGAAGCCCGCGAATTCCGCCGCCGTCCGGGTGAACGTGATACCCGGAACGCTGTGGCGCTACGCCGGCGGCGGCTACCAGGTGATGCAGTTGCTTGTGGAGGACGTCACCGGCAAGTCCTTCGCCGACGTCGCCCAGGAATTGGTGTTGAACCCGCTCGGAATGAAACGTAGCACATACCGGCAGCCGCTGCCCGCGGCAATGCATAAGGCGGCAGCGCGCGGCTTCCGCCCGGACGGCGAGATGGTGAAAGGGCTGTGGCACACCTATCCGGAGCAGGCGGCGGCTGGATTGTGGACGACCCCTTCGGACCTGGCGAAGGTCATCCTCGAGATCCAACGACCGGAGCGCGTATTGAAACCGTCCACGGTGGAGGAGATGCTGCGCGAGGTGAAACAGGGCTATGGATTGGGATTCGGCGTGGCGGGCAGCGCGTTCTCCCACGGCGGCGCGAACGACGGCTATCGCTGCATGCTGTTCGCCTATAGAGATAAGGGCCAGGGCGCGGTAGTGATGACCAACAGCGACCGCGGCGATGCACTCACCCAGGAGATCCTGCGTGCCGTGTCGACCGAATACGGGTGGCCGGACTACAAACAGCGGGAGAAGGTCGCTGTGACGCTGCCGCGCGAGGCTCTGGAAGCCTTCGCCGGCCGCTATTCGCCGGACGGTACGGCGGTGGCGACGGTGACCGTGGAAGGGCAGGGCTTGGTGGTCGAGTTCCGCGGCATGCGGAACGAACTGCGGCCCGAGTCGGCAACGAAGTTCTTCTCGCCCACCGGCGAGATGCCGGATGTGGAGTTCGAGGACGGCCGGTTGCGTGTGGGCCGCGGCTTCTCTGCAAAACGTCTCAAGTAGCAATCAGTCGAGCTTCGGCCGCTGCTTGTAAAAGCCGGCCGCTTCCTGATAGACACGCGCCACGGCGAGGACACGCGCTTCGTCGTACAGGCGGCCCATGAACGTGATGCTGGTGGGCGTGCCGTCTTTGTTGAAGCCGTGGAGCACGATGACGGCGGGGTGGCCAGTGTTATTGGTGATGCCGAGGTTGCCGCCGCCGAACGAGGGGGCAACGTAGACGTCCACGCCCGCCATGAGCTTATTCATGTCTTGAATGAGCTGGTAGCGGATGCGAGTGGCTTGAATGTACTCCACCGCGGGCACAAAACGCGCCGTGCGGAAGAAGTTCGGCCAGGCAGAACGTTCCTGCTGGACGAGTTGCGCGTCACGGCCGGAGCGCGTGAGGTCGTCGAAAGCGGCCGCCGCTTCCGCCTCGAGGATCAGTCGCAGCGCATTGCCGTCGTAGTTTGGCAGCTCGATCGGCTGCAGGTCCGCGCCGAGTTTGCGAAGGAGCGCGAGTGCGGCCTCGTTCTGTTCTTTCGCGCGGTTGGCCTTATCGAAGTCGTTCTTGAGGTAACCGATGCGAAGCTTCTTCAAATCCACCGCGGGCGTGTAGTTGAAGGGGGCATCGACCACCGCTTGGTCTTTTCCGTCGCCGCCATGGATGGCCTGGAATACCATCGCGCAGTCCTCCACGCGCCGGCACAGCGGGCCGATCTTATCGTTCGCCCAACTCAGCGCCATCGCGCCGTGCCTGCTGACGCGGCCAAAGGTGGGACGCAGACCGACGACACCACAGCGTGTGGCCGGCGAGGCGATGGAGCCGAGGGTCTCGGTGCCGATGGCGAACGCAGCGAGACCGGCGGCGGTGATGGAGGCCGAGCCTGCGGAGGAGCCGCTCGATCCCTGGTCAAGCTTCCAGGGATTGCGCGTGCGCTCACCGTACCACCGATCGCCCATCGCAAGCTCGCCCAGCGTGGTCTTGGCGATGAGCACGGCCCCGGCGTCACGAAGCTTGCGCACGACGGTCGCGTCCTCGTCAATGACCTGGTCTCTGTGCGCACCGGAGCCCCAGGTAGTCTTAAAGCCTTTCGTCGCGAAGAGGTCCTTCAAGCCATACGGGAGACCGTGCAGCGGGCCGCGGTACTTGCCTGCCGCGATCTCCTTGTCGGCCTGTCTTGCCTGTTCCAGGGCCAGCTCCTCGGTCAGCGTGATCACCGCGTGAAGCTTGGAATCGTAGCGCTTGATGCGCCCGAGGTACATCCGCGTCAGCTGCTCGGACGTCACCTTCCGCGACTTCACGAGCGCAGCGAGTTCGTTCACCGAGGCGAAGGCCAGGTCCTCGAGGTTCGCCGGCACCGGCGGCACGGGAACCGTCGACCACCGCGGCGCCCGGCGTTCCGTCGGCATCTCGAAGCCAACGGGCCGGGGATCGAAGACGAGTGCCGGAGGCACCCTGTTGGGAAGGGAGACCTTGCGCACCGCCTCATAAGCAGCAGTCTGGTCCTTCAGGCTGGAGAGAATCAGGTCGCGCTGCGGGTCCGTGAACTTGAGGCCGATGAGCGTTTCCGCCGCGGCCAGCATCTCCCGCGTGTAGGGCGACTTCTCAGCCTGGCTGTATAAGAAAGCGCCGCCAAGGAGGCAGGAGGCGGCAAGGAGGACTCGTCTCATCGGCAAATTGTAGCGCGCAGGGACGCCTCGGATTGAGAGCGGTATGATCTTTCTGTGATCCGTCGCCTCTACGCGCATAATTTTAGGTGCTTCCAGAACTTCACTCTTGATCTCGGCGGATTGTCGTCGGCGCTCGTTATTGGAAACAATGGAACAGGCAAGACGACGATCAGCCTCGTCCTTGAGATGCTGCAGCTTATTGGCGCCGGAAGGACACGAGTCGCGGACATCGTATCGCCATCGGACTTTTCGTTCTCAGGCGCGGCAGTTCCGATGAGATTTGAGTTGGAGGTAGAGATCGGCGGCGATCTATTCGTCTATGGAATCGCCTTCGAGTATCCGAAAGACTTCAGGGAAATGCGCGTTGCGGAAGAGAGCTTGAGCTGTGGCGGTGTTGCAGTGTTTGATCGAGATCGCAGTCGCGTGCGGCTATCGGGTACCTCGCGAACTCGCGAGGTAATCTTCTCTCTCGACTGGCACTCGGTCGCGCTACCTCTGATTCAACAACCAACGGGAGAAGATTCGATTGGCCGCTTCCAGCAGTGGCTTTCGCGTATCTTGATCCTCGGACCGATACCCCAACAGATCACTGGCGACTCCAAGGATGAGGTGTTACAGCCGAATCCGGATGTCGACAACTTCGGAGACTGGTTCTCCGGCGTCTTGGCGCAGCACCCCGCTGCGTACCGGGTGATCGACGAGTACTTGCGGCCGCTCATGCCTGACCTTCAGGCCATCCGCAACCCCAGTACGGGGCGTGAAACCAGGACTCTTGTTGTACAGTTTCGCGAGGGCGAGCGCGAGTTGCAATTGCCGTTCGAGGAGTTGTCCGACGGCGAGAAATGCTTGATGATTGGAGCGATGGTACTGGCAACGCGAGACGGCAATCCTAACTTGTTTTGTTTTTGGGACGAGCCTGACAACCATCTATCGCTGTCGGAGGTGTCCCAGTTCGTCTTGTCGCTGCGCCGCGACTTCGGCGCAGGTGGACAATTCCTTGCAACATCTCACAATCCGGAAGCGATTCGCGCATTCTCCAACGAGAACACCTTCGTGCTGCAACGGCGGAGCCACGTGGAACCGACGATCGTGCGCCGGTTGGCTGATCTCAACGTTCCTGGCGATCTGGTAGCTGCGCTGATCCGAGGCGACGTTGGCAGCTAACAGGCATAAGCCGCATCTGTTACTGCTGCCTGAGGACGACGCCAATCGGCAATTGGCCATTGGGTTTGTGTCAGTACAGGGTATCGAAGGTCGCCAGGTTCAGGTACTGCCGCCTGCAGGAGGATGGTCCAAGGTCGTTGAGTGCTTTCAGCAGGAGTACGCGCCAACTCTGCCATCACTTCCGATGCGTTTGGTGGTTCTGCTGATTGACTTTGACGGTCGTCCTGACCGCGGACAGCAACTGCTGAACCAGATACCGGAGGAGCTTCGCGAGAGGGTCTTCATCATTGGAACGCTTAGCAGCCCGTGGCGGAATGAAAACGGCGATTGCGTGAGGTGAGACAGCGGCGATAGGTGGAGATTGACGAAAAGGCGTTTCCTTCGGTTCTCGGGTTACTCGGATCGGGATTTATCACACTTTCCTCACGTACCCCGAGA
>JANRJO010000008.1:0-9869 GCA_033763935.1 Bryobacteraceae bacterium
GTGAACGGCTACGCGGTGGCGCGGGGCGAGATTGGGAAAGCGAACCTGGACAATCCGCGGTTGAACCTGGTGTTGGGTCGGCTGGGCAAAGCTCAATCGTTCAAGGGCGTGATGGACGAGGTGAGGATTTACACGCGGGCGTTGGATGAAGCGGAGTTGCAGGCGCTGCTGGAGGCGGGGCGCGCGCATGTGAAGGCGCCGCCGGAGAAGCCGCAGGATGTGATGCTGGCGCTGGGCGGGCGGGAATTCTCGGGCGCGTTGACTCAGGAGGCGTTTTTGGCGGTGCGGCTGCCAGCGGGGAATTTGCAGGTGAAAGTGGATTGGAAAGGGGCGCGCGGATTGGAGCGCGTGGTGTTCACGCCGCTGGCTGAGAGCGACGCCGTGGCGCGGCGGTTTGCGGTGTTTGAGAAGCGGTCGCCGAGGTTGGGGGTGCATTTAGGATTGAGGCGCGATTGCGGCAGCACGCTGTTTCCGGTGGGGACGCCGAAGGTGGTGAAGAGTGGGGCGTTGACGAAGTTTGTCTTCGAGGGGGCCATCCGCAACTATCCGAGCCCGGAGGTGGAGAAAGACAATGTGAACTACCTGGCGGGCATTCGCGAGATCGGGGTGCGAAGCGAGTATACGGATGGCCGCGACATGCCGAGACTGGTGATCCGCTCGGTGGAGTTTGAAGGGCCATTTTATGATCAGTGGCCGCCGGTGTCGCACAGGAATTTGTTTGTGGATTCGCCGCGCAAGGGCGAGACGAGGGAGTATGCGCGCGAGGTGATCACAAGGTTTGCGGCGAGGGCCTACCGGCGGCCGGTGAAGACGGATGAGGAGAAGGCGCTGCTGGCGGTGTTTGACAGGTCACGCGCGGCCGGTGGCGGCTTCCAGGCGAGTGTGAAGGATGCGCTGCAAGTGGTGTTGACCTCGCCGCAGTTTCTATTTCTGGTGGAGACGAGCGCGACGCCGAAGCCGGAGCCGCTGGATGAGTATGAGCTGGCTTCGAAGTTGTCGTACTTCTTGTGGAACGGTCCGCCGGACCGGACGGCGATGCGGCTGGCGCGCAACGGGACGTTGCGAAAGCAGCTGACCACCGAGGTAGACCGCATGGTAGCCGATGCCAGGTTCGGGCGGTTCATGCAGGAGTTCGTGTCGCAGTGGCTCAGCCTGGACAAGTTCCAGGTGGTGGAGCCGGACAAGAAGCAGTTTCCCGATTTGACGCGCGATGCGAAGGCCCAGTTGAAGCGCGAGCCGGTGGAGTTCGTACAACACCTGATCCGGCAGAACCTGCCGGTGAGCAACCTGATCCGATCGGATATCGTGATGGCAAACGAGGTGGTGGCCAGCTATTACGGAATGGGGGCGAAGACAGAGAGCGGTTTTCAGTTTGTGCCGGTGGCTCATGGGCGGAAGGAGTTGGGCGGCGTGCTGTCGCAGGCATCGATTCTGGCCGGATTGTCGGATGGGCGGGAGTCCAATCCGGTGAAGCGCGGAGCGTGGCTGGCGCGGCGGATTGTGGCCGAGCCGCCGGCTGATCCGCCGCCGAATGTGCCGGCATTGGGAGAGGATGCGACGGGATTGACGCTGCGGCAGCGATTGGAGCAGCACCGCAATGTGGCCGCATGCAAGCAGTGCCATTTGAAGATTGACCCTTGGGGTGTGGCGCTGGAGGAGTTTGATGCGAGCGGCCGGTGGAAGTCACATCCGGTGGACGCGAGTTCGACGTTACCAGACCAAGCGACAGTAAGCGGCGTGGTGGACCTGAAGCGGCACCTGAGCGAGAGCCGTATCGACCAGGTGGCGTTCAGCGTGCTGAAGCACCTGGCGACGTACGCCACCGGGCGCAGCCTGACGTACAATGAACTCAATTACTTGAAGACGGAAGGGCCGAAGCTGAAGGCCACCGGTTACCGGATGAAAGACATGGTCCGCTTTGTGGCGGCGAGCCCGCTGTTTCTGGAAAAGTAGGCGCGTGGAGAGGATGAGCATGAGCCGGAAGATCGATCGCAGAGCGTTTCTCAAGGGAACAAGCGGCATGGCGCTGGCGCTGCCGGTGCTGGATGCGATGGGGGCCGAGGTAACGGCACAGTCGCCGAAGCGGTTTTGCGCGCTCTACACGGCCAACGGCATGTCGCTGCCCAAGGAAGAGCATGGCATTGCGGAGTGGCACTGGTTTCCGACGTCTACGAAGAATGGCGAATTTGTTTTCAGCAAGTCGACCGAACCCTTGGCGCCATTCCGCAAGCAGTTGAGCTTCATGGGCGGGCTGCATCATCCCAGCGGGCCGAAGGCGGACCCGCACACCTGTTCGGACATGTGGCTGACGGGCGCGCCGTTGCACAACCCGAAGCCGGGCACCTACAACACCGTGGGCCTGGACCAGATAATTGCGCTGCACACGAAGCAGTATTGCCGGCAGCCGTCGTTGATTCTCTCGATCGACGCGGGTACTGGCTTCCTTTCGCGCACGGGCACGATTTCCTACAGTCTGGAGGGGCGGCCGATTCCGGCGGAGAACAGTCCGCGGCGGATCTTTGACCGGTTGTTCAAGGCTGACCGCACGTCGCTCAAGAGCGAGCATGAGCGGCTGCAGCGGCGGATCAAGCTAGTGGATGCGGTGGTGGAGAGCGCCAAGTCGCTGGATAAGGAACTGGGCAAGTCGGACCGCGAGCGGATGGATCAGTATCTGACTTCGCTCAACGAGGTGGAGTCGCGGCTGATCGCCTCGGAGAAGTGGATCGACATTCCGCTCAAGAAGCAGGA
Organism: Bryobacteraceae bacterium; assembly: GCA_033763935.1. Classification (GTDB taxonomy): domain Bacteria; phylum Acidobacteriota; class Terriglobia; order Bryobacterales; family Bryobacteraceae; genus DALYJJ01. Next base: position 2,749 of record JANRJO010000008.1, read on the forward strand.
CTATTCGCACCTGAACCTGGACGCGACCAACGAGGGCGAACCAGCGGAGTTTTACCGTACGATGTTTGACCTAATCGCGCTGGCCTTTGACGCCGACATCACGCGTTCGGTGGCGTTCATGCTGAACCGCGAGGACGGGATGGGCATCAGCGACACATTTCCGATCAAGCTGGGATTGGGCAAGACGCACCATAACCTGTCGCACGCGACGGACAAGGAAGGTCAGCTCAACTTCGCCAAGTACGACCGGTTCCTGGCCGAGCAGATCGCGCACTTCTTCACGCGGATGAATAGCTACCAGGACCGCACGGGGACGGTGCTGGACAACACGATTGTGCTATTCGGCAGCGGCGCGAGCACGACGCACAATCCGCTGAACCTGCCGACGATGGTGGCGGGCGGGGCGAGCATGGGCCTGAAGCACGGCACCTACTGGCGCAAGGATGGTTCGCGGATGTCGAACATGTACTTGAGCATCCTGCGTTCGATGGGAATCGAGCAGGAGTCGTTCGCCGATAGCACGGGCACGCTGACGGGGTCGATCTTCAGCAAGGCATAGGAGAGCACGATGTCACGCTTGGTGTTGGCAGCGCTGTTGGCCGTGGCGGCTGGGGCGCAGACGGCGCCGCGCGTGGAGCGCAATATTCCTTACGCGCAGCCGGCAACGGAGCGGAATCTGCTGGACGTGTATGCGCCCGCGAGCGGCGCGAAGATGCCGGTGGTGGTGTGGGTGCACGGCGGCGGCTGGATGCGCGGCAGCAAGGAGGAGATGAACGCGAAGCCGGCGGCGTTTGTCGAGAAGGGGTATGTGTTCATTCCGGTGAACTACCGGTTCGTGCCGCAAGTGACGATGGGGACGATCATTCGCGATGTGGCCAAAGCGGTCGGCTGGGCTCATGCGAACGCCGGGCGCTATGGCGGCGATCCAGAGCGGATGTTCCTGATGGGGCATTCGGCGGGGGCGCAACTGGCTGCGATTCTATGCACGGACACCCGGTATGTGGAGGCCAAGGGTGTGCCAATAGAACACATCAAGGGCTGCGTGCCCTTGGATGGAGACACCTATGATGTACCGCTGCAGGTGGCCACGGCAACGGCGCGGAGGTTGAGCTTGAAGCAGCCGCCGCCAAAGATGGGGCATCCGGAGAAGTTCGGCACGCTGGCGCGGCAGCGGCTGTATTCGGCGGTGAATCATGTGGCGCCGAACCGGGGAATTCCACCCTTTCTCCTGCTGCATGTCGCCGATCACACGGACACGACGGCGCAGGCGCAGCGTCTATGGGCGGCGCTGGATCAGGCGGGGATCAAGGCGAAAATGTTTGGCGCAGAGGGGACGAATCACGTGAAGCTGGACCGCGATATCGGCGTGCCGGGCGATGCGACGACGCGCGAGTTGTTCGCCTTTATGGCCGAGTGTTTGCGGTAGAGGCGAGGCGCTTGGCATCCCATTCGACGATGGCGCGTTCGAGGCGGCGTCTGTGCGCCTGCTCTTGGGCGGATGCGAAGAGGTTGGCCGATTCGTTTGGGTCGCGGCGGAGATTATAGAGCGAGCCGTCGGGGTTGGCGATGAAGCGGGCAGGGTCACGGGGAGCGGAGAAAAGGGAGAGCTTCCAGTCGCCGTCGCGGACCATCACCTGGCGGTCATGGTCGCGCCAGCCTTGGTAGCCGAAGGCGATTTCACTGATGACGGGGCGGCGTGGCGGTTCGGCACCGCGGCGAAGGGCGTTGGCGAGGCTTGCGCCCTCGACACCATCGTGGGAGAGCCCAGCAAGATCGAGTAGCGTGGGAAGAAGGCCGAGCGTACTGACAGGAGTGCGGAATCGTGCGCGGGGACGGATGCGGCCGGGGGCCCAGAAGATATAAGGGACTGTCGCCACCTGTTCGTAGAAGGTTTGTTTTTGGAGCAGGCCGTGGTCGCCAATGTGGGTGCCGTGGTCGGCGGTCATGACGACGATGGTGTTGTCGAGGAGGCCGCGGGCTCGCATGAAGTCGAGCAGGCGGCCCATTGTGGCGTCGGCAAAGGCGCAGCGGGCGTAGTAGTAGTGCTGCACCTTACGAAGTTGTTCCGGCGTGAGAGCGGCGCTGCCTTCGAAGCTGCGCAAGAGGACGCGTTCGCGTTCGGGCTGCGCGGCGAGTTCGGCGGTGGAGGGCGAGGGGATGCGGATGCGCTTGGGATCGATGAGCGAAAGATAGCGCGCGGGAGTTACAACGGGGGTGTGCGGTGCGTTCAACGAGAGGCGCAGCAGGAAGGGCTTTGACGAGTCGCGGCGTTCGAGCCATTGCGTGGCGAGGGCGACGTTGCGAGCTTCGGCGGTCTCCTCTTCGGTGGCGGGGAATCGTCCGGCGAGGATCCAGCGGCGTTGGATCTTTTGTTGCGGAAGGATCGGGTATTGAACGACGTCGTGCTGGTCGGGATCGTAGCCCTTGCCGTAACGCGCGGGGTCGACGATGCCTTCAGTAGGGCTGCCGGCTTCGGTTTGGAAGGCCTGTCGGGGGTTGGAGAAGAAGTAGTGTTTCTTGCCGAAGGAGGCGGTTTGGTAGCCGGCGTCCTCAAAGCGCCAGGTGAGAAAACGGGTTTCGGGACCGAGCCGTCCTTCGTTGTGGAGGACGCCCGTGGTGGAGCCGGAGTTGCCCGTCAGCAGCGAGGAGCGGCAAGGGACGCAGACGGGCGAGGGCGTGTAGGCGGATTCAAAGAGCGCGCCTTCGGCGGCGAGGCGATCGAGCGCCGGCGAGTGGCCCCACGGGCTGCCATAGCAGGCTAAAGAGTCCGGGCGGTGCTCATCGGTCATGAGCCAGAGGATGTTGGGGCGGGATGTGTTGGGCGCGGATTGGAGCGCAGCCGGAGCTTTGAGCAGCCCCGGCGCGGTGGAGAGAAGCGTGCGTCGCGTGAGCATGTCGGCTACCTCACGGGTTCAGCAATGAGACGGACTGGGCCGAAGAGGCCTGAGGGGATGGGCTCGTGCTGGGCCCAGGGCTTGCCGCCGGAGACTGTAACGTTGGTTCGCGTGGTTCGCTGTGCGGGCGGCAGTTTGGCGTCGCCGACAAGACGGTTGAACCAGGTGTTGGTGACTTCGACGACAAGCTGATTTTCGCCTTCCTGAAGGGCGTTAGAGGCATCGACGGTGAACGGGGCGGTCCATGCGACGCCGAGCGATTTGCCGTTGAGCCAGACCTCGCCGATGTTCCAAAGGCGGCCGAGATCGATGTGGGGCGTGAAGCCGGCCCGTCGCCAGTCGGCGGGCAGGCGGAAGGTGGTGCGGTAGATGGCGGTGCCGGAGAAGTGCTTGAGGGCGGAGTTCGAGTGGGTGGTCCAGGAGGTGAGTTGCGGGAAGGCGACGGACTTGGGACCGCCCTCGAAGTCTGCGCTCCAGGGGCCGTTGAGGGCGATGGCTGAGGGGGTGGGGCCGGGTCTTTTCACGGCGGGCGGGGAGGCGGGCGCGGGTCGCTGGAAAACGACGAAGACACTGCCATTAGGGGGAAGTGTGATGGGCACTTCCATGGCTTTGCCTTTGCGGCGCCAAGCGGCGGCGGATGTGATAGCGGCGGTGACTGGATTCCAGAGTTCGGGTTCCCGGTTTCCGGAACGGAAGGTGATCGGGGCGGATTGCGGCTGAGCGGTGGTGTTGCGGAGGAAGTAAATGTCGGCGGCGCCGTCGTTGCGGTGGATGAAGTCGAACGTAGCAGGGGCAGTGACGTCGGGCGGGATGTTCATCGAGGCGAGGACTTCGCGCTCGGTCTTGCCCCAGATGACGCGTCCCTTGCCATGGGGGCGTGAGGTCTTCGATTTGCCATCTAGACCCGCCCAGAGTCGGGCGGCGAGTTCGCGCACGGTGGCGTCGCTTGTGGGATAGCCTTCGAGGCCGGCGGCTCGTTCGGGCTTAGCGCCGATTAGGGTCCCGCCGTCTGCCACGAGTTTCTCAAGTTTGGTGAGGACGGCGGGGTGGACATCGCGTTCATCGGGCAGGACAAGCACGGCGTAGCTGGTGCCGTCAGGCAACGTGAAGCGGCCGTCCTTGATGGAGAGGCGGTTCAGGATGACGTCGGAGTTGGTGTAGTCGTAGTCGTAGCCGGGGCCGAGATTGGGTTTGACGCGGCGGGGTGGGATGAAGCGGAAGCCGCCGTCGCCGTAATAGTAGAGCACGTCGCCGACGAAGCGTCCGCGCTGCAGGAGGAAGGACGAGCGCGAAAGGTAATCGAGGAAGGGCTTGGCTTTGGGCCACCAGGTGACGTTGCGATTGATATGGGTTCCAGCGAGGTAGACCCATCCGGGTTTGCCGGCTTCGGGCGGGCCGTGGGTCCAGGTGTGCCACACCATGTGATTGCCACCTTCGGTGAAGACGCGGTCGGCGGAGGGCTTGAGGTCCTGGGGGCCTTCCTGCCAGCCTTCGAAGGAGGTGAAGGATTCCATGTGGACGCGCGGCTTGCCGTAGATGTGACCGGCGGAGGCGGTTTCCTTGACGACCCAGAGTCCGTCGGCATTGGGGCGGAAGGGCCAGAACTCGCCCTGGATATCGTCGACGGCGGCGTTAGCGAGCAGTGAATCGACGGGGACGTTGTGGACGGGCGGGCCAGGGCCTCCGGCTTCGGACTTAATGCCAAGGCCTGCCTTGCGGGCGGAGTCGCGGGCGGCGACGTAGTAGTGTTGGATCAGGACATCGCTCAGGGTCTTGCGGTAGTCGAAGAGGAAGCGGGCGGTGGTTTCGTCGTCGATGACGCGAGCTCCGAAGACGGCGGGGAGGTAGGGCGTCATGTCGTAGCCGCGGAGGCGCTTGAAGTCGGCGAGGAAGCCGGGGGACCAGACGGGACCGACGACTTCGTAGCTGGCGAGGTAGAGATTGGCAAGGCCGCTGGACTTAAGGTCGCCGAATGTTTCCTTCAGGCGGGCGATCACATAGTCCATGTGGGCGTGGGTGGCTTCGGCGCTGAAATGGTCAGTGGCCCAGCCGTCGGAGTTGGGACTGGGCACTTTGAGGCGTTCGCCGATGTTCATGACGAGGTAGCGGAGGATGGTCCATTGTCCGGCGGGAGCGTTCCATTTGAGCCGGCCTTCAGTGTCGACGAAGCGGGTGACGTCGATGGCCTGCGTGGTGTTGGCGAAGTGGAAGGGCGGAGAGCCGGCGGTGGCAAAGACGCCACGAGGTCCGTTGACGTCGCCATCGTGGAGATTGTCGCGGTTCCATTCTGGGCCGTAGCCGTAAGGGGCGGTGGAGCGAAGGACGGCTGCACCATTGCGCATGCGGTCTCCCTGGTAGCCGAGGGCAACGTTAACGCCTTGGTTGTTGAAGAGGCCGAATTCGCCGAGGGTCCAGCGGGGTCGGGAGGAGTCGTGAGCGCTGAGGAGGCGAAGACGGACGCAGCGGCCCCGGGTTCCGGCGGGGAGGGCAAACTTCTGGGGGCCGGGCGAGGCGGGGAGAGAGGCGCGGAGGACTTCCTTGAAATCGGAGTCCTCAGTCCCTTTACTAGACACGGCGATGCTGAACTCGCGCGTCGGAGACATGGTGGCGGTGACGGGTGATGCACCAGGGTTGCCGTTGTCGAGGATGGCTTCCTTAAGCGCATGGTCGCCGGCGGGGTCGAGTTGGATGACGAAATCGTGGCCGGGGCCGCGGAGTTGGGAGGGAACGGCGAGGACGGCGGCGTCGCGCCAAAAGGCGGGCTTGCCATCAGCGGCGGCGGGGGCGGTGGGCGGCTTGGGCGGGAAGGGGAGGAGGAGGTCGATGGGGCGTCCGCCATCGACGGTGGTTTCGACGGGGTAGAGGCCCATGCTGCCGTGTTTCGGTTCGATCCAATGGCCGCCGAGATCCCAACTGGAGACGACGGAGAAATCGACTTGGAGGCCGAGTTGGCGGGCTTGGTCGACGGACTCCTTGAACTGCTTCATCCAGGGAGGGCTGAGGAAGGCAGGCCCGGCAGGGGGGACGGCGGACTTTTCGCCCCTCGCGCCCATGTCGAAGAGGAGCACGCCACCGAAGCCGGCGTCTTTCATGGCCTGGAGTTCTTCGCGGGCGGTGGCGGGGTTGACGTGGCCGTTGAGCCAGAGCCAGTAGGTGTGGGGGCGGGCATCGGGCGGCGGATTGCGCCAGCCGCGTTCGAGTTGGCCGGTGGCGGTGGGTTGCGCGGTGACGAGCGCCAGGGCGGCGAGGATGGGGACAAGGACGAGGACGGGACGCATGTTACTTCTCCTGTGCGACGAGAACGGATTCAATGCCAAGGGCGTCGGCGATGTGTTGCAGGCTGGAGGCGTGATGTCCGACGCCGAGGGCGAAGTGGTGCGTGGGGCCTTCAGCGACCCAGCGTTTGAGGAAGCCGCGGATGTCAGGACCGAAGAAGCCGCGGGTGTTGGTGTTTCCGGTAGCGGGAATGAGGCCGCCGACGCTTTGCCCTTCGGCGAGGATGAACTTGAATTTGCCGTCGGCCTTGACGCCGATGCTGAGCATGGTGATGGGGCCCTCCTTAATACGGAACTCCACGCTCGCGCCGCTTCCGGGTTTGCCGTGGTACTTGAGCAGCGAGCGCAACACGGGGCGGCCGTCGGCGATGTTGATGTGGTGTGGGCCGTCATGGCCGACGAGGACGAAGCCTTCGCGGAAGTCCACGGGGTGGAACTCGGCGAAGGAGCCGCCGATGTCGAGACGGTCCATGAGGAGCATGGCGATGCAGGTTTTCAGGTCGGACTCACCGCACATGGGGAAGCCGGCGGCGGTGAGGAGCGAGTTGCCGACGATCAGGTTGGTGACGAGTTCGCGCAGGGGGCTGCTGGGTTCGGCGTCGTAATAGTAGGCAAGGCCGTCGAGCTGGTGGTGGGCAATGAAGCGGTCGAGCGTGACGGCGGCGAAGGCGGCGCGGCGGAGGTGTTCGTCAGTGAGTTTGGTGGTGACGGGGTCGACGCCGGGGTCGGGAGTGTCGAAGAGGGCCAGAATTTCGGAGCATTTCGACTGAATTTCTTCTTCGGAGACGTCGCGGCTCAGGCGGAGGAGGTCATCAGCCTCGGTTTGGACAACGTGGCAGCCGAAGGCTGCGGTGAGTGATGTTTGGTCGGTCTGCATATCGAGCATGTGCTCGATGGGGTGGCCGAAATGACCGATGCGGGCGCACTTCACGTCGTGGAGCGCCATGGCGAT
>JANRJO010000009.1:0-3189 GCA_033763935.1 Bryobacteraceae bacterium
TGGAGGAAACGCTCGAAGGCGTCATCTTCGCCGATGCCGATGGTCTCAGCGACCGGACAACCGATCTCGCGCGCGATCATCGGGAGCATGTCGGGCGGGGCGCCCCGGCCGGTCTCGTTGTCGATCACGTCGAGCAGAACGCGGTCTTCGAGACCGCCGTAGTCCACGACGATCCGGTGCTCCGGGTACAGGATCTCGAACAAGTAAGTCAGGCCCGAGACGAAAGCGTACTCGTGGTATCCCTTCGCCCGGAAGATCGGGGTTTTGCGGATGGCCCGGGTGGGGCCGGAGGTGACCCGTCAGCCGTCCACGTCCCACACGACGACCTTGCCCGTGTCACTCCCGGCGGCCAGGAGCCCGTCCGGGCTGAACGCCACCGATCGCATTCGTCCGATCTCCCAGGTGAATTCCCGCGACAGTTGCCCCGAGGCGGTGTCGTAGAGCTTCACCGTCTTGTCGTTGCTCGTTGCCGCCAGCAACTTCCAGGACGGGTGGTAGGCGATCCCGGTGAAGTGCTGCTTGCCCTCGTTCGCGATTTCCGGCACCTTCCCCCACCCGCCGGCCGACGGGTAGATGCGGATCACGTTCCGGGTCCGGCAGGCGACCGCGCGGCCGTCGGGCGACAGCACCATCTGGTCGGGGTCGTCGGGGAGCGGATCGGACCGCTCGAGGACTTCGCCGGTCTCGGCCGAGCGGGTGACGCGGCGGTACTCCCACCGGCGGTCCGGCAGCAGGGTTCCTTCCAGCAGCAGGAACCGTTCGCCGCCCGGCGGGAACAGCGGGGCGGAGTACACGAGCGATGTGAAGGTGACCTCCCGCACCGGCGCGTCGAGTGAGCCGGTCGCCCAGATCGTCAACCGGCTCCCGTCCGCGCCCTGCGGGGTCTCGGCGACGACCAGGCGGCGGCCGTCCGGGGACACACCGAACCGGAGCGCCGCCCACTTCGGAATCGCCGCGAGCGCGCCCGTCCGGTCGCCCAGGTCGAACGCGCAAAGCTGGTCGTTTCCGGCGAACAGGGTGCGTCCGTCCGGGGAGAACGCGAGCCGCTTGGCGACCTTGGCCGGCAGTTGCAGGACGTCGGCCTTCGCCCCGGCGGATAGCGGAGACCACAGGCACACGCCGGCGGCCCCCGCGGGCGCGGCGACCGTCGCCCCGTCCGGCGAGAAGGCCAGTTCGTCGATTCGCAGCTTGGGCACTCCGGCCTTCATCACCAGCATGGATCGTCCTCAAGGATCGGTTCGGGCACGCCCGGCGGGCCTCCCATCACGGTACGCGACCCGGCAGTCATGCCATCGAAAAAGCGTAGATGGAAAGCCGGTTGCAGCGAAAGTCGTACGCCCAGTTTGGAGGGGAATCGGAAACCTGTATCAAACTGCCGGGCAGTATTGTCGTGAGACACTCAGCCCGCAGGCAAGGCGCTCGGGTCCTACCCACGCACGATGGCATCCTCCGAAAAGGGGACACGGACGCCATCCGCGCTAACTCACACGTCAATCATGTGATCCGCCGGGCGCGGACTTACAAGTGAGACGGAATCTCTCGATTCTGGAAAAATCTGTAAGAATTAGCCGAGGGGCTTGCGCTGTAGACATTTCGCTCAGCCGGCCTCAGCCGCGTTCGCGGCTTTCTCGCCGATGAGTTCCTGTAACTTTTTGGCGATGGGTGAGAGCTTCATGGTTCCGAACGAACCCTCTTGGCGTTGGGCTTTCGCCAACAGGGTTGCGAACGCCAAGTGTACGATCAGCACCGCGACCACGTGCGCACAGAACCGACGCGAACCGACCACGTTGCCGTCGTCGATACCCCAGAACACCTTCAGCCGGTCGTTCACCCGCTCCACGCTCGTGCGGCCTTTGTACAACCGCTCAAACTGCGGCGTTGCGCGTGGGATCGACGGGAACCGTCGCAAGTCGATCTCCTGTGGCACGCGCACGGTCATCCCATACGACTTACCCGCGTTGCACTTCTTCGCGCTCGCACAACGGAAGTCCTCGACCTGCGCCGGGCAACGATACTTCAGTGTGCCACGGTCCTTCTCGTGGCCTGCGTAACTCATCGCACGACGTACCGGAACCTTGCTCAGCGTGTCGTAGCAATACACACTTCCCGCCTCGTCGTGGACCACGTGCAATGGAACACGACCGCCGATTGTTTTCTCTTGCTCACCGTCCTTGGGCCAACACGAACGGTTCTGGATCAAAGGCTTGATTCCCGCCTCGTGCAGCCGTTCGTGAACCTTCACGTCATCCGCCGCCTTGTCGTAAGCCAGCGTCTGGATACGCTCCGTCGGCAAGTTGGCTTGCGCCTGTTCGACGAGCGTTCCGACGCACTCGTTGTCGCCGCTCTTGGTGTCGGTGATGTGGTAGCTCAACACCACCTCGTGTTTGACATCGACCAACAGGTGCAGTTTGTACCCGAACCACTCGACGACCTTCGTGACCTTGCCTTCGTCGTCCTTGTACTCCTTGCGTCCGCCGCTGGCTTGCGGCAACCCGTCTTTGATCTCGGCCTTCACGCGAGCGGCGTTGGGCTCGCGACGACCGCACAACCCGGTGGAATCGCCGGCGGTGTGCTGACCCAGATCGGGCACAGCGACCCCGAGGCGTTGGACCATAACGTTGAAGGTGTCGCGGAGTAACTGGAGGTAAGGAGCTTGACCGAGAACGGCGAGAAAGCGTGTGATGTTCCAGCCGTTGGGAACGGCCTCTTCACTCTCGATGCCGATGAGCAGACGCAGAGGCGCATTGCGTCGAAGCTCTTCGAGGCAGGCTTCGGTGGTAGTGTGTCGGAGAATGATGGAGAGGAGAAGGACGCCCCAGAGAACGGAGACCGGATAGGTATCACATCCGTTGTGCCGTCGCTCTTGGAGTGCGGCGAGCAGTTGCGAGTCGGGGATGGCTCGGAGTGCTTCTTTGATAGTGGCGAGTGTGGGCGAGACTTCGAGTTCGTCCCAGGGAAACAAGGGTTTGGTGGCTTGGATGAGCATGTCGTCCTCCGGCATGAATGAGTGTTCGGAGGAGTGACGCGCAAGCCTTACCCGCGCAACCGAGGGACTGGGGTAGAAATCCCCAAAAGTGATCGGCAAGACGAGATAAACCGCTTGAACGCCAAGAAGACTGGGGTAACGCAATTTTGCAACCCGCACTAACACCTGCGATTCCAGCCACGCCCCGGACGCGCAAGAACCTC
>JANRJO010000038.1:0-1504 GCA_033763935.1 Bryobacteraceae bacterium
GCCCGCCATGCCATCTGGCCTATTCCAGATGTCGCGCGGGCGGGCCGCATGCAGGTGGTAGGCGGCCAGCGCCGCCCCAAGCGCACCGCCGGCATCACCGGCCGCCGGCTGCACCCAGATGTTTCGGAAGCGGCCGTCGCGCAGCACCTTGCCATTGGCAACGCAGTTGAGGGCCACGCCGCCGGCGAGGCACAGGTTCTCCATGCCGGTCTCGTCGGCGAGACTGCGCGTGAGCCGCAGCACGGCCTCCTCGAGCACGGCCTGGACGGATGCGGCGAGATCCATGTGCTTCTGCTCGAGCCGGCTCTCGGGCCCGCGCGGCGGCCCGTCGAACAGGCGAGCGAACCGTGCATTGGTCATGGTCAGACCGGTGCAATAATCGAAGTAGTCGAGGTTGAGCCGAAACGATCCGTCGGGCTTGAGGTCGATGAGGTTGTCGAGAATGAGGTGGGTGTACTTCGGGGTGCCGTAGGGTGCGAGTCCCATCAGCTTGTATTCGCCCGAATTCACCTTGAAGCCTGTGTAGTAGGTGAACGCCGAGTAGAGCAGCCCGAGGCTGTGCGGGAAGTGGATCTCCTTGTTGATCGCGAGCCGCGCACCGTCGCCGATCGCCGTCGCGGTGGTCGTCCATTCGCCCACTCCGTCCAGCGTCAGGACCGCCGCCCTCTCGAACGGCGACGGGTAGAAGGCTGACGCCGCATGGCTCATATGGTGCTCGCAGAAGAGCAACCGCTTCTCGCAGTCGAAATCCGCATCAATCGCCCGGAGCTCTCTGGCGAGGAGGCTCTTCTGGAAGAGCTTCTCGCGCAGCCAGAGCGGCAGTGCCATGCGGAACGACGTGAACCCGCGCGGGCTCAGAGTGAGATAGGTTTCGAGCAGCCGTTCAAATTTTAGGAACGGCTTGTCGTAGAACACGGCGAAGTCGACATCCTTGAGCCCGACGCCCGCCTCGCGCAGGCAATAGTCGACTGCGCGTCGTGGAAAATCCGCGTCGAACTTCTTCCGGGTGAAGCGTTCCTCCTGCGCGGCAGCGACCACGCGTCCGTCCTCGACCAGCGCGGCGGCGCTGTCGTGGTAGAACGCCGAAAGGCCGAGGATGCGCACGACGGGTCAGAAGATCGTATAGATGAAGGGCGCCACGGCCGAGCCCTGGGTGAGGACCACCAGCCCGCCGAAGATCGCCATGACGACGAAGATCGGCAACAGCCAGTATTTCTTGCGCACCCGGAGGAACGCAACGAACTCGCGCAGGAATGCGAACATCGAACCTCGAACCTCTCAGAATTGGTTATTGAACGACGAGATATCGTCGGTATCGCGAGCGATCCAGTAGCTCTGCCTGTCTGATTCGAAACGGAGGCGTAGCGGGTCTTTTCCGGTGAGCCGCATCAGGTATCCGATCGGCGTGATGCAGCCGTAGAACAGGATCGCGAGGATGACGGGACTGACTAGCCGGTGCAACAGCAGGCCGAACTTGGCCCACAGCCGGTTGAGGGGCGTAAGC
>JANRJO010000046.1:0-2568 GCA_033763935.1 Bryobacteraceae bacterium
ACCGCTCGTCAATTGCACGATGTTCGAGGGTGGACCCTGCGGAGGCTTGGTGGCGAAATCATGAAGGGTTGGCTGTCCCTGCGCATCGAACGTCAAGTACTTGATCCAGCCGGCATTGAAGTCGCTGAAGAACAGAGCGCCCCGGTACGCCGCAGGATAAGCGGTTCCGAGGTAGTAATCGGGTCAGCCTGGAGAAAGCGGCCAAGTCGCGCGTCGTAGATACGCCCGTCCATGTTCACCAGCCCGAGCTCGTCGTCGTGCTCGTGGCCCGTGAAACCGGGCGTGAAGGCCGACGGCGTCGGAAGCCTCGTCGCGACTGACGCCAATCGCGGATCCAGCACGCCCCCACTCGACACCGGCAACTCGTTGCCAAACGGGTCACGCTTCGTCCTCACGATGGACCGCGATTCTCCGCCTTCCCCGGCGATGACATCCGCCGACCCGAGGTGGTGTGGATAGGCCGTTCAAGCTGCATCCGCGACGGCGTCAACCGGCCGATAACCTCGACTACGTCAACTTGTGCCTCGTGCGGCCTGCGCCGACTCCCCCGCGTCCCCGGCTGGTCCATGCAAGACGCCACACGACTCTGGGCGGCGCCTCACGCAGGGGAGTGAACCAGGCAGCGCAACGCAACTGTCGACCGAGTTGGATCAAGGATCGCCATCAGATTCAGTAGGGGGGCCGCCATAGAGGGCGGACTGTCCACCGTCAGTCGCTTCCTGCGGATGCAATATCCGTTAACACCTTCGCCGATGCACCGCAGACATGTATGTAAGAGTTCCATTGGCTAACGAAGATCCACTGAAGGAACGTGCCGACGGGAATTTCAGGAAGCCTCGCCCTGTATTCCTCCAAGCCGAAGCCCTCGCCGGTGTCAATGAATGCTCTACCCTCAGGGTCGAATCGACTTCCCCTTGCCGGCGACTCGACGGAGCAGAAAACCAAGCCCTCAACTAGTACAGCGACCTCGTACCTCTCAACGACGCCGCTCGAATTGTCCGACCTGACGCGAAACTCCAGGCGAACGGTTCGCTTGCTCCAGTCGACACGGATCCCCAACAACTCTGCATCATGGAGTGAGTTCGGGAGATCGTACACAGCATCGTTGAATGTCACTCTCGGTCCTTCGGAGGTTGAAGCCCTTCAAAGTTTAAAGAGCTGGGACGAAGAAGCGAGGAAACACGAACCGTGGAGATGGTACACGCCCCGGAATCGAGCCGTTTGGAGCCCCGAATGGCAGCGGCCCGCACGTGAGGCGCTGCCTGGAAGTACCGGTCGGCAGGCACCAGGCCTTCGAGCCCTTGGTGCGGGCGCTGGAAGTTGTAGTGCTCGATGAAGAGCCCTAGCCGTCGCTGGCAGTCCGCGAAGTCCGCGAACACCGTGCGCGACAAGAACTCGTCCCACAGCGTCTTCCAGAAGCGCTCGACTTTCCCAAGTGTCTGCGGATGCTGCGGCCGGCTCTTGACGTGCGCGATGCCCTGGCGTCGAAGCATCGCTTCGAACGCGGTGGTCCCGCGCCACGCCGTGTACTGGCGCCCCTGATCCGTGAGCCCCTCCCGCGGCGTCCCGAACGCCGCCACGCCACGCTCGAGCGCCTCGATCACCAGCTCCGAGCGCTGATGGTGCGCCAGCGACCAGCCCACGATGAATCGCGAGTGATCATCCATGAAGCAGCACAGGTAGAGCCGCTCGTGACGGCGCAGCAGGAACGTGAAGATGTCTGACTGCCACAGCTGATTCGGCGCGGCCCGCTCGAAGCGGCGAGGACCGTGTTCCTTTGCCGCGGGATAAGGCCGTTGCTGCTCGAGCAGCCCCTCCTCGTGGAGGATCGCTCGCACCGCCGTCTCCGAGACGCCGAGCGCGGCGAACCGCCCGAGCAGGTCGCGGGCCTTGCGCGTGCCGTACTCAGGGTGCTCGCGCCGCATGCTCGTCACGGCGTCCCGCTTCGCCTGTTGCGCGTGTGTACGCGGAGGCGGAACACGCGGCTTCTCGTCCAGTGCGCCCGCGCCCCCCTCCCGGTACCGCCGCACCCACTCAAGCAGCGTCGTGTACGCCACGCCGAACACGCGGCTGACCTCGTGAGCAGAGACCCCCTGGTCGACCACCTCGGCCGCCAGCCGCTTGCGGAACTCCACCGGGTAACCGGCGGCGCTCTCCAGCCGCCACCCTGTCTTGCTCGCCCCCTCTGACCCGTTTCGGCCTCGGTCCTTCTCTTCCTTGCGTTTCATTCGCGTCCTCCTGGCGCCTGTCCGGGCCATGGAGGGATCGCGCTGCTATGGGATTTGAGGCTAGCTCAGCCGCTCGTTATGCGGTGCACGGGACACCGTCGGGCTCCAGGGCTTGATGCGCATCCGCCATCTACGCCGCGGACGAGGCCGTGGCGGGTGCGCCCGAGGCGGAGCGACATGCACTCCGGGAGCAACATGTGCGACCGCTGGTGACGAGCTTCTTCGATTGGGTGCGCGCCGCGCGTCCGACGGTGCAGGGACGGAACCTGGCGACGAAGGCGCTCGGCTACGCCGAGAACCAAGAGGCCGAGCTACTGCGCGTGCTCGACGACGTGAAGTT
>JANRJO010000047.1:0-4168 GCA_033763935.1 Bryobacteraceae bacterium
GCCCGGGCTTGCTGCTGTAGAGCCTGGCGTTGTTCCAAATCCAAAGTGACTGGTCGAGCTACGCGCATCCTTCGTCCTCTCATTGTAGAGACGAAGGCGCGGCAATACTCGTTACTATTTCTGACGCACTACACTAGCCACCTATCTCGGAGAGTTACTAAAGAAACAGCTCTCGGACGCGGAGTAGTTCTACTGTCCTTACGCGTCAACTGCAAGCTCCGGTACATTGACCGCACGCTGTCAGCGTTCGTCCCCCGAAAACTCCCCAATCCGCTCCGCCACGTACCGCAAGCTCTCCTCCGGCAGCTCCGGATACACCGGCAGCGCCAGCGCCTCCGTCGCTAACCGCTCGCTCACCGGCAAATCCCCCTCCCGGTACCCCAGCCCCCGAAAGCACTCCTGCAAATGCAGCGGGATCGGATAGTAGATCTCCGTCCCGATACCGCTGGCGCTCAAATGCGCCTGCAACGCGTCCCGCCGCGCGCTTCGAATCACGAACTGGTTGATCACGTGACGCGTCGAATGCCGCGCGCTCACCGGCAGCGTCACCGCCGCGCAGTCCCGCAACAGGACTGCATACAAAGCCGCGTTTCGCTGCCGCGCCGCCGTCCACTCATCCAGATGCCGCAGCTTCACCCGCAGCACCCCCGCCTGCAGCGCGTCCAGCCGCGAGTTCAACCCCACCCATTCATGCACGTACTTCACCTTCGACCCGTGCACCCGCAGCGCGAACAGCCGCGCGGCCAACTCCCCGTCATCCGTCGTCAACATGCCCCCATCGCCCGCCCCGCCCAAATTCTTGCTCGGATAGAAGCTGAAACACCCCACCGCCCCCATCGACCCCGCCCGCCGCCCCTGATACTCCGCCCCAACCGCCTGCGCCGCGTCTTCGATCACCGGAATGCCGCCGTACTGCCGCGCCAGCTCGAGAATCGGGTCCATATCCGCGCAGGCGCCGAACAGATGCACCGGCAGGATCGCCTTCGCCTTCGGATGCCGCCGCAATGCCTCCGCCAGCAGCGCGGGGTCCATGTTGAACGTGTCAGGCAGCACATCCACGAATACCGGCCGCGCCCCCAGCCTGTGAATCACACTCGCCGTGGAGAAGAATGAGTAGGGAACCGTCAGCACCTCGTCGCCCGGCCCGACGTCGAACGCCATCAGCGCCAGCAGCAGCGCGTCGGTGCCGGAAGCGCACCCGATGGCATATTTCGTCCCGCAATACTCCGCTACTTCGCGCTCGAGCGCCTTCACCTCCTCCCCGAGGATCAGGCTCTGCGCATCCAGCAGCCGCGTCACGGCGGCCAGAATCTCATCGCGAATCGTCGCGTGCTGCGCCCGCAGGTCGAGCAGCGGCACCGTCCGGGTGGCAATCGTGGTCACGTTGCCTTCAGGATAGCGCCGGGGCCTTTTCGATGAGCGTGCGCTCGAAGGACCGCGTCACCTGCTCCCACGAAAACTGCCCCGTCACCCGAGCCAGCGCCGCCTCCGCCAGCACGCGTCGCGCCGCCTCGTCTTCGAGCAGACGCACACACTCCGCGGCGAACCCCCGCGCATCGTCCGCCAGCGTAATGTCCCGCCCCGCCGCCACGTCCAAACCCTCCGCCCCAACCGTCGTCGATACCACCGGCAGCCCCGCCGCCATCGATTCGTAGATCTTCAGCCGCGTCCCCCCGCCGATCCGCAACGGCACAATCGACAACCGCCCCCGCCACAAATACGGCCGCACGTCCGGCACCGTACCCGTCACCACGATGTCCTTCCGGTCCGCCAGGCGCGCCGGCGGAGTTCGCCCCACAATCGCCACTGTCGCCTCCGGCCGGCGCTCCCGAATCAGCGGCAGCACCTCCGCGAGGAACCAGTCCACCCCGTCCACATTCGGCATCCAATCCATGGAACCCACGAACACCAGGTCGATCGGCGCGGCCGCTCCCTCGCCCGGCCGGGCGAAATAGTCGACGTCCACCCCCGTCGCAACTGCTGACACCGTTTCCACGCCGAACAGCGAGCGCATCGTCTGCGCGTCCGCCTCCGAAACCGCCACCGTGTGCGCGACCGTCCGGCAGACGTCCCGCTCAAACCGGAACATCTTCCTCGCCTGCGAGGCGAAGTACGCGCGCTCCACCGGATTCCGCGCATGTTCGGCATGGCGCCGCCAGATCATCGTTTCCACGTTGTGTTGGAACAACAGCGCGCGTGGAAGGTCCGGATAATACGCCGCGGGCGCCAGGAAATCCACCACCGCCCGATCAAAGCGCTCCCGCGCCAGCAACTCCCGCAGCCGCTCCCGCGTCCCCGGCGGATGATGCCGCGACACGGCCAGCGGCTGAGCGTTGGTGAGACTGCCCACCACCTCCCACCAGAACCGAGCCGACATCCGCCGCGCCGGCGCCGGACGCTCGATCGCCGTCACCTCGCTCGCATACTCCCGAGCCCGCTCCCGCCCCTCCGTCTCCCCCGCCTCGTGCATGGCGACGACATGCACGTCGTGCCACCGGTGCAGCCAGCGCAGCATGCCCAGCGTCCGAATCTGCCCGCCCTTGGTTGTCGGATGCAGGAAGTTCGTCGTCACCCAGAGGATCTTCATCGGTCTCGCGAATCCAGAGCATACCAGGAGCGGACCGCCCGTTCGCATCGCCTCCCCAACGCGCCCACAACCTGGTCCCAGGGCTTCGCGCTTCCCAGCAAGGAGATACGCACCGTTAACCTCAGTACAACGCAGTAGCGGAATGCGAGGCTGGCTCTACGCCTCCCGTTTAGCCCAACGGTCACTTGCGGTCGCACTCGTCAACCAGACAACCTGCTTCGCACCAAGGGCGTTTTCGAGTTGCCGATTGATCGCCGTCAGCAAGGCTTCCCAACGCCGAAGACACTCGGGTTCAAGTTGTGCCGGTCGACCAATAAGCCGCCCCAAGAGCGGCGGGTACCAATCAGTGATCAAGTCAAATCGGACTACACTCTCACCGCGACCCGATACACCAAGGAGTAGGGATATGTTGCAGTGTTCACCCAGTTGGCAACTGGTACCCGCGTCGATCCCCTTCGCCGGTTTTGCTTCGCCGCAACGATAGCCTTCCTTTTCTTGAAGGGCTTTCGACAACGCCTGCAAAATTTCAAGCGCTGCTGGATCTCGAAACGTAGCTGTCTTGCGCGGCGTTGTCGCGCTGAGGGCCGCCTCGCCGAGTTCAAAACTGGCGCAGGTCCTCAGATCGCCCGGGATCTCAGTTCGAGCACCCATGCATTACCTTCCGAGCCAGCCACGAGCGAACGCTTGGCACGCTGAGGTTACACACGAAGCAGCCCGCGATCCCTCCATCGCTTTGATCGCCTCAGGTGATCGAATGGGCAAGCGGAACTTGAACCACGCTTCACGTGCGAAGCCTTGAGCACCCCGGTTCCGAACCGTCATGTTGAAGAACTGGTTGCCCGTTGCATGAAGCCATCTGCCACCCGCCTGGTACGCGACATGTATTGGCGATGCAGCGAAGTCACCGCCACCTACCGCGATCTCCATCGATTCTAGGGCCGCTGCTTGCATCATCAGGTAGCCGGTCGCGCCCGCCGCTGCATACCATCCCGCGATAAATCTCGGATCGGTCACTGGACTGGCTAACTGTCCAGCGTGCCCAAGAGCAGCCATTCGCACTTCGTCCTGAGTCGGCTCACTCTTTAGCCCAATTGTCCCCGCTCCACCAGTCTCCTGTTCAGCGTTAGCGTATGAATAGCCAAGTTCGTTCTTTTTCTTGTCGTATGTGATCGACTTCGTATCGACCGTGCCGTCAACGAACGTGCCGCCCTTCTTGCTACAGTTCCCAGTCTCGACCTCCACACTTCCAGTACTGAAAAAGTTGTTCGTGTAGATGCAATCGTTCCCGGTCGGGTCAATAAACGTCAGCGGGTTGTTCCGAACGTAGCTAAACAGGTTCCAAGACTGCGGATCCTCCGGATGCTGGTCAACCAGCGGCGCATCCGCACTCGTAAACCTCCCCAGCGCCCCCGAGAAATACCGCGCCCCAAAATAATCCCACCCCGTCTCCCCATCCCGCTCCTTCCCCGTAAACCGCTGCTCGCCCCCCAGCTCCGCCGCCCACAACGCCCCCCGCCCTCCCACCGGCGGCCCAATCTCCTCCCCGTACGGCAGATAATCCCTCCGCGCCGCCACCGCCCC
>JANRJO010000065.1:0-103248 GCA_033763935.1 Bryobacteraceae bacterium
ACTGACCGTGGATCAGTGGCTACGGATGGGCCGTCGAGAATGATGAAAAACGGTTAATCCGCAGCGAACGGAAGAAAAAACGGAAAGGCGATTTGGTCGAACCCAGTCGCGGCGTGCCTGTTCTTGGTGTCTGTCGGGCCCCTTGCGTGGTCAAACCGCTTGTGTGGGGCCCAAGCGCCAAAAACGCCAGCAAAGAGGGGTCGTTTCAGAGCAGCAATCTCGCTGTCAAGTCCCTTCCGGCCGACTTCTGCAAGTCAGTCACAACAAAATCAAATTTTTCTTCTCCCCATTTATCAATAACTTGTTCCATTTTTCTCGCCGCCGCCCCTTGCCCCGCCTGCTACCGTACTGGCCGAGGAGAGATCATTCCCATGCCCTCTGATAACACCCGCTCCGACGCCCAGCGCGAAGCGTCCCGTCTCAATGGCGCCAAATCCAACGGCCCCGTCACTCCCGAAGGCAAGGCCCGTTCCGCCGCCAACGGCGCCAAGCGCTCCGCCCCTCGCCGCGAAGCCATCGAATTCGTCCATTTCCTCCTGGATTACGAAGACGCCGGCGATTTTCAGGAAGTCCTCGACACCCACCGCGCCCTCCTCCAGCCCCAGAACCGCATCGAAGAGGATATCGTCCTCGATATCGCCCGCTGCCGCTGGCACATGGAGCGCGCCGCCGCCCTCTGCGCCTCCCTCATCAACATCGAGTACCAACAGCCGCAGCTCGCCTTCCCCCCTCGCAACGACATCGAAAAGGAAGCCTACTCCTTCGCTCGCGCCGCTGACCGCCCCGCCCTTCGCTACCTCTCCACCCTCCTCACCCGCGAGCGCCGCGACTACCACCGCAGCCTCCGCGAACTCGCGCACCTCCGCGGCTCCAAATCCCCCCTCATCCCCCCGGCTGGCCCCGGTCCCGCTCCCCGCGAAGAAGAAAAAAATTTCGTCGAAGCGAACCCGGCGCCTGAGGAAATTCCTTCCGAATCAACAACCCCGCAAAATTCCGCGCCCGCCCCCTCTGTAATTCCGCCCGCTCCGGCTGATATACTGGCGGCTTCCCATGGATCTGGTTCAAGTCGCCCTGCTGGTTCTGCTGGGCGCGGCGATCGCCAACTGCCTCGACACCCTGTTCCATTTCACGCCGCGCATAACGGACTGGCTCAAGAAACTCATCGAACCGTCGGCTTCGTGATTAGGGCAGCTCGCTAAAGCGCGCCAGACGTACGTTCGCGCGCTGCACTGCCTCCCGGACCTCGGGCGCCTTCAGCGCCCGCAACTCCTCTTCCCGGCTCTCCCGCAGCCGCGTCCGCGCGCCCCGCAGCTCCGCCGTGCAATGCCCCGGATGGCACATGAACTCCGTCGTGCCCTCCGGCAGCGCCTCGATCAGCCGCGCCAGGCTCGCCCCGTCAAACCGGCCCGTCAACTGGAAGCCCGCGAAATGGTCCGTCGTCCGGCACCCGTGCCGACCCAGCACACGGTGGAAGTGTGCCCGCACGAACCCCAGGCACCCGCTCACCGCCCGCGTCGTCCACGGAATCTCGCCCGGCGGAACCGCCAGCGGCAGATCGAACGGCCGTCGGACCCACGGAATCCCGTACTCCTCCGACAACCGCGCCACCGCGCTCAATACCGGTGGGAATAGATGCGTGTGCTTGTGCGTGTCCAGGTGCACCGGCCGCAGCCCCGCCTGCAGCACCTTCTCCACCTGCGCCCCCAGCTCACGGTAAGCGTCCAACCGCTTCGTCGCCACCGCTCGCAATAATTCTCCAACCGAACCCGGGAACCGCCGCCCCGGATCCAGCAGCGAGTGCCCCCCAACCAGCACCAGGTGGCACCCCACGTCGAGCGCCGGCGTCTCCTTCGCCAGCCGTACCGCGTCTTCAAACGCGCGCCCGTTCGCCATCAGCGTCGTCGCCGTGAGGATCCCCTCCCGGTGCGCTTCGATGATCCCCGCGTTTACGTCTCGCGTAAAGCCGAAGTCGTCCGCATTGACGATGAGCACCCGCCCCGTCAAAACAGGCTCAGCTTGATCCGCAGAAACTTCTTGGGATTCGCCCGGAAGTCCTGCAGCAATCCGTTCAACTCCCGCGTCGCCCCATTTACGCTGTCATACAGCGACGGGTTCACCAGCAGCTGCCCCAGCGTACCCTGCCCGCTGTTCACCTTCTCGATCATCCCGTCCACCCGCGCCAGCGTCGCCCGGATCTGGTTGTGCAGCTCCTCGCTCTTCAGCAGCTTCCCCGCCGTCCCCTTCCCCGCGTTCAGATCCTCCGCCAGCCGCCGCAGCTCCGTCGTCGTCTTCGTGATCTCGTTGTACAGCGTCGGGTCCTTGATCAGCCGCCCCGCCGTCCCCTCCCCGTTCTGTATCCCCACCATGATCGTGTCCAGCCGCGCCAGCATCCCACGCACGTCGTTGTACAGAGTCTCGTCGTACAGCAGCCGCCCCAGCGTGCCCCTCCCCGTGTTGATCGCCGTCGTCGTCTTCTGTACGTCCGCCAGAATCCCGTTCAGCCTCCGGTACAGCTCCTCGTCGTACAGCAGCTTCCCGATGCTCCCCTGCCCCTTCTCCACCTGCCCCACAATCGCGTCCACCCGCTGCAGCGTCATCCGCATCGATTCCAGAATCGGCTGCGCCGACTGCACAATCTCCAGGAAGTCCCGGTCCTCCCGCGCCTTGATCGTGCTCCCCGCCCGGATCGTCTCCTGCGCCGTCCCCTGCTTGATGTTGATGAACTTCGTCCCTAAAACATTCTCTGCCCCGACTGTCACCAGCGAGTCCACCGGGATGTACCGCATCATCTCCTCCCGAATCGCCAGGTCGAACCGCACTCGCTGGTTCTCCGCCTTCGACCCCGTCAGCGTGATCTTCGTGATCTCCCCCACCAGTATCCCGTTCAGCCGTACCGCCGCGCCCTCCGTCATCGCCGCCGAGTCGTCCACGTACGTGTACACCACCCCCTCGCTCGCAAACAGGTTCTTGTTCCCCGTCATCAGGAACACCAGCACCGCCAGGATCACTATCGCCCCGGCCGCCAGTATCCCCACTCGAAGCTGCGCCCACGTTGCTGTGCGACTTGATGGCATGGTCTCAGCGCCTCACGAACTTCGAAACATAGGAATCCGTCGACGCCTCAAGCTCCGCCTGTGTCCCCTCGAACACCAGCCGGCCCTCCTTTAGCACCAGAAAACGGTTCCCGTCCAACGCCGCATCCGATGCCGCCGGCTGCAGCTCTCCGCTGTCCGGATTGTAGCGGAAATTCGCCAGTAACTGCCCGTCCTGATACCGGTGCGTCGCCATCACCGTCGTCGTGTTCTTCACGTCCCGCTCCTTGATCAACAACGCGATGATCGTGTTCGCCGTGATCGGGTCCAGCCCCGCCGTCGGCGAATCGTACAACACCAGCGCCGGCTCCGTCACCACCGCCCGCGCGATCCCTACCCTCCGCCGCATCCCCCCCGAAAGCTGGCTCGGAAACTTCTCCAGCGTGTGCTCCAACCCCACAAAGCTCAGCGTCTCCTCCACCCGCCCCAGAATCTCCCCTTCCGCCAACCGCGCCCCCCACTTCTGGTTCCGCAGCGGATACGCCACGTTGTCCTCGATCGTCAGCGAGTCGAACAGCCCGCCCTCCTGGAACAAGATCCCCGCCCGCGCCCGCAGGTCGTACAAATCCTGCTCCTTCCTCTCCGTGATGTCCTCCCCGAACAGCCGCACCCGTCCGCGGTCCGGACGGATCAGCCCGATCGCCGTCTTCAACAGCACCGTCTTGCCGCTGCCCGCCGCCCCCAAAATGATCCGCGACTGCCCCGCCGGTATCCGCAGCGACAGCCCCGCAATCGCCGGCTCGTTGCCGAACGACACCGTCACGTCGTCAAACTCCAGAATGGGCGGCTCCGGCATCGGCTACAGGTTCACGAAAATCCTCGTCACGATCAGGTTCACCACGAAGATCCAGATCGACGCCACCACCACCGCCTGCGTCGTCGCACGCCCCACGCCCTGCGTCCCCCCCGTCGTCCGCAGCCCGTAATGACACCCCACCAGCGCGATGATCACCGCAAACAGAAACGGCTTGATCAGACCTTGCGCCAGGTCGTTGTACTCCAGAATCCGCCACGCCGTGCTCCAATACTGCGACGTCGTCGTCAGCGACAGCAGCGGCACCGCCACCAGGTACCCGCCCACCATCCCCACAAAATCCGCCACAATCGTCAGCAGCGGCAGCATCGACGCCGCCGCCAGCAGCCGCGGCTTCACCAGCTTCTGTATCGGGTCCGTCCCCAGCGCCCGCATTGCGTCGATCTGCTCGGTCACCTTCATTGACCCCAGCTCGCTCGCCATCCCCGATGCATTCCGCCCCGCCACCAGCAGCGACGTCAGCACCGGCCCCAGCTCACGCACCAGCGTGATCGCTACAATCGACCCCACTTGCCCCTGCGCCCCATACTGCGACAGCGCCCGCGACATCTGCAGCGCCATCACCGCTCCGCTGAACGTCCCCACCAGCAGCACGATCGGCAGACTGCCCACACCCAGAATGTCCATCTGCTGCATCAGATCGTAGCCGTAGTACGGCCTTCGCGGAATGTTCCGGACGGTGCGATAGCTCAGCAGGAAGAACTCTTGGAAGGTCTGTACGGGCGACTTCAGGAAGTCGAGCAATAGGTGAGTCCCTTACCTTTCCCGATGCTACCATACAGGCTGTGAGATGAAGGGTTTAACCGATATCGCCGGTATTCGTGTAGGCCACGCCTCCGATTACGAAGGCATCACCGGTTGTACCGTCATCCTCTGCGAGTCCGGCGCCGTCGCCGGCGTCGATGTCCGCGGCTCGGCTTCCGGTACCCAGGAACTTGAAACCCTCAGCCCCCTCCACGTCGCCACCCACGTCCACGCCGTCGTCCTCGCCGGCGGCAGCGCCTTCGGCCTCGAGGCCGCCTCCGGCGTCCGCCGCTTCCTCGAAGCCAAGGGCGTCGGCTTCGACGTCGGCGTCACCCGCGTCCCCATCGTTCCCTCGGCCATCCTCTTCGACCTCGGCATCGGCAAAGCCGGCGCCCGCCCCACGCGTGAAATGGGCGAAGCCGCCGCTGCCGCCGCCACCGATGGCCCCGTGAAGGAAGGCAACGTCGGCGCCGGCACCGGCGCCACCGTGGGCAAGATCCGCGGCATGAAGAACGCCATGAAAGGCGGCCTCGGCTCCTTCACCGTCGACCTCGGCGCCGCCGTCAAAGTCTCCGCCCTCGCCGCCGTCAACGCCTTCGGCGACATCCGCGACCCCGGCGCCGGCAAGCTCGTCGCCGGCGCGCGCGATGGCTCCGATCTCCTCGATACCGCCAGGGCCATGAAACAGGGCGCACGCGGCGGCTACGACGCCCGCCAGAACACCACCCTGGTCGTCGTCGCCACCAACGCCCGCCTCACCAAGCCCCAGGCCGCCAAACTCGCCCAGTTCGGCCAGCAGGGCGTCGTCCGTACCCTCTCCCCCGCTCACACCATGTCCGACGGCGATACCGTCTTCGCCCTCTCCCTCGGCGAAGCCCAGGCCAATATCAATACTCTCGGTATCGCCGCCGCCGAAGCCGTCGCCGAGGCCATCCTGCGAGCCGTCCGAGCCGCCGAAACCTTGGGCGGCGTCCCCGGCCTCGCCTCCGCCCCCTGACGCCCCCGTCGCCTACGGCGTCCGTATCGGCCGCAGCGTGATCATGATCTCCGTGTAATAGAGCGTCGTCAGGCCTTCGAACGCCGAATCCGTCCCCACCATCGCCCACAGCGTTCCCCGGTAGTCTGTCTTGATCAGCACCGGATGGTGATACACCCGCGAGATCTCCACAAACGGGCTGTCGGCAAGCCCGGGCGTCGGCTCCCGCCCGTTCGCGATGTTGCCGGCGATGCCCGCATCCGCCCCGCCTACCGCCTGCTCACCCTTGTCGATGCTCAGCCCCAGGTAGTCGCCGCGCAGCGTCGTCACCGGCTCCAGCAGCGACAGTCCCGCCTTCAGGTACACTCCCTCCCCCGGCGCGCCCCCCACGCCGATCGCGTTCGACGGCGCGTTCGATGCCAGCTTGATGTCGATGGTGACGCTGTACACCGTGTTCGGCTCCAGGCCATCTGCGGTGGTCAGCGGCCGCTTCAGGAACATAAACAGGTCGTCCGACCGGTTCATCCCCTGCAGATAGTAACCCCGCCGGTTCCCGCCGATCTCTTCAGGCAGCCGGCGCACTTCCGCCAGGCGCTCCAGTTCCGCTACGTCCAGGTGGTAATCCGTGAAGCCAGGCAGCCACCCCTGGCTCCCGCTGGCGAAATCGAACTTCAATACCAGGTCGTCGGCCAACGCCGCCGCCGCCGATAACAACAGCGCGCTCAAAAGTCTCTTGGTCACACCCCTAAGACCGCCCGGCGCTCACTTCTGCGACATCCACTCGGCCACCGTCTGCAGCACGCCCTCGTACAGACGCCCGCCCTTGCCGCCCCTCTCCGCCTCCCACGCCTCCGACTCCTTCCCATACGCCAGAAAGCCGTGATCCATCGGCAGCACCTTCATCTCCGCCCGGCGGAGCGGCTTGTTGATCATGTCCCGCAGAGCCTCCGTCTGAGCCCGCGAGGTCACAAAGTCGCCGCTGCCGTACAGCAGCAGCACCCGCACGGGCGCAGTCGCGTCCCACGCCTTTTGAAGATCCACCCGCGCGTGGTCGTCGACCATCACCGGCGGCGAATCGAAGCGCACCCGCCGCCGGCAATCCGGCATCTCCTTCTCGATCTCGTCCGGCGAGCGGTGCTCCTTCAGCAGAGCCGTGAGACAACGGGTGGTGATCGCCATCTGCGCCTCGATCTCCGCCGCCGGCTTCCCCGCCAGCTCGAACTCGCGCCGCCGCATGGCGGAGTGATAGTCGAAGTACGGCGCGCCCGAACCGCCCGCCGCAATGATGCCCGCAACGCCGCGGCCCGCCGCAACCAGCGGTGCGTGGAGAACGCCCGCGCTGTGGCCGAACAGATAGACCCGCGCCGGGTCGACGTTCGGCGCCTTTCGCAGCGCCTCCAAGGCTGCTACATAGCCGCCCACCTCCTGCGCCAACCCCGCGTCCGCGCTGTAGCAGGGCGGTCCCTCGCTGTCCCCTACTCCCGTCTTCTCCACACGCATCGTCACCATCGAGTGCTTCGCCGTGAATGCGTGCAGAAGCTGGGCCACCGGGTCGCTCAAATCAGGCGATTCCTGGGAACCGCACCCGCTGCCGGCCACCCAGAGCAGGGCGGCATGCCGCCCCGGCCGCGCCGGCGCGGTCACCAGCGTTCGCCGCAAGTGGTCCCCGGCGAGGACTTGGCCGTGGATCGCCCCCGGCTCCATAGCGCGTTCCGGGTAACTCAGCCGCAGGTCTACTTCCTGTCCCTCGCGCAGCACTCGCACCTTCACCTCATCGCCCGCCCGCCGCTTGTAAATCGAGCGAGCGAAGTCGCGCGTCGCAGCCGGCGCCTCCCCGTTCACCTGCAGGACAACGTCGCCCACCTTCAAACCCGCTCGGTCGGCATTGCTGCCTGGCCGCACCTGCGCCACCTGCAACTTGTCGCCGGCGATGCCAAAGAGAAGACCCGCGTCCGCCTTGCGCGTCAGCTCCGCGGCGGCGCCCGATTCGGTGACAACTGCAAACAGAAGTGCAGGTAGCAGATGTTTCATGCGTCGAACAGGATAGCGGAGGCGCGCCGATTTGAGCGTGCTAGCATAAAAGTTTTACAAGCCCCCATGATTCGCGCCTACCGCGGCATCTACCCTAAAATCGCGGCTTCCGCCTACGTCGACGTAAGCGCCCAAGTCATCGGCGACGTCCATCTCGGCGAGCGCGGGAGTATCTGGTGTAACACCAGCATTCGCGGCGACGTGAACACCATCACCATCGGCGACGAATCGAACGTGCAGGACAACACCGTGATGCACGGCGAACTGGGCCAGTGGCCCGTGGTGGTCGGCAACCGCGTCACCATCGGCCACTCCGCCGTCATCCATGGCTGCGTGATT
This sequence comes from Bryobacteraceae bacterium, assembly GCA_033763935.1. Classification (GTDB taxonomy): domain Bacteria; phylum Acidobacteriota; class Terriglobia; order Bryobacterales; family Bryobacteraceae; genus DALYJJ01. Next base: position 7,997 of record JANRJO010000065.1, read on the forward strand.
GAAGACGACTGTCTCATCGGCATCGGCGCCATCATCCTCAACGGCGCGCGCGTGGGCCGCGGTTCCGTCATCGCCGCCGGTGCGCTGGTCCCCGAGGGCATGGAGATCCCGCCCGAAAGCATGGTGATGGGCGTTCCCGCGAAGGTCCGCCGCCACGTAACGGCAGAAGAGAAAGAGCGCTTCCGCCAGAACGCGCAGCGTTACATCCAGTACCGGCAGAGCTACAGGGACGAACCCGCTTGATCAAGGCAGTCAAGGGAACGCGGGACATTCTCCCGCCGCAAAGCGAAGTGTGGAATCGCGTCGAGGCGGCCGCGCGCGAGGTCTTTCGCACCTATAACTACAAAGAGATCCGCACGCCCATCCTCGAAGAGAAAGCCCTTTTCTCACGCAGCGTCGGCGAAGAGACCGACATCGTCTCCAAGGAGATGTACGAGTTCGAAGACCGCGACGGCTCGCGCCTCGTGCTTCGCCCGGAAGCGACCGCCTCGGTGATGCGTGCCTACCTCGAGCACAGCCTCTACCAGAAGCCCGGCTTGCAGAAGCTCTACTACATCGGCCCGATGTTCCGCCGCGAGCGCCCCCAGAAAGGACGCTACCGTCAGTTCTCACAGATCGGCGCAGAGGCGATCGGCTCGGAATCCCCCGCCGTTGACGCCGAAGTGATTGAGATGGTGGTGGAGGTCCTCGAGCGCGCCGGCGTCGAAGGCTTCGGCCTGCTCATTAACTCCGTCGGCTGTCCGAAATGCCGGCCGCGCTTCATCAGCCAGCTCCGCGAGAGCCTGAAGGAAGCCGCGCCGCGCATGTGCTCCGACTGCCGGCGGCGCGTGGAGACCAACCCCCTGCGCGTCCTCGACTGCAAGGTTCCCGAAGACCAGCCCATCATCGACGCGCTGCCCTCCATCCTCGACTTCCTCTGCGAAGACTGCGCCCCGCACTTCGCCTCAGTGAAGATGTTCCTCGACGACCGCGGCATCGCCTACGAAGTGAAGCCGCGGCTGGTGCGCGGCCTCGACTACTACATGCGCACCACCTTCGAAATCGTGCACGGCGCCCTCGGCGCGCAGAACTCCGTGCTCGGCGGCGGCCGCTATGACGGTCTCGCCGAATCCATCGGCGCAAAGGCCCCCGCTCCCGGCATCGGCTTCTCCATCGGCGAGGACCGCCTCGTGATGACTGTCGAAGAAGCCCGGCCGGAGTTGCTCGCCACCGAACTCGACCTCTATATCGCGCCCCTCGGCGCCGAGGCCGTGCGCCGCGGCGCGCTCATCGCCCGTGAACTTCGCCGCGCCGGCTTCATCGTTGAAGTGGGCGCCGACGCCAAACTGAAACGGGCGCTCGAACTGGCGAATAAGCTGGCCGCCCGCAGCGCGCTCATCCTCGGCGAAAGCGAGCTGGCAAGCGGATCCTATCAACTGAAAACCATGGCCACCGGCGAGCAGCGCTCCGTCACCCTCGACGAGCTGCCCGTGGCTTTGAAACTCGCAGGAAAGTAATGGTATGGCCGTATCTCTCGACTTCTTAGGCGATCTACGACGCACGCATTCGTGCGGTGAACTGCGCGCGGCCGACGCCGGCAAGCGCGCCCTCGTGATGGGCTGGGTCCACCGGCGCCGCGACCTCGGCGGCGTCATCTTCATCCACCTCCGCGACCGCGACGGCGTCACTCAGATCGTCTTCCGCGCCGACGTTGAACCCGCGATCCACGAAAAGGCCGAGGCCCTGCGTTCGGAGTACATCGTCGCCGTCGAAGGGCACGTCGAACTCCGCTCGCCCGAGACCATCAACTCCAACATCCCGACGGGCGAAGTCGAGGTGGTCGCCGACCGCGTGTGGCTGCTCAACGAATCGCGCACCCCGCCGTTCCCGCTCGAGGACCACGTGGACGTCAGCGAGGATTCGCGCCTCGAGTTCCGCTACGTCGACCTCCGCCGCCCGCGCATGCAGCGCAACATCATGCTGCGTTCACGCGTCTCCTTCGCCGCGCGCGACTTCATGTACTCGCAGGGCTTCCACGAGATCGAGACACCCTTCCTCACGCGCTCCACCCCCGAAGGCGCGCGCGACTTCCTGGTGCCCAGCCGCGTGCAGGCGGGCAGCTTCTACGCGCTGCCCCAATCGCCCCAGATCTTCAAACAGCTGCTCATGGTCAGCGGCTTCGAGAAGTACTTCCAGATCGTCCGCTGCTTCCGCGACGAAGACCTCCGCGCCGACCGACAGTACGAGTTCACACAGATCGACATCGAGATGTCCTTCGTACAACAGGACCGCGTGTTCGAAGTCGTGGAAGGGCTGGTTTCGCGCATCTGCGCCGAAGCCGGCTACACGGTGGAGACGCCCTTCCCGCGCCTGACCTACTACCAGGCCATGCACAGCTACGGCATCGACAAGCCCGATCTGCGCATGCCGCCCTTCCATGAAGTCCAGGACCTGTTTCCCACCGAAGCGAATCTGACCCGTGAGGGGCTGCCGCTCGTGGCCATCGTGATTCCGAAAACCGGCGCCCTGAGCCGCAAGGAACGCGACGAACTCAAGGCGTACGGCCAGGAGCGCGGCCTCCGCGTCTACGACGACCCGAAGCGCCTGGACCGCGACTTCCCCGAGCCGATGGCCAAGCTGCGCGAGCGCACGGGAGCGACGGAAGACGATCTGCTCCTGGTATGCGGCTGGGGCGGCGAGCCCAAAGGCCATCGCCCCGAGGAGACCGTGCTCATCGCCTGCGGCCAACTGCGCCTGTTCGCGGGCGCCAAGTACAACGACCGCCACAAGCTGCTCGACCCCAAGGTGCTCAAGTTCCTCTGGGTGGTCGATTTCCCAATGTTCGAGTGGGACGAAGAAGACCAGCGCTGGGTGGCGGCGCATCACCCGTTCACCAGCGTGCACGACGAGGACATCGAGAAACTGACCGGCGACCCCGCGCGCTGTCGCGCCAAGTCCTATGACATGGTGCTGAACGGTGTGGAACTCGCCTCCGGCTCCATTCGTATCCACCGCCGCGACGTGCAGGCCAAGGTGTTCGCCGCGCTCGGCATGTCCGACGAAGAAGCCCAGCGCCGCTTCGGCTTCCTCCTGCGCGGCCTCGAGTTCGGCGCTCCCCCGCACGGCGGCATTGCCCTCGGCCTCGACCGCTTCGTCATGATCCTGGCCGGCGAAACGTCCATCCGCGACGTCATCGCGTTCCCGAAGACCGCCCGCGGCACAGACCTGATGTGCGACGCCCCGTCCACCGTCCCCGAACGCCAGCTCCGCGAACTCGGCATCGCCCTCCGAGGCGGGGCTCAGAAGGCGTAAGATCGATCCGCGGTGCACGGCCTTTACGAGCGTGGAATGGCGAGCCTCAGGGATGATCTCCAGCGGATCGTGGCCGTGCTTACCCGCGCCAGTGTGCGGTTTGAGGTCGTCGGCGGCGTGGCGGTGAACGTGTATGTTCTCAACGTCAGCCCCGGCCGCTCGTTCGTGACGCGGGATGTGGATCTGCTGGTGCATCGCGAGGACCTGGATGGCATCGTCGAAGTAGCCCGACGAGCGGGCTACACGTCGCGACAGATGATGGGCGGTTACCTTCTGCAGCAGCCCGGTCAGTCTCCCGAGCAGGCGGTTCACCTGCTTTTTGCGGGTGAGAGGCCCAGGACTACCCACCCGCTGCCGAACCCTGAAGTCAACCCCGAACGCATGACTGCGGGGGAACTGGGTGAGGATTTGCCCGTGGCGCCGCTTCGCGACCTCGTCCAGATGAAGCTGAACTCCTTTCGCGCTAAGGACGAAGTGCACCTCGAGATTCTCGACCGATGCGGCCTGCTCACGAAGGAGCTTGTCGACGGCCTCCCGCCAGTGCTCCGCGAGCGGCTGGAACAGGCGCGGGCGCGCTACCGGCCAGATGAGGATGAGTTCGAAGCCTAGCCCTTATGCCACACTGCAAGCATGGGCGGAATCGGCATCGAAATCACTCTCGTTCTCCTGCTCGTGATCGCGAATGGCGTCTTCGCCATGGCCGAATTAGCGGTGGTCAGTGCACGAAAGGCTCGGCTGCAGCAACGGGCGGATGACGGCAGCCGCGGCGCCGCCGTAGCGCTGGAACTGGCGCGTACCCCCGACGATTTCCTCAGCACCGTGCAAGTCGGCATCACGCTCATCGGCACGCTGGCCGGCGCGTTCGGCGGCGCCACCATCGCCGAGAAACTCGCGGTATCACTTCGTACCTACGAACCCATCGCCGCGTATGCGGATTCGGTGGCCATTACCATCGTCGTCGTGATGATCACCTACCTTTCGCTGATCCTGGGCGAACTGGTGCCGAAGAACCTGGCCCTAGCCCGCGCGGAAGGGATCGCCAGCGCGCTCGCGCCGCCCATGCGGGCCCTGTCGCGAGCCGGGGCGCCTGCGGTCCGGTTCCTCACCTTCTCGACTAAAGTCGTCATGAAGCTGATACCGCTCAAGGCAAGCACCGAGGCGCCGGTCACGGAGGAAGAGATCAAGGCGTTGCTGGCCCAAGGCGCCGCGCATGGCGCCTTTGAGGAGGCGGAGCAGGAACTGGTGGAAGGCGTCTTCCGGCTCGGCGATCGGCGCGTGGTCGACCTCATGCGCCCGCGCGGCAAGGTCTGCTGGCTCGACCTCAGCGACGATTGGGACACGAACCGCGAGGTCATTGCCTCCTCGCCGTACTCGCGCTTCCCTGTCATACAGGGCGATCTCGATCACGTGATCGGCGTCTTGCACGTCAGGGATCTGTTCCTCACCGTTAACGACGGACGCCCCGTGGACCTGCGGGCGTTGGCCCGCTCTCCGTTGGTTCTGCCCGAGCGGACCGCCGCGTTGGAGGCACTGCGCCGCTTTCAGGAAACCGGCGAGCAGATGGCCCTCATCGTGGATGAGCACGGCGGCATCGAAGGCATCGTCACCCTCACGGACATCATGGAAGCCGTGCTCGGCGAGTTGACGACCGAGGGCGACGTGGCCGGCAGTCCCGTGGTTCGGCGCGAGGATGGTTCGTGGCTGGTGGAAGGGACACTTCCGATTTCAGATCTGCTCGAAGAACTAAAGCTGCGCAAAACGCCCGGCGATGAGACTGGTTTCAGCACGGTAGCCGGCCTGGTGCTTGCTCATCTGCAGCGCATTCCGACCGTGGGTGAGGCCGTGGAGGTGGAAGGGTGGCGGTTCGAGGTGGTCGATATGGACGGCCACCGCGTCGACAAAGTGCTTGTCAGTAAGGTAGGGACTGAGTGAACTACTGAGCCGACGCCACCGCCCGCACAGGAGCGTCCAGCCGCCGGAATTCGCGGTACGTCGTCTCCATCTCGTTCCGCATCGACTTCACCAGCATCACGCGCGCGTCGAACTTCATCAACTGCTTCGCGGGCGCCCAGAAGCCGTCGGGCAACCGCGTTTGTTCCAGATGGAACTGCGTCCCCTTCTCGATCTTCGCCAGCACGCCGAAGCCGATCGACACCGTGTCGAACACCTCGGCGTCCATCTTGAGGAACTGCGACTCGGCCTTATCGATCCAGACGCGGCCGCGCACTTTCTCGAAGATCCTGGCCTTCATGTCCTTCGGCTTGTAGCCCGGGCGGGGCTGGAAGTCGACGATATAGGTGTCCCGTCCCCCAACTTTCTCCATTCCCGCCAGCTTGAACTCCGCCGCATTCGGGAACTCCTGCAAGTAGTCGCGCTCGCCGGACGCCTTCTTCTCCCCGGCTTCGCGCTTGCGCCTCTGCTCGGGCGTCTCGGCGCGGCGCTCCGCCGCCACCTCGCGAATCCGGTCGTGGGTCTTGGCGAGTTCGGCGGCGGGTACTGGCTGGTCGTTGCGCTCCACGATGTAGCTCACGCGCAGCCCTTCGCGCCGCTCCACCTTGAAGGTGAAGCGCTCGTCCGACTTCACCTCGCCCGAGGAAGTCAACTGCTTCTTGTGCGTGCGGCGGAGGAAGCCGTAATCGAGCAGCCTCTTCTCGTTCTCCAGCCGCAGGTCGAGAGTCCTGCGGACGAGTTGGCGCAGTTGCTCGTCATCCATGGCGACAGACGGGAGCGCAGACGCGACGAGGCTACAGACGAGGATCCCAGCTCGCATGCCGGGTTAGACGAAGGAGGGGCTGGGGCGGGTTCGAAAAAACCCGCCCCGGTGGGAAGAAATATCAGGCGCGCGGCGCTTTATCTACGATCTTGAACGCCTTCTCGTCGAAGTAGAGTACCTTGCCCTGGCGGTAGCTCTGCACTGCCATCGTGATAACAGTCTGCGCTTTGGCCGCCGTCTCCACATCCAGCGTCGGCTTCTGCCGCGAGCGGATGCAGGAGAGGAAGTTGTTGATGTGCGTCCGCATGGTGTCCGTTTCCTGCACCGGGATGCGGATGTCTTCGGAGCCCCACTTAGCCTTGTATTCGGCGCTGATCACGTTCTTCTCCGGCCGCACCGTGATGTACGGAGCGAAGCCCTCGAACCGCCCGTGCTCCACCATGATCAGCGACGCTTCGTGGCCGCGAATGAGCCCCGGAATGTGCTGGCTGTTCGCCATCGACGAGCTCAGCACCACCGAGTGCCCCTTCGGGTACTCGGCGATGAAGTGGAACGTGTCCGGCACCTCGCGCTCGTCTTTGAAGACGTAGATGCCACCGCCCGCCATCACCTTGTGCGGGAACTGCGGCTCCTTCCAGCAAATGTTCATCGGCGCCATCACGTGGAAGAACAGGTCCGTCGCGATGCCGCCGGAATAGTCCCAATACTTGCGGAAGCGGAAGAAGCGGTCCGCCTCAAAGTTGCGCTTCGGCGCCGGGCCCAGGAACATCTTCCAGTCGATATAGTCGTCGCCCTTCTTGTCCGGGCCGGCTTCCTTGTCGATCGGCCAGTTCCACTCGCCCTCGGTCGAGTTCCGGTGATACGAGCCCTGGCTGAGGATCATGTCGCCGATCATCCCGTCGGCGATCGCCTTCTTCGCCTGGTGCCACTGGTCGCCGGACGTGGTCTGTGAACCCACCTGGAAGACGCGCTTGGTCTCGCGCACCGTGTCGATGAGCTGCTTGGTCTCCTCGATGGTGTGGCACATCGGCTTCTCGCAATAGACGTCCTTGCCCTTGTCCATTGCTTCGAGGGCGATCTTCGCGTGCCAGTGGTCCGGCGTGGCGACGATAACCGCGTCCACGTCGTTGCGGGCCAAAATCTCGCGGTAGTCGAGCGTGCCCTCACAGCCGAAATGCTGCTTGGCCCGCGTCACGCGCTTTTGGTAGACGTCGCACACGCCAACGATCTGGCAGCCGTTCGTTTCCTTGCCGATCCGTTGGAAGTAGTTCGCGACGTAGAAGCCGCGTCCGCCCGTCCCGATGACGGCGACGTTGATCTTGTCGTTGGCGCCGATGACGCGCCCCCCGCTCTGCTTCGCCGAAGCGAACGCGGAGCCGGCGACCGAGAGCGAAGCGCCCAACGCGCCCGCGCCCTTTAAGAAGTCCCTACGATTGGATTCGTTAGCTGACATGGCCTGTTCCCCTGGTGATTCCGGCAACCGCAATTCGGACGGGCTGCTCTGAATGATTCCTCTTGATTGTACTCCCCGGTTTCAAAGGCGGTCAAAAAACAGCCGTGGTAGCCTGAGTGGATTCCCATGCCAGCCCGGTTCCTCGCCTTACTGCTACTGGCGGGCGCACACGCGTTCGCTCAAACACCGGACGTGGAGATCCGGCAGCTCCTACAGGACTTCATCGCTGTCCTGCGGCGCGGCGACAGGGAGGCCGTCAATCGTTACCTGGCGCCGGGACGCATGCGGTACTCGCCCGGCGGCACAACGCTTTCCTTCACCATGTGGACTTCCGCTGCCTCCGGGCGGTTCCGCCGGACCTCCCATCTGGTCCGCCACGTCCACCGCCTGACTGACGACTCCGCGGTCGCAGTCGGCATCTGGAGAAACGCCGCGGCAAAGCCGCCCTTCGACGCGGGTACGCTGGACATTGGCGTGGTGCTGGTAGATGGCGTTTGGAAGATCAGCAGCGCTCATGAGGCCTATCTCATCTCGCCAGACGCCGCGGCGCCAGGCGTCGCGGCGCAGGCTGTGGAGGGCGACGGCGTTCTCACTGCCGAAGAGCGCGCTGCCGGGTGGCAGGCGCTGTTTGACGGCAAATCGATGACCGGGTGGGTGACCATGACCGGCCGTACCGAGCTCCCGGACTGCTGGCGCATGGAAGACGGCACGATCGGAACGGTTGCCGGCCGCCAGGTCAACACCGCGCTGCGCACCGCGCGCAGCTACACGAACTTCGAGATGAGCTTCGAGTGGAAGACGGCGGAGAAGGCGAACTCGGGCGTGAAGTACCGGCTCTATGCCGTGGAGACGTAGGCCGAAGGACGAGGAGGCGACGGCGCGGGGCACGAGTATCAGGTAGCGGACGATACGGGTGATCCAGGCGCCATCCGCGATCCCAAGCAGCGCAGCGGTTCGCTCTATGGCGTCGTGGCCGCTGCCCCGGGCGCCGCGCGTCCCGCGGGCGAGTGGAACGAGTCGCGCATCGTCGTCACCACCGAGCGCGCCGAGCACTGGCTCAACGGCGTGAAGGTGGCTGAGTACCCCATCGACGTCCCTTTCGCAAGCCCCATCGCCTTGCAGCACCATAACTCCGAAGTGCGCTACCGCAACCTGAAGGTCCGGCCGCTTCCGTGATCAAAATCTCCCGCCGCTCGCGCAATCCCGGGCGAAGGAGATTCGATCATGAGAACACTTGAACGGCTGGCGATCACCGCGCTCGCGTTCGCCGCTTCCGCCGCCTACGGACAGAACAACCAGGGCGGCCTGCTCGGCATCCGGCCGGCCCAATCGCCTTGGGTCTTCGCCAAGAGCTTCCAACTGAACATGGGCGGCGCGGCGCCGTGGGGCTACGTGGACGTCCCCGGCGCGCCCGTCCAGCGCATCGTTATTGAACAGGTGAGCGTCGCCGCCCGCACCACCGCCGGCGCCACTCTCCGCTGCGCCTTCGACATGGACAACCAGCCCGGCGCGCAGTTCCTGCCGTTCGTCTACATCAAGACGAGCCCGGCGAACCGGCTCGGCACCGAAGTCGTCGCGTCCGAAAAAGTCACGACATTCCTTCTGCCCGGCGATGTCGCCCACTTCCGCTGCCATGCCCACGACGGCGGCGTCGAGGGCAACGTCTCCGTCACCCTGATTGGCCGATACGAGTAGAGGGGAGGTGGGCCCCCCGCCCGCGTGGGTCCACCTCAAAAGAAACCTTGTTGCCCATTGACAGCGTCCCTATAATACGGAAATACAGTTTTTCGATTTCCGGCCCGATAAGGGTACTAGGTAGAGGCGAGTGAGCCATGGACATCATTGGCGACCGCAAGTTTGTTGAGATTCCCGGGAGCGATACTCACGAGCTCCCACCGCTCCTTGTCCGAGCGTCGGCAGAAGTCAATCGCTTGGACAAGGTCATGAATCTGGCCAACGAACTCGTTGAGGCGGAAGACATGATTCCCGGTCTGCCCGTCGACGACATCGCCGATCCGGCCAGTGTCGAGCGGCGGAAGATGGACCTTGCGATTAACCTGGTGGAGCAGTACCTCCAACTGGTCACGGCGTGGCAGTGGGGGGACGGCATCCTGGAATGGATCCGGCAGTGCGAGACCACCTTCGAACTGAGCGCGCGCCTTCGCAACCTGCTCCGGCCCGACGTATGGCCGCACGCAGGGCGGAGCAGCTTCGTCACGCTGTTGAGCGACAAGTCCGTCTCGAGCCTTGGACTGCCGCTCGAGCGCTCGGTCGGCCTGCGGCTCACCTTCCGTCAGCCGCCGCCCATCTCCTGCTTCTCGAACCAGTTCCTCTTTTACCTGAACTCGCCGGTGGCGCAGTCGGCATATGAAACGTGGGCCCACATGAGCCCGCCCAACTTCAGCCTGCCGCCGGAGCGGTTCTCGTTCCAAGTCGTGAAGATGTAGCTGCAGCCCACCCCGGAGGGCTTTCCGCACGCGCGTGATACGTTATTAACTTATGCGTATCGCCGTGCTTGGCCTCGGGTTCATGGGCAGCACTCACCTCAAAGCGATCAAGAACATCCCCGGGGCTGAACTCACCGCCGTCGTCAGCGACGTGCCCGAAAAGCTGACCGGGGATCTGTCTTCCATCCAGGGAAACCTCGGCGGGCCGGGCGTCAAGTTCGACTTCGCCGACGTCCGCAAGTATCGCGACTACCGCGACGCGTTGCGGGACAAGGACATTGAGGCGGTGGACATCTGCCTGCCCACGCACCTCCACGCCCCCGTCGCTCTCGAAGCCCTTCGCGCCGGCAAGCACGTACTCGTCGAAAAGCCCATCGCCCTCACCGGCGCGGAAGCGGACACCCTCATCGCCGAAGCCCGCGAGAATGACCGCATCCTGATGGCAGCCCAGGTCCTTCGCTTCTTCCCGGCATACCTTCCTATGATTGAGCGCGTGAAGTACGGCGTCCTGGGGCCCGTCCGCAGCGCCCTCTTCCGCCGCCGCTGCGCCGCGCCCACCTGGAGCGCCTGGCTCACGCAGCCGGCCTGCAGCGGAGGCGGCGTCTTCGACCTGCTCATCCACGATGTCGATATGGCCGTGCATCTGTTCGGCCCGCCCACGGCCGTCTCCGCCACGGGACACGAGGACTTGCCGAAGGGCATCGACGTGATCACCGCGCACCTGCACTATCCGAACCGCGACGTCGTCATCACCGGCGGCTGGCACCACCCCAAGACCTACCCGTTCTCCATGGAGTTCAGCGTGGTCTGCGAGGGCGGAACCATCGACTACAGCTCTCTTGGCCGCCCCACGACCCTCTACCGCGCTGACGGCGAAGAGGTGCTCGCGCAGCCCGAAAAAGACGGCTACCAGGCCGAAATCGAGTACTTCATCGATTGCGTCGCGCATCGCCGCCAGCCGCGGATCTGCCCGCCGGAGGAATCCGCGCTGTCCGTGAAGCTGGCCGTGCTGCTCCGCGAAGCAAGAACACGAAACGGAGAAATTGTTCCATGCAGCCTTTAGAGATCGGAGTCATCTTCTGGGCGGGCAGCGACCCCGCCGCGCAACTGGCCGAAGCGAAGAGCCTCGGCGCGCGCTGCGGCCAGCTTGGCGTGCCGGGCGACTATGCGCTCGAAGGCGCGGCAGAGAAGTGGAAGGCTGCGCTCGCCGCGGCTGACTTCCCCATCGTCAGCGTCGTCGGCGCGTACAACGGCGAAGACTACGCCGACATCCCCACCGTCCAGCGCACGTGCGGCTACGTGCCGGAGTCGACCCGCGACGAACGGCTCAAGCGCACCTACGCCTTGAGCGACCTTGCCGCCGCCATCGGCGCGCCCGGCATCGGCGCCCACGTCGGCTTCGTCCCCGAAGACCCGTCGGACCCCGCCTACATCGCCGCCCGCGACGCTGTGCGCGCCATCTGCGACTACGCCGCCAAGCACGGCCAGACCTTCAACCTCGAAACAGGCCAGGAGCCCGCACCCGTGCTCCTCGAGTTCCTGCGCGACGTGGCCCGCCCCAACGTGCGCATCAACTTCGACCCCGCCAACATGATCCTCTACGGCACTGGCGACCCCATCGAAGCCTTCGGCATCCTCGCTCCGCACGTCATCAGCGTCCACTGTAAGGACGGCGACTGGCCACCCAAGGACAAGGCCGGCGCGCTAGGCACGGAGAAGCCCCTGGGCCAGGGTTCCGTCGGCATGGACCGCTTCATCGCGAAAGTGAAGGAATGCGGCTACCGCGGTCCGCTCATTATTGAGCGCGAGGGCTCGGCGCAATGGGCCGCCGACGTGCGTGCCGGTGCGCAGTTGCTGCAGCGTCTGCTGGCCTAGAGCCTCTGCGCCGCGCTCAGGTACACCGCGTTCAACACGAACTTGAAGGTGCCGAAGCTCTGCCCGCGAAACTGCGGGCGGAAGCCGAACAGCACGACTTTGCCCTTGCCGTGCCGCGCTTCCACCAGCAGGCTGCGGCCCAGCACGGCGCGTTCGCCCGAGATCCAGCCACTGGCCAGCAGGTCCTTCGAAGCATAGCGGGCCACGCTCTTCGTTTCGCGGTCTCCTTTGTTGAAGTCGGGCAGCAGCGTGATCTCGTACGCCTGGCCGCCCGTCGACATAACGATGGCATCTTTCGGCATGCCCGTCGCAAGCGGGTGCGATGGATCCACCGTCACCCGCAACAGCGACCCGGGGCAATAATAGCCGCCTGCGGACGACTCCTCCTCGCGCCCGCCGCCCTCCGCCGCTCGCCAGGGCAGGGAAGCGCGCACCGGGAGCCCGAAATACTGGACCGGCAACTCGCTCGCCGTGTCGAACGTCACCAGAGTGCCGCCCTCGCGCACGAACTCCTCGAGCGCGCTCGCCCCCGCCGCTGTGATGCCGCCGGTGTATTCCGGCCGCTGCAGAATTGTCACCGCTTCGGCCTCCGCGCTGCCGCGCCCGGCCACACGCTCACCCTCGCGAGTCCCATGCAGGATCGACTGCGCACTCTGCGCGGCCAGCAACACCACGTCGTACTTCGCGCGCAGCGCACCCTTACGAATCTCCTCATTCTTCAGCAGGGTGTGCGGCACGCGGTAGTGATCCAACAGCCACTGCGTCCAGCCCGCGTCCATGTTCGAAGTGTGCGGCTCATACAAAGCCACTCGCGGCGCCCGAATCTCCCAGGCCGCTTTGTCGAACCCGGCGTCCGCCTCGGTGAGGATCTTCGCCTCGCCGGACCAGCGCACCCGCGTCCCCTTCTCGAGCAGCGCCCGCAGCGTCAGGTACGCCGCGTTCTCTCGCAGGTCAGTGGTGCCCGCGCCAGCGGGGCTCACCGACTTCACCGTTTCCAGGTTCGCCTGAAACGCATCCTCCACCCGTTCCACGCGCACGCCCATCTGCATCGGCAGCGTCCAGCCCGCTACGTCGTAGGGCCGCTTCGTGGGCCCCGTCGTGCCCGCCCGCAGCTCCGGATACTTCTGCGCCTCCATCAGGTCCACCAGGTACGGCCGGAACGCCTGCCCGGCCATCAACACGTAGCTGCCCTCGCCGTACTCCTTGCCGTTGGCCTTAAACGGAGCCCGCGCCCGCTGCACTTCAACGCCCGCCATCTGCAGCCGCCGCACCATTTCCGTAGAACTCGACCGGTCCCACTGCTCCGCCGGGACGACGTACGCAAACGGCTTCATGGCCTTGCTATTCGCCTGCGCCATCTCCCACGCTTTGTAGAGAAAATGTTCGGGCCGCGTTGCCGCCAGGTCCAGGATCGCGAAGTCCGCCGTCAGCATGTACTCGATTGCTTCCCGTGTGCCCCATCGCCCGCCCATCCACGGCCGCTGGTAGAACACGCTCGGTTCCTTGGTCGGGATGCCGTTCCCAAAGCGCTCGGGAAACCGCGACACGTCGTACTTGCCCGGCGTTCCGTACCCGCGCCCGATCGCCGTCTCCGTCAGGATGCCGTGCATGTTGTGGAACGCCGGCACTGACCGCAGCCCCCCGTTCCACCACGCGTCGAAGCCGAAGTAGGAGAGGATACCCGGCTTGTTCTCCCGCGCGAACCGTTCCTTCATCGCGGAGCCGATCAGGTTGATTCCCTCCATCACCGGCGCCGGAATGTTCGGGTTCAGCGGCTCCGCATACGGCGGCACGAAGATGCGCGCCGGAAACGCAGGCGACTGGTGCTGGTTGTAAACAATGTGCGGAAACCACTCTTGAAACAAAAGTTTCGTCACATGTTTCGTCTCTTCCAAATTGAGCATGAACCAGTCGCGATTGTTATCGTGGCCCGCGTACTTCTGGTACAGCCCCGGCAGCGGCGCCAGTTCGTACGGGGTGCCCGCGTTCTTGCGGTACCAGTGCACCACCATGTCCAGCCCGTCCGGGTTGATTACCGGGATTTGCATCAGGATGACGTTGCGCCGGATACGCGCGGTCTCGGCGTCCTCGGCCGACACCATGCGATACGCCAGTTCCGGGGAGTGCTGCGCGGGCGCCGTCTCCGTCGCGTGCAGCCCGGAGTCGATCCACACAATCGCCTTCCCCTCGCCGGCCAGCTTCTTCGCCTCCTCCGGCGATGCCTTCCCCAGCGCCAGCCGCTGGTTGATCTCCCTGAACCGGTCGAGCTGTTTCAGGTTCGCCGCGTCCGAGAGGAACGCCACCACCATGGGCCGCCCGTTGGCCGACTTGCCGAACGGAACCACCCGTATACGGTCGCTCGCCTTCGCCAGCTTGTCGAAGTACCCGAGGATTTCACCATGATCGGCGAGACGAAAATCGTCGCCCGGCGTATATCCAAAATGATCCTTAGGTGTTGGAACCGCTGCAAACAGCGGCGCGGCAAGCAGACAGATAAAGGCTCGGCGATTCATGTGGAACAATTTCATTATGGCGTCGCTCCAGGACCGGAAGTTTCAAGTCGGCTTGATCCAGATGTGCTGTTCCACTGATCCTAGCGAAAACCTGGAGAAGTCGGTGTGGCGCGTCCGCGAAGCGGCTTCCCGAGGCGCGGAAGTGGTCTGTCTGCAGGAGCTCTTCCGCTCGCAGTACTTCTGTCGCGAGGAGAACGCCGAACTCTTCGCGCTCGCCGAATCCATCCCCGGCCCGTCTACCGAAACCCTCGGCCGCATCGCCAAGGAGCTCGGTATCGTCATCGTCGCGTCGCTGTTTGAGCGCCGCGCCGTCGGCCTCTATCACAACACCGCCGCGATTCTCGGCGCCGATGGCGAGCTCCAGGGCCTGTATCGCAAGATGCACATTCCCGACGATCCCCTCTACTTCGAGAAGTTCTATTTCACCCCCGGAGATCTCGGCTTCCGCCGCTTCGAAACACCGTTCGGCCCAATTGGAGTTCTCGTCTGCTGGGATCAGTGGTATCCCGAAGGTGCACGCATCACCGCACTACAAGGAGCGAACGTTTTGTTTTATCCCACCGCGATCGGCTGGCACCCGTCGGAGAAGGAGCAGTTCGGCGCCGCGCAGTTGGACGCCTGGCGCACCATCCAGCGCGCCCACGCCATCGCCAACGGCGTGTACGTCTGCGCCGTCAACCGCGTCGGCGTCGAAGGCCCGGCCCACTCGCAGCTCGAATTCTGGGGCAACAGCTTCGTCGCCGATCCCTTCGGCCAGGTCATCGCGCAGGCATCCGCGGATCAGGAAGAGATCCTCACCGCTGAAATCGACCCCCACCGCATGGAGGAGGTGCGCCGGGGCTGGCCCTTTCTGCGAGACCGGCGCATCGACGCCTACGACCAGATCTCGAAACGGTGGTTGGCCTGATGCCGTGGCGGATGCCGGCCGAATGGGAGCCGCACGAAGCGACGTGGCTCGCCTGGCCGCACGAAAAGACGGATTGGCCCGGGAAGTTCACACCCATTCCCTGGGTCTACGGTGAGATCGTTCGCAAGCTCTCGCAAGTGGAGATCGTGCGCATTCTCGCCGACCCTGAACGCATTACCCCGGCACGGCGCGTCCTCGAGAAGTGCGGCGCGAATCTGAACGCCGTCGAGTTCGTCGAGTGCCCGACCGACCGCAGTTGGACCCGCGACTACTGTCCCACCTTCGTCAAGAACGAAGCGGGCGCCATTGCGGCGTGCGGGTGGCGCTTCAACGCCTGGGCCAAATACTCGAATTACACCCGCGACTGCGCGGCGCCGGCCTGCATCGCCCAACGGCTTGGCGTGGAGCTGCTGCAGCCTGGCTTCGTCCTGGAGGGCGGCGGCATCGAAGTCAACGGCGCCGGTGCGTTGCTGACCACCGAAGAGTGGTTGTTAAGCGACACCCAGGTTCGCAACCCCGGCTTCACTCGCGAACGCTACGAAGAGCTCTTCCGCGAGTGGCTCGGCGTCACCGACACCGTCTGGCTGAAGAACGGCATCGTCGGCGATGACACCCACGGCCACATTGACGACCTCGCTCGCTTCACGGGCCCTTCCACCGTCGTGATCGCCGTCGAAGACGATCCCCTCGAGGCCAACTACTTCCCGCTCCGCGAAAACCTCGAAATCCTGCGCGCACGCCAGGACCTGAAGGTCGTCGAACTTCCCATGCCGCGCCCGCTCTACTTCGACGGCCAGCGCCTGCCTGCCAGCTACGCGAACTTCTACATCGCGAATTCGCTGGTGCTGGTGCCCACCTTCAACGATCCCGCGGACCGCGAAGCCCTCCGCACGCTGGCGAAGCTGTTCCCCGATCGCGAAGTCTGTGGCATCCACGCGATAGACCTCGTGCTCGGCCTCGGCACGCTGCACTGCCTGACGCAGCATCAGCCGGCCTAGCCGAGCAGCGCCGTCTTCCGCACCATGCGCAACATCGACTCTTCGCTGGTCAACTGCGCGACCTCCGCCACCTGCACCCACTGCAGGTCCTTCGACTCCTCTGTAATGCGCAGCGGCGCGTTGCGGTCGGCCACCAACAAGTGCCGAACGTCGTAGTGAAAATGTTCCGGTTCGGTCTTCCTTGCCGGAATCACATGGACGTCCACGTCGAAGATCGCCTCCGTCAGCGGGTGCACGTCCTCAAGCCCTGATTCCTCCCGAGCCTCCCGCAGCGCCACCGCCAGCGTGTCCGCCTCCCCGTCGGCGTGCCCGCCGAGCTGCAGCCACTTGTCGAGCTTCCCGTGATGCGTCAGCAGCACGTGCGTCCGGTCGTGATCCAGCACCCACGCCGAACCGGTGATGTGCCCCACCAGCAGAGACCGCTCGAAGCAGTCTTCGTGCGCTTCCACGAACGCCGCCAGTCGCGCGGTCATCTCCGCCTCTTCGTCCGTCGCCGGCACATGTGCACGCAGCTTGGCGAGCAGCGCCTCCCGGCTCATCGATAAAACCGCACGTTGTCCAATTCGAACCACACCTTGGAGCCCGGCTTCCCGGTCGCTCGCAGGGTGATCGCGTGCAGCCGCTTCGCGTCCTTTAAAGGCACCCGGTGCGTCTGCCATTCGGAGGTCGCCTTCAGCGCGACCGTCTCCGATGCCACCAGCCGGAACTCGCCTTCGCCGCGCAGGTCGAGCTGCACTCCCGCAAACTCCGACGCGTCCACCGGCTCCACGGCCCCCCGCGATAAGGGCAGCGACACGCCGATCCCCGGCTGCGCCCCCTCTCGCAAACGTCCCACCGCAAGCAGTGTCTTGCCGGTCCGCGTGAACTGCATGAGGCTGCGCTCGTGGCCGGAGTCGGTGAGGTTCACGGGCAGCGTGTCGACCGCCGTCCGCCCGTCGCCGCGTTCGAAATTGTCAACCAACTCCGCCGCCTTCTTCGCCGGCAGCGCGGTCATCTGGTCGCTCGCCAGCCCCTTCGCCAGCGCCGCGCGATCGATCTCCCGCCCGCCCAGGAACACCCGCCGGACGCGATCGATGTCGTTGATCTCCGCATGCGGCGCGCCCTCCACTAACACCAAGTCCGCCAGCTTTCCCGCCTCGATCGTCCCTCGCTCTTTGTCCAGTCCCAGTAGCCGTGCACTCTCGCTGGTAGCCGCGCGGATCGCCTCCACCGGCGACAGCCCGCCCGCCACCAGCAGCTTCAGCTCGCGTAAACTGGCCCAGCCGTGATACGTCCCCGGCATGCCCGCGTCCGTTCCCGCACCGATCGCCACTCCCGCCTTCTTCAACAGACCGACGTTCTGCAGTAGGTTGTTCCACCGCCGCGCCCGGGCGGCGGGAATCGGCGGCCCCGGCCTCGCGTTGATCAGCCGCTCCCGCGCCGATTCCGTCAACACGGACCGCAGCAGGTCATTGTTCTCCCAGCGCGGCCGCGGTTCATACACGGAAAGGGTGGACACATACCCGGTGCCCGACTTCTTCAGCAGCGCGCGCAACTCCTCGTCGGCGATCGCGTTGCCAATCCCGTGCACCAGCACGTCCACGCCCGCGCGCGCCGCCACCTTCGCCTTCTCCATCGTCACGGTGTGCGTCAGTACCTTCAATCCGTGCTTGTGCGCTTCCTCGCACAGCGCGTGCAGCGTCTCCTCGTCCATCGACGTCAGGTCCGGCTCCATGTCGTAGCGCCAGCCATCGGTGAACGCCTTGATCACGTCCGGCTTATACAACGCCAGCCGCCGCACCACCGCGCGCGCCGCCTCCGGCGTCACCACTTCGTGCGTATGGATCTCCGCCCATCCGCCTTCAGTGCCGTGCCCGTGCGGCGTAGACATCCGCGCCGACAGCACCACCCGCGGCCCCGCCACCACGTCGCGCAACAGCCGCTTCACCGGTTCGTGCTGCTCCACGTCAAAGCTGAAGTCCACCACCGTGGTCACGCCGGCGAACAGGTACGCCTGCGCGTTCTTCACCCAGTCGGTCTGGTAGTTGTTGGCGGCCGTTCCCGCCGCCGCGCGCAGATGGGTGTGCAGGTCGAAGATACCCGGCAGCAAAGTGTGCCCCGTGGCATCGATCACCCGCGCGCCCGCCGGAGGCGCACCCGTGGTCACGGCCTCAATGCGTTCGCCGCGAATCACCACCGTGGCCTTGCGCGGCGCCGCTCCTGTACCATCGACAACCGTCGCGTTCGTAATCGCAATCGTCTGCGGCGCTTGCCCCTGCGCCAGCGCCAGCCATGCCGCAACAACAATTCCCAGCCTCATCGCCACGCCACCAAACCGGGCAATCCCTGCTTGCGCAGCGCCTCGCTCCATTGCGCGACGTTCTTCGCCATAGCGGCGGTCACCGCCTTCGACTGCTCCGCGTACCGCGCCTCCAGCTCGGCCAGGTACGCGACTTGTGCGGCGGTCGGGGCTGCGTTCGGCGCGTCCACCTGGTTGTACAGTCCGCTTAACGCATCGATCAGAGCCGGCGCCGAATCCAGCCGGCCCTGCCCTGCCTTCTTGCCGACCTTGTTCAACTGCGCCTCCAACTCCTTCCGCGCATCGGCAATCATCTTCGCCGCGTCCTTGCGCGCTGCTTCCGGCAGGTCCTTCGCGAGCTTGTCCATCTGTTCCAACTGCGAATCCACCGAGTCGATCTGCTTCAGCAGCTGGTTCGCGTTCGAAACCATATCGCGCAGCTTGAGCGCCGACTTGTGCTGCGTGTCCAGGTCCGCCACCGCAACGGTGAGCGTCGGATCCATCCGCACTTCCACCTTTCGCTCCACCGTCTTCGTACCCGCCGTCAGCCGCACCGTGTAGGTGCCCGGAACAACCTGCGGCCCGCGCGGGCCGCCGAAGAACTCGCGCTCCATATCGGTCGGTTCGGTACGTACCACCGGCCCCTGCACCCGCAGGTCCCAGTTCGTTCGGTTCAAACCAGCCAAGCGCGGCAGGCGGTCCTTGATCTCGCGAATGACTTTGCCTGACGCATCGAGGATCTCGATCTTCAGCGGAACGTCCTTCTTCAACTCCGACTTCAGGTGATACGTGATCAGCGCTCCGTACGGCGGGTTCGGCCCCGCGTACACTTTCTTGCCGATGCCATACCGCGTAAAGCGCGTGGTGAAGCGCATGGCCGGCCGGATATCGAACAGGTGCACGTCGCTCGCCGCGATCTCCGAGGTCATTTGCTGAATCGGCGCCGCGTCGTCGAAGATCATGATGCTGCGCCCGTGCGTTCCCAGAATCAGGTCGTTCTCGCGCGGATGGACCACGATGTCGTGCACCGCTACGCGCGGCAGGTTCTCCATCCACAGCGGCTGCCACTGTTCGCCGCCGTTCCAGGAGGCGTACAAGCCCAGCTCCGTGCCCGCGTACAGCAGCTTGGTGTTCTTCGGGTCCTCGCGGACAATGTGCACGTAGGCGTTCTCCGGCAGCCCGCTCGTCAACCTCGTCCACGTCTTGCCCGCGTCGACCGTCTTGAAGATCAGCGGCCGGTAGTCGTCCAGCAGGTGCGCGTCGAAGGACACATACGCGACGTCCGCCCCGGTCCGCGACGGCTCCACGTGCGACACCGCGGCGAACTGCGGTACACCCGAAACATTCTTCACCAGATTCGTCCAGCTCTTCCCGCCTGTCGTCGAAAGCTGCACGTTGCCGTCGTCAGTGCCGACCCAAATCACACCCGCCTTAGCCGGCGATTCGCCCACCGAAATAATCGTGTTGTTGTTCTCCGCCGTTGAGTTGTCGAGCCAGACAGGCCCGCCCGCCGGCTTCAGCTTCTCCGGATTGTTCGTCGTCAGGTCCCCCGAGATCGGCTCCCACGACTTGCCGAAATCGCGCGACTGGAACAACACGTTCGACCCGAAGAAGAGACTCGTCTTCCCATGTGGCGAAGGCACGATCGGCGTGTTCCAATTGAACCGGTACTTCAGGTTCTGCACCCAGTCGTTCTTCGGCTGCGGGCTCACCATCTGCTGCTCGCGGGTACGCATGTTGGTCAGCATGATGTTGCCGCCCTGCGATTCCGAGATAAAGACATCGGGATTGTCCGGGTGCGACACCACGTGGAATCCATCGCCGAACGACACCATCGTGAAGTCGTCGTTCAAAATCCCCGCCGGCTCCCGCGTGCGCGAAGGACCGGACCATGTGCCGTTGTCCTGCAGCCCGCCGGTCACGTGATAGAACGGCTGCCGGTTGTCCGCGTGGATCTGGTAGAACTGACCCAGCGGAATGTTGGTCACCGGCTCCCACGTCTCTCCGCGGTCGTAGGTCACCGCGATGCCGCCGTCCTGCCCCTGCCACATCCGGCTCGGATTCGTGGGATCAATCCAGAGCGAGTGATAGTCGATGTGCGTCCCGCCCACGATGTTGCGCCACGTCTTGCCCGCGTCAATCGAAACCAGAAGATTCGACGCAACGGCGTAGACGCGGTTCTCGTCGGTGGGATCCACCCGCAGGTCGGAATAGTAGAAGCCGCGCGAAACCACCTCGCGGTTCTTCGTCATCTCCCGCCAGTTCTCGCCCGCGTCGTCGCAGCGGTACAGCGTGCCCTCCATCGACTCGGCGGTCACGTAAACCACCGACGGCTTCGACGGCGCCACCTTCACGCCCAGCCGTCCGAGCAGCTTCGGCAGCCCCTTCGACGACTTCGTCCACGTCCGCCCGCCGTCCACTGACTTCCAGATCCCGCCCTGCTCGCTGCCCGATGTGTGCGTCCAAGGCTTCCGCTCGAACTTCCAGAGCGCGGCGTACAGCACGTTCGGATTCTTCGGATCCACGTCCATGTCCGAACAGCCGTGCTGGTTGTCCAGGTAGAGCGTCTTCTGCCACGTCGCCCCGCCGTCCGTCGTCATGAAGACGCCCCGGTCTTCGCTGGGCCCCGCCTGGCGCCCCACCGCGCACACCCACGCCGTTTGCGTCGCCAGCGGATTCACCAGCACACGCGCGATATGCAGCGTATTCTTCAGTCCCAGGTGCTTCCACGTCTTGCCGCCGTCCACCGACTTGTAAACGCCGTCGCCGAATGACACCGAATTGCGCATGTTGGCTTCGCCCGAGCCCAGCCACACGACTTCGGAATTATGCGGATCGAGAGCCATGTCACCCACGGAGAAAGAGCCCTCCCGCGTCCACAGCGCCGTCCATGAGAGCCCGCCGTTCACCGTCTTCCAAAGCCCTCCGCCGCCCGTACCCACATAAAGGAGGTTCGGGTTTCCCGGCACGCCCTCCACGTCCGTCGTACGGCCGCCCATGTTGGCGGGACCAATGGCGCGGAACGCCAGCCGGTCGAAGAGCTTTACGTCCACCTGGGCGGCGGCGAACGCCGTCGCGAAGACACCGAGGGCAAGCGCGCGAGCAATCATATATGGGTTTCAGGGTACCCTAACCGCGCGAACCGCGTCTAAAATCGACTGATGAGCCCGCACCCCGAGGTCGATGCCTATCTCGCCGCCGCCCCCGCGGATCAGCAGTCGAAGCTCGCCTGGCTCCGGTGCCGCATTCGCGAATCGCTCCCCACCGCAGCGGAGTGCTTCGAATCGGGCATGCCCGTCTACAAGTCGGGCGATCGCTGGCTCGCCGGCTTCGCCTCACGGAAAAAGGGCGTCATGTTCTACGCCATGGACGCCGCTCTGCTCGACCGCTACAGCGAACGCCTCGGCAAGAACCGCTCCGGCAAGTCGTGCATCGAAATGACGCCCAACAAGCGCCTCTCCCAGAACGACCTCGACGCCCTCGCCCTCGAAATCCTCGGCGAACTGGCGAAGCGCTAAACTGGCACTTTCCCCATGACCATCCTCTGTATCGCCAGCTACGAAAAGGGACACGAGTTTCTCCGCGAGTGCAAACGCCAGGGGGCGCGGACGCTGCTGCTGACTTCGTTGTCCCTGAAGGATGAGAACGCCTTCCCGCGCGAGGCGCTCGACGACATCTTCTACATGCCCGACGTCGAGAAGAAGTGGAACATCGTCGACACCATCAAGGCCGTGAGCCACCTCGCACGCACCGAGCAGATCGACCGCCTGGTCCCGCTCGACGACTTCGACCTCGAACTCGCCGCCACGCTGCGCGAACACCTCCGGATTCCCGGCATGGGCGAAACCACCACGCGCTACTTTCGCGACAAGCTCGCCAACCGCATGAAAGCCGCGGAAGCGGGCATTCCCGTGCCGCAATTCGTTCACGTCCTCAATCACGCGCGCGTCAACGAGTTCATGGATCGCGTGCCGCCGCCGTGGGTTCTCAAGCCACGCCTCATGGCGGGCGCCATCGGCATCAAGAAGGTGCACAGCCGTGAGCAGTTCTGGGACATCGCCAACGGCCTCGGCGACGAACAGTCCTACTACGTGCTCGAACAGTTCATCCCGGGCGATGTCCTGCACGTCGACTCCATCGTGTACGAGCGCGAGGTCCGCTTTGCCATCGCCAGCAAGTACGGCAAGCCGCCCATGCAGGTCTCGCACGAGGGCGACGTCTTCACCACCGCCATCCTCGAGCGCGGCACCCCGCTCGAATCGTCACTGCTCGAACTGAACGGCCGCGTCCTCGCGGGTCTGGGCTTGATCCGCGGCGTCTCCCACACCGAGTACATCCGCGCGCACGACGGCGGGCAACTCTACTTCCTCGAAACCGCCGCGCGTGTCGGCGGCGCCCATATCGCGGATCTCGTCGAAGCCGCCTCTGGCCTGAACCTCTGGGCCGAGTGGGCCAAGATTGAACTCGCCGGCGGCAAGGCGCCCTATACCGTCGCTCCGTCCCGCTGCGAGTACGCGGCCCTCCTCGTCACGCTCGCCAAACAAGAGTGGCCCGACACCCGGCACTACGCCGACCCTGAGATCTGCTGGCGCATCGACAAGAAGCACCACGTCGGCTTCATCGTCAAATCGCCTGGTCTTGACCGCGTCAACCAACTCCTCGCCCAGTACCTCGACCGCGTACGCCGGGACTTCTGGGCCTACCTGCCGCCCAAGGAGCGGCCCTCCGACTAACATGAGATTGCTCGCAGCCACCCTGCTCATCCTCTCCGCGGCGCACGCCCAGCCTCCCGCCCCCGCGCACGGCCAGCGCCCGCAGCGCCTGATCGTCCGCAACGCGATGGTCGTCGAAGGGGTGGGCACTCCCGCGTCCGGTCCTCGCGACATTGTCATCGAAGGCGGCAAGATCGTCCGCATCGTTCCCTCGCGCGCCAAGTCTCCTGCCGAAGGCGTCGAGATCGATGCCGCGGGCAAGTACGTCCTCCCCGGCTTCATCAACATGCACGGGCACGTGCACGACGAGCGTGCCGGCAAGCCGATGGACGTCAACTATTGCCTCAAGCTCTGGCTCGCCGCGGGTATCACCACCAGCCGCGATGTCGGCAGCAACTTTGAGAAGTCGAAGGCGCTCCGCGAGCGCAGCGCGAAGGGCGAGATCGCCGCGCCGCGCCTCGTCCTCTATCCGTTCTTCGGCGCGCCGAACCCGGACGCCGCGCGCAAACGGGTCCAGGAGTTCCATGCCAACGGCGCCGAGGGCCTCAAGTTCCTCGGCACCTACCGCGATGTGATGGAAGCCGGCTACGAAGAGGCCAAGAAGCTCGGTCTGCGCATCGCTCACCACACCGGCGTCGAGGAAACCAACGCCTGGGATGACATCCGCTTCGGCACCACGACCATCGAGCACTGGTACGGCATCCCCGATGCCGCCCTGGAAAACGGCGTCCAGGGTTTCCCGCCGTCCTACAACTATCAGAACGAGCTCGACCGTTTCCGATACGCCGGCCGCCTGTGGCGCGAAGCGAACCCTGAGCGCCTGGCGAAAGTGCTGCAGGGCATGGTGGACGCCAAGGTCGGCTGGGACCCAACGCTCTCCATCTACGTCGCCAGCCGCGACTTGCAGCGTGCCCAGACCGCTCCCTGGTTCAAAGAGTATCTGCACCCTTCGCTCGAGGCCTTCTTCCAGCCGAATCTCGAAAACCACGGTTCCTACTTCACCGAATGGACCTCCACCGACGAAGTGTTCTGGAAGGAGAACTACCGCATCTGGATGGCGGCGCTGCGCGACTTCGAACGCCGCGGCGGCCTTGTCACCACCGGTGAGGACGCCGGCTACATCTGGCAGGTCTACGGCTTCGGCTATCTCCAGGAACTCGAACTCCACCAGGAGGCCGGCTTCCCCACGCTCAAGGTAATTCAACACGCCACCCACAACGGCGCACGCGCCCTGGGCAAGGAGAACGAAATCGGCCGCGTGCGCACCGGCTGGAACGCCGATCTGATCGTCGTCAACGGTAACCCCGTGGACGACCTTCGCGTCCTCTACCCCAGGGGCGTCCTTCCAGGCCGCAAGAACGGCATCGAATGGACCATCAAGGACGGTATTCCCTACCACGTGCCCGTGCTTCTCGAAGAGATCCGTGGAATTGTGACTAAGGCGCGCGCCGCGCGTCCAAACGCCCAGTGACTTCCTTCGAATGGACCCCGCGCACCCGTGTCGTCTTCGGCCCGGGCGCCTCTGACAAGCTCGGCGAGCTTGCGCGCTCGCTCGGGTTCCGCCGCTCGCTGCTTGTCGGCGACGCGGGCATCGTCGCCGCCGGTCTCGCCGCTCGCGCAGTTGCGCTCCTCGAAACCGCGGGCATCGCCGTTTTTCCCTTCCACGACTTCGCCGAGAACCCCGATTCCGCCATGGCTGAGCGCGGCCGCCACTTCGCCGCCGCGCACGAAGTCGATTCCGTCATCGGCTTTGGCGGCGGCTCCTCGCTCGATTGCGCGAAGGCTATCAACTTCCTGCTCACCAACGGCGGCGCCATGCGCGATTACCGGGGCTACGGCAAGACCACCAAACCCCTGCTGCCGATGATCAGCGTCACTACCACCGCGGGCACTGGAAGCGAAGCCCAGAGCTATGCCGTCGTCTCAGACGCGGAGACCCACGTGAAGATGGCCTGCGGCGACCCCAGCGCAGCAGTCCGCATCGCCGTTCTCGACCCTCAGCTCCTCGTCTCCGCCCCCCGCGCCGTCCGCGCAAACTCCGGGTACGATGCCATCGCTCACGCCGTTGAAACGCTCGTGACGACCAAGCGCACGCCCTTCTCTGAGCTCTTCTCCCGCGAAGCATGGCGCCGCCTTTCCGGAAACTACGAGAGGATTCTGGACGCGCCCGACGACATCGCCGCGCAGGCGGAGATGCAGCTCGGAGCGCACCTCGCCGGCGCCGCGATCGAAGCGTCCATGCTCGGCGCAACCCACGCCTGCGCGAATCCTCTTACGGCCCGCCACGGCGTCACTCACGGTGTGGCACTGGCGGTCCTGCTGCCTCATGTGGTGCGATGGAATGAGAGCGTGGCTGGGGAACTGTACCAATCGTTGGACGCACATCTCGCGCTTCGCCTGCATTCGTTGGCGCGTGCCGCCGGTCTTCCGTCTACTCTCCGCGAACTAGGGGTTCCCGAAGAGGCGCTGCCGCAACTCGCCGCCGACGCCGCCCAGCAATGGACCGGACAGTTCAACCCCCGTCCCTTCGACGAAGCCGGCGCTCGGGAGATCTATCGATGCGCGTTTTAGCAATCGTACTCGCCGCCGCCGCGGCAGCCGCCGCCCAGAGCTGGCCGCAGTTTCGCAATGACCCGGCCCTCACCGGCGTCACCACGGCCAACCTCCCCGCCGAGCCTAAGCTCTTGTGGTCCCTCGAAGCCGGCGAAATCATCGAGTCCTCCGCCGCCATCGTCGACGGCGCAGTCTACGTCGGCACGGGCTCTTCGGAACTCCTCGCGGTCGATCTCGCCTCCGGCAAGGTGCGCTGGCGCTTCAAAACGAAGGAGGCCATCGGCGAATCCTCCCCCGCCGTTGCCAACGGCGTCGTGTATGTCGCGGACCTCAACGGCACCCTGTACGCCGTCAGCGTCAAGGACGGCAAGGGTCTGTGGACCTTCCCGCTGGCCTCCGAAGTGAAATCGTCGCCGGTGATCGTGGACGGCAAAATCATCATCGGCTCCTATGACGGCCACCTATACGCCGTCAACGCCGCCAAGGGCGATCTCGCCTGGCGCTACAAGACGAATGGCCCCGTACACGCCACGGCGGCGATTCTCAACGGTGTCGCCTACATCTCCGGCTGCGATGGAACATTTCGCGGCATTCGCGTCGCGGACGGCAAAGAGGTCGTGGAGCTTCGCATCGGCTCGTACATGGGCTCCTCGCCCGTGATGGCCGGCGCGGGGGCTTACTTCGGCACCTACGACAACCAGGTCATCGGCCTGGACCTCAAGGCGAAGAAGATCGCCTGGCGCTACGAACACCCGCAGCGCAAGTTCCCCTATAGCTCCTCCGCCGCCTTCGCCAACGGCAAGGTGCTCATCGGGGGCCGGGACAAGATGGTCCACTGCCTCGACGCCAACAGCGGCAAGGCTCTTTGGACTTTCATGACCCGCGCCCGCGTGGACTCCTCTCCCGCCGTCGCCGGAGGCCGCGTCTGGTTCGGCTCCAATGACGGCCGCGTCTACGCGGTGCAACTCGCCGACGGCAAGAAGGTCTGGGAGTTCGATGCCGCCGGCCCCATCTCCGCCTCGCCCGCCATCGGCGAAGGCCGCCTCGTCATCGGCACCCAGGACGGCAAGCTCTACTGCTTCGGCGGCTGACCCTCCTGCGGGTACACCATCGGCTTGTTCTTCTTCTTGTACTCATCTAAACCGCAAGAGCCGAGCGTCTTGTAGCCGGCCTTGCTCAGGAGTTCCGCGGCACGCGCGGAACGAACTCCCTTCGTTCAAATGGTGACGATGAGCTTATCCTTCGGGATCTCGCTCATTCGTCTCTCCAGTTGATCCATTGGGATGTTGACGTAGCCCTTCACACTGCCCAACTTCGCGATCTCGTCGGGCTGCCGCACATCCAGGAAGAACACTTCCTTGCGCTCCAGCAGACGCGCCAGCTCGTCCGCGTCAATTTCCTTCGCGGCCTTCTGCTGCGCGCACGCGCTTGTGAGCAGCGCCACGGCCATCAGCAACCTTCGCATAGCCTCGATTATAATTCGGACCCGCGCGCCTGACGGAAGTACCGCGCTAACGTTCCCTTGCCGGGCGGCTGCGTGAGCAGCGATACCGACCACATCAGCGCCGCCGACAGCAGCGTCACCGGCACCACCGGCATGAAACCACCGAGGACAGCCGTCCCTCCCGCCGTGCGCACCAGCATGTCGATTCCGAACGCCCGCCAGACCACGGTCGGGGGTCCGGGCGGCGGCGCGGGCACCATCGCTTGAAACGCCGCCACCGCCACCACCGCCGTTGCCGTCCAAACCACCACCGCCAGCGCCCCCCACTTGGTGCTGCGCTTCCAGAACAACGCCGCCGCGAGTAGCGGCGAGAGCGCCGAGTAGCCCGTGAAGCCGTACTGCACCGCCGTATCGAAGATGCGTTGCGGTGCGTTCAGCGCTGCGAAATAGGCCAGGACCGTGAAGGCCACCACGAACGCCCGCCCCGTGTTCACCTGCACGGTCTCCCCAAAGCGGGCCTTGCCTCCGTAGTATGCGAACACGTCTTCCGTGAACATCGTCGAAAGCGCGAGGATCTGCGAATCGCTCGCCATCACCGCCGCCATGATGCCCGCGCCCAGCAAACCCGCGAGCCACAGCGGAGCGTACTTGTTCAACAGAAGCAGCAGTACGTCGTCGCCCGCCGCCTGCGCCTTCAACGTCTCCCGCTCGGCGAACTCCAGCCGGCTCCCTTCGGTCGCCAGCGTCCGCCGCGCTTCCAACTTAGCCCGGATCTCCGGGACGTCGCCCGCCGTATTCGCGGTGACTCCCAGAAACACCGCCGGCAGCCAGATGGCCACCATGCACAGCGGATAGAAGATGACGGTCTTCTTGAAGGACGCCATCTTCCGTGCCGTCAGGCAGAAGATCGCGATATGCGGAAATGCGATGCTCGACAGCGGGATGAAGGTGTAGCTGAAGAAGTAGAGCGGCGGTACCCGCTCCCGCGTCAACAGCGGCGCGAAGGCAGGCGAATCCATCATGGTCTTCACCGCCCGGTCGAACCCTCCCATGCCGGCCCCGATCACCGCCAGCGCCACCGCGCCGAAGCAGAGGAACAGCGTCGTCTGCAGCGTATTCACCCACGCTGTCCCGCGCATGCCGCCGAAGAAGACGTAACTCATCACCACCAGTGCTACCACCGCGCCGCCCGCCCAGAATGGCACCAGCCCACCGCTGATCGCCTCGAGAGTCGTTCCTCCACCCATCACGCCGATGACGATGTAGGGGAATAGCAGCGCCGCCTGCACCACGAAGATCGCCGTACCGATATGCCCGCACTCCCACCGGTCGCGGAAAATCTGCACCGGCGTGATGAAGCCGTAGCGCTTCCCCAGCGCCCACAATCGCGTGCCCACCAGGTACAGCGTCAACGGGATCACCAGCGCCGAAGACGACGCCATCAGTCCGAACGTCACTACCCCGTTCTGAAACGCGTGTCCGGACGACCCCAGAATGGCGAACGCCGTCATGTTCGTGCCGAACAGCGACAGCAGGAACACGTACGGGCCGAGTGACCGGCTCGCCAGAAAGTAGTCTTCCGCCTGCCCGGATGTTCGCCGGAACGCGAACACGCCGATATAAACCACAACCGCGAGGTACGCGAAAACCGCGAGCGCAGGGATCAAGAGCGGTCCTCCGCCCCCGTACCGCTAACGTTTTCCCGATGCTCGACGTCTTCTTCTAAATAGGCGGGCCAGGCGTAGCGTATCAGCAGCCACATCAGTCCGGCCGCCGCCAGACAGTACACAGCGTGATAGAAGAGGCCGACCGGAAGAAAGCCGAACACCAACGGGCGCGCCGTGCGCCAGAACCAATAGTCCTGATGCAGCACGTACAGAACCACCACCCCGACCAACAGCAAGAGACGATTCACGATATGCCCGTACTATCGCACGTGGAAATGGCCCCCCGCACCCCTTTGATAAACTTGCAGAAGATACTCGCCGCTGGAGGCATTACTCTGTTGACAGTCCGGCCGTGGCTCCTGACGCTCTTCGTGTGCCCGCTCCTGCTCGTTTCTGCCGCATCCGCCCAAACCGCCGCCGCCATCGCCGGCCTCGTTCAGGACGAGAGCGGCGGTGTCCTCAAGGGCGCCACTGTCACGGTGCGGCAGACGGACACGGGTCTCCTGCGGCTCGCCGAGACCGATGACGGTGGCCGCTTCGTCGTTCCCAACCTTAATCCCGGCCGCTACCAGCTGCGTATTGAGCGCGCCAACTTCCGCCCCTATCTCCAGAGCGATCTTGACCTCTCTATCGGCGAAACGCTCGCCGTCAACGTCACCCTTCGCGTCGGTCCCGTCGAAGAAGCCGTCACCGTGGTTGGGCGCTCCACCCAGGTCAACACCACCAGTTCCGACCTCAGCTACCTCGTCGAGGGCGCCGAACTCCGCGACCTCCCCCTCAACGGCCGCAGCTACACGGACCTCGCTTTCCTGCAGCCCGGCGTCATCGCCTACCCGCACCGCGACGGCGGCAGCGTCGTGGCCGCCGGCGTGGGCATGAGCGTCAACGGTCAGGACCCTCGCACGAACGTCTACCTCCTCGACGGCACGCCCCAGAACAACTTCACGAACGGCCCCGCCGGCAGCGCCGCCGGCACCGCGCTCGGCATGGAGACCATCCGCGAGTTCCGCGTCGAGGTGAATGCCTACAGCGCCGAGTTCGGCCGCAACGCCGGCGGACAGGTCAACGTCCTCACCAAGTCCGGCAGCAACGACCTCCACGGCAGCCTGTATCACTACCTCCGCAACGACAACTTCGACGCCCGCAACTTCTTCGATCAGCGCATACCCGAGTTCAAACGGAACCAGTTCGGCGGCGCCGCGGGCGGCCCGATTCGCAGGGACAAGACCTTCTTCTTCGTCGGCTACGAGTCGCTCCGCGAACAACTCGGCCGCACCATCAACAGCATCGTGCCGGACGAGCAGGCTCGCCAGGGCATCCTGCCCGGAGTGGCGCCCATTGCCGTCGATCCCATCATCCGGCCCTACCTCGACGAGTTCCCTCTGCCCAACGGACCCAACCTCGGCGGCGGCACCGCATCCTACCTCTACGGCTTCAATCAGACCATCGATCAGACCTACGTCCAGGGCCGCCTCGATCACCGTTTCAATACAAGCAACGACCTGTTCGCGCGCTACACCTTCGACGACGCCGACCAGCGCCTGCCCATGGACTTCCCCCAGTTCCCGCGCAATTTCATCTCGAAGAATCAGTTCGCCACCGTGGAGTGGAAGCGCATCCTCTCGGCGTCCACCTTCGCTACGTTCCGCGGCGGCTTCAGCCGCACCCGCACCGGCCAGAACGTGGAGGCGAACCTCAGCCGCCCGCTCACGCCCTTCGTCCCGGGCCGCCCCTACCTCGGCAATATCGACATCACCGGCATCCCACGCTTCGGTCCGCAGAGCTCTTCGAACCTCCGCCTCACCCAGAACATCTTCACCTTTGAACCCCAGGTCACGCATATCCGCGGACGGCACACCCTCAAGTTCGGCGGCCTCATCGAGCGCTACCGCAACAACATGGTGAACCCCACCTTCAGCCTGGGGATCTACAGCTTCGCCAGCCTCGCCGACTTCCTGCGCAATCGCCCGCTCCGCTTCGTCGGCCTCACTCCGCAGGGCGCGCTCGACCGCTACTGGCGCAGCACGCTCTTCGGCGCCTACCTGCAGGACGACTTCCGCATCCACCCGCGCCTCACCGTCAACCTCGGCCTGCGCTATGAGTTCATGACCATGCCGGTGGATCTCTACGGCCGCGATTCCGCCCTCATCAACTTGAGCGACCCGGCGCCCACCGTCGGCCAGCTCTACCAGAATCCGACGAAGGAAAACTTCTCCCCGCGCATCGGCGCCGCCTGGGATCTCTTCGGCGACGGCAGCACCTCGCTCCGCGGCGGCTACGGGCTCTTCTTCGTCACCAACAATATCCAACACCTCATCGTCACCGTCACCAATCCGCCCGCCACTCCCCGCATCATCATCAACAATCCCACCTTCCCGGTCCCACCCTTCGAACGCGGCATCGGCAACTCCATCCGCCCCGTGCAATGGGACCTCCGCAATCCCCGCGTTCACCAGTGGAACCTGAACCTGCAGCGCCAGTTGCCGGCGAACACGGTCGTCACGGTGGGCTACGCCGGCGCCCGCGGCCGCTTCCTGCTGCGCAACTACGACGCGAACATCCCGCAGCCCCAGCGCCTCGCCGACGGCACCCTCTTCTGGCCCACCGGCCAGACCCGCCCCAACCCCAACTTCGGCACCGTTGAAATCAAGGCCAGCGACGGCGACTCCTGGTATAACGCGCTCATTATCGATGCGCGCAAGCGCTTCGGCCGCGGCTTCTCCGTCCAGTCGAGCTACACGCTCTCGCGCAATATCGACACCGGCCAGGGCGCGGTCTTCTTCTCGGATTCCACCAACGGCACCATCTCCGCGCTGCCCGAGTTCCCGCAATTCGGCCTGAACTACAACAAGGGCCTCACCGACTTCCACGCCAAGCACAACTGGGTCGGCAACTTCCTCTGGGGCCTTCCCTTGGGGACGGGCCGCCTCCGCGCCGGCTGGCAGCTCGCGGGAATCATGCAGGTTCGCAGCGGCAATCCCCTGACGGTCTTCGTCGCACGCAACCGCTCGCGCTCGCAGTGGAACCCGTCGATCGGCCCCAATCAGGGC
This sequence comes from Bryobacteraceae bacterium, assembly GCA_033763935.1. Classification (GTDB taxonomy): domain Bacteria; phylum Acidobacteriota; class Terriglobia; order Bryobacterales; family Bryobacteraceae; genus DALYJJ01. Next base: position 39,898 of record JANRJO010000065.1, read on the forward strand.
CTTGACCGCCCCAGCCTCGCCCCCGGCTACACGCACGAAAGCGCCGTCCTCGGCCGCCCCGATCAGTGGTTCGACCCGCGGGCGTTCGTCCTGCAGCCTGCCGGTACGCTCGGCAACCTCGGCCGCGGCGCGCTCATCGGACCCGATCTTCGCACCTTCGATCTCGCTCTCTCCAAGTCCACCAAGCTGACGGAGCGGTTCGGCCTGCAACTCCGCGTCGAAGCCTTCAATCTTCTGAACCGGGCCAATTTCGGCATCCCGTTGCTGCAGGGCTTCGAAGGCGCCGTTGATAATGAAGCACCTCGCGCCACCTTCGGCCGCATCAGAAACAGTGTCACCTCCTCGCGGCAGATTCAGCTAGGATTGAGGATCAGCTTTTAGACTTCGGGAACACGAAAACCAGTGGAAAGGCGAAACAAGTCGATGGTCTGGGTGATTTTCGCGCTCTGCGCCGCTCTCGCTTGGGGCATGTACGGCCCGACGCTGCACAAGGGGCAGGTCGCCCTCGGCAGTCCCCTCCGCGCGCTCCTCTGTGTCGGTGTGGCTTACTTCCTGGTGGGCGTTATTGTCCCCGTGATCATGCTCAGTTCGCAGGGCGGCCTTTCCGGCTTTAACACCAACGGAACCGTCTCTGCCACCGTCGCGGGCGCGCTCGGAGCCATCGGCGCCGTGTGCATCATCTTCGCGTTTCGCAACGGCGGCATTCCCACCTATGTCATGCCGCTCGTCTTCGCGGGCGCGCCGGTGGTGAATGTGTTGTTCACCATGGCGACGCACCCGCCCAGAACCGCACCCAACCCGCTGCTCTATGTCGGCTTCGTCCTCGCCGCCGCCGGCGCGGGAATGGTGCTCTACTTCAAGCCCCAGTCCTGACCGGGGCCGCTATCCCTTCTTTGCATCGCCCTTGACATGGCAGCGATTGCAGTTGCCCTTCGACTCGAAGGACGATCCTCCGGCGTGATGGCACGCGCCGCACGACGTCTTCGCCGCCTCCGCTGGCTTGTGCATCGCCGTCTTGAAGTTCAACGGCGATTCCTTGCCGTCCTGCGGCCACAGCTTGTCATGACACACCTTGCAGTCGTTCTTCGCCGCTTTGGCGTGCTGCGCGTGGTCGAACGTCACCGCGCCGGTCTTGGCGGCGAACTTCAGTTTGTCGGGTGCTTTCTTGTCCTGTGCCAGCAGAAAGACGACGCACGTCAACGTCGCTAGAAGAGTGACGGTTTTTCGGAGCATGAGTGTCTTTAGATAACATTTGTGTACTCCGTGTCAAGTCCACACGCGTTGCCTGCTTGACACCGGTCCCTTGTCACCCCGTAAATAGGAGAGTCCCATGATCCCGTTTGAAGAGGAAAAACTGGAGCTCGGGTGGTGGTGGGAATGCCGAACGCCGGCCCCCTTGCCCGCCCGCCAGCAGTTCTCCCTCTTCTCCTGGCTCTACGAACACAAGAACCGGCCCGATCGCATGGCCGCTCTTCGCCAGATGATGCGCGCCGCCGACCCGACGATCTATCTCCTCGAAGACGACGATGTTCTCTGGCACCTCGTCGCCCGTCTATACGTCGGCGAAGCCGTCTTTTGCGCGGGAGAGCGCGAGCCCGAGCCGGAAGTGAAGCCGGTCTTCTCGCGTTCATCCTCCAGCGAGGGCGCGGCCGCCCCCGCCCCCCGTCAGAGCAGCGCTCCCCGTGAAGAGCAGGAGGCGAGTACCCTGTCGCCCAACGCCGACGCTGCCGCACAGGCCGCGGCGCTCACCTCCGCTTCCGAAGCGGGCATCCCGTTCTGCGAAGAATGCCTCCGCCAGGCGGCTATGCGATGACCGCTGCACCCGCGGTCCGCGACCTCCTCTGGCCGCCGGACCTTCCCTCGCGCATGAACGTCTATGCCATCGTCGATGGCGCCCGCAGCCCGAAAGTCTTTGAAGCCGTCCTTCGCACCTATCAGGAGAAATGCTGTCTCTTCGCCGGCGACCTTCCCTGGCAGTTGGAACAGGCCGCGCCCCACCTCGTTCAACTGGATCCCGAGGAGGCCTTCACGCGCGTGGTTCTTCAGCAGGGCTGGGGCAATTCCTGGGGCGTATTTTTTCGATCGGAGACCAGCTTCACCCGCCTCCGCAAGCATCTCCGCCGGTTTCTGCGAGTCCGCGATGAGCGCGGCAAGTGGATGCTGTTCCGCTACTACGATCCCCGCGTCCTCCGCGTTTACCTGCCCACCTGTAACGCCGCCGAACTCGAAACGGTCTTCGGCCCCATCGACTGCTTCATCACCGAAGACAGCGATGCGTCCCGCGCTCTCGAGTTCCGTTTTGAGAAGGGCAAACTGAAAACGTCCGCCCTCAGCGCCGCCTAGGCGGACACGACCTCGGCGTCTTCGGCCGCGGTGAAGTACGCACAATCGGGATGGTGGAAAACCAGCGCGCTCACCGACGCTTCGGGCTCCATCATCATTCCCTCCGTCAGCCGCACGCCGATCTCCTCCGGCTGCAGCAGCCGCCACAGACCCTGTTGATCGTCCAGGTTCGGACACGCCGGATACCCGAAGCTGTATCTCTTCCCGCGATACCGCGACGTGAAGCGCTCCTGCATGGTCATCGTCGGCGGATCGGGGAACCCCCAGTCTTCGCGAATCCGCCGGTGCAGCCACTCCGCGCAGCCCTCGGCCGTCTCGATCGCCAGCGCCTGCATTGCGTGCGCCTTGAAGAACTCGCCCTTCTCCTTGGCCTCGCTCGAGCGCTCGCGAACCCCGTCACCGGCTGTGCATACGAACAGGCAGATATGGTCCCGCCGCCCGTCCACCGGGTCCAGCACGTAGTCGCTCAGGCAGAGCCCGTCGGACTTCGCCTGCCGTCCGAAATTCCAGGTGATCGCCGGGCTCGCCGACCCCGGCTCGAACAGGTGAATTCGGTTCTCGTCGCGCTCCGCCTCGTAAAACCGCCACACCGCGCGCACTCGCATCCAGTGCGCGGCGTCCTTCTTCACTTCCTCCATCTGGTGAAACAACTCGAGCGCCTTCGCGTCACGCTCCGCCAACAGCTTCTCGAAGTTCCCCTTGAACCCCATGTGCCGCCCGTACAGCATGAAGGGATTGATGTAGCTCCACACTTCCGCCAGATGAGGCACGTCGCGCACTTTCCGCTCCAGATACGGCGCATCCGGAATCGGCAGGTCCGCCCGCACCTTGGGACTCCGCGCCGCCGCTGCCGGCGCCGCGCCCGGCGCCGCCTGAGCGGTCCCCGGCACTGCCTCTTCACGGAAGATGTGGCTCGCCAGCACCCGCTCCCGCAGCTCCGGATCCATCATCTCGTTCAGCAGCCGCAGCCCCGTCATCGCATCCTTCGCGTAGAACGTCGGCGCCTCGTACGCCGGCCCGATCCTCGTGTTCGTGAAGCGCTCGCTGAGCGCGGCTCCGCCTACCAGCAGCGGCACCCCGATCCCGTGATCCCGCAGGTCCCCCGCCGTAATCACCATCTGCTGCGCGCTCTTCACCAGCAGGCCCGACAACCCAATGGCGTCCGGCTTGTGCTCGTCGTACGCCCGGATCAGCTCCTCGGGCGGCACTTTGATCCCGAGGTTGATCACCTGGTAGCCGTTGTTCGAGAAGATGATCTCCACCAGGTTCTTGCCGATGTCGTGCACGTCGCCCTTCACGGTAGCCAGCAACACCTTGCCGCGCGCCGCCGTGTCGGACTTCTCCATAAACTGCTCCAGGTGGCTCACCGCTGCCTTCATAGCCTCGGCCGATTGGAGCACCTCAGCCACAATCAGCTCGTTGTTGTTGAAGAGCCGCCCCACCTCCGTCATTCCTGCCATCAACGGACCGTTGATGATGTCCAGCGGCGCCGCCTCCTTCAGCTTCAAATCGAGGTCCGGAACCAGGCCGTCTTTCGTCCCCTCAATGATGTAGTTCGCCAGCCTCTGGTTTAGCGGCAGGTCGTCCTTCTTCGCCTTCACCCTCGCGCCGGCCCCGCGGAAGTGTTCCGCGATCGCCGCGATGTGGAACTGGTTCACCGCGATCTTCTGCTCCCGCGTCTGCTGCCGCCAGTCCTCCGGCGCCGTCTTCAATAGCTCCGCATCCGGATGGCCTTCGGGGACCTCCGGCGGCGGCGTGTTGAACAGCAGCGCTTCCGCCAGCCGCCGCTCCTCCACCGGAATCGAAGCGAACCGCTCCAGCTTCTCCGCGTTCACGATCGCCAGGTCCAGCCCCGCCTTCGTCGTGTAGTACAGGAACACCGAGTTCACGATCTCGCGCGCCGACGGCGGCAGCCCGAACGAGATGTTCGACACGCCGAGCACCGTCTTCACATGCGGGATGCGCTCTTTGATCAGCCGCACCGCCTCCACCGTCTCCACCGCGCCGCCGATGTAGTTCTCATCGCCCGTCGCGCACGGAAACACCAGCGGATCGATGATGATGTCCTCCGGCGCAATCCCGTATTTCGTCGTCAGCAGCTCCACTGACCGCTGCGCCACCGCCAGCTTCCGCTCCCGCGTGAACGCCTGCGCCTGCACCGGGTCTTCGTCGATCGTGCCCACCACCAGCGCCGCGCCGTAAGCGCGCGCAATCGGGCACATCTTCTCGAACTTCTCTTCGCCGTCCTCCAGGTTGATCGAGTTGATGATCGACTTCCCCTGGCAGTACGTCAGCGACAACTCCACCGCCTTTGGGTCCGTCGTGTCGATCATCACCGGCGCTTTGATCTTGCGGATCAGCCGGTCGTAGAACGGCGGGATGTCGTTCATCTCGTCGCGGTCCGAAGACTGCAAACACACGTCGACGATGTGCGCTCCGTTGCGCACCTGCCGCCGCGCAATCTCGCTCGCCTCTTCCCACTTCTCTTCCGCGACCAGGTTCTTGAACAGCCGCGAGCCGATGACGTTCGTGCGCTCGCCCACGATCAGCGGGCGGTTCGAATCGTCCGCCTCCACCAGTTCGATCCCCGAGTACCACGCCCGATGCTTCCGCTCCCGCTCCGCCCGCGGGGCCTTGCCCTCCACCATCTGCGCGATCGCCGCGATATGCGTCGGCGTCGTCCCGCAGCAGCCGCCGATCAGGTTCAACCACCCGTGGTCGACGAACTTCTCGAGCTGCGCCGCCAGCGACTCCGGCGTCTCCTCGTACTTGCCCTCCACGTTCGGCAGCCCCGCATTCGGATAGCACGACACGCGCGTCGACGCCATCTCGTGAATCGTGCGAATGTGATCGGTCATGAACTCGGGACCCGTCGCGCAGTTCAATCCCACCGCCGCCAGGTCCACGTGCGCAACCGAAGCGTACAGCGCATCCGCCGTCTGCCCGGCGAGCATCGTCCCCATCGGTTCGATCGTTCCCGACACCACCACCGGAATCTTGTAGCCGAGCTCACGGCTGAGCCGCTGAATCGCCAGCAACCCCGCCTTGATGTTCCGCGTGTCCTGGCACGTCTCCAGCAGCAACAGGTCCGCACCGCCCTCCACCAACCCCTTCGCCTGCAGATAATACCCGTCCCGCATCTGCTCGAAGGTCACGCCGCCCGTCACTGTCATCGCCTTCGTCGTCGGCCCCATCGACCCGGCGACAAAACGCGGCCTCCCAGGCTTCGAAAACTCCTCCGCCGCCTCGCGCGCCAGCCGCGCCGCCAGGAAGTTCACCTCGTGAATGCGGTCTTCCAACCCGAACTCCGCCAGCGTCACCGTGTGCCCGCCAAAGGTGTTCGTCTCGACAATGTCCGCGCCCGCCCGGAAATACTCGCGATGGATGTCGGCGATCCACTCCGGCCGCGTGAACAAGAGGTTCTCGGAGCAGTTCTCGAACTTCGGCCCGCCCCAGTCCTCGATGGTCGGATTTCTCTGCTGCAGCATGGTGCCCATGGCGCCGTCGAGCACCAGGATGCGGCTGCGAAAAGCGTCTTCAAGCGCGAGTAGGCGATGCGTGGAATCTTGCATGGGAAGGCGTTGTAACCAGTTTACCAGCCGCCTCCCGCTTTCCTGTTACCTTGAAGGGTTACCCCCGATGAGCAAAATCCTGCAGTCCCTCCCCATTGGCGAAAAAGTGGGCATCGCCTTCTCCGGCGGCCTCGACACCAGTGCCGCCATTTACTGGATGCGCCAGAAGGGCGCCATCCCGTACTGCTACACCGCAAACCTGGGCCAGCCGGACGAGACCGACTACGACGACATCCCGCGCCGCGCGCTGGAATACGGCGCCGAGAAAGCCCGCCTCATCGACTGCCGCCAGCAGCTTGTCCGCGAAGGCCTCGCCGCGCTGCAGTGCGGCGCTTTTCACATCGCCACCGCCGGCCTCCCCTACTTCAACACCACGCCCATCGGCCGCGCCGTCACCGGTACCATGCTGGTCACCGCCATGAAGGAGGACCACGTCGACGTCTGGGGCGACGGCTCCACCTATAAGGGCAACGACATCGAGCGCTTCTACCGCTACGGCCTGATGGTCAACCCGAAACTGCGGATCTACAAGCCCTGGCTCGATGACGCCTTCATCACCGAACTCGGCGGCCGCAAGGAAATGTCGGAGCTGCTCGAAAAGGCCGGCTTCCGGTACCGCATGTCGAAGGAGAAGGCCTACTCCACGGACTCCAACATCTGGGGCGCCACCCACGAAGCCAAGGACCTCGAGTTCCTCGACAAGGGCATGAAGATCGTCGAGCCCATTATGGGCGTCGCCTTCTGGAATCCCGAGTCCGACGTTCGCCCCGAGACGGTCACCGTCGAATTCGAAGAAGGGCTTCCCGTGGCGCTCAACGGCAGGCACTTCGACGACCCGGTGGAGATGGTGCTCGCGGCGAACGCGCTCGGCGGCCGTCACGGCCTCGGCATGTCCGACCAGATCGAGAACCGCATCATCGAAGCCAAGAGCCGCGGCATATACGAAGCCCCCGGCATGGCGCTGTTCTTCCTAGCCTACGAACGCCTGATCACGGGCATCCACAACGAAGGCACGCTGGAGCAATATCGCGATATGGGCCGGCGCCTGGGCCGCCTGCTCTATGAAGGGCGCTGGTTCGACCCGCAGTCCATGATGCTGCGCGAGACATTGCAACGCTGGGTCGCCAAGCCCATCACCGGCTCAGTCACCGTCGAGCTGCGCCGCGGCAACGACTACACCATCCTCGACACGCGCAGCCCCAACCTCACCTACAAGCCGGAGCGGCTGACCATGGAGAAGTACGCCGGAGCGTTCACTCCCCAGGACCGCATTGGTCAACTCACCATGCGCAACCTGGATATCACGGACAGCCGCGACAAACTGTTCGTCTATGCTAAAGCCGGCCTGCTCGGCGGCCCGGGCGCCGCCGGAACCGGCCTCATTGAGAGCGCCACCGCCGAGCCTGCCGACAGCGAGTAACTAGGGCCGCGCTTCACCGGCGCCCCGCTCGCAGCATTCAGACGCGATCCGTGGTCCGCGCTCCGGTCACATCCCGGTGGCTGTGACGCCGCAAGCCGAGCAGGCCCGCCAGACCGACTAGTCCCAACCAGCCCCAGTTGAAATCGTCGTCGTCATCGACGGTATTCGTGGTCATCGGTCCGCCCGGCGTCACCGGGTCAGCCGGCGTCTGCGCCGCCAGCGGCACGGCCACGAGTGCGGCCGCGAGGACTGTCTTCTGCAAACAAGCGAGAGTCTTTCTCATAAACAATTCTGCCTCCCGCTGCTTTAGGTGCAGGAACCGTGCCAGTCGAGTTGATTCCGGCACTTACCGCGCTAACCGGCCGCACACCCCGAAAAATCTTCCGGTAACTCCCACCCAGTGCCGCTGCGGCAAGCGCAGTGATCGCGAGGCAGACAACCATTACCACCCGTTCGTCAACGCCAGACGCGGCAAGGAACTTCCAGGCGTCTTCGCCTCTCGGCCCATGCGGGTACAGCATGGAAGACAAAAGCCAGCCGGTTGATTCGATAATCGCCATCGCCGTTGCCGTTTCCCGCACCAGTCTCGCTGCCGCAGGCAGCAGCAGCAAGGCCAACGCCCACGTCCCCAGGAAGAACGCGCTCCCCGCAACCGCGCGCGCTGCCCGCTCTGCCGCGCTCGCCGTCCCTTCGATGCGAACATGAGGCGGCAGGCCGGCGATCACCACCTCCGTAATCCTGCCCCCCGTAGCCCAGCCCGCGATGGCGTGCCCCGCCTCGTGAATCACAATCGAGAGAACAATCGTGAACGCACACGCCGCGATCGGGTACAAACGGGGGAGCACCACGGAAGACTTTTAGCAGACCACGAATCGTCCACCTTCCGCAACGCAAGGTAAGATCCGTCTATGGCAGGTCAGACAGGGATGATAACGGTAGAGGAGTTCCTGAAACTTCCCGATCCGAAGGAAGGCCGCCTGGAACTGCACCACGGAGAAACAGTCGTCGTCCCTCCGGCGAAGTGGGGTCATCGTCGTACCCAAGAGAGACCGGTTGGCCGGTTGCAACCTTTGTGCCCGAACGCCGTAGTCATGGCCGATCTGGCCTTCCGTCCCTCGGCAGAATACGAACTCTGGGTCGCCGGCGTCGCCCTTGTGTCCGCCGCACGCGCTGACGCCGTCCCCGACGACGATTACCTCGCCGGCGCCCCCGACCAGGAAATGAACGACCGCCGCGCCGTCTGCCTCGCCGCCGGCTGCCAGAGCTTCTGGCTCGTAGACCCCAAGACCCGCACGGTCTCCGTCTCCGAAGGCAACCTCACCCGCCACTACTCCGCCGGCGAGTCCATCTCCTGCCCCCTTCTCGCCGCGCCCCTCGCCGTCGACGAGATCTTCGGCTAGACTGCCTAAGCAGCGCAATGTCCTCGCCAAGCGAAGTTACTCAAATCCTGCTCAAGCTCCAGTCCGGCGACCGCTCCGTACTCGAACAACTCACCCCGCTCGTCTACGGCGAAATGCGCCGCCTCGCCGGTTCGCTCCTCCGCCAGGAGCGCTCCGGCCACACCTTGCAGGCCACAGCTCTCGTCCACGAAGCCTACATGCGCCTCGCGGACCAGTCCCATCTCAACCTGCAAAGCCGCGCCCACTTCATGGCCATCGCCGCCCGCGTCATGAGACAAATCCTCGTTGATCACGCGCGCAAACACTCCGCCGTCAAGCGCGGCAGCGGGGGCCCCAAGGTAACGCTCGACGAAGGCCTCGTCTATTCGAACGAGCGCGCGCGCGACGTCGAAGCCCTCGACGACGCGCTGCAGGCCCTCGAACAACTTGACCCTCGCAAAGCCAAAATCGTCGAGCTGCGCTTCTTCGGCGGCCTCACCGGCGAAGAGATCGCCTCCGCGCTCGACATCTCCACGGCCACTGTCGCCCGTGAGATCCGCATGGCTCAGGCGTGGCTGCTGCAGCAGATGAAGTCTTCCTCCGCCGGAGCGTAACTCCCGCCCCACGGCTATAATCAAGTAACTGTGAAGACCCATACAGGCGCCCTCAGTTGCTCACTTGTTGCGGCGCTGCTGATGCTGAGCGCGTGTAACCGCGCGCCCCAAAACACCGAAGCGGTCCGCCAGGGCGTGATCAAACACCTCACCGGCAAGGCTGGCCTCGACGTCACTTCCATGCAGGTGGACGTCTCCTCCGTCACCTTTCGCGACAACGAGGCCGACGCCCTCGTCACCTTTCGCCCCAAGAACTCGAGCGACCCCGGCAACTCCATGCAGATGAAGTACACGCTCGAGCGCAAAGGCGCCGAGTGGGTGGTCAAAGGCAAGGCCGAAAGTGGCGCGTCCCCGCACGGCGGCGCCGGCGGCGCGTCCCCCGAGATGCCACAGGGCCACCCGCCCGTACCTTCTACACCACCCGGTTCGCCCGCGCCATCTGAGAAGCGATGAGACGCGTCGCTGTGATCGGGGGAGGCCCCGCCGGAGCCGTCGCCGCCGAGCGACTCGCCTCCGCCGGTCTTCGCACCGTTGTCCTCGACGAAAAACTCGCGTGGGAAAAGCCGTGCGGCGGCGGCATCACCTACAAGGCATATTCGCAGTACCCGTTCCTCATCGATAACCAAACCCCGAAGCGCATTGTCTCGGAAACCTATCTCACCGCCGGCGGTGCCGGCCCCGCGCGCCTGGAACTGAAGCGCCCCCTCGTCATCTACTCCCGCTACGATCTCAACCGCATGCTCCTCGAGCGCGCCGAGAAGGCCGGCGCCCAGATCGAGAAGGAGCGCGTGCTGGAGATGCGCCGCGGCCCTTCGCAGTGGCAGATTAAAACCCGCCACGGCATACTCGAAGCCGACTACTGCGTCCTCGCCACCGGCGCCCGCAATCCCCTTCGTGAGTTCGGCACCGAGTGGCGCGCCGCCGATACCATGTACGCCCTCGGCTACTACGTGCCCTCCCAGCAGGAGCACATCGACATTCAATTCCTGCCCCACCTCGAAGGCTACATCTGGGTCTTCCCCCGCTGCGGCCACCTCTCGGTCGGCATCTGCGGCAAGGGCGAGCCCGCCTCCAAACTCCGCACCCGCCTCGAAGCCTACATGCGCCACAAGGGCATCGGCTACAAGGACGCCGCCTTCTACGGCCACATGCTGCCCTCGCTCGAAGCCTCGGCCTGGCCCGCCAATCGCGTCTCGGGCGAAGGTTGGCTCGCTGCCGGTGACGCCGCCGGTCTCGTTGACCCCATCACCGGCGAAGGTCTCTACTACGCCATCCGCTCCGGCGACCTCGCTTCGCGCATCCTGCTCGACGACGCCCACGAGCCCGCCGCCAAGCCCCACGCCTACCGTGCTCTCGTACAAAGCGACTTCGGCCACGACCTCGCCTTCGCCGCCCGCATCGCCAAACGCATCTTCCTCGGCAGCTTTCTCTGGGCTCCCGTTCCCACTCGCATGGTCGGATTCCTCAACCGCAGCCCTCGCTTCAATGAACTCATGCAGGACCTCTTCGCCGGAACGCAGGGCTATCTCGACCTGAAACAGCGTCTTCTGCAGAGCCTCAACGGCACGCTGCACGAAGTGATCATGAGCTTCTTCTTCGGCCGTCTCATCCCCAACGTAAAACGAGCATGAACCGAACGCAGTCTGAAACCTTGTTCGCGCGCGCGCAGCGCGCGATCCCCGGCGGCGTCAATTCGCCCGTCCGCGCCTTCCGAAGCGTCGGCGGCTCCCCCGCCTTCATCGCCCGCGGCAATGGTTCGAAGATCTACGACGTGGATGGGAACGAGTACATCGACTACGTCGGTTCCTGGGGCCCGCTGCTGCTCGGTCACCGCTTCCCGCCCGTGCTCGATGCCCTGAAGGACGTTCTCGAGATCGGTACCAGCTTCGGCGCGCCCACCGAACGCGAGATCGAACTCGCCGAGCTGATTCGCGAAGCCGCGCCATCCTGCGAAATGGTCCGCCTCGTCAACTCCGGCACCGAAGCCACGATGAGCGCCCTCCGCGTCGCGCGCGGCTTCACCGGCCGCGACCTCACCATCAAGTTCGAGGGCTGCTACCACGGCCACGTCGATTCGCTCCTCGTCAAAGCCGGCTCCGGCATGGCCACGCTCGGCATCGCCGATACCGTCGGCGTCCCCCAAGCGTTCGCAGCCACCACCATCGCCCTCCCCTACAATTCCATCGATGCTGTCGAGGCTGCGTTCCGTGAGCGTGGCAACCAGATCGCCGCCGTCATCCTCGAACCCGTCGTCGGCAACATGGGCTGCGTGCCGCCGCTGCCCGGCTTCCTCGAAGCCCTGCGCGACCTCACCGCGCGCCACGGCGCCCTGCTCATCTTCGATGAGGTGATGACCGGCTTCCGCCTCGCATTCGGCAGCGCCCAGCAGTTGTTCGACATCAAGCCCGACCTCACTACGTTCGGCAAGGTCATCGGAGGCGGCCTCCCCATCGCCGCCTACGGTGGCCGCGCCGACATCATGGCCAAGGTCGCGCCGTCGGGCCCCATCTACCAGGCCGGCACGCTCTCCGGCAATCCCATGGCGGTCGCCGCCGGCCTCGCCATGCTTCGCTACCTCAAAGCGCATCCCGAGGTCTACCAGCGACTCGACGCCCTCACCGCGCGCCTCTGTGCCGCGCCCCCGAAGGGCGTCACCGTCAATCGCGTGGGCTCCATGTTCACGTTCTTCTTCACGCCCGGCCCCGTCACCGACTGGGAGTCGGCAAAGAAATGCGATACCGCGCGCTTCAAACAGTTTTTCCACTTCATGTTCGAACGCGGCGTCTATCTCGCCCCCTCCCAATTCGAAGCCGGCTTCGTATCCGCCGCCCATACCGACGAAGACATCGATCGAACCGTCTCCCTCGCCGCCGAGTTCGCCGCCCTATGAAGCGCACCGTCCTCCTCCTCGTCCTCGCTGCCCTGTCCCTGCACGCGCAGGACGGCGGCATGGTTCTTCGCACGCTCGTCGGCTACAACGCCCAGAAGAACTCACTCGCTCTGACCGAGGAGCAGCGCAAGGAAGTCGAGCGCCTCGGCCAGGAAGGCCAGCGGCTGGGCTTCACCGGCCAATTCGGCGAAGCCCTTCGTCGCTTCTATCACGGCACCGCCATCATGAACGGCGCGGCATGGACGCCGCCCGTCGAACTCGCCGCCTCGCTCCAACTTAAGCTTGATAGCGCCCTTCCCGAACACGGCCGCCCCCTCACCGTCTCCCTCCACCCGCTCTTCCCCGTCGAACGCGCCGCGGGGGAGAAGGTCCTCGTCACCGTTGCCCTCGTTCCAGCCGGGCCCGCTGGAACTCCGCAGGGCGAGGGCAGGGTACTCGCCTCCCGCGCCGCCCTCGATGGCTCGAAGCTCCCCTGGTCGCTTGCCGTCACGCTGCCCTCGAACGACACCGGCCGCTACTTCCTCGAAGCCCGACTCGCTCCTGCCGAAGGCGCGCCCGATCTCAAGGCCCGCGCCGCCTTCCTCAAGCGGCTTCCCGTCGCCATCGACTCGCTCGCGGAAAACGCCGCCCGCCTCCGCACCCGCCTCGCCGCGACGAAGTCGACCTCCACGGAGCTCCCCACCGCACAGTACGCTCTTCAGCTCTTTGAACTGGCGTCACGCGGCGAAGCCAACCCCCACCGCTTCGATTTCCGCAAGGAGTTCGACAACGCTCAAGCTGTCCTCGACGCGCTGGACAAGGGCGAAAGCGGCTTCGCCTCGAAACGCGGCGACTTCCGCAAGGCCTACCGCAGCGACGTCGACAAGACCCTGCAGCCCTACCGCCTCTTCGTGCCCGCCGCTTACGACCCCGCAAAGAAGACTCCCCTCGTCGTCGCCCTTCATGGGATGGGCGGCGATGAGAACTCCATCTTCGACGTCTACTCGAACGGCGCAATTAAGAAGGAGGGCGAGCGGCTCGGCTGGCTGATCGTTGCCCCCAAAGGCCGGGACAGCGCCTCCATGTACCGAGGCTCCGCCGAGAAAGACGTGCTCGACGTCATCGCCGAAGTCGAGCGCGACTACAACATCGACCCGACCGCATCTACCTGATGGGCCACTCCATGGGCGCCTACGGCGCCTGGTCCATCGCCATGAATCACCCCCGCCGCTTCGCCGCTCTCGGTCCCGTGGCCGGCGGCGGCAACCCGTCGGGGATGGCCGCCATCCGCCATCTGCCGCAATACGTCGTTCACGGCGACAACGACAAAACCGTGCCCGTCGCTCAGTCCCGCGCCATGGTCGAGGCCGCGAAAAAGGCCGGCGCGCGAGTCGAGTACAAAGAGATCTCCGGCGGCGGCCACAACGAAGTCTTCGCGCCCAGCTTCACCGCCATCTTCGACTTCTTCGCCCAGCACGCGCGCGCCGCCGCGCCGTCACGCTGAGTACTTCGCCGTCAGCTCCTTCAGCTTCCGCAACAGCCGCGGCGTCGCCGTCTTCGCATCCTCCTCGGCTTCGTACTCCAGCGCCAGGTAGCCGCGGTAGCCGGACTTCGCCACCGTTCCCACCACGCGGTCCCAATCCTGCGCCACCTTCTTGCCGCTCTCGTCCTTCATCTCTGCCTTCACCTGAACGTTCGCCGCGTAGGGCAACAGCATCTCGATCTGCCGGAACACGTCCTTCTCGAAGTTGCCCGTGTCCAGGTTTACCGCCACCCACGGCGAATCGACCTTCTTGACGATCTCGATGATCCGCTCCGCCCGCGACGTGATCCCTCCGTGATTCTCCAGGCCGAGAATCACGCCCCGAGACCCCGCGTACTCCGCCGCCCGCTTCAACACTTCCACCACCCACGACGCCGCCTGCTCTTCGGTCGACCCGTTCGGCACGTTGCCGCCAAACACCCGGATGTGCCCCGCGCCGAGCTTCGCCGCCACGTCCACCCACGCGCGCAACTGCGTCACTTCCTTCTCCTGCAGCTCCGCCGCCGCGCGCGTCATCTCGCTACGCACAGAGATGCTGTACAGCTCCACCCCGCTCCGGTACGCCGCCCGCTTCAGCGGCAGCAGAAACGAATCAGTCGTATCGGGAAACCAGTACACCGTCAGGTCGAGCCCATCGATCCCCGTCTCGACGGCGAGCGTCACCAGGTCCTCGTACTTCATGCTCCCGCTTTTCAGCGCGTCCCGATACGAGTAGGCGCACAGCGCGCTCTTCAGCCGCGCTTTCCCGGCGCCGAAAACCCGAACCGGCGCCAACGCGATCGGCAAAAGCTTCAAGAGAGAACGGCGATCCATCCTCACACCCTACCAACAAACGCACCGAATGGAGGATGATGTGTTCGTGGAGAGCCCATCACGTTTTTTGAATCTCAGGGTCGAGGGCTTTCGCCGGCTCGCAAAGGTGGACATTCAGCTCCGCCCGTTGAACGTCCTGATCGGAGCGAATGGCGTCGGCAAGACCTCGCTGCTGGATGCGCTTTCCTTGCTTGCTTCGTCGGCCCAAGGGTCTCTGAACGCCGCTCTCAGTGAACTCTCCGGATTGCCTGCTATCCTAACCTATGATCGTTCGGCCGACCTCGGCCTCGGGCTTTCCCTCGACTGGCCGGGACATTCTCCGCTCGACTATTCTCTGTGCGTCCGCCAGCAGGGCAACGAACACTTCATTCGCCGGGAGACCTTGAGCCAGCCCAAGGATGACGGCTCGCCCGGTTCCTTACACATTGACGCAGGCCCCGGCTACGTGGAATATCACGATGTAGACCAGGGCAAACTGGTGCGGCCCTATTGGCAGTACGATCTCGGTGAGACGGCACTGTCCCAAGTTCCCAGGTTGTACCGTACGCCGGAAGAGTTCCGCCGCCGGCTTGCGTCATCGACGTTCTACCATGTGCTCGATGTCGGCCCGCGATCCCCCGTGCGTCTGCCGCAGCCAATGCGTCCAGCGACGTTGCCGGGAAGGAATGGCGAGGATCTCGTATCTGCGCTCTTCTCCATGCAGCAGGCGGATCGCGATCGTTTCGAAGCGGTCGAGGATGCCATACGATCCGCTTTCCCAGGCTTCCAGCGTCTCGACTTCCCGCCGGTGGCCGCCGGTACCCTTGCCATGACCTGGCGCGAAGATAGGTTCTCGAAGCCTCTCTACATGCACCAATTGAGCGAGGGAACACTGCGCTTCCTGTGGCTGGCGACGCTCCTGCAAAGTCCGGGGCTGACTGCACTCACGCTGCTCGACGAACCCGAAGTCAGCCTCCACCCCGAACTTCTCAATCTTCTGGCCGGGCTCCTCAGGGAGGCCGCCAGAAGAACGCAGATCGTCGTCGCCACTCACTCCGACCGCCTCATTCGATTCCTGAAGCCGGACGAGGTCATCGTCATGGACACCGAGGAGGATGGTTCGGCGAGTTTAACCTGGGCAGACTCGCTCGATCTCGAGCACTGGCTCGAAGAATACACGCTCGATGAGCTTTGGCGCAGCGGCCACATCGGAGCTCGCGCGTGAAGATCGTTATCCTCGTCGAGGGGCAGACGGAGAAATGCTTCTTTCCCTGCCTTCGCGGATTCCTTGAGAAGCAGTTAGTCGGCCGGATGCCTAAGTTAAGGCCGGATGTCTACGATGGGCGACTGCCGAAGAATGAGAAGCTGCGGCGGAAGGTTGAGCTACTGCTCTGTGGTTCGGCCGACCACGTGATTGCGTTAACCGATGTTTATACGGGCACTGCCGATTTTGCAGACGCCGAGGATGCAAAGCGCAAAATGCGGACCTGGGTAGGTCCCAACGACCGTTTCCACCCGCACACTGCGCTCCATGACTTCGAGGCTTGGCTCATACCCTACTGGCCAGCGATTCAGAAACTCGCCCGCCACAACAAGTCCGCTCCGCCGGGAACGCCCGAGTCAATCAACCACAATTGCCCACCTTCCCGCCATATTCAAGAAATCTTCCGCGTGGGCCAGTCTCCAAGAGACTACATCAAAACCCGCGACGCGAAGGCGATCCTGGAGGGTCAGGACTTGTCGGTCGCTATCGCTTGCTGTCCCGAACTGAAAGCCTTCGTGAACACCATCCTTACTCTCAGCGGGGGTGTGGCTTTATAGCCTCTTAAGCCTTGCCCCTACCGCAGCGGCGACGCCCCCGTTGCCTGCGCCGGCGCCTCGATCCCCAACAATTGCGCCACCAGAGGCGCTACATCGATCACCTTCACCCGCGGCCACGTCCCCCCTTTCGGCAGCCGCGGCCCCCGCCCGATCAGAATCGCCAGCATATCCGCCCGCGTCGGCAGGAATCCGTGATTCCCCAGCGGCGCCTCCGCGCGCCCCACCACCGGCGCATCTTTGTCCCGCGTGAACGAATACCCGCGCGCGTACTCGAAATACAGGTCGCCGCTGTGCGGCCCGCCAATCCCGAACCGCTCCCCATCCGTCTCCGGCCGGAAGAACTCGGTGAACACCGGCTGCCCGGTCTCCGGGTCCTTCACCCGGGCTAGAACCGACTGCGCCTCCGCCACCACCGCCTTCCTCTGCTCCGGCGGCACCGTCCCCTTCTTCCAGTCCGTCGTGTTCACAACCAGGAAGTTGTAGACGTGCGTGACGCGGTCCGCCTGCCCCGCCTCCCGCAGCAGCCGGTCGATGTTCACGTGCTTCCACACCGGCGCCATGCCGTGGTCGCTCGTGAACAACACCGTCCCGTCCTTCGCCGCCAGGTCCGCGAACGCGTCCACCGCGCGGTTCAGCGCCACGTACGCCCAACGCCGGTAGAACGTGTACCGGTCGCGCAGCGCCTTGGAAACCCCTGGCGTCGACTCGTGCACCATCCCGTACCACGCATGGTCGACCTCGTCCGGGTAGTTCAGGTAGCCGATGAACAGCCGCGGCGAGAACCGCTTCGCCAGCCACTCCGCCTGCCGCGTGTTCTGACGAATGACGAACTCCACCGCCTCTAGATAGAGCCTCTCGGCCGACCCGTCCCCGCCCTTGTACGACAGCTCTCCCAACCCCCCACGCCCGAGCAACCGCCCGGGACCGTTCCCAACAAACGCGCCCGTCTCCGCCAGCATCTGGTCCCGCTGCGCGTCCGCGTCCGCGCCGCCGTTGTAATACCCCAACTCCTGCAAGGGCGTCTGCAACAGCAGGAAGTCGGAGGCGTCCGCCGTCAACCCGGTCAGCCGGAAGTGCGTCACCAACCCGGGCGCTACCGTCAATCCCGCGCTGAAGTACCGCGCCAGGGCCCGCCTCCGCGGCAGCTCCGTCTCGAGCGCCTGCGACTCCACCCGCACCCGCCCTCCCTTCGGATCCGCGGCCACGAACAGGTCCTTCGCCGTCGCTGCCCCGTACAGGGTGTACGGCTTCGCGCTCCACGAGAAACACCGCACCGCACCCGATACCAGCGGCACGAAAACCGCGCAATCCTCCGCCTTCACGTCCGCGCCCCGCACCACCTGGTACGGCGCCACCTCCCGCGTCTGGTACCCGTTCACCACCACCGGCGGCGTCTTCGACCCCGGCGCCGTATTGATCGGCAAGAACGGAAACGCCTGCGTCGCCTGGTAAGCCACCGCGCTCACCCCTTGCCGCGCCGCCGCCGCCCAAATGGGCTCCGCCTTCAGACTCTCCGCGCGGAATCCGATCGCCCACTCGCGAAACTCATGCTCGGCCCGCGGCGTCCGGGGCACCGAGTTCCCCGAGATCCCGTTCACCGCCCCATACGCGCCCGTAAACAACGCCGCGTGCGTATTCGCCGTCGTGCTGGGCATGTGCGGCACCGCTCCCTGCGCCACCACGCCCTCCCGCGCAATCTTCTTGAGAGCCGTCAACTCCTCGGCCACCGGGTCTTCCGTGAACCGCTCGTAGCCCATCCCGTCCAGGCTCACCAGCACGACGCGCGATTGGGCGCCGGCCTGCATCGCGAATGCCGCTGCCAACAGCCAACAGAAGCTAAGCCGCGCCATGCTTCTTGAACCAGTCCTGCAGCCGCTTCCAGCCGTCCTCGGCCATCTCCTTCCGGTAACTCGGCCGGTAGTCCGCGTGGAATCCGTGCGGCCCCTGCGGATACACCACGATCTCGGACTTCGAGTTCGCCGCCTTCAACGCCGCCCGCATCTTCTCCACCGTGTCCATCGGGATGCCCTGGTCCGCCTCGCCATACAGGCCCAGCACCGGCGCCTTCAACTGCCCCGCCACATCGATCGGCTGCTTCGGCTGTAGCGGCGAACTCGGCCGGTCCGCCCGCGGCAGCAGCGTCCCGTACCACGCCACTCCCGCCTTCAGCTTCGGCTGATGCGCGGCGTACAGCCACACGATCCGCCCGCCCCAGCAGAAACCCGTCACGCCCAGTTTCCCGGTATTCGCCTTGCCCGTCTTCTCCGCCCACGCTACCGTCGCGTCCAGGTCCGACATCACCTGCTCGTCGGGCACCTTCGAAACCACCTTGGAGATGATCTCCTGGAAGTTCTCCATCTTGCTCACGTCGCCCTGCCGCGCATACAACTCCGGCGCAATCGCCAGGTGCCCCAGCTTTGCAAAGCGCCGGCAGATGTCTTTGATATGTTCGTGAACCCCGAAAATCTCTTGCACCACCAGCACCGTCGGGAATTTGCCGCCCTTGGCCGGCATCGCCCGGTACGCCGGGATCTCGACATCCTTCGTCGGGATCTTCACCTCGCCCGCCTCCAGCCCCTGCGTGTCCGTGGTGATCATCGTCTGACCCACCACCGGTTGAACGGCCAGCGCAAACCCGGAGATCAGCCCGTTCATTACCTGTCGTCGGTCCAGATCCATCTTCGGTAACAGACTATCCAGTTGATCTTGCATGCTGCCAATCGTACCGCAGGGAAACTGCGATCTCTGTGTCCGAATCTAACCAGGTGAATGCGAAGGAAGAAACAGCCGGATCTGCCCCTCGACCCCGTACAGTCGGCCCTCATCGCAGGTTTGCGCTACGTGCGGCCCTACGGTCCCGGCATCGTTCGTAAGCGGTCCGGCCGAGGTTTCACCTACATCGGCGTCGACAGCAGGCCCGTCCGTGACCGAGCCACTCTCGATCGTATCCGCTCACTCGTCATCCCCCCTGGCTGGGCTGACGTCTGGATCTGCCCCCTCGCCAACGGGCACCTCCAGGCCATCGGCCGCGACGCCAAAGGGAGGAAGCAATACCGCTACCACCCGCAGTACCGCGAGGTCCGCGACGCCACGAAATTCACCAAGATGATGGCCTTCGGCGCCGCACTGCCCAAAATCCGTGTGCAGGTCGATCAGGACATCCGCCTTCCCGGCCTCACCAAACGAAAAGTTGTCGCCGCCGCCGTCAAACTCCTCGACGCCACCGGGATGCGCGTGGGCAACGAGGAGTACGCCAAGACCAACGAGTCCTACGGCCTGACCACGCTCCGTGATCACCACGTCGAGATCGCCGGCCACCGCCTCAAGTTCCAATTTCGCGGCAAAAGCGGCCAGGACCAGGAGATCGAGCTCACCGACCGCCGCCTCGCGAAGATCGTCAAGGACTGCCAGGATATCCCCGGTTACGAACTATTCCAGTACGTCGACGACACCGGCGAGACCGCCCGCCTCGACTCGGGCGACATCAACGATTACCTTCGCGAAATCACCGGTGAGGAGTTCACCGCCAAAGACTTTCGCACCTGGAACGGCACCGGCCTCATGGCGCTCGAACTCGAAGCCGTCGGCCCCTGCGACACGGTCACGGTGCGCAAGAAGAATGTCGTCGCTTCGGTCAAATCCGTTGCCGCCAAGCTGGGCAACCGCCCCGCCACCTGCCGCAAGTACTACATCCACCCCGCCATCCTCGACGCCTACGAGGATGGCTCCCTCTTCGAAGCCTTCAATAAGTGCCCTACCGCCGACCCTACCGACGAAGCGGCCCTTCGCCGCGAGGAACAGTGCATCATGAACGTCATCCAGACGTTCCTCGAACGCGCCGCCACCGTCGCCCGCAAAGCCGCCTGAGGGCTAGAACCGCCGCGGAAAACCCGAGAACCCTAAAGACGCCAGCTTTTCCCCCGTCTCATTCAACTCCGACCGCTTCAACGGCCCCACCAGCACGCGGAACACGTTCTCCTTCACGCCCGGCACAAACCGCGCCGGCATGTTCTTCCGCTTGAGCACTTCAACGAACACCTCGGCCATGCCGCGCTCCACCGAGCCTACCTGCATATACAACTCCCCCGTCCCCGGCTCGGGGTCCGGATCCGCCTGCACCGCCGGCACCACCGGCTCGGGCGCCCTCTTGGGCATCACGGGTAACATCGCCGCCGTCGCAGTCCCATAGGATGCGGCCTTAGTTACCGCCGGCGGGTCCACTACCAATACCTGCCCCGGCCCTTTGCTCATGGCCGTGCTGCCGTCCCGCGCGAATTGCGCCGCGGTCACCGCCCGGCCCGCCATGTACGCCACGCCTGCTACCACGCCCATCTGCATCAGCAGTAGGAACAATGTCGTCGCCAACTGCCTCTGTCCCAAGACGATCTCGAACTTGCCTTCCGTCTTCTCGATCATGGAACCTCCGCCTGACTCAGCTATCGGCGGAACCCCCCGGTGCCATTAGAGCCTCTCCCCCTAATTTTCAGCGATTCCCCCGATCGGCCTACGGATTTCCCCTATCGCCGCCGCTCACCAGAGATAGTCCTTCGCCTGCTCCCGCCGCTCATAGCTATCCAATATGTGAACCACCCTCAGCTTCTTCAACTTCGTTGGCGATAACGCCCCAATCGGCACATACAAGATCGCCCGCCCCAAATGCGCCGCCACCGACCGGAAAATGCTCCGCGGCGGCTTGGCCGCCACGTACACCACCAACCGCTCCACCGAGTAATCCAGCCCCGCCAGCAACAGCCGCTCCGCCTTCGTCTCCGCGAACTCGTAATCCGGATCCCCCCAAACGTCGTACATCCGTCGCGCAGGCAGGGCCATCAGAAAACCGCCGTACTCCGCCCGCCCGATCCCCGGTCCCACCAGGTGGTCCCACGGGTGCGTCGAGTAAAACGCCATGTCCGACTCGTTCTGGCTCTCCCCCAGCCACGTCGTCGTATAGTTGTACCGCTCGTCCCGGTCGTCGTCGAAGATCACGACCACCGCCCCCACCTCGCCCTGCACGCGATCGAACCGCCGGACATAAATCCGCCCCTCATGCCAGTTCCGAATCGTCTCCCGCAGGTCCACCCCGTCGAAGATCGAGGTCGTGAACGGCTCCACCCGCACCCGTTCCTCGCTCACCAGGCTCTTCGCCTTCTG
The DNA here is from genome assembly GCA_033763935.1 of Bryobacteraceae bacterium. Classification (GTDB taxonomy): domain Bacteria; phylum Acidobacteriota; class Terriglobia; order Bryobacterales; family Bryobacteraceae; genus DALYJJ01. The sequence continues at coordinate 61,402 of JANRJO010000065.1, forward strand.
CTTCAGGAACCGCCCGTACTCCTCGATGACTAGGTCCTCGGGCGGGTACGAACAAATCGACTGCCCATCCAACTCCCGCGCCCACTCCCCCGGCCGCGGTTCCTTCTTCCTCTCCTTCAGCCCGCGCGGCCGCAAACGCTGCTTCGGCCGCGGCAGCCTCCTCCGCAGTCTCAACTTGCGCGTCCGCAGGAACACTTCGTCCCCTGATAAGTTCACCGTCTCTAAGTCCGACTCCGCCCTCTGCGGCGGATACCGCTGCGCCGCCGCCCAGACCTCCCACCCGTAGTTATCGTCCACCACCGATCGCGCCGCTACGGTAAGGTCAAATAAGTTCGCCACTAACAAGCCGTCTAACTGCGCCAGGTTGCGCGTGTATCGCGCCATCATCCGCCGCTGCCAGTGCGCAATCTTCTGCCCCGTGTTCTTGACGTACTCCGCCTCTGCCTCTCGCAGCAGCGCATACTGCACCTTCACCCGGTCCGGCAGTTCGCCGCGGTCCTGCTCGTAGCGCCACTGTAAGTAAGGGATCTCGGCCGTGATCTCGTTCAGGCAGTCCGGATGCGCATTCACCGTCTGCGCCTCCAGTCGCTTGCCGCGCGCCACGGGCTCGCCCTGAGGTTTCTCCATGGCGTCGAGCAGAGCATGTAGCATGTTCAGCGATACCACCACCATCACCTGAGCCAGCGGGTCCGACCCCTGTAACTTCCACGCCATCGCCGCCGCGTGCTCTTCCATCTCCTCCGTGCGCGCCTGGGGATGCAGCCGGTACTGCTCGACATACCGCTCGTAACCGAGCCGCTGAATAGAATAAGGATCAGGATACGAATCCAGTAAGTGGGGCCTTTCTCCTGTCAGCGGCTCGAGAAACGCCACCTTCGCTCCCACCTCGAGCGCCGTCCGCACCGCCTCCGTAAACGGATCGCAAGGCTCCACCGGCACGTACACCGCCCGGTCCTCCTCCGCCGGGTCCTCCCACACCAGCACGGAGATCTCCGGTAGCCGCGCCAGCGCCTCCAGCAACGCTGACTCCAACGCCTCCGGTAACTCTACAGCCACGACGCCCGGCCGCGCCGCCAGAATCCGCCGGCGTACCTCGTAGGCAAACTCCAGCCTGCCCGGGGCTACCGGAAGATACTCGTAGTTACCCCGCTTCAGCGAACCAGGATCAGCTCCGGGGAACATACCGCAGCGCCTCGGAACCCAGCGTGTCGTCGATCGCCCGCTGCAGCGCGTCCCGAAGGGAATAGGAGGCCTCGGGCGACTTCCGCAGCTTAGTCGCATACCTGCCGATGGTGATCCCGTCCCGCACCGTGTACCGCTCCTCCGCTGCGTGCGCCTGCTGCAGAAACTCCGTCACGTAGAGTAAGATCTGCTCCTCCGTGAAGGGTAAGTTCTCCCGCAGGATCTCGTACTCCTCCGCGCGCTCCGGAAAGTCGATCAGAATCTGCGGCTGCAGCCGGCTGTGGATATACTCCGGCAAGTCGAAGGTCGAAGCGTCGTCGTTCATCGTCGCCACAATGCGGAACAACGGATGCGCCCGCACCTTGATCCCCGCCACAATCGACTCCACATACCGCCGGTTATCCAGCAGCGGCGCCAGCGACGCCCAGCTCTTCTCGCTCATCCGGTTGCCTTCGTCCAGGATGCAGATCCCGCCCCTCAGCATCGCCGTCACCAGCGGCGACGCCACATACCGCAGCCTTCCCGCCGCCTCGATCACCGGCTGCACCAGCAGGTCCTCCGGCCGCGTGTCCACTGTCGCCTGCATGATGTACACTTCCCGCTTCAGCCGCTTCGCCGCGGCATACGCCAGCGACGTCTTCCCCACTCCCGGCTTCCCCAACAGCCGCGGATTCATCGGCAGATCCGCCTCGTCAATCACCAGCCACGCCGCCAGCAACTGACGCATCACTTCGTCCTGCCCCACCCATCGCACCGGCAGCTCGTCCGGATGCGCCAGGTGCAGCGTGACGCCTTCGATCTCCACGGTCATACGAACGATTGTAACTGTCCGGTCACACCTGCTTCGCCGGATCCAGCAACTCCGCCAGCCGCTCCGGTACTAGCCCGCTCCGTTCCGCCCCCACCTCCCGCACCGTCCGCCCCGTACTGTACGCCTCCTTCGCAATCCCCGCCGCCTTTTCGTACCCGATCTCCGGTACTAAGGAGGTCACCAGTGCCAGCGATTGCTCGATATAACCCTCCGCCCGCGCAGGGTCCGCCTCTAACCCCTCCACCAGCCGCGCGCGAAAGGTCTCCGCTGAATTCGCCAGTAACTCGATCGAGTCGAGTAAGTCATACGCCATCAACGGCATCATCGCGTTCAACTCGAAATGGCCGCCCGCGCAGCACCACGCGATTGCCGCGTCGTGCCCCACTACCTGCGCGCATGCCATCACCAGGCTCTCCGCAATCACCGGGTTCACCTTCCCCGGCATGATGCTCGAGCCCGGCTGCACCGCCGGCAGCCGCAACTCCCCCAGCCCGCACCGCGGCCCCGAGCCCAGCAGCCGAATATCGTTCGCGATCTTCACCAGGCCCACCGCGCACGCCTTCAGTGCTCCGCTCAAGAACGCGATCCCATCCCGCGCCGCCTGCGCCTCGAAGTGATTCTCCGCCTCACGGAACGGTAGCCCCGTCCACTCCGCCAGCAGCCGAATCACCGCCGGCGCGAACCCCGGCGGGGCGTTCAAACCCGTTCCGACCGCCGTCCCCCCCAGCGGCAGCTCGTACAAGTCCGCCACCGCCCGCTCCACTCGCGATGCCCCTAACTCCACCTGCCGGGCGTACCCCGAAAACTCCTGCCCCAGCCGCATCGGCACCGCGTCCTGCAGGTGCGTGCGCCCGATCTTCAGCACGCCGTGAAACTCCACTGCCTTCGCCGCCAGTGCCCCCCGCAGCGCCCCCAACGCCGGCAGCAGCCGCCCGTGCACCTCCATCGCGGCGCTCACATTCATCGCTGTCGGGATCACGTCGTTGCTTGACTGCCCCCGGTTCACGTGATCGTTCGTGTGCACCCCCTCCCCCGCCAACCGCGCGATCACTTCATTCGCATTCATGTTCGTCGAGGTGCCGCTCCCCGTCTGGTACACGTCCACCACGAACTCGCCATCATGCCGCCCCTCGGCCACCTCCCGGGCCGCCGCGGCAATCCGCCCGGCCATCTCTTCCGGCAGCCAGCGCCGCTCCCCGTTCACCTCCGCCGCCGCGGCCTTGATCAAACCCAGCGCGCGCACGAAAGGCCGCTGCAGCCGCGCCCCGCTGATCGGAAAGTTCACCACCGCTCGCGCCGTCTGCGCCCCGTACAAAGCCCCCGCCGGCACCTCCACCGTCCCCATCGTGTCCCGTTCCCAACGCGTCTCTGCCATACTCACTCGACGCACGCCCTTCCTCCAGCGCATCATGAAATTGCACCGCGCGCGCCCGTCAGATTGCCCCGCGTGAGAAGGTCTGGCGGCGGGTGGGATATACTCACAACGATCCCATGAGAGCACTCCTCCGAGGCCTAGGCCGAGCTTTGTACTCAGTTACCACGGTCGGCGTAGGAAAGACCCATGCCTTTTCGCGATTCGGGATGTACCGCGCGATCGAGGCCTTTGGACAGAAGCACCGGTTCGAGGGACCGGTTCTCTCGATTAGCCACTCTCGCCACCTGCTGCCTCTCCTGAAGGTGGAGAACGCCGTAGTGACTGACGCGAATTACCCGGAAATCAATATCCTCAACCTCCCCTTTCCGGACGAATCGTTCAATCTAGTGGTTTCCGACCAGGTGTTCGAGCACATCAAAGGCCTGCCGTCCGATGCGTTTCGCGAGACGATGAGAGTCTTGAAGCCCGGGGGCTGGGCCCTGCATACCACGTGTTTCCTGACGCCCTACCATGGTCCCGGAGATTACTGGCGTTTCTCTCCGGAAGGTCTGCGTGAACTGGCGCTCAACTCGGGTGGAGGTGAGGTGTACGCCGGCGGACATGGTCACCCTCTTGAGTTGATCGTGAACGTTCTCGACTGGCGCCGCCTGCACGTCCCGGCTGCCTCCTGGCACCCGCTCCAAAAGCTGGCCGCCATGAATCGGGACTCCTACCACACCAACGTCTGGGTTCTGGTTCGCAAGCCGGCGTAGTTCCCTGTCCGGATCCTGCGATCATGGAGGCTGCATGCCCTCTCTCTGGCGATCCCTCTTCGGCGCCCCCGATCAACCCGCCGAGCGCACCACTGACGCCGTCCGCAAAATAGCGGAAGCCCTCGACCAACTCCCCCCGGACCAGGCCCGCTATATCGCCGCCTACGCCTACATCCTCGGCCGCGTCGCCAAGGCCGACCACGCCATCTCCCCTGAAGAGACCGCCACCATGGAGCGCATGGTGATGGAGGTCGGCGGCCTCCCCGAAGATCAGGCCGTTCTCGTCGTCCAGATCGCCAAAACTCGCAACCAGCTCTTCGGCGCCACGGAGGACTTCCTCGTCACCCGCGAGTTCAACGAACTCGCCACCCGCGAACAGAAACTCCAGCTCCTCGAAGCCCTCTTCGCCGTCTCCGCCGCTGCCGACGACATCGCTCTCGCCGAGGACAACGAGATCCGTAAGATCGCCGCCGAACTCGTCCTCGAACACCGCGACGTCATCGCCGTCCGCCTCGGCTTCCGCGACAAACTCAAGGTCCTCAAGAGGCCCGGCGCCCTGTGAAACTCGTCCTCGCTTCCCAATCCCCACGTCGCCGCGAACTCCTCCACAACGCCGGCCTGCCGCACACCACCCGCCCCGCCCACATCGACGAAACCCGCCTCCCCGGCGAGCCCCCTATCGCCTACGTCCGCCGCCTCGCGCAAGCGAAGGCCGAAGCCGTCGTGGCCGCCCCCGGCGAAATCATCCTCGCCGCCGACACCACCGTCGCCATCGAAAACCACGTCCTCGAAAAACCCGCCGATGCCGAAGACGCCCGCCGCATGCTGCGCCTCCTCTCGGGCCTTCCGCACCAGGTCTACACCGGCATCTGCCTTCGCTTCGATGCCCGCCTCGACGTCGCCCACGAGGAAACCACCGTCACCTTCCACCCGCTCACGGACGAGGAGATCGAAGCCTACGTCGCCTCCGGCGAACCCATGGACAAGGCCGGGGCCTACGGCATCCAGGGCCTCGCCTCCAAGTTTGTCGCCCGCGTCGAAGGCTGCTTCTTCAACGTCGTTGGCCTCCCCGTAGCCTTGGTCTACCGCAGACTGCGCCTAGAATTGCGCCCCGGGATGCCGCTCCCGCATCCACTTCACGAATGACTCCGGCGCGCTCATTGTTGAGAGCCGCCCCTGCCGCACCAGCGCCCAATTGTCAAACAACCCGCTTCCCTTGATCTCCTTCAGCGTCGCCCCCGGCGCCAGCCGCCCCTGAAACTCCAGATCCACTACCGCCGACTTCGCATTCTTCGGATCGTCGCGCGCCTCGCTGCGCACCTTCGCCCAACCCACCACCCCGCTCTCCCCGCCGCTGTGGTACACGAACACCACGTCCCCCGGCTTCATCTCCCGAATCGTCCGCACCGCCTGCGGATTCGTTACCCCATCCCAGACCGTCTTCTTCTCTTTCTCAAACTGATCGACCGAGTAAGTCTCCGGATCCGTCTTCGCCAGAAAATACGCCATACGACTAATCTACCCTGCCGCCTTTCACGCGTTGTCTCTTGTGAGGTTCTTCCTTCTCTGTCTCGCACCCCTTCTCTCCGCGCAGGACTTCGCCGGCGAGTACGTAGCCCGGGTTCCCGAGGTCGCCTCCGGGCTGCTTCTCCGCCCCGACCACACCTACGAGTACTACTTCTCCTACGGCGCCGCCGACTACGTCTCGAAGGGAACGTGGCGCAGCGAGGCGAACGCGGTCTACCTCACAAGCTCCGCGCCTGATAAGCCTGCGATCACCCTCGCCAAAGCCGCCCCCGGCCGCCCTGCCGCCGTCCGTGTGTGGATCCTCGCCCCCAACGGCGCCGGCGTTCCCCATGTCGACGTCATTCTCGCCACGCCCGCCGGCGACGTCTCCGCGCGCACAGACCAGCAAGGCCTCGCCGATCTCCCCGCCGCGCCCCAGGCGAAATCCGTCTCCGTGCGCATTCCCGTCTACGACGTCCACGCCGGGCCCTTTCCGCTCGAGCCCGGTAAGCGCGAGCTTTACCTCACCATTGACCCGGAAGCGATTACCCACCTCAGGTTCCGCAACGAACGCCTCGCTCTCGCCGGTGACGCCCTGGAACTGACTTACTTCAAAGGTCCGCAGCCCCTCCGATACCGACGCGCGCGCTCACGCCAATAACCGCCGCCCCGCCTCCCGCACGTCCTCCAGCAGCCGCTCCATGTCCGCCCGCGTCGTTCGATAGTTCAGCACGCACCCGCGCAGCGCAAACCGGCCCCGCACCCGCGCGTTCGAAAGGTAACTGCTTCCCCCGCGCTGGACCTCCAGCAGCACCCGTTCATTGAACTCGTCTAAGTCCCCGCTATACCCCGCCGGCCTGAACCGGAAGCAGAAGATCGACAAACATACCGGCGCCAGCAACTCGAACTCTTCATCTCGCTCTACTAACTCACCCAGATACCGCGCGCAGTCGTTGTTACTCTCGATCGCGTCCGCCAGGGCGCGCGCCCCATACAGCTTGATGTGCAGCCACAACGGCAGCGCCCGGAACGGCCGCGATAACTCCGGGCCGTAATCCCAGAACGCAAAGGCCTCGTCCCGCGAAAGCCCCACCACCCGCGTATACTCCGCGTCCTGACTGAACGCCGCCCGCGCCGCCGCCGCATCCCGGTACAGTACGCACCCGCACCCCACCGACGTATACAGCCATTTATGCGGATCGAGCGATACCGAATCCGCCCGCGACATCCCCTCGAACAACCCGCGCGTCGAGTCCGCCATCGCCGCCAACGCCCCGTACGCACCGTCTACGTGCAGCCATACCCCCTGCCGCCCGGCGACATCGGCAAGCGCCGCCAAATCGTCCACCGCACCCGTATTGACCGTCCCCGCGCTCCCGACGATGCACATCGGACGCAGCCCCGCCGCCCGGTCCGCGACGATCCTGCGCTCCACCTCCGCCACGTCCACGCGAAAGCCCGCGTCCGTTCCGATCGCCGTCACGTTGTCCGACCCGATCCCCAACAGCCGCGCCGCCTTGTGATGCGAGAAATGCGTCTCCTCGGACACATACACCCGTAACGCCCCCCGCCCCGCCCCGCCGTCCCGCCCAAACTCCGGATCTGCCGCCGACCGCGCCGCCGCCAGCGTAGCGAAGTTCGCCATCGACCCCCCACTCACCAGCAACCCCGCCGCCGTCCGCGGAAACCCGATCATCTCCTTCAGCCAGTCGATGACGACATGTTCCATCTCCGCCGCCGCCGGTGCTGATCGCCACGAGGTCACGTTCGCGTTCAGCCCCGCGGCCAGTAAGTCCCCCACCGCTGCCGCCGCGCTCCCGGGCGAAGCCACATACCCGAAGAACCGCGGGTGCGCGTTGTGGCGCGAGAGCCGGTACACCACCTCCTCCACCACGCGTAACAGGTCCTCCGCCCGCCCTCCCTCAGCCGGCAGCGGCTCCCGCAACAGCGCGCGCACATCCTCCGCGCTCGTCCGCGGCATAACTGGCATCGTGCCCAACCCGGAGTAATACCGCTCCACGACTTCCGCCGCCCGCGCCGCCAGCTCGGCGAAATCCCCCGACCCTAAAACGCCCCACCCCCCACTTCCAACTCGATAACGCTCGCGATCGCATTCGGCGCCGCCGCCGGCACCGCAATCGAAATCCCCGCCCCGTCCGGCGTGACCTTGAGCACCGTCCCCGTCCCCATCAACCTCGCCCTCGACGCCTCCTTCACCGGTACCACTAACTTCCCGTCCTTCGGCCATTCGAACACATGCAGGTAGATCCGCCGCCCTTTTCGCGTAGCCCGGCCCCACTCGGGTTTCTCGAACGGGCTCGCCGTCGTCCCATAAATGGACTCCCCGTACACCTTCATCCACGTCCCCATCGCCCGTAGCGCGTCGATGCTTTCAGCCGGTACGCTCCCGTCTGCCTTCGGACCAATATTGAGTAAGTAGTTCCCGCCCTTGCTCGCAATATCGATCAGGTTCCGGATCAGCGTCTCACTCGACTTCCACTTCGTGTCGTGCTCGCTGTAGCCCCACGTCGTGTTCATCGTCATGCACGTTTCCCAGTCCACGCCCGGCATCCCCGTCGCGGGAATATGTTGCTCCGGCGTGATGAAATCCCCATACTTCGGGTCCATCTTTGCCGAAATCGCATTCGTCCCCATCCCCGTAAACCCCGCCTCCGGAATGCGGAACAGCCGGTTGTTCATGATCACCCGCGGCTGCTTGGACCGAACCTCGTCCAACAGCGAAAACGCCCGCCACGCTTCCTCGCCCTGGAAATCCACCGAACTGTAATCCCACCACAGGATGTCCACCGGTCCGTAATTCGAAATCAGCTCGCTCACCTGTGCATGCAGGTAGTCCACATACTTCGCGTGATCCCGCGCGCCGTTCGGATACGCCGTCCCCCGCAGCGGATGCGGTAACTGCTGTGACCGCCCGTACTCGTATTGATCGTGATGCCAGTCGATCACCGAATGATAAAATCCGACGCGCAACCCCTCCGCCCGCGCCGCGTCAACGAACTCTTTCACTAAGTCGCGCTGGAGCACCGACCCCGCATCGTACTCGCTGACCTTCGAATCGAACAGCGCAAACCCGTCATGGTGCTTCGTCGTCAGGACCACGTACCGCGCCCCCACCTCCTTCGCCAGCCGCGCCCACTCCCGCGCAAACCCGGCCTTCGGCCGAAACAACGGAATCGCCCGCTTCGCGTACGTATCCGTGTCCGCCTTCACCCGCTGCTGGATCCACTCCATCCCGCCCGACGTCGCCACCGCCTTCCCGTCCCAGGTCCCCGCCAGCCCCGAGTACAAACCCCAATGCACGAACATGCCGAAACGCGCTTCCCGCCACCACTTCATCCGGGCGTCCCGTTCCGCCGGCGTCTCCGCCGCAGTCAATCCTGCAGCCAACAGGGCCGCCGTCACCGCCAATCGCAGCATCATTTCAACACCTCGTGCTTCTTCACCCAGTCAGGATCAAAATCCACGCCGAACCCAGGCCCCGTCGGAACCGCCATCTTCCCGCCCGCCACCTTCAGCGGCGACGTCTTGCACTCGAACTTCACGTGCGTCCCCAGCCCCTTGAACTCGTGATGTTCCCCCGCGTTCGGAAGCGCCGAAATGAACTGTATGTTGTACAGGTATCCCAAACCCCCGCCCGACATATGCGGAATGCACTGCCTACCGGACGCCGCCGCCATCTTCGCCACTTTCATCGAACGAATCAGCCCGCCGAAGTAGTAATTGTCCGGCTGGACGATATCCAGTCCGTCATTCGCCAGCAGCCACCGGAAGCCGTAGAAACTGTAATCCTGCTCTCCATTCGCAACCGGTAACGTCAAGGCGTCCGCGACTTCCTTGATCTCTTCTAAGTGATCGAACATCACCGGCTCCTCGAAGTACCGGTATTTGTATTCTTCGAGTAACTTGCCCACCCGAATGGCTTCTTTCACCGTATAGAAGCTGTTCGAGTCCGCATAGAGCGCCATCTTGTCCCCGAACGTCTTCCGCACCAGCGGAATCATCGCCTCCGTCCGGCCCGGCGGCCCCTGGGCGTTCATGTCCGTGGTCATGTACATCAGCCCGCCGACCTTGATCTTCAACGCATGGATGTCATACTCGGCCACGGCATTCTTGATGAGCCGGATGGACTCCTCCACCGGCTTCTCGCGCCACTCCGTCGCCATATACAGACCGACGTGCGGGTTCCGTACCTCCCCGATCAACTGTCCCACCGGCTTGCCGGCGATCCGCCCCAGCATGTCGAGAATGGCGAACTCAATTGTCGCCAGTGGGATCCCCAAAGAAATCCCGCCGTACCGGAAGTTGAACCCGTAAATGAAGACCTTCTCCAGAATCAGGTCCAGCTCCCGTGCGTCCTTGCCCACGAAGAACGGCTGCAGGTTCCGCAGAAAGATCGGATACACGCGGATCATATCGTTGTGGGCGACGGAAATCCCCTCCGCCCCGTCCCGCGACCGCACCCGGCACAAGAACCGGTTCTCCAGCCGCAGCAACTCCACGCTCTCCAGAATCACTGGCCGCTCGAAGAGCTGCTTCTTCAGTACCGGCTGCCCAAGGATCTCACCGAGCTTCCGGTACTTCTCCTTCGCCGCTTCGGCCGGCGCCGCCCCACACACACCCGCGCCCGCGCACCCGCTCAGAAACGCCCGCCGGCTCCATGTCATGCCCGCAGCCTATCACGGCCCGGGCCCGCGTCAACCGGCCCTATTCCGCAAACCCGTGCTGCTTCCGGTGATGCCCCGCGTCGAACCGCTGCGACGTCTTGAATAACTCGTAGCGCCCGTCCCCCGCCACCGTCCGCAGCCGCGCCGACATCGTCTTCAACTCCTCGCCGGTCATCGGCTTGAAGTTCCGGGCGATCTCCACCGCCTTGTTCAAATGCTCCATCGTCGCCAGTCCCACCACCTGCACCGAAATCGGCTGCGACAGAAAATACCGGTAACACTCCTCCACGCTCACTACGCCGTCGCTCAGCATCTTTGCGTCGCCGCCGCACCCCTTCATCCCGATCACGCCCACGCCCCGCTTGTTGCACTCCGTCACCACTTCGTGCCGGAAACTCTCGAAGCTGTGATCCATCACGTTAATCGGCATCTGGCACGCGTCCCACGCGAAATCGAGCGCCAGCATCTTCCGGTGGATCTTCGGATGCTTGTGCCCCGTGAACCCGATAAAACGCACCTTCCCCTGCTTCTTCGCCTCCAGCGCCGCCTTCAACCCGCCTTTCTCCACTAAGTACTCCGGGTCGTTGTAGTAATTGCACTCATGAAACTGCCATAAGTCGATCACATCCGTCTGTAACCGCCGCAGGCTGTCTTCTAACTGCTTCATTGCGCCCGCATAGTCCCGGTCGCACACCTTAGTCATCAGGAAGGCCTTCTTACGGTACCCATCCATCGCCAGCGCCTTCCCCATCACCTCTTCCGCCCGCCCATTGTGGTAGTCCCAGGCGTTATCCATGAAGGTGATCCCGTTGTCGATCGCCGTATGGACAATGCGAATCGACTCGCTCTCCTCCTTCGGCCGCGCCTGGTGATGCCCGCCCAGCCCCAGTGCCGAGACGCGCACCCCGGTCTTCCCCAGCGCCCGCGTCGGAATCCCGGACGTGGTGCTCTGTGCCGCCAGCGGCCCCATCGCCGCCATGCCCGCCAAAAATTCGCGTCGTGTCGAGGACGTCATAGTGACGCCCATTGTAGCTCTATGCCGTCACCAGCGACGCCCGCTGCAGCAAACCCGGGTCGATCTCCACCCCCAGCCCCGGCCCGCTTGGAACCTTCAGCCTGCCGCCCTCGCTTTTCAGCGACGACGTCGCCGACGTCACCGGCAGGTTGTCGTCCTCGCCCTTGTACTCCTGGTGCGCCCCCGGATCCTCCACGCAGGAAGCAAAGTGCGCGACGTACAGAAACCCCAGCCCGCCCCCCGACATATGCGGCGTGCACGGCAACCCCGCCGCGTTCGCCATCTTCGCCACCTTCACCGCCCGCATCATCCCGCCGCTATATAAGAGGTCCGGCTGAATCACTTGCGCGGTCCCCGTCTCGATGATCCGCCGGAATCCCCGCAGGCTCATCTCCTCCTCGCCGAGCGCAATGGGAATACTCAGCGCGTCCGCAATCGCCTTCGTTTCGTCGTAGTAGTCGAACGGAACCGGCTCTTCAAGGAACCCGAACTTCTGCTCTTCCATCAGCCGCCCCATCCGAATTGACATCGGGACGTCGTAGGACCCGTTCGCGTCCGCGTAGATCGCCATCTCCGCCCCGAATCTCTTCCGCACCAGCGGTATCAGCGCCAGGTCGCGCTTCGTGGACGCGTCGTCGTACCGCATCCGCGCCCCCAGCCGGAACTTGATCGCCTTCGCCCCCGTTTCTTCCACCGTCTTCTGCAGGTACGCGATCTCCGCCTCCGGCGCGTTCCCCCGGTTCCCGCTCGCGCGGTACACCGGAATGTCGCGCCGCAGCACTTTCCCGAACAGCTCCCCCAGCGGCTTCTTCGCGGCCTTCCCGATCAGGTCCAGCAGCGCAATCTCCACCACCGCCATCGACACCCAGAACGGCAGCCCCTGCCACTTGTAGTTCGAACTCGCCAGGTACGCCTCGTGAAACACGCGCTCCAGGTCCCGCGCGTCTTTCCTCACGAAATTCGGCGCGACTTTCTTCAACAGGATCGGATACGCCACGCTCATCACCGAGCTGTGCGCGTCGGCGAATCCCTCTAAGCCGCCGCCCCGCACCCGCACCAGGAAATGGCGGCCCGCCCGCAGCAACTCCACCTGCTCGATCGTCAACGGCCCCGCCAGCAGGTCGGTGCGCAACACGGGCGCTTCCATGATCCGCGCCAGCTTTGCGCCCAACCCGCTCGGAGCCCCAACGCCCGCCGTCGCCGCCGCCGCGCCCGCACCCGCCGCCCGCAGGAACCCCCGCCTGTTCGTCTTCATCGCCCGCAATTATATCCGGGCCTGCGTCCTCACCCGTGCCTGATGAAGGTGCCGTCGTTCAACTCCTGCACCGCCTGCCGCAACTCCGCCTGTGTGTTCATCACGATCGGCCCATACCACGCCACCGGCTCCTCCAGCGGCTTGCCCGACACCAGCAGAAACCGGATCCCCTCGGGCCCCGCCTGCACCACCACCTCGTCCCCGCGATCGAACAGCACCAGGTTATGGTTCCGCACGTCGTACACCGGCGCGGCGTCCGGCGCAGCCGCCTGCTCCGTCAATACCGCCCGCGGCTCCGACGCGCCACGAAACGTCCCCGAGCCCGCAAACACATACGCGAACGCGTTCCGCGTCGTCTCCACCTTCAACCGCTTCTTGTGCCCCGGCGGAACCGAAATGTCCACGTAATGCGGATCCGCCGCCACGCCCTCCACCGGACCACGCTGCCCCCAGAACTCCCCGCAGATGATTCGCGCCCGCGTCCCGTCGTCGTCCGTCACCTCCGGAATCACCGCCGACGGAATGTCCTGATACCGCGGCGACGTCATCTTCAGCGACGAGGGCAGGTTCGCCCACAACTGGAACCCGTGCATGCGTCCCTGCCCGTCCCCACGCGGCATCTCCTGGTGCATAATCCCGCTCCCCGCCGTCATCCACTGCACGTCCCCCGCGCTGATGGCGCCCCGGTTCCCCAGGCTGTCCCCGTGCTCCACCGTCCCCGCCAGCACGTAGGTAATCGTCTCGATCCCCCGATGCGGATGCCACGGAAACCCGGCCCGGTAATGCTCCGGATCGTCGTTGCGAAAATCGTCCAGCAGCAGAAACGGATCGAAATCCTTCGTCTTCCCGAATCCGAACGCACGCTCCAGCCGAACGCCCGCGCCCTCCCTCGTCGGTCGCGTCCGAATCACTTCTCTCACCGGTCGTAATGACATGCTTGCCTCCTGTCCCTCAATTCAATCCCTCGCGGCACGCCGACAACAGCTCCGACAGCGCCGCTAACCGTTCCGCCCCCATGTGCCCCAGCAGCTTCCGGTGCGCCTCGCGCACCGGCTCGTCCAGCCGCCCCACCACCTCCAGGCCGTTCTCCGTGATGCGCGTCAAAACCACCCGCCGGTCCCGCTCCTCCCGGCTGCGCGCCACCAGCCCCCGCTGCTCCATCCGGTCCAGCAGCCGCGTGATGTCCGGATCCCGCGTCAGCATCCGCCCTGCAATCTCCCCGCACGTCAACCCCGCCCCCCTCGCTCCCCGCAGAATCCGCAACACGTTGTACTGCGTCCCGGAAAGCCCCTCGGCCTTGAACAATTGCACAAACGGCCGCGACAGCAGATCGACCGTTCGCACCAGATCGAGAAGAACCGCCTCCTCCCGAAGGCCAGCTCGCAAACTCATCGTTATAAGGGTAGTCGTTATAACGAGTATTGTCAACCTCCCACCCGCCGCCCGCGTACCCATGCCCGCGCCCGCCCGTAAGCCCTCCCCCCGCTGGCCTGCGTCCCGCCCGCGCCTCCCACGCCCGTCGACCCCGCCCGATCTCGAGGCAGCGCCGCAGCACCCCCGAGACTCAGGGCTGCTAACCTCACGCGCACCTGCATCCCCCCGCTGTCGTCACGCCGACTGGCTCCCACCCGCCGGCCCCCGTCTCACCCGCGGCCCCCAGACGGTCGGGCCCGCCCGCGAGCTTCGTGTCCGCGCGCAGACCGCCCGCGGTGTCACCCGCTCGCGAGCCCCGCCCTCGCCCCCCTCCCACTCCGCCGGCCGGCCGCCCACCCGCGCCCCCGCCCGACAGCCCAGCCCCCACAGCCTCCCGCCAACCGTTCCGCCGCCCCCGCCCCACCCGCCCGCGCCACCGCTCTCCTTGACAATAACAAATCAGTTATATAACATGTCACTTATGAAGCGGCTCCGCCCCCCCAGCCTCGACCACGCCTTCGCCGCCCTCGCCGATCCCACCCGCCGCGCCATCCTCTCCCGCCTCACCCGCGGCGAAGCCACCGTCATGCAGCTCGCCCAGCCCTTCTCCATGACCCAGCCCGCCATCTCCCGCCACCTCAAAGTCCTCGAACACGCAGGCCTCATCGTCCGCCGCGCCGAAGGAACCAAGCGTCACTGCCGCCTTGCCCAACACGGCATCGCCGCCGTCGATCAATGGCTCTCCACCCTCCGCGCCGCGCTCGAAACCAACTACAACCGTTTGGACCAGGTCCTCGCCGCCATGCCGGCCGAACCTCCCAAACACATTGAGAGGAACAAACAACGATGAGCAAAATGACTCTGACCACCGAAGGCGACCGCCACGTCCTCGTCACCCGCCACTTCGCCGCGCCCCCCGCGGCCGTCTACCGCGCCCACATCGAACCCGAACTCATTCAGCAGTGGATGCTCGGCCCCGACGGCTGGACCATGCCCGTCTGCGTTTCCGACCCCCGCCCCGGCGGCGCCATCCGCTTCGAATGGACCGACGGCAAGGGCGCCGGCTTCTACCTCACCGGCGAGTACCTCGAGCTCCAGCCTCACTCCCGCATCGTCCACGTCGAGCGCATGTTCCTCCCCGACCCTACCCCCGACAACCACGTCGAGACCACCTTCGCCCCTAACGGCAACGGGACCCTGATGACCATGCGCATGACCCTGCCTGACTCCCAAACCCGCGCCGCCATGCTCGCTACCGGCATGGAGCACGGCATGGAAGCCAGCTACGTGCGCCTCGAAACCACGGTGCTCGCTTAGCCATCGCCAGCCATGCCATCATGGCTCGGATGCAAACTCTCTTCGAAGCCGCCGGCGGCCTCGACGGTCTGCGCCGCCTCGCAGCCGCCTGGCATCACCGCGTCGTGGCCGATGACGTCGTCTCCCACGCCTTCAGCCACGGCTTCCACCCTCAGCACACCGATCGCCTGGCCGCCTACTGGGCCGAAGCCCTAGGCGGTCCGCCCCTGTACTCCGATCTCCACGGCACCGAAACCGCTGTCGTCAGAATGCACAGCGGAAACGGCGAACACAACGAAATGGACCGCCGGGCGATTGACTGCTTCCAGCACGCCCTCGACGACCTCGGCTTCGCGAACCCTCTCCGCCAGGCACTGCTCGACTACTTCACCTGGGCCACTACCACTACCATGGCCCGCTATCACGAATCCGCCGCCGACGTGCCGGACGGCCTCACCATACCCCGCTGGTCCTGGAACGGACTCGAGAAGTAGCCGAAATCCTTCCTCGCGGAAATGCTGGTCGAACGCGAAGGCTACCTGCGAACCTCTCCGTCTAGAAACAATAAAGCTGACACACAATCCACGAAGCTGCGCCTGCGCCGCTTTGTTGCAAGCAGAGCGGACATCGCCACCGCATGAGCAGACTCATCCTCCCATCCGTTTCAATGACAGGAAGAATATCTGACCCTTCGCGCTTTCAGTCAGGTCCGAGAAGGTACAGTACACGAACCTCGCTCCACGCAACGATTCGTTGCGCCCTATGGCCTCCAACAACAGCGGCGTCTGGAACGAAATCGGCGACACACTGGAGTTCTCCATCGCCCCGGCGCACTATCAGACCGTGTGGTTTTACGCCTCGTGCATGACCGCCTTTCTGGCGATGCTCTGGGGTCTGTACCGGCTGACGCTCTACCAGATCCGGCGGAGTTCAACCCCCACGTGGACGGGCGCGTGTACGAGCGGCTCCGCGTCGCGCGGGTACGCCGCGATATCGCAGAGCTTTCAGCCTGCGCTCATTCAGATGCAAGCCGCGCAGAATCTGTTTGAACGGCGCCCCGAGAAGGCCCAGGAGAGTCTCCTGAAGGCGATCGCCCGCGGCCGACGTCGCGATCGCCGAGGGTCGCCGCGTAATCCAAGACTTGTGCACAGGTCCCGTCGGCAAGTGCGATCCCGCGGGACTGCTCGCGGCGGCTGGCCAGGAATTGACGAGCGCTGAGGAGGCGGAGAATCCCACCGGCCTTCCGTGTCACCATGGAAGGGGCACAGCAGGATCTTGTACCGCTGCTTCAGGACGAAATCTACCGCATTGCCCGGGAATTGCCGCGGAACGCGGTCCGGCACGCCCGCGCCGGGCAGATCAAGGCCGAGATCCGCTACCAGAGCCGGCAACTCCGCTTGCATGTTCGCGATGATGGAAAAGGATTCGAATCTGCCGGGCATGCGGGAACGAGTGAGTCGATTCGGCGGCAATTCGGAGTTGCGGAGCGCAATTGGCGGCGCATTATCGATCTTGAGGAGAAGGTTGTTTCGTGAACGCTGAAACCGGGAAGATACGAATCTTGGCCGCCGACGACCACCCGCTGCTCCGCAACGGCATCGCCTTGTTGATCCAGATCGAGCCGGACATGGAGTTGGTCGCGCTGGCTTCGACGGGACGAGAGGCCATCGAGCAGTTCCGGCGTTATCGGCCCGACGTCACCCTGATGGACCTGCAGATGCCCGACATCAGCGGGATCGACGCCATCGTCGTCATCCGCAGCGAATTCCCCGATGCCCGGATCGTCATTCTGACGACGTACGCGGACGATGCGCAGGTGGCAAGCGCGCTCAAAGCGGGCGCTTGCGGCTACCTTCTCAAAGGGAGCGTACATACGGATCTGCTGCCGGCCATCCGCTCCGTAAATGCGGGGCGGGATCGCGGATAACAACGTCCCGCACCCCCCCAAAGCCCCGGCTGGCGCCCCGCCGCACTCGGCCACTGAAAGAAAATCCTTGACGCTTTTCTGTATTTCCATTACTGTAGAAATATGGAAGCCGCGTGCGTCTGTCTCCCCGAGCCCCTGGGCTGTTTCCCCCTCTACGATGGCCCCCCGTCGTCCGTGAGCACTCCCGCCCCCGACCCCCACGACACCCTGCAATCCCTGCTCGAGGAGGATTGGGACTAATGCCACGCAAACCCACCGACGAACAGATCACCCGCTACGCGGACATGTTCTCCGCCATCGGCACGGAGCCCCGCCTCCGCATCCTCCGCCTCCTTCTCTCCGCCCACCCGGAGGGCATGAACGTCGGCGAAATCGGCGCCGAGCTCTCGATCCCCGGCTCCACGCTCTCCCATCACCTCGACAAGCTCCGCAACGAAAACCTCGTCACCGTCAAGCGCGAGAGCCAGTACCTCCGCTACACCGCCAACACGGAATCCCTTCAGGAGCTCCTCGGCTTCCTCTATGCCGAGTGCTGCACCCGCAATCGGGCCATCCCCCCCGAAACCATCGTCACCATCTGCAAGTAAATAGGAGAACTCATGAGCGTAACGCACGATGTCAAAGAAGTCGTAAAAGAGAAGTACGGCCAGGCTGCCCTTCGCGTCAAAACCGGCGGCAGCTCCTGCTGCGGCGCCGCGCCGTGTAGCGTCGACGGCGACCCCATCACCTCGAACCTCTACGACGAGAGGCAAAAAGAAGGCCTGCCGGAAGAGGCGCTCCTCGCCTCCCTCGGCTGCGGCAACCCCACCGCCCTCGCCGCCCTCAAGCCCGGCGAGACCGTCCTCGATCTCGGATCCGGCGGCGGCATTGACGTCCTGCTCTCCGCCAAGCGCGTCGGCCCCACTGGCAAGGCGTACGGCCTCGACATGACCGACGAAATGCTCGCCCTCGCCCATGAGAACCAGCGGAAATCGGGCATCGCCAACGTCGAATTCCTGAAGGGCGAAATCGAGAACATCCCCCTGCCCGACAATTCCGTCGACGTCATCATCTCCAACTGCGTCATCAACCTCTCCGGCGACAAGGACAAGGTCCTCAAGGAAGCCTTCCGCGTCCTCAAGCCCGGCGGCCGCTTCGCCGTCTCCGACGTCGTGGTCCGCGGCGCCGTCCCCGAAGAGGTGCGCAAGCACATGCTCCTCTGGGTGGGCTGCATCGCCGGCGCCCTGGAGGAATCCGACTATCGGTCGAAACTCGCCGCCGCCGGCTTCGCAGCCATCGAAGTCGAACCCACGCGCGTCTACAACATTGAGGACGCCCGCGCTTTCCTAAGCGGCCAGGGCCTGGACGTCGACGCCCTCGCCCCCCAGGTCGGCGACAAGTTCATGAGCGCCTTCATTCGCGCTGCCAAGCCGGCGCAAACCGAAAGCTGCTGCGCGCCGGGTTGCTGCAGCTAAAGGAGGAACACGCATGGACATGCCACTGACCCTTTGCTTAGCCATACTCCTCCCGGTCGCCGGATTCGCGCAGATGTCGTCTGCATCCGCCAAGAGGCGAGTGATCATCCTGTGCACCGGTAACAGCGCCCGCTCGCAAATGGCCGAGGGCTTCCTCCGCTCCTTCGATTCATCCCTGGAGGTGTACTCCGCCGGCACGGATCCCGCGCCGCGCGTGAACCCCTTCGCCGTTCAGGTCATGAAAGAGGTCGGAATCGACATCTCGGCCGGCAAGCCGAAAGCGGTCGACCAGTTTACGGGCCAACCGTTCGACTTCGTCGTCACCGTTTGCGGCGACGCCGACCAAAACTGCCCGACGTTCCGCGGTAAGGTCGGCAAGCGCCTGCACATCGGCTTCCCCGACCCCGCCCGCGCCACCGGCACCGACGCCGAAAAGCTCGCCGTCTTCCGCACCGTCCGCGACGACATTCAAGCCAAGTTCAAGGACTTCTACCAGAAGGAGCTCCGCCGGCGCTCCTAGCAGCGCCGGCTGCCTATTCTGAGAGAAACGCCCCCAGCCGCCCTAGCAATGTCACTGAAGCCGGGCCCCACACCCGAAAGCTCGCGGAGCACACCGTGCCGGTCGAAGGCCGGCTGTACGCCGCACCTCCCGGGGACGGGGCCTCGCTCCTTCGCACCCGCCGGCAGTTGTTGAAAGTCTGGCTATAATCCAAAAATCGCAACCCCCTCCACATTTCCACCCGGCCACGTTCTCGGCCGTTTCCGGCTGACTCGCAAGCTCGGCGCCGGCGGCATGGGAGCCGTGTATCACGCTACCGATACCCACCTCGGCCGCGAAGTCGCGCTGAAAGTCCTCCTGCCCCAGTACGCCTCGGATCCCGAACGAATCGCCCGGTTCCAGCGTGAAGCCCGCGCTGCCTCCGCCCTCAACCACCCCAACATCGTCACCATCTATGACGCGGGCGTCACGGAGACCGTACCGTGGATCGCCATGGAACTGCTCGCAGGAGAGACCCTGCGCAAGGCGCCTCCCTCCTCGGAAACGCTCCTCGATGTGAGCGTCCAACTGGCCGAAGCCATCAGCCGCGCCCATGAGGCCGGCATCGTCCACCGCGACCTCAAGCCCGACAACATCATGCTCACCCCATCGGGGCTCGTCAAAGTGCTCGACTTCGGCATCGCCCGTGTCCGGGTATCCGGCTCCGACGCCACCGCAACGCTGTCCATGACCACCGAAGGCGCCGTCGTTGGCACCCCCGGCTACATGTCACCCGAGCAGGTGGCCGCTCGCCCCATCGACCACCGCTCTGACCAGTTCGCCTTCGGCACCATCCTCTACGAACTCGCTACCGGCATCAATCCCTTCCGGCGTGACACCGCCGCCCAGACGATGGCGGCCATCCTCGAGGCCACGCCGGACCCGCCCCGCGCCCGCAACTCGTCCATCGACCCCGGCTTCTCTTCCGTCATCGAGCGTTGTCTCGCGAAGGACCCCGGGGAACGCTACGCCACCACTTCCGAACTCCTCGCCGATCTGCGCGCGGTCCGCGCCGGTACGCTCAAAGCCCCGGCCCGGCGAATCCATGTCCCTGCAAAACTTGCGATAGCGGCAGCCCTCCTGCTGATCGCGGCGGCCACAGCCGCGTTCCTCTTCCTGAAACCCGGCGCCATCGAAGAGCAGCCGCCCGTACTCGCCGTCCGTACGTTCCGCAACATCTCCACGGACCCCGCGCAGGAGTACTTCAGCGCCGGTATCACCGAAGAGATCCAGGGTCAGATCTCCAAGATCGCATCCATCCGCCTCCTCAGCCGCAGCGCCGTGGAACGTTACAAGGATGGTGATCTGCGCCGGCTAGCTGCCGAGACGGGCGCCAAGCTCGTCGTCGAAGGCACGGTACGCTCCGACAAGGATCGCGTCCGCGTCACCGTTCAACTGGTCGATACCTCCACCGAGCAGACCGTCTGGAGCCAGCAGTACGACGGCAAGGTGGAAGACATCTTCCGCGTCCAGAGCGACGTGGCCGTGCAGATCGCCGGAGCCATGCAGGCCCAACTGACGCCTGAAGAGCGCAAACGCATCGACGATCGTCCTACGCGCAGCGTCGCCGCCTACGACCTGTTCCTCCGGGCGCGCCGCATCAACCGATACGCATCGAATGAGACGGCGAAGGCAGTCAGCCTGTTCAAACAAGCCATCGACATCGATCCCCAGTTCGCTGAAGCCATGGCCGAGATCGCGGAGCGGCTGACCTATGTGCCGGCTGCCGGAAACGAGGTGGAGGCGCTGAAATGGGGTGAGCGCGCCGTCCGCGCTAAGCCCGATTCGTCCGTGGCCCACTTCGCCTTCGGTATGGCGCTTGCCAACACGGGAATGACTTCCAAGGCCCGCCTCGAACTCACCCGATCGCTCGAACTCGAGCCGAACAACAACCGGGCGATGAGCGTCCTCGGCTCCATCCTGCATCAGTTGGGCAACTACGAGGAGAGCCTGCACTGGCAACGCCGCGCCCTCGAGCGTTCGCCGAATGGAGCCGCCTACTTTGTCCACGTTTCCGCTCCCTTGTCTTCCTTGGAGGACAAGACGGCCCTCGAACGGTGGTATCAGGTGGCGCACAGCCGCTATCCGAAGTCGTACCGGGTGGCGCTCATGGGAGTGACGCTGGAAGGCATCTTCGGTGATACGCAGAAAGCCCTGACGACGACACGCCAACTGCTGGCTGCCAATCCCAACAATATTGAGCTATTGGCCCTCACGGCGGATCTCGCCATGCTGAATCATGCGGCGGACGCGGAAGAATTGTGCCGCAAGACGAACGGCGACATGCTCGACCCTCAGTTCATCAACGCCATGATCTTTACCGAGTCCCCGCGAACCCGTTATGCCTACTTCTCGCAGAAGAACGGGACCGCGTTGGTGCGCAACGCCTTCTGAAGGAGGCAGAGCAGGTAGCAATGGCCAAGTGGAAGCAAGGGATCGACATCCCGCTGCTGCCCATGGAACTTGCATCCATCTCGGCGCTGCAGGGCGACAAAGCCGCCGCGCGGGAGTGGCTGCAGCGTGCGATCGAGCGCGGCTGGCGCGACCGCTTCATCCTTCGCACCAACCCGATGCTGGCGAGTGTCCACAAGGAGCCTTGGTTCCAGGACACCCTGGCGTATCTCGACCGCGAACTCCGCCGTATGCGCGAGGAATCCGTTGAAATTCCCGCGCTCTTCAGCAAAACGCTTCCCTCCCTGCCGCCCCCGCCGGCCCGCAAGTAGGCCACGCCTCAGCTCGTCTTGCGTAACAGAATGATGGCGCACTTCGTCGCTGTATTCGTGACGCCTCACGCACGCGCATTCCCCCGCTTCCGCTCCTTTGCGGTGCTGGCCGCCGTCTCCCTGCTGTCTGCTCAGTCCAGTCGCTTCGACGGCGCCAAGCCCGGTGACGAACGCGAAATCTCCGGCGTCCGCTTCTGCTGGGCCCCCGCGGGGACCTTCCGGATGGGCAGCCCGCCGGCCGAACCCGAACGGCGCGCCGACGAAGGCCCCGTGACCGTGTGCCTGTCGCGAGGGTTCTGGGTAGGTAAGTACGAAGTGACGCAAAGCCAGTGGAGCGCGTTGATGGGGCCGTTCCCGCGCGAACAGGACCGCGGCCGCGGCGACGCCTTCCCCGTCCATTGGGTCAGCTACCTCGAAGCCGAAGAGTATTGCCGCCGGCTGACAGCCCGCGCTCGCGCATCCCGCTCCTTGCCCGAAGACTGGGAGATCCGGCTGCCCACCGAGGCGCAATGGGAGTACGCCTGCCGCGCCGGCACCACCACGGCGACTTCGTTCGGCGACCGCCTCGGCCCCGCCCAGGCAAATCTCGGCTCGCCCTATCCCGGCGGCACGGCGGCAAATCGGACCGGAAGCGCAACCCCGTCGGCAAGTACCCGCCCAACGCCTGGGGACTCCACGACATGCACGGCAACGTGTGGGAGTGGTGCCGCGACTGGTATCACCGCCTCTTGCCCGGCGGCCTCGACCCCGACCTGTCGGATCAAAAAGGCGAACCCAATCGCGACGGCACATACTCCCGCGTCCGCCGTGGCGGCGCCTGGATCGAGCAGGGCTGGGCCTGCCGCTCCGCCGTGCGCCTCCGCTACGAACCCGAGCGCCGCAGCGACCACATCGGCTTCCGCGTCGCCGCCGAGCGGCGGTAAGGAAACACTACGCTCCCCCATGGGAAATTGCGTGCCGCAGAGGCGTGCCTCTCAGGGATGCTTGCTTTAGAACCGTCCGTGCACCACGAGCGCTATGCTGTCGTTCATGACTCGACGGGAATGGATGTTGCTCTGTGCGGCGAAGGGGGCGCCGTCGGTAGGGGCGCAGGCGCCTGCGCCGCGGCGCGTGAGGTCACTGCGGGTGACCGTGCTGACAACCATGCTGGCGGACGGGAGGGGCATCGGAGAGTGGGGATTTGCGGCGCTGGTGGAAGCGGACGGGCGACGGATTTTGTTTGACACTGGAGCCCGGCCGGACACGATCGTGATCAACAGCCGCGAACTGGGCGTAGACCTGAAGGGCATTCCGGACGTCGTGCTGAGCCACAATCACGCGGACCATACGACAGGCCTGGTGACGCTGCGGGACGAGCTGCGGGGGGCGCGGATTCACGCCGGGAAGGGGATCTTCTACAGCAGGCCGCGGCCGGGCGGCGGAGAGGGCAATTTCCTTTTGACGAACCGCGGGCGCCTCGACGGGCTGGGAATTGTCGAGCATGAGAAGCCGGTGGAACTCGCCGCGGGCGTATGGCTGACAGGGCCGGTGGTGCGGCGGTATACGGAACGGAACTTCTCCATCGGTCCCGCGGGGCGCGTGGTAACTCCGGAGGGGCTGGTGGAGGATAACGTCCCCGAGGACAGCTCCCTGGTCTTCGATACCGAGAAGGGGTTGGTGGTGCTCTCCGGATGCGGACACGCGGGGCTGGCCAACACTCTGGCGTACGCGCGGGAGACGGTGCGGCAGGCTCCCGTGTATGCGGCTCTCGGTGGGTGGCACCTGTTTCAACTGGACGAGGAGCGGTTGCAGTGGACGGCCGGGAAGATGCGCGAGTACGGGGTGCAGCACTTCCTGGGGGCACACTGTACGGGGGTCGAGGCCGTGTATCGAATCCGGCAGTTGAACGGGATGCCGCGTGAGCGATGCGTAGTGGGGGCAGTGGGCGCGGTGTTCGACCTGGAGCGGGGGATTTCGCCGGGGATGATCGCGCGTTAGAGGCGCGCGAGGGCGTGGGCGATCATTTGCGAACTCCGCCCAGCCAGTTGATCACCACCGTAAAGAGCTCCACGGAGGGCCGGCTGAAGCGGCTGTAGAGCGGCGGCAAGAGCAGAAATGTTCTCCGGCGTGCGTCGGTAAACGATGTCCAGATCCTGTGTAGACCGCGCGGAGCCGTGTACTGTCGCAGCGACCCCGCCGACAATCACGAAGTCGATCTTGGCGCGGGATAAAAGCCGCAGCAGCTCAACGAAGTTGGTCACGGGTTTTGAGGGCGGATTTCCGCAACTCTTCGCGAAACTCTTCAAATTTCTGCAATGCGAGTACTCGCTCTTCAGCGGTACGCTTCAAGTTCTCGTCGAGCAGGGTGACATCGACGTCCTTCTTGTACGCTTCGATCACCAGATCCATCGAGCTCATCGCGTCCTGCCTTTATCATAGGCCGCCTTCCGGGCAAGTTCTTCGAATCTCGTCTGGTACTCGGAAACGGCCTTCGCATAGCCTGAGGCGTCTTCGTAGTTCCCCGATTTGTGCTTGGCCGCCAAGCCGAACTGCGAACCGTGCGCGGCGACCCAGATCTCGGGTTTCAATGACTTCTGGCGGGCGAAGGTCGCCCGGAGATCGTCGGCGATGCGCGGGTACTTTGGGTTGTCGAGCCGCATTACGACGGTGGCCATGTTGGCGATGAGCAGCATCTTGCCGTTGACCGTCATCTCGTATCCGACGCTGCCGGGCGAGTGCCCGGGCATCAGGTGCACCGTCAACTTTGTCTTGCCGACTGTCACCGCCTCGCGGTCCTTCAACACGCGATCCACCTTCACCGGCGCGTACTGGGTGAAGCCCGACGGGTCCGCCGCGCCACCCGTTTCAAGCAGCCTGGCGTCCGCCTCGGTAGCGTAGATCTTCGCCCCCGTCCACTTCTGCAGTTCGGCGAACCCGGCCACGTGATCGAAGTGCGCCTGGTTTGTCAGCAGCACCTTGATGTCGCGCATGCGGAATCCCAGCTTCTCGACGCCTTCGCGGATGTGCCGGTTGGATTCGGCCAGGCCGCTGTTGATGAGAATGTGGCCCGCCTGGGAATCGGTGATGAGATAGCACGCCAGGTCTTCGGTCCCCACATAGTAGACGTTACCGGCGATGCGATGCGCCGGGAAGGGACGCGTCCACTCGGGCGGCGCGGCCGCCAGCAGCATGCTTGCGGTGCACATCAACGTCAGCCCTCTCATCGCAGCAACTCCGCCAGGTACTCGGCCACTCGTGAATCTCCCTCCCGAGGCGCCCACGCCGCGAACTCTTTGTCGTTCGCCGGGCTCCAGGGCCCCGGCTTCACCTCGAAACAGATGGCGACATCCGTGAGGGCTGTGACGGTGTGCCAGACGCCGGGCGGCAGGTCGATGCCGGCCGCAGGCTCCGCATCGCGCGCCCACCGCGGCAAATCCGCCGTGCGCTCGCCTAAACCCAGTACATGGCGCGCCGTGATGCGCCCGTGGCCGTCAAAGAGCACAATGGCCGCGTGCCCCCGCAGCACCACGAACGCCTCCGCCTTGGCGGGATTGGCATGCCGATGGGGGCAGACATACGTTCCTTTTAGCAGTACGTTCAAGAAGCGGTGGGGGTTGTCCTCGGGGCCCGCGTGGAAATTGTGGTTCATCCGCCGGCGGGCGGATTGTTTCGCCGCATCGGTAACGCTTCCCAGCAGCGACTCCGAAATCAGTTGTACACCGTCCATCCCTCGCAGGGTACCAATTGCGCCCACCCTTCAACCATGTTGAAATGAGAGTTACATCCCTCGCGAGGAGACCACGAATTGAATCTTGCCATACTCGCCCTGGAGGACGGGACTGTCTTCGAGGGCCGAGGCTTTGGTGCGCCCGTCGAGCGCCACGGTGAAGTCGTCTTCAATACGTCGATCACCGGCTACCAGGAGATTTTCACCGATCCTTCCTACGCCGGCCAGATCGTCGTCCTCACGTACCCTCAGATCGGCAACTACGGTGCGAATGACGAAGACAACGAATCGGCGCGGCCCTATATCGAAGGGCTGGTGGTGCGCGAGTTCTCGCCGCTCTCCTCGAATTGGCGGGCCGACGAGAAGGCCGACGACTTTCTCGCGCGCCACAGCATTCCGGTGGGCGCGGAGATCGACACGCGCGCGCTGGTGCGGCACCTGCGCTCGCGCGGCGTGATGCGTGGCGTGCTTTCGTCGAGTGCGGCCGGGGTTGATCCTCAATTGCTTGTCGAGAAAGCGCGGCAAGCGCCTTCGATGGCCGGCCTGGACCTTGCCACCCGCGTCTCCGCTCCGCAGCGCTACGAGTGGACGAAGGGTGTGGATCCGTGTTCGCCGTCCGATCTGCTCGCGCCTGCCGCCGAGTGCCCGTATCACGTCGTCGCCTACGATTTCGGCATCAAGCGCAATATCCTTCGCCGGCTGGTCCATACAGGCTGCAAGGTGACCGTGGTCCCCGCGCACACACTCGCCGAAGACGTCCTCGCGCTGAAGCCCGACGGGGTGTTTCTCTCGAATGGCCCGGGCGATCCTGAGCCGCTCGAGTTCCAGGCGGCGCAGGTGCGGAAGCTCATCGGCAAGGCGCCCGTGTTCGGGATCTGCCTGGGCCAGCAGGTGCTCGGACTGGCTTTGGGCGGCAAGACCTACAAGCTGAAGTTCGGCCACCGCGGCGGCAATCACCCGGTGCTGAACAAGGTCACCAACAAAGTTGAGATCACCTCGCACAATCACGGCTTCGCGGTGGACCCTGACTCGCTCAACGCCTCGGATGTCGAACTGACGCACATCAACCTGAACGACAACACGCTCGAGGGCTTCCGCCACCGCAACTACCCTGTCTTCTCGGTTCAGTACCACCCGGAAGCTGCCCCCGGCCCGCACGATTCGCTGTACCTCTTCGATGACTTCGTAACGCTCATGAAAGAGAACAAGGAGCGCTAGCCGCCGATGCCCAAACGCACCGACCTCAAACGCATCCTCATCGTGGGCTCCGGCCCGATCGTCATCGGCCAGGCCTGCGAGTTCGACTACTCAGGCACCCAGGCGTGCAAGGCGCTGCGCGCCGACGGCTACGAAGTCGTCCTCATCAACTCGAACCCGGCGACGATCATGACCGATCCGGAGCTTGCGGATCGCACCTACGTCGAGCCCCTCAGCGTCGAGTTCGCCACGGAGGTCATCCGCCGCGAGCGCCCCGATGCGCTGCTTTCGACGGTGGGTGGACAGACTGGCCTCAACCTCGCCGTGGCGCTGGCGGAGGCCGGAGTGCTCGAACAGTACGGGGTGGAGTTGATCGGCGCGAAGGTCGAGTCGATCAAGAAGGCCGAGGACCGGCTGCTGTTCAAGGATGCGATGCGCAAGATCGGGCTCGATACGCCGCAGTCGCAACTGGTAAAGGACGTCGACAAAGGTCTCGAGTTCGCGGCGCGTATCGGTTATCCGCTGATCCTGCGCCCCAGCTTCACACTCGGCGGCAGCGGGGGCGGCATCGCCTACAACCGCGAGGATCTGATCGACATTCTGGAACGCGGCCTCGATCTCTCGCCGGTACATGAGGTGCTCATCGAAGAGAGCGTCCTCGGCTGGAAAGAGTACGAGCTCGAGGTGATGCGCGACCTTGCGGACAACGCGATCATCGTCTGCTCCATCGAGAACTTTGACGCCATGGGCGTTCACACCGGCGACTCCATCACTGTGGCGCCGGTGCAGACTCTGACGGACCGCGAGTACCAGATGATGCGCGACGGCGCCCTTGCCTGCCTGCGCGAGATCGGCGTCGATACGGGCGGGTCGAACGTGCAGTTCGCCATCAATCCGAAGGATGGCCGGATGGTGATCGTCGAGATGAACCCGCGCGTGTCGCGCTCCTCGGCGCTGGCCTCGAAAGCTACGGGCTTCCCGATTGCGAAGATTGCGGCGAAGCTGGCAGTCGGGTACCGGCTGGACGAGATCAGGAACGACATCACGAAGGTTACGCCCGCCTGCTTCGAGCCGACCATCGACTATGTCGTGGTCAAGATCCCGCGCTGGCAGTTCGAGAAGTTCCCAGGCGCGGAACCGGTCCTGGGCACGCAGATGAAGTCGGTGGGCGAGGTCATGTCGATCGGCCGCACGTTCCAGCAGGCGCTGAACAAGGCGATCCGGAGCCTGGAAACCGGCAAGAGCCTCAGCGCGGCCGCGTATGACGAGAAGCAGATCCCGCAGAAGCTCATCACGCCGAACCCCGACCGCCTGAACTACATTCGCTTCGCTTTCGAGAAGGGCTACAGCGTCGAAGAGATTCACGAGATGACGGCGGTGGATCCGTGGTTCCTCGAGCGAGTCCGCGACGCGGTGCTGCTCGAGCAGAACCTGGAGGGCGGCACGCTCGACGAAGCGACGCCCGAGCGGTTCCGGGAACTCAAGCGGGCGGGCATCTCCGACAATGTGATCGCTCGCGCCTGGAAAGCGGAACCTCTCGCGGTGCGGGAAGCGCGCAAGAATGCGGGTGTCGCCGCCGTGTTCAACCGCGTGGATTCCTGCGCCGCCGAGTTCGAGAGCTTCACGCCGTATCTCTATTCCACCTACGAGTTCGCCTGCGAGGCCGACCCTAGCGACCGCAAGAAGGTCATGATTCTGGGCAGTGGTCCGAACCGCATCGGTCAGGGCATCGAGTTCGACTACGCCTGCTGCCACGCTTCGTTCGCACTGCAGGATTTCGGCTGCGAATCGATCATGGTGAATTGCAACCCGGAGACGGTCTCCACCGACTATGACACCAGCGATCGTCTCTACTTCGAGCCGTTGACACTCGAGGAAGTGCTGAACATCGTCGATACCGAGAAACCCGACGGCGTCATCGTCCAGTTCGGCGGGCAGACACCGTTGAACCTCGCCTTGCCGCTGAAGCACGCCGGCGTACCGATCATCGGCACGGATCCCGAGAATATCGATCTTGCGGAAGACCGCAAGCTCTTCGGCGCGCTGCTCGATTCGCTGAACATACCGTCGCCCGCGAACGGCACGGCGACGTCCGTGGAGGAAGCCTGTGAGGTGGCGACGCGCCTCGGCTATCCGGTGCTTGTGCGGCCGTCGTACGTGCTCGGCGGGCGCGCGATGGTGATTGCCTACGACGAGGACATGGTGCGCCGCTACATGCAGGAGGCGGTGACGTTTTCCGTCAAGCGCCCCGTGCTGATTGACCGGTTCCTGGAAGACGCGACCGAAGTGGACGTGGATGCGCTCGCCGACGGGGAAGACGTGCTGATCGGCGGTATCATGGAGCACATTGAAGAGGCCGGCGTGCACTCCGGTGACAGCTCCTGTGTGCTGCCGCCGTTCTCCATTCCCGAAGCGACGTTGCGCACGATTGAGGCTTATACGGTAAAGCTGGCAAAGGCCCTGAACGTCATCGGCCTGATGAACGTGCAGTACGCGATCAAGGACGGCACGGTCTACGTACTGGAAGTGAACCCGCGCGCCTCGCGCACTGTGCCGTATGTCAGCAAGGCGACGGGGGTGCCGCTGCCGAAAATCGCGGTCGGGCTGATGCTGGGCCGCAAGCTGAAGGACTTCGCGCATCTTACCGGGGGCATCGTGAACGGCCGCCTCCCGGTGCCGCAGTTCTTCGTGAAGAGCCCGGTGTTCCCGTTCAACAAGTTTCCGGGAGTCGACCCGGCTCTCGGTCCGGAAATGCGCTCCACCGGAGAGGTGATGGGCGTCGGCGAGAACTTCGGCGAGGCCTTCGCGAAGGCCCAGCTCAGTGCAGGCACGCCGCTTCCGGACAAAGGCAGCATCTTCATCAGCGTGAACGATCGCGACAAGGGCGCCGCGCTCGAAGTGGCGCGCCGATTTGTTGAACTCGGCTTCACGCTGCACGCCACGCGCGGAACGGCGTCGATGTTCAAGGCCGCGGGACTCGCCTGTAAGACCGTCTTCAAGGTGAACGAAGGCCGGCCGAACGCGGTGGACTTACTCAAGGCCGCGAGCGTTCAGCTCGTCATCTACACCACCACCGGCGCGCACTCGTTCACTGACGAGAAGGCAATCCGCCGGACCGCTGTATTCCACCGCATCCCCTGCATCACGACGATGAGCGGCGCGAAAGCCGCGGTGGAAGCCATATCGAGCCGCCGACGCGATCCGATTCGCGTGTGGAGCCTGCAGGAAATCCACGAAAAGGGCGCGGAGAGCAAGGCGAAGTACAACCTGGTGTCGTGACGGATCAAGGCACTCTAACGCACGACCAGTACAGCCGCGTCTCGTAGGCCAGTTCCACGCGCCCTTCTCGCTGGTGCTCCCCAAACAATCCCAACAGCCCTTGCAAAAACTTGACATGTAAATCATCGCCGGGTAACGGAACGTAGGAAGCCGACATCATCCGCCCCTCCAGTTGTTCCCACGTCAACGCCTCGGTCCACGGCAACACTCGCGATTCGACCGCGCCAAATACTCCGGCGAACCGTCCAATCGCCGCGTCGTGATCCGCTCGCAGCCGCGTCCGGTACTCGTTCGAGAATTCGTCCAGCAACGATTCAAGCGCTACGCCGAATGACGACGCCTCCTTCACCCGCCGGTTCCACAACACGGCGGCCACTCCACCCGGCCGCAGAATTCGACGCCACTCGACCCCCGCCTCCTCCGCGCGGAGCCAGTGAAACGCCTGCGCGCAGACCACGGAATCGACGGACCCCGCGGGCAGCCCTGTCCGTTCCCCGGTGCCGTTCAGGGCCCAGAAGGCGGGATTGCCGCCGAGCCGCGCCGTCGCCTCGCGCCGCATTGCCTCGTTCGGTTCGACTGCCGTGACCGCGTACCCCCGACGCAGGAACAACTCCGACGACAACCCGGTCCCCGCCCCAACATCCGCCACCATCATCCCCGGCCGCAGTCCGCCCTCGCGCTCGAGCACGTCCACCACCGCCTCGGGATACTCGGGCCGGTACTTCGCGTACCACTCGGCCCGGCTGGAAAACCGCTCCTCGGGCTCCATGCTCACCGATTCACCAGTTGCATCATCGCCGCCGGATACCGCTCGCCGGCGACGCTGCCCCGCGGCGATACCTCCTCGATCCGACGCAGGTCCTCGCTGGTCAACACGATCGACGCCGCGGCGGCGTTCTCCTCAAGGTACTTCCGCCGCTTGGTCCCGGGAATGGGCACGATGTCTTCGCCGTGCGCCATCACCCAGGCGAGGGCCAACTGGCTCGGCGTGCATCCTTTCTCGCGAGCGATCTCGCCGATGCGGTCCACCACCGCCAGATTTCGTGCGAAGTTCTCGCCCTGAAACCGCGGCGAATTCCGCCGGTAATCGTCTGCCGCCAGGTCGTCGAACCGGCGGATCTGCCCCGCCAGGAAGCCACGCCCCAGCGGGCTGTACGCGACAAACCCGATCCCCAACTCCCGGCATACACGCAGAATCTCGTCCTCCGGATCGCGGCTCCAGAGCGAATACTCCGTCTGCAGCGCGGCGATCGGGTGTACCTTCGAAGCCCGCCGCAGCGTTTCCGGCCCCGCCTCCGACAAGCCCAGATGCCGCACCTTGCCTTCGCGCACCAACTCCGCCATGGCCCCCACGGTGTCCTCGATCGGCACGTTGGCATCCACGCGATGCTGGTAGTAGAGGTCGATGACATCCACTTTCAGGCGGTTCAGGCTGTTGTCGCATGCGGCCTTCACGTACTCGGGCGTGCCGCGCACTGCGCGCGAGGCCGGGTTCGCCGGGTCTCGCACGAACCCGAACTTCGTCGCCAGCACCACCGCGTCGCGCCGCCCGCGAATCGCGCGCCCGACCAGCTCCTCGTTCTTGATCGGCCCATACATGTCGGCCGTATCGAGGAAAGTTACTCCCAAATCGATCGCGCGATGAATGGTGGCGATCGACTCCGCCTCGTCTCCCGGCCCATAGAACTCGCTCATCCCCATGCAGCCGAGCCCGATCGCCGACACTGTCAGATTCCCGAGCTTCCTGGTTTGCATTCGCGCTCCTCCCCTCGCCATTGTAGAAGGGCATGCCGGCTGGCTGAGATGGCATCCGGTGCGCGGACGTACGCACATCAGCTTGTAGCAGATAAGCCAATATGTCTGAGCATTTTCCAATAATGCGTTTGCAGTATTGACCATGGAGGCAGGGCGCAGTTACACTTTCATCGGCTTAAGTAAATTCAAACAGTCAATCGTGTCAAGAAAGGAGAGTACCGATCGTGACAGCAAGAATCGCAATGTTAGTGGTAATAAGCGTGGCTGTTGGTCTTGCGCAGGACTGCGTGAGCGTCGTAGACGACTCCTGGCTTGGGCAGGCCGACCCGTGTGGCTACGATAATTGGGCACTGCGAGCCATTGTGTGGAACTCGAACAACTACCAGTACTATGTGTACGCGGGCGTGGTGGGTGTTCGGAATGCGTGCACCGGGACTTACACCGATTGTGCCGGCAATCTGCACTACAATGGCGAGCAATACCAGGGTAATAAACAGATGTTCTGGAGCTTTTGGCCGAAGGAAGAGGCCACGGTTTGGTGGCAGCTCTATGATAAAGACCTGTACATGGAAGGATGCATCACACCTTCAGGCGGGCAGGGGTACAACCCTCAGGTCATTACAAGGACTTGGACTGCGGGGTACAGCCGTGTTTATTGCAACTACTAAACGGATTCTGGCGGCGCTAGTTCTTCCCAGCCTGCTGATGGCACAAACACAATCGCTGCGGCTGACGACTGCCGCTACGAATCAAGGGACCATTACTTGTTCCGTTCGCAACGAATCAGGTCAGCCAGTGACTGCCCTGCTTCTGGTTCAACGGGACGGCCCTGAAGGGGCCTCACGGGTGGAGCGCTACGTGTACCTGGATTCGGTGGTAAACGCCGGCAGAGACAGTTCAATCTCCCCAGGAACGTCGGTGACGATTGACATCGGGCCCCACCCGGCGCGCCCAGTCGCGGTTGTACCTCCGGCGATCGTCGGGGCTCTGTTCGCGGACGGGACCGCAGAGGGTACACCCTACGGCGTCCAGATCCTGCAAGGTCGAAGAACGGCGGCACTCAGAGGAATCAGAGCGGTGGATGCGGTTCTCGCGGCAAGCGAACCGAGCGGTGGGGCGAAGGGATTGCTGCTCCGGTTGCGCGCTGCTGAGGAGCAATTCAAACCGACGGGGAGCGACCAGATCCCCATTTCTTCGGCAGCGATGACTGCCTTTCGCATGGCCGCGCTTCATCTGGAATCGGCGCCCGACACGTGCTCCGCGGGCTGCGTGGCGACGGCGGTCGCAGCGCTCCGCTCCGAGCTTGCCCGCCGCGAAGGCGCACTCGCCGCTGCCGGCGTTACGCCGTGAACCGCCGCCGCTATCTGCAGCTATCCGCGGCGGGCCCTTTGGGGTTCGCCGCAGCGCCGGTCGAGCCGCGTTCCATCCTCGCACGAACGGCGGAACGGTACGCGCTGGCCGCCGCCTTCGACGTGGTTGTCGAGGAGCGCGTCTCGGACGACCTTGTTCGCACGCGGCCTATCGAGACCATTCGTCTCGCGGCTTGCGAGCCACACCGCTTCCTCTACCAGTCGCCTGCTCCTCCCACGAAAGTCCGTTTTCACCTCGGTTGCGATGGCGAGACCATCACCCATTACCTCTATCTCTGTAACGAGTACAAGCAGGAGCCCTTGCACCGGGAGGGCCGCGAGCAGCGGCTCACCGTACCCGGCAAAGGGTTTCTGCAACACCGTGCGCGACTCGTCGCCTATTTCCCCGATCTGATCTCGCGGGCTCAACGGCCGCCCGCTTACGTGGGCCTAGAGAACATCGATACGTTCGGAAGAAAGCGAACCACCCACGTTATCCATACCCGTTGTCCGGAGGGCGACCGCTCCGATTGGTCGGAGCGGCTCTGGATTGACCCGGGGACCAGCCTCGTGCTGCGCTCCCTGATACGGCGCTGGGAATGGAGTCAGGCAAGTCCGCGGGTGCTCTGGTACCGTCGCCACACTTTCGATTGGCGACACCTGGGAGACAATTTGGAGGACGCTGTCTTCCGCTTTCAGCCACCCAAGGGCGCCAGGCTCGTGGAGACGTTCTGCCCCGCGCGAAGTGGTGCCGGCTGAACTGGACAGCTTCCTGGTTTGCATTCGCGCTCCTCCCCTGGCCATTGTAGAAGGGCATGCCCGTAGCCGTTTTCTGCCACGCCCCCGAAGACGGGAGCATTGCCAGAGAGCTTGCCCATCAAGTCTCCACCACCACCGCCTTCGCCTGCGAACGGCACATCCTTGACGACGGCGAAACTCTGCTGGACTGCTACGATCGCGGCGCCGACGCGACCATCCTCCTCACCTCGCCCCACTCCGTCCCCGCGAGGCCCGACCGCGCGCAGTGGCAGCCGGTGCTCGATTACGACGCCGCCATCGCGGCCTTCGAAGCCGCCCCCGCCGCCATCCCCGGCACGCTTCGACACAAGAAACTGGTGACGTCCGACGTGCGGCGCTTGCGGCAGTGGCTGCTCTCGTTGATCGCCCTCGAACCGCGACTCGCCGGCGTGCCGCGTGACTTCCCGATCGACGATCCCGACGACTACGAGCGCGTCCTCTATGTTGACGCCGCCGGCCGGTCGCTACATGGCATCGCCGGCGACCTCGCATGGCGCTTAAATCTCGACCTCCCCCACAACCTCGAACGCAACCTCGCCGCCCTCCGCTCCCACTGCGCGCGCCACTCCTACCTCGTCATTGTCGCCGGGGCCGAGGCCCCGCTCGACCTCGGCCCGCTGACCACCGTCGTCAACCCGCCATCGCAGACCCCTGCGGAAAACCCCGAAGACCTACTCCGCGCCCCCGCCGATCACGCCGCTCTCGCGGCCATCGAGCGCACCTTTCGTGCCAGCGGACATCCTGTCCTCGGCCAGCGTGCCGTCACCCTCGCCACCCAGCTCGGCCGCCTGGCCGAAGCATACGAGTTTCTTTGCCTGCTGCGCGCGAACGCTTCGCTCGCTCCCTGGATAGAACGGGAATCTGCCTGGATCACCGACTTCTGGGACGGCAAGGTCCACGTCCCCACCTCGAACCCGCTCACCGAGGGTACCCAACTCACGTTAGGCTTCTGACATGCCCCTCCGCAGCACGCAGTGGTTCGAAGGCCGCGAATACTACAACTTCTCGCGGCGCGCCAGCCTTCGCTCGGAAGGCTTCACGCGCGAGCTCTTCCAGGGCAAACCGGTCATAGGCATCGCGAACTCCTGGAGCGAGCTCAACCATTGCCACGCGCACTTCAAAACACTGGCGAACGCGGTTCGCCGCGGAGTGCTCGCAGCGGGAGGCTTTCCCCTCGAGTTTCCCACCATCTCGCTCGGCGAACAGTTCTTGAAGCCCACGGCGATGCTCTATCGCAACCTCATGGCCATGGACATTGAGGAGATGATCGTGGCGAACCCGCTCGACGCGGTCGTCCTGCTTGCCGCTTGCGACAAGACAACGCCAGCGGTGCTGATGGGCGCGGCCTCCGCCGATGTTCCGGCCATCGTGCTTCCTGGTGGCCCTTCACTCGCCGGGAACTGGCGCGGCGAACCGATCGGCACCGGCACCGACGGCCGCAAGATCTTTGAGCAGTACCGTGCCGGCCGCGTCACCGAAGAAGAGCTGCTCGAAGTGGAGGGCTGCATGATGCGCAGCCATGGCCACTGCCACGTGATGGGCACGGCGTCCACGATGACCGCCATCGCCGAGGCGCTGGGCATGACGCTCCCCGGGGCCGCCGCCATTCCTGCGCCCGACACCCGCCGCCTTGCCCTGGCGGAAGAGACCGGGCGCCGGGCTGTCGCTCTCGCCCTCGAAGACCTGCGCCCGTCGAAGATCCTCACCCGCGCGGCGTTCGAGAACGCGATCACGGTGGACATGGCGATCGGCGGCTCCACGAACGCCGTGATCCATCTCCTCGCCATGGCCCGCCGGGCGAAAGTGCCTCTGCACCTGAATGACTTCGACCGCATCTCGCGCCGCACGCCCACCATCGCCGACATTCGCCCCTCGGGCCGCTTCTTCATGGAGGACTTCTTTTACGCGGGCGGCGTGCCGGCGGTGATGCGAGAAGTCGCCGCGCTGCTGCACGCGGAAGCTCTCACCGTCAGCGGGCGTTCGATCGGGGAGAACATTGCTGGAGCTGAATGTTTCAATCGGGAAGTCATCCGCGCGTTCTCGAGCCCCCTCCACCCGGAAGGCGGAACCGTTGTCCTCTACGGCAACCTTGCCCCTTGCGGCGCCGTGCTGAAACAGACCGCCGCCTCGCCGGAGTTGATGCAACACCGCGGGCGGGCGTACGTGTTCGAGAACCGCGAACAGATGCTGGTGGAACTCGACCGGCCGGACCTGCCCGTTGACCGGAACTCCGTGCTGATTCTCAGGAATGCCGGCCCGCTCGGCGGACCCGGAATGCCCGAGTGGGGCCAAGTTCCAATGCCACGCGTGTTGCTGGACCAGGGCGTCACCGACGTCGTCCGCATCTCGGACGCCCGCATGTCCGGCACCAGCTTCGGCACGGTGGTCCTGCACGTCGCCCCGGAATCGGCCGCCGGCGGACCGCTCGCCGCAGTGAGGACCGGCGATGAAGTCGAACTCGACGTTCCCAGCCGCCGGCTGGCGCTACACGTGCCGGACGAAGAATTAACAACTCGCCTGAAAGCCTTCGCGCCCCCACCCCCCAAGTACACGCGTGGCTATGGCAAGCTCTTCCTGGACCACGTTTCCCAAGCCAACGAAGGCTGCGACTTCGACTTCCTATAGTTCGGCGCGCGCCTTCGCCACTACCTCGAGGTACTGCCGCGCGCGCGCCTCCATCTCGTCGTAGCGATTCTCCGTCATCAGCTTGGGGTCGACCAGTTCGCCGCCGACGGCTACGGCGCACGCCCCCGCTTTGAGGAATTCGCCGGCCGTCTCGAGGTTCACGCCACCCGTCGGGCACATGGCAATCTGCGGGAACGGTCCTTTGAGCGCCTTGATGTACTTCGGCCCGCCCAGGTTCCCGGCCGGAAAGATCTTGACGATGTCCGCACCGGCGTCCCACGCTGTCAGCACTTCGGTTGGCGTCATTGCGCCTGGCAGCACCACCTTCGAGTAGCGCTTACACATTTCGATGGTGGATACGCGCAGGCTCGGCGTGACGAAGAACTCGGCGCCGGCGAGCATGCAGACGCGGGCGGTCTCCGGATCGAGCACTGTCCCCGCCCCGAGCGTGATCTTGTCCCCGAACTGGTCGGCCACCTTTTCGAGCGCCTTCACCGCCCCGGGCACCGTCATCGTGATCTCCGCCGCGCGGATTCCACCTCTGTAAATAGCTTCGATGGCCAGCACCGCGGCCTCCGCGCTCGCCGCTCGCACCACGGGCACAATGCCAATGTCCAGGATAGAGGACAGAATCGTCTCTTTTCTCATGCACTGAAATCTTACCAGTACCGGCTCTCCGGGTGCTCTCTTCACGCACCTGCAATCGCTTTCTATTTTTCCTTAACTGATATATACTCTCCAGCTACGAGGGGTCGAAGCAGACCCCTTGGGAGTCAATTACGGGGGTCGGATGCGACTACTAGTCAAAGTCACCGTTACCCTCCTGTGCATGCTCCTCGCTGTAGCCACTGCTCAGGAGTTCCGTGCCACTATCTCCGGGTACATCTACGACGCCACGGGCGCCGCGGTACCCAACGCCACCATTCAGGTCACCAACGTCGCGAACAATGAAAGCACTACAGCGACGTCGGAGAACTCGGGTGCGTACACCATTCCCTTCCTTCGTCCGGGCACCTACAAGATGGTCGTCACGGCGAAGGGCTTCAAGTCCTACAACCGCGAGAACGTGATTCTCGAGGTCGGCAAGATCGTCGGTATCAACGTCAACCTGGAAGTCGGGCAGTTGACGGAATCCATCAACGTGACCGCGGAAGCGGCGTTGCTCGAGACGCAGAGCGCCAGCCGCGTCGGTGTCGTCAACACCACGCAGGTGGCCGAACTGCCGTTGAACTCGCGCAACCCCTTCATGCTCGGTTCGATGATGTCCGGCGTGACGTTCCGCGGCGCCGCCATCTGGCAGCGTCCGTTCGATAACGGCGCCATCGCCGAGTGGTCGGTGAACGGCGGCCGCCAGTCCAACAATGAGTTCCTGATGGACGGCGCGCCGAACAACGGCCAGGCCGGCGGCAACAACATCGCCTACGTGCCGATCGTCGACGCGGTGCAGGAGTTCAGCGTCCAGCAGAACTCTTACGACGCGGCGTACGGCAAGACCGGCGGCGGCGTGTTCAACGTTGTGCTGAAGAGCGGCGGCAGCCAGCACCACTTCACCGGCTGGGAGTTCATGCGCCGGAAGTGGATGGACGCCAATACCTATCAGAACAATGCCCGCGGCGTAGAGCGCGCGGCGCACCGCCTGGATCAGTACGGCTGGCAGTTCGACGGCCCGGTGTACTTCCCTGGTCTCCTCAAGAAGGACGGCGCCGTGAAGCTGTTCTACCTGGGC
Organism: Bryobacteraceae bacterium; assembly: GCA_033763935.1. GTDB lineage: Bacteria > Acidobacteriota > Terriglobia > Bryobacterales > Bryobacteraceae > DALYJJ01. The sequence continues at coordinate 99,769 of JANRJO010000065.1, forward strand.
AGCTACGAAGGCTACTACGAGGAGTGGCCCCAGATCCTGCAGAACTCGTACCCGTCGATGGAAATGCGCAATGGCGACTTCAGCAAGCTCGTCACCGCGCAGGGGCAGCCCATCACCATCTACAACCCGTATAGCGCGACGCTCGATGCCAGCGGGAATCCCGTTCGTCAGCCGTTCGCAGGCAACATCATCCCTGCGAACATGATTCACCCCGTGGCGCGCGCCGTCACGCGGTTCATGCCCGAGCCGAATGCCACTACCCCTGGCGTCCGATACGCCACCAACAACCGCATCAACTCCACGTACGCCGCAACGGATGACTTCTACAACCTCATCCTGAAGTTCGACTGGAACTTCGGCGACAAGCACCGCACCTTCTTCCGTCACGCCTCGAACGACCGTACGGAAGACCGCTGCGTGAACGACATCTGCGCCGGTCCCGGACAGGACGGCCAACAGCCGTTCCAGCGCATCAACGATGCTTACGTGCTGGACTGGATCAGCACCCTTAGCCCCACGACGGTCCTGAATATTCGCGCCTCGCACAACAGGTTCATCGAGAAGGGCTTCGGCCGCGCCAACGAGAACTTCGACCTTACGTCCCTCGGGCTGCCTGCGTCGCTAGTCAGCCAGATCCCCGGACCCGCCTACTTCGGCCGCTGGAACATCAACGGCTACTCCTCGCTGGGACGCGGCCAGGGCATCAACATCACCAACAACTACAACCTGATGGGCAGCGTGAACAAGATTGTCGGTTCCCACTCGATGAAGTTCGGCATGGACCTTCGCCGCATTCACTTCATCAACCAGAACTCCGGCGACATTCTGTCCTTCACCGGTGAAACCCGCTGGACGCAGCGCCTGTTCAACCAGGGCGAAGCGACTGCGGGCGACGGGTACGCCTCCTTCCTGATCGGCGGCATCGGCGGCAGTTCCAACTTCCCGCTGTATCCGTTCTTCCAGCAGTGGTACTTTGCGCCGTTCTTCCAGGATGACTGGAAGGTCTCCCGCAAGCTGACCTTGAACGTCGGTCTGCGCTGGGACTTCAACCAGGCCCCGCAGGAGAAGTACGACCGCATCAACCGCGGTTTCAACCCCAACGCCGCGGCGCCGTTCATCAACCAGATCCCGGCCGACATGCTCGCCCTCTATCCGAACCTTCGGAACCTCAAGGGTGGTCTCGAGTTTGCAGGCGTCAACGGCAACTCGCGTATCGTCGGCCAGAATGACATGAACAACTGGCAGCCCCGCATCGGCGCGGCCTACCAGTTGAGCAGCAAGCTGGTTCTGCGCGGCGGCTACGGCCTCTACTTCCTGAACCCGAACAACGACTTCTTGATCACCACCGGGTTCTCGACGAATACTCCGCTGGTAAACTCGCTCGACGACGGTCGCACGCTGGTCTCCAACAACCTGCTGAGCAACCCCTATCCGAGCGGCATCAACCGGCCGTCGGGCTCATCGCTCGGCTACAGCACCTTCGTGGGCCAGAACACCAATTGGTACAACCCGTCCATGCGGACTCCGTACGTGCACCAGTTCTCCGCGGGCTTCCAGTATCAGCTTGGACAGGCCAGCACCGTCGAGTTTTCCTACGTCGGCAGCCGCACTCGAAACGCGAATACGGAGCGGGACTTCAACCTCCCCTCTGACCTGCGCCAGAGGTGCAGCCTGCTTGAAGGCGGCAACCCGAACTTCTGCAACGAGCAGATCCCGAACCCCTTCCGGGGCGTCGAGGCTTTCCGTGGCACTGGTTTCTTCACCGCCGGCACACTTTCGCGCTTCCAACTGTCCCGGCCGTTCCCGCAGTTCAACGGGAACCTGCAGGAACGCGGCCGCGGCGAGTCCGATATCTTCTACAACTCGCTGCAGATCAACTACAACGTCCGCATGGGACGCAGTCTGACGCTCCTTGCCAACTACACGCTGAGCAAGATGGTGGAGCGCTGGGGCTACAACGACCCCGTCAACAACGTCATGCAGTCCGGCCTGTACTTCAATGACCGGCCGCACTTCGTGAAGTTCTCGACCGTGTACGAACTTCCGTTCGGCCGCGGCAAGTTGCTCGGCAAGAACGCCAACCGCTTTGTCGATAAGCTTATCGGCGGCTGGCAGTTCAGCACCTATAGCCAGATTGCCTCGGGCGAGCCCAATAACCTGGCCGGCAACGTGATCCAGTTGAAGGACCCGCGCACCGTTGGCGGGGACTGGACCGGATCAGTGGATTGGAAGCGTCACCAGGTGATCGGCTGGAACCCCTGCGTGCTGCGCCAGTTCAACGATGGCCGCGTGGTTCCGCAGGCGTTCTCGGTTGCCCGCGGCTGCGGCACCGACCCGGCCAACTACGCTTGGTTGATGACGGCGGACTTCGCCCCGCGGTACACCCCGTTCCGCAGCGGCAACATCCGCAAGCAGCAGCTCTTTAATATGGACGCGTCGCTCTCGAAGATGACCAACATCACCGAGCGCCTGCGCGCCCAGTTCCGCGTCGAGGCCTTCAACCTCACCAACTACTACTTCTTCGGCCGCGACTCCAACTTCGAGCCCGATCCGAACAACCCGAACTTCGGTACGCTGTTCCCCCACCTCGCGTGGATCGGCAACGGCTATCCCCGCCAGGTCCAGCTTGGCTTCAAGCTGCTCTGGTAATTGGTAGCAGAGGCCGCCCTTCGGGGCGGTCTTAACTGCACCAGGAAGTCTCTTTTCGTCAAGCGGTTGCAGCGATGCAACCGCTTTCTTTTTTTCGGCCCCTGATATATACTCCGGGTCACGAGGTCCGAAACTCCGGTTCCTCGCTACTGTTTCACGGGGGTCGAATGCGACTAGTTGTAAAAACTTGTATTACCTTCCTGTGCCTGCTCCTTGCGGTTGCCAGCGCCCAGGAATTCCGCGCTACTATCTCCGGGTACATCTACGACGCCACCGGCGCCGCGGTACCCAACGCCACCATTCAGGTCACCAACGTCGCCAACGGCGAATCCACCACGGCGACGTCGGAGAACTCCGGTGCGTACACTATTCCCTTCCTTCGTCCGGGCACCTACAAGATGGTCGTCACGGCGAAGGGCTTCAAGTCCTACAACCGCGAGAACCTGATTCTCGAGGTCGGCAAGATCGTCGGTATCAACGTCAACCTGGAAGTCGGCCAGTTGACGGAATCCATCAACGTAACCGCAGAAGCGGCTTTGCTCGAGACGCAGACCGCCAGCCGCGTCGGTGTCGTCAACACCACGCAGGTGGCGGAGTTGCCGTTGAACTCGCGCAACCCATTCATGCTCGGTTCGATGATGTCCGGCGTGACGTTCCGCGGCGCCGCCATCTGGCAGCGTCCGTTCGATAACGGCGCCATCGCGGAGTGGTCGGTGAACGGCGGCCGCCAGTCCAACAATGAGTTCCTGATGGACGGCGCGCCGAACAACGGCCAGGCCGGCGGCAACAACATCGCCTACGTGCCGATCGTCGACGCGGTGCAGGAGTTCA